>JAWKKM010000037.1:0-57291 GCA_041393255.1 Bacteroidales bacterium | reverse complement strand
TAAAATCGGTTAATTCTCGTTGAAGTTTTTCAAAAGCGGAAATCTTTTCCTGTATGTTTAATGCTTTTAATTCTGAAATTTTCTTTTTAATACCTTCAAGCTTTTCTGCATCTTCTTCTGAAAAAGTTGCATAGGCTTTGAGTTTTTCAATGTCTGTCTGTGAGTTAAAGCTTTCAACAGCTTTCTTTATATCATTATCATTTTGAAAATGAATCAAGAACGGATTTGGCTTTTTCAAAGAATTTATTTCAGTGTTAATCCTTGATTTAAGCTCCTCAAATAATTGTAATATTTTCTCAAAGAAATCGAAACCACTTGGAGTAAAGTTTAATTGGTTGTCATTGTCAAGATGTACTTTAACGCTTTGGGTGTCGAAAACCGAATATTGAGAAAATTCAAAGCAATTTTTATCAGATGGGTAGTATTTTTCGAAAGTACCGCCGTTGGATGTAAAAACAAATTTACATGTGGGCTGACCATTTGCAGACTCGTTAAATACATTTGCTAAAATGTTTTTATCGCCTCTTGAATTATAAAAAGCATTGTTTAATAATCTAATGTAACCAGATTTGCCTGTTCCATTATTGCCATAAATAACAGTCAAATTTTTGTTTATTTCTATTTCTTGACCAGAAATTAAAGCATTTACATTTTCAATGTCTTTTATTGCTTGTAGCTCAATATCATTTGTAGTTGATGCAATTGTTGTTTCTACTTCGTTAAATACAACTGGCGTTTGTTCATTTTCAACGGGTTTCAAACCGTTTTCTTCCTTAAAGTATATTAGTGTATTAAATAGTAAATTTTCATCAATTGATTGACCTTCCAGAATTTGGTTGCCCGAAAATTGCAGCCAATATGGTTGATTTTTAAGCCAATCAATTATTTGGTTCTTTAGGATAGGAGTACTCATAACGTTTTGTATTCAATATTTGGCTCCGCTGCCATCATTAAGTTATCCTCTTTTTACTCAACTCCCCCTTAAACGCCCTTTGGCTCAAACTGCCATACAAATTTTCCAACTCCTGCAAGCTTTGTTGGTATTGAGTTTTTAGGGCTTCTGATTTTTCAAATGTTTCGCCAAACATATTTTGAAGTTCAACAGGTGGAAGTTTCATTTTAATTTTACGAATAATTGTCAAGTTCAAGCCGTCCATAATTGCACCTTTTACATTATTTGTCATTTGTCTAACAATAAGTGGATGGCTATGAAAAGCATACGCTACAAAATATGGATTGGCAATTTTCTTATCCAATGTAATTGCGGCTAAATGTTTTGAGTTAATACAAAGTGGAATATCATTTGGCACAACGGCTGTTCTACCAAGAGTTGCCATTATCGAAATCAAAACATCATTTGGGAAAACTTGATACCTTTTTAATTCTTTAAATTTTTCATTTGTAATACATCTGCTTCTTTTCCATGTAAATCTATTTGATACTACATTATCAATTCCTAACACTTTAACATCACCAGTTTCTGTAAATTCGCCATGAAGCAAACTGCTTCCAAATGGGCCACTTCTCATGCTTGCCTTTTTCTTCTCTGCCAATTCCTCAAATTTTACTTCATCCCAATTTTCAATTTCGGAATTATTATAAAACATCTCCAAAAACGTGCTTTTCAAAAATTCATCCAGCAGGCGGATGCTTTCTTTGCGTTGGGCTATGAGGGTTTCGGCTTTGCTTAAGAGGTTGGCTATGTGGAGTTGGTCTGGATAGCTTGGAAATGGAACAACAATTTCATTCAAAATCTTTTGAGTAATTGCCTTGAAGGTTGAACCAGTTTCTTTTGCAGCGATTATATGCTGATTTTGTTTTAACCAAAAATATATGAAGTCTCGACTTACATTATTCTTAACCCTTATTGCACTTAATCCTCTTCCAATGCAAGATTCAACTATATTGATATTCACAGGCCCAACTGGTGCTCTCATTGAAATCAAAATATCATTAGGTAGTGAAATTTTTGTTGGCTCAGTGCACCAATATCTTACGGAAGGATACTTTTCTCCATAATCTGCTTTGCCTTGGAAAAATGGAATACCTTTTCCTTCACTATTATAAGTGCTTGATGGCGGAGATTGACCCGCAATGATGTCTGCTATATTTCCAAGTTTCTCAAACTTCATCATATCAACTCTTTTAATTCTGCCAACCCTTTTTGAATATTGGCTTCAAGACTTTCCAATTTACCGAAAATCACATTCGGTTTTTCATAGCTTACTTCTTCGTACACTTCTTCTTTGTAGGTGCTCAGGTTCAGGTCGTAGTTGTTTTCTACAATTACTTTTTTCGGCACCATGAAATATTTCTGCTTTCGGTCGCTGTCTTTCTTGGCGTCTTTGGCTTTGTAGCGTTGCACAATGTCGGGCAAATCGCTTTCCGCAATTTTGTTTCGCTTATCGTCTAAGCTATAGCCGTCTGATTGCATATCGTAAAACCACACGTTGTTGGTTTCACCGCCTTTGGTAAAAACTAAAATTGCAGTGCTTACACCTGCGTATGGCTTAAAGGCTCCGCTGGGTACAGCTATTACGGCTTTTAGCTCGGCTTTTTCAATTATCAGTTTTCGCAGGGCTTCAAATGCCTTTCCGCTGTTTTGTATTACACCACTCGGCACAATGACGGCGGCTGTACCGCCCATTTTCAGCATGTTAAAAATGCGTTCTACAAACAGCAGTTCGGTTTTGGTGGTAGGTAGTTTCAGCCCTTCGTTAATATCGCCTTTGTCGATATTCCCCGTAAATGGCGGATTCGCCATAATTACATCGAACTGGCTGTCTTCGTTGTAGCTTTTGCTCAGCGTGTCTTTGTAGTCAATTTTAGGTTCGTCAATACCGTGCATCATCAGGTTCATTAAACCCAGACGCACCATTGTGGTATCAATATCATAACCTACAAAACTTTGGTCGAGAATGGTTTTTACATTTTGTGTCAAAACCGCACTAATGGCAGCACGTTCAAAACCGTCTTCGTCTTTGCTCAGTTTGGCAGGGTCTTTTTTACGGACTAAATCGGTGAGAATGTATTGATACGAGCCAAGTAAAAATCCACCTGTTCCGCAAGCTGGGTCGGCAATGCGTTGCCCCAATTGCGGAGCAACCAGTTCAGCCATGAGTTTTATGATGTGCCGAGGGGTTCGGAACTGACCGTTTTTACCAGCAGTAGCGATTTCACTCAACAGCATTTCATATACATCGCCCTGAATGTCCTGAAAGGCATGTCCGCCTTCGGTTGCATCTTTTTCAATTTCCTTGAAAATATCTTCTACGATATTGATGGCAGAAACAAGCAAACTTGCTTTTGGCATTATAAACACGGCATTTGCCATGTGTTTGGTGAAAGGCGAAGTTTCACCGTTCAAATCCTTAAGAAATGGGAACACTTTCATTTGCACATGCAACAGCATTTCATCGGCTGGCTTGTGTTTGAAAACACTCCAACGCAATTCGTTTTTATCAATGTTTTCGTTACTGCCCGGAACGTTGAACTTTCCTGCAAATCGGGAAAGGTATTTTTCACCTGTAAATTCTGCATCACGCTCTCGTTTGGCTTCTAAATCGTCCAAACGCTTCATGAAAATAAGATAGGTAATTTGCTCAATGGCGGTTAAAGGGTTGGCAATGCCACCTTCCCAAAAGTTCTGCCAGAGCTTGTCTATAAGCGATTTTAATTGTGCGTTGTTTTGTAACATCTAATTCTTTTTGTTTTTCGGTTTTTTCTTGTCACCCTCATTTAATTGCAATGCAGTTTTGGCATTTAGAGAGGTAACTACATTTTTACCTGTTTTCGCTTCCAGTTCTTTGCGTGCAACCTTTGCTACATTACCGCCCTGTTTGGCTACTTTCTTGCTTTCTTCAAAATCTTTCGGATTAGTTGCGGTTGATATGTCTTTTGTGGATGCTTCGGCAAGCATGTTTAAAATCAGTTCTGTGTTGGTCATGTTATCCCGCAGGTTTTCCTTTTTCAAACCTTTCAGAATTTTGTATTCTTTGGTGGTTCTATCGCTCCATGCTTTGGTAATAATATCAGTAAGCGTAGCAAACTGAACCCCTTCTTTCAATCCCCGTTTTTTCCATTCGTCTGTTAATTCTTTTCGTATCTCAATGCTTTTGAGGCGTTGGTTAATCCAGTTTTCTGAATAACCAAGTTTCATGTACTGTTCCAAAGCTCTATCGATAGAAAGTTCAGGGTCTTGCATTTCATCCAATCGCTCTGCGGCTACCTGAGCCAGCCATTGTTTAAAGGGTTCTGCTTTGGGTGATGGAATGGATTGAATAAGACGAAAAAGCTGTTCAGTATCAGCCACATCGGTCAGTCTCATTTTGCCGTCAGAGGCTGGCATTTTCAAAGCGTTACAATTTGTAACGGTTTCATTTCCCTCGTCTTTTAATGTCTTTTTTAATACTCGCCAATACACCTGCGGATTAGGACTGTCAGTTAAAACTGCAATAACATCAACAATCGATAAATACCATTTTTCATTTTCGGCATCCCAAAGCGTTCTAACCTTTTTGTCCTCAAATATTTTAATATCAGTTTGTTTGCTCATGCTGCTAATACTTTTTCAGTTAAACTTAAAATTTCGTCAATCTCTTTTTGATTAAATATTCCTCGGATGCCTTCGGGATGAAGCATAGTAAAGGGCGATTCAATCAGGTTGCGTTTGCTCACATCGCCTTTTTCCAATACAAAGTTTTTGAGCAAGTCAAGAAATTGAAGTTGTCGGCTGGTAAGGTAACTATGTTTTGAAATAAAATCATCAAATGCTTTGGTGACAGTTTCGGCAAAGGTTTCCAATTGCTCAATGCCTAATATGTGTTTGATAAATTGCACCAATGCCGCTTTGCGGTGGTTGTAAACCTTGCGAAGCAAATCAATGGTAATGTGCGGATGCTCGTTGTGCAGTTCTTCGGCTAATTGTTCAGCTTCATCAGATGTAATTTCTTGCCCTTGTTTCAATTTTTGTAAAATTGGACTGCTTGAAACCAATTCATTGATTTTCTTTTCTACAAGTTCACGGTATTTGGCTACGCTTAATGCTTCATGTTGTGGTCCAAACTCAATAAATTCTTTTTCTGCAACAATGTCTTTTAAGTTGAATTTAGCAGGAGCTAAAGGAATAACAGCTTCACGAAACTTCATCAAAGGCGAAAGTTTCTGAATCAATTCCTCAAACTTGTCTTCATCAATGGTTGCCCAATAATGATTGCTTTGTGCCTGACGAATTAATTCCTGCTCTCTTGCCACAATGTTGATACTCAAAGGCAGTTCGCCAATTTCTTCAATGATACTTTCTTTCAGAGTTTCAAATTTTTCTGTTTCTCCCGCCAAATGAGCTAATGAAACTTCCACAATGTCTTTTTCAAATCGCATGGCTTTGAAATCAACATCCGAAACCGTGCGAAGCAAAGGTTTTACAACGGCTTCCAAAAATTCCATTTTGTCGGATGTCAGGTTATTCCAGAAATTCTCATCTTCCAATCGTTGCAGTTCATTTCGGGCTTCCATGATAACCACCGAATTTTTCGGAAGTGCTTCAACTTGTTTTCTGATTTTCTGAATTTCTTTGTTTACAATCTCAAATTTGCTTTGTGTTTGGGCTTCTTCAATTTTTTCTAATCGTACGCCAAATAATCGAACTGGCAAAGGAATTTGCCCTTTTAGTTCTTTGCCTCTAGGATTGAGTTTGAAATATTCAAAATTGTCCCAACAATCGAGAATTAAGAAATTGTCTTTTTGTGTGCACCAAGGTTTGATTTTTTCAGGTTCGAGCAAACGAGTTCCTCTGCCTATCATCTGCCAAAATTTGGTGTAACTATAAACAGGTTTTGCAAAAACCAAATTCACCAATTCACGAACATCAATGCCTGTGTCGAGCATATCCACACTAATTGCAATGCGTGGCATATCGTTGTGTACAAACTGGTCGAGCAACCCGCCCTTACCGTAAACTCTTGGGTCTTCGCTTACCAATACTTTGGCTAATTCGCCTTTGTATTCGGGATAAAGTGAATCGAATATTTCTTCAACACGTCTTGCATGTGCTTTTGAAATGCAAAAGAAAATAGTTTTTCCCGGCAATACTCCGTTGGCATCTTTGATACTTTCTTCCATAAATTCACGGACTATCAAAGCATTTGTACCTCTGTTTATTACCTTTTTTTCAATCTCTGTTCCTTCGTAATTGATTTCTTCAATTTCCTTTCCTTCCAACATCAGTTTTTGTTGGTCTTCCAGTGAAATTGTCCGCTTGCTTATTCCTTCATCTTGAAACTTTGTTTTGATTTTCATTACTTGAAAATCGCTCAGGAATGGCGGAATATGATTTACAGCTTCATCGTAAGAATATGCAAAAGTTGGAACGCCATCTTCGCACTCAAATAATTGAAACGTATTGTGGTCGATAACATCTGTTGGTGTTGCTGTCAAGCCAAGGATAATCGTATTGAAATAATCAAGAATTTCCTGATAAGTGTTGTAAATACTACGATGGCTTTCGTCCACCACAATCAAATCAAAGAAATGAGGACTTAACGATTTTTCTTCATTGCGAATTACATTCAACATAGTCGGATAAGTTGAAACATAAATCCTTCTATCGGTTGCAATTTCTTTTTCACCTTGCTTTGGCCAGCGAGGTTCGTTGGGTAAATGCTCTTTAAATGCTTCCAATGTTTGGTCACGCAATGCGATTCTGTCCACCAAAAACAATACTCTTTCCGCCCAACCAGCTCTCATAAGAGCATCAACCAAAGCAATACAAGTTCTTGTTTTGCCAGTTCCTGTCGCCATTACCAACAAGAATTTGCGTTTCCGTTTTTCAATTGCTTCCATTACTGCACGAATAGAAGCAATCTGATAATTGCGTCCTGCAATTTTGGTATTAATGAGTTCACCCGCTAATTGTTTTCTTGCCTTGCGAATGTAGGAATAGCGTTCAAGGTCGTCACGAGTCGGAAAACCGTAAACTTTTTTAGGTGGATAATTGTCTAAGTCCCAAAAATAAATATCGTGCCCATTAGTGTAAAAGCAAAAGGGTAAATCTCCGCCTTGGGTTGATTTTATGTTGTAGCAATATTGTTTAGCTTGTTCCCGTCCAAGTACTGCATCAACAGAAGTTTTTTTTGCTTCAACAACTGCAAGCGGTTTACCGTCCTTTCCCAATAAAACATAGTCGCTGTATTGATGTCCAGCGTAAGGAGTTGTCGGTTCTTCTACAACTGTCAAATGAATATCAAATTCCTCAATTACCTGAGTTCGGTCAGTAACATTCCAATCCGCTTGTTTTAAGCGGTTGTCAATAATTTCTTTCCTTGTCAGTTTTTCGTTTTTCATTTATATTTTTAATCAAAAGTCAATTAAAGTTCAAAAGTAACAATTTAGCACGGGTGCGTAAGCAAAATTGCAGCTCTTTTGCAAGCTTTGGTTTTGAGCGTCGGCTCGTGGGGCTTGCAAATGTGCTGCAATGTGGGTGGGGTTTCTTCTTCTTTTTTTGCGGGGGGAAGAAAAAACAAAATAAATTTCCATCAAATTTGCACTGTCCTGTCAAAAAGCTAAATCCTTTCTTATTTTAATTTTGTCAATATCGTATCTGTCTGCTCGTCTGTCTTTTTACACTTGTTGCTAACGTACTTGGCTATGGTGCGTGCCGCATTTTTTACTATAATTTTTTGTTGATTAATACGATGCTCAAAGGTACAAATTATTTGTCTTGATGGTACGAATAGCGGTATGCACTATTAGCCTTTGTTAGCAACTGGGCGTTCATGTCTTTTCAGGGTTGGGGCAGATATACTCATCCCGCCTTTTTGGTTAGGCGTTGGCCTACTGCGAAGGCGGGATGTGTATAGCTGCGAAGGATTGGGATTCTATTTCATAATTGTCATTTTCTTTGAATCTGTTGTCTGACCGTTTATGCTTATTGAATAATAGTAAGTTCCAATTGTAAGTCCGCTTGCATCAAAGTCAATATGATGTAGTCCTTCAGCTTTTTTGCCCTCATCAATTAATCTGATACGTTGTCCGGTATTGCTGTAGATTGTTAATTGTACTAATCCTTCATTTTCTAGTTTGTACCATATTTGGGTTGATCCGGTAAACGGATTTGGAATATTTTGTAACAACTCTCCTGCTTTTAGAGTTAATAAGCTTTCCTGCAATGATTTACTTCTTTCATCTCCCGGCAATAGAGAAAGTAAATAATCCCTTGTATCTTCAAATTGATTGACCGATTGTGGAATATATTCTGTTAAACTGCCAGCAAAGGCTGACTTTAATCCACCATTTTCCATAAGGAAATATGTATATCCCAGATCAATGATAGCAAATATTGAATCTTCTATTGACTCGGGATTTTGAATTACGTTTTCAAACCATGCTATTGCCGTTGGCCAGTTTTCCAGTTTTATTTCACAGAAGTTTGTCAGGAAATCAGCAAGTTTAGATAATTCCAGACTGGCTGAAATATTCGGGTCAGTACCGAAATATGTCTTTAGTTCAGAATAATCATTTGCAACAAATTCCTCAAGTGAAAATATTTCTTTCAGGGCTGCCTGTGCGTATTTTGTTGTGGGGTACAGTAATACGATTTGCTGGAAATCAGTCTGTGCTCCTGCATAATCTTCAATCTCAATTTTTTCCCTTGCTTCAAGGTATAGGTTTTCAGCAGCTGAACTTTCTCCATCACCGCTACCGCTCATACAATCCCAATCCGGTTCCCAGATATAATCGCCAGCCGGGTAAAGATCATCCTCAGGATCAAAATAATACCCCCAACAGTTGTATTGCGCATTCAACAATTGTTCTGCGCCTGTATACTTTACCATTGGTTGGTCACCTGGTGGATTATTATCATCCTGAATTAAATTCCAATGAAGGTATTGTGGATAACTCCCCCTGGAAGCAAGTATTTGATTACCTGAATTATTTCTAAATTTTTGAGTAACAATCTCATGGTCACCTTCAACATGAGAACTGGTATTGTCAAATAGTTTTATTCCTGTGCTGTTGAACTCAATGGTATTGTGCAAAAAGTCCACATATGACCTGTAAACACTTACACCATGCCCTGAATTATCAGCGATTACGTTGTTGTGTATAAACTGGTCTTTTTTCCCGTATCCACAGTTGTATAAAGATATTCCACTTGCACAACTTGTAATTGAACAGTTTTTGATCCTGAAATTGGGATAATTATCTATTTCAATAGCTGGATGAGTGGAAAGCTCACTGAAATTACAATAATTATCTATGCTTACCAACCTGTCATTTGTCGAAGCATTGGCAATTTTAATCCTTGAAGAAATAAAACTGCTTGTACTGATCAAAAAGTTGCCATTAAACCCATAAATAGCGCTTCCATTAAAGTCGCCATTTGTAACAGTAGTTTGATCATTGTAAGCAAAAAATGCCGTATTTGTAAAATCGCAATCATTGTATGTCAGATTCAGGGAAAGATTGTGAATTTCAAAAAAGAGTTGGGCATCTCCGGTTCCAACAAAATCAACTCCTGAACCTATTTGTATATCACCATAAACCAGGATTTCAGAATTATCCAGTAATGAATTGAAGGTTACCAGGTCACCAACTATTAAGGTAGCTCCTTCTTCAACTATCAGGCTTGAATTATCCTCAAATGTGATTTGAGAACCATTTCCGATCTCCATAAGGCTTCCGTTTTGCAGGATAAATTCACTTCCGTCTTTCAGGTTAATAATCGCCCCTGGTTCCATTTCAAACATTGAATTTGCTTCTAAAATAAAAGTGCTGTTATCCTCTAAAGTTAAAGTAGAATTGGCCTCCATGTGGAACCAGGAATCGGGCCTGCAAGTGAAGTGAGTGGGTGAAGCAAAAATCTTTCGACCTTCAAACACTACCGGGTTACGCATCCTTGTTGCTGTAAGGTTCTGGTTGAGCAAAATTGTGTTTCCTGATACTAAGTTCAAAGAATATCCACTTGAAGTCTGAACAGGTGATAGTACAATTGTATCTGCACACCACCGGACATCATTGACAACATCCACATCATCAAATTTAATCTCTACTTTAACTCCATTTGAGTTCTGTTCCAGTATTTCAATTGAAACACCATTTAGATAGACTTTCCTTAAATTCTTTTGACCGGGTTCAGGATTATCTTTGCCCACCATATTCATCATTGAAGCAGCTGATGGATTTGTGCTTATTCCTACCTTTTTGTTACCTTCCAAAGTAAAAACATGTGAAGTATGTCCATACTGGACAAGGTTTTTGTGGTATTCTTCCCCAATTTTTTCAACATAATTAACCTGCTCATCCTCATACCTGATCATATCGTCATCATTAGCGTCCCAAGCGTAATGCCCCTGGTCTGTATCACCGGTAAGAGAATTGGGATATAATTCAATAAAGGCATGTTGCTGGCCCCAATCGATACAAGTATTCTGAACTGTAGTCTCTTCCCTGTCCCTGTCGTGGTAACCGTCAGCGGTTAAAGGCCTGATATATCCTGCATGTCCTCCCCAAACTTCACCAAAAATTGCTGATTCCCTGATCTCTTTATCGATTTGAAGATACATCATTAGCCCAGGAATATGAGGTTGTATGCAAGGCACATCCGGCGACTGCCATTGCCATTTGTCAAAAGGGCTGCCATTTAAATCAATTCCATTATGGTTTTCTATCCATATGAATTCGGGGAATTCGGTGCCGGGATCAATAAAAGGAAGCTTAATCCGTACAGCATCTCCGGTAGTAACAAAATCGCGCAAATAATATATCCCTGCGTCTGTAGGATCAGTTGCATCGAGGTTTCCGCTTACTTCCAGGGTGTTGTTTGAATTGCGTGCTGAAGGATTATACACATTACCTGGAGCCTTCCATCCTAATCGTTGCCTGTCCCATGCATTCCATGTTTGCAGAGAACTTCCATGTAATCCTAATATACTCCATCCACCAGCCCGTGGAATAAAATAATTTGTATGGCTTCCTCCTCCTCCTGCATGAAAATCATTTCCACCAACGATAATATGAGCAAACTCATGACGTGGAACACTTATTTTTAACACATCTCTGGCTCCCATGACGCTCCACGAACTTTCCGGGAATCCAATAATAGTATAATTGTTGTAAATTTCCCAAGTTGTTGTACCGCCAATATTGTCAAAATACCAATGATTACGGTAAATTATCATAATATGATCAATTTTTGAAGGATTATCGGTACTGGGAGTTTCTTTTGGTAACCCAGGTTCATTATCAGGAACATGCGTCCAATTATCAAAATAATCAACACTATTTAATCCATTTGCAGTAATAAAATTACCATTCATTGTTTGATTAATCTCATTAAATAATGCATTGTGATTCCATTTATCACTGCTCATTTGGCTTCTAAGCACCGAAAAAATCCCTCCATTGTCAGGGGCCAATAAATAATCGCCAAGTAGATTAAATTGTCCTGAAGATGCTTCCTGAAAATATCTCGTTACAAGCCCTTGGGCAGTTCCTGTAGGAATATTTACATCATAAAGATCATCAGCCCAGTTAGGTAATGAGTGAGGCATCCATTCATCTTGGTTTGAGGCAGGATCTGGATCAGTTCCAACATCATATTCTATCTCTGCATATATGACCAGAATCCTCACGGTTCCATGTGCTGGTAAATACCACCCATATGCACTTGCATATGGAATACTTTCACTAATTGGAGGATTTATCTCAAAATCTTCTGGGATAACATCCTGAACATACGCTTGAAAACATAGAGTAAAAAATAAAATTGCTATGTTAATCAATTTTAATAAATTTTTCATGATAGTATTGATTTTGTGAATTAATTAAGAATATGTAATAAATTCCGTTTCCTAAAAATGAAATGTCAATTGAATAATTGTTGGTACATAAATGATTTTGATAAACTATCGCACCGGAAATATCCGAAATCCAAATTCGATTTAGTTTTTTGGCACTTTTAATTTTTAGAAAATGTCTTGATGGATTAGGATACAATATAATCTGAGATTTCTCCACAGTATTTGTTTCAATTTCTGTATTTGGATCCTGATGTATCATTATACAACAGGGAAAATGTATAGCAGGATTCCAAAACCAGGGATCGGTGATACTTGGATCAGGGCAAATAACTGAATCAATTATGGTCATATCAAAATTATGATTGCCAGGGTCATTTCCAGCTAAAAAGAAATAGTCACTTTCCATCTTTGCATAATTTACCCATCCAACCGGTTCAGGAGGTAAAAATGATGCATGAAACAGGGATGTGTCCCACCTAATTTTAATTGGAAGTTCAAAATTAAATGCATGAACTATTACTTCAAAATATTCATTATAAGGAATTGCTATTACTTTTGTAGTATCAAATTCAGGATAAATACCCCAAGTCAGTGCCCAGACATTGAAAACATCGTAATCAAATTGAACATTTCCTTCACCTAATAATGTATCTATTCCAAAAAAGGTTGCACTTTCATCCCATATAAACCACATGGTGTCTTTTGCGCCTGTGGCATCCTCATAGGCAATATGGAATTTCCATTGGGGCTGCGAGTATGATGTTACACATCCAAAGACAATGGTTAACAATGCTGCAAGAAAGGTTTTTTTCGCT
Organism: Bacteroidales bacterium; assembly: GCA_041393255.1. Taxonomy (GTDB): domain Bacteria; phylum Bacteroidota; class Bacteroidia; order Bacteroidales; family JAADJA01; genus JAADJA01. The sequence continues at coordinate 44,678 of JAWKKM010000037.1, read as the reverse complement.
TTCATGATATTAGTTTTTTATTTCCTGTAAATATACGAAGATTTTATTTTTTCAATTAAGGAGGTTTTAATATAATAGGCTTTACAGAGCAAATCATTTCTAACATTTTTAATGTTATTATTTGGCTGCCAAGATAAGTTAGATGAATTTATTTTTTGTCATCGTTTTGATGACAAGCTGAAATTTATTTTGTCATCATTTTGATGACAAATGCTATATCAGATTATTGTCGTTTGCCCATTGAACCAAACCAGCAAGGGTATTGTTTCCGGATTTATTCAATAAACGGTTTCGGTAGGTTCTTACAGTGTTTATGCTTAAGTTCAAAATATTTGCAATTTCTTTGCATTGTTTATCACCAGCTATTAAAGTCAGTATTTCATACTCTCTTTTTGAAAGATTATCTGGTTTTAAATGTTCATGCAGTTGATTTCTTCTGAAAGTATTTGAGTTAAAGTATGTACCTCCCTTGTAAACAGTAATAATTGCTTCTTTAAGGATAGGTCCTCCACAATCTTTTATCAAAAATCCTTCAGCACCTAACGCAATACAATTTTTTATAAACCGTCTTTCTCTAAACTGAGTAAGAATAATAACTCTAACATCACTGAATTTCTTTTTCACAATTTTCAAGGTATCGATCCCATCCAATTCGGGCATCATAATGTCGAGTAAAATGATGTGGGGGATATGAATATCAAGCAATTTTATCAAGTCTTTGCCATTTAATGCTTCTCCAATTATTTTTATTTCACTGGAATCACTTAAGGCTGTTCTGATTCCGTCTAGCATTAACGGGTGGTCGTCAACGATAATCACTTTAATCATTTCAATTCGGTTTTGGTTCTTTAATTTATTTTCAATTTTCTTTTTTTTATCAGCCCCAATTTAAGCTCTTTTGGTTTTTTATTGTCGGCATTTGCTTTGGCAAAAACCAAATGTGCTTAAATGTGCGGCGGCCTTCGCCTTGTTGCTAACGGTCTCGGCTATGCGTAGTGCGGGTTTTCAAGGCACTTCACTGTCCGATTACCGAAAAGTTTGTTTAATGTCAATGCTTTCAAAACAGCACTTTCACCCGCATTACGTATAGCCAATGTTGGGGCATCGTGCTTTATTTAATTTCAATATTTACTTCCTAAAATATATTCTGTACTTTCTTTAACGAAATTGTAATCAAGTATTTTTTACTTCTGAATTATTCGAATTCTTTTGAAAGGATTAATATCTGATAGAAATACAATACGATCCGTAGCTGTTGCTTTGCCTTTCGTATCTGCCCAAATTCTTGTAGTTTTATCTGTTTCTGATATTGCATCATTAACACACCAAATGTTTTTAAAAATATGGTTTTCTCTCACCATTCTTGCAAATTCACGAGCTAAAGGAATTACACTAGTTTTTGACTTAGCAACATCACCAATTACAAAAACAGCAACTCCATCTTTCGTCAAAAAATCTTTAAGTTCTAGAATAACCTGCTTTGAAAAATCAATCCACTCATCTAAATTTAAATCATCATCAAGTTCATTTGATATTTCAATTGGATTTTGATTCAAAAACCAGCTTCTAATCCAATTTTGTTTGGCATAGTTTACTATTCCAAGATAAGGTGGTGAAGTTAATATCAAATTCACTTTCTTTTTGTATGAATCTAATTCTGCCAATGAAGACAGTGTTTTTGCATCAGCTTTGTAAATGCTACCTGTTTGGAATAAATCATTATGTTTTTTAAATAATCGTTCAGTTTTTTCTCGCATTAGTGCAAAAACATCCCGATAAACCTATTTAGTTGATTATTCTGGACAAACCTTCTAACATAATCTGGAACATGCTGAATGTATTTGGCATATCAATAGAAGCATATCCAGAAGTGCCATTTGCTCGCTCACCACCATGGAGGACGCCCAAAATAATTCCGACAAGATATTTATCTATTAAATTGTCAGATTCTAATAACTTTCTTCTTAAATAGATTAATTGAGCCAAAGTTCTAGGGTGAAATATTAAATGCACTTCAGAGGGCTGTGCATTAGCTTCAGGTTGATATAAAGTTTCGTCATATTTCTTTTCAAGAATTGAGATACGATCATTAATTTCCTTGGATTGGTATTTGAATTCTTCGCATTACTCAATGCAAGCGCAATTGGATTTAGATCGGAACCTAGTGAATGTCGATTTAAAAGACGTGCCTCAAGGATAGTAGTCCCTCGTCCAACAAATGGATCAAAGACCAAATCTCCTTCTATTTGTAAAATACTTAATAAAATAGTTTGCTAGTGATGGTGGAAAAGCGCCAAGATAGGAACACATTGAGTGCCAAGAATCAAATTCTTTAGCACTATTCTTTGCCCATGGAGAAACAAGTTCTCATAAATTGAATTAGGAGCCATCAATCTTCTGCTGTTTCTGTTCTTATGTAGTCAAAGAAATCGGAGATCATACCACACACAGTTTCACAACCATTTTCTAGATCTGCTTTCTTTATAGTTTCAACATGTTCAGGTGTAGAAGCAATTGATTTTCATCAAACATTAAATTTTCTTCAACTTTATTTTTTTCAATCATGAAAGCACAAAAACCAATATGTTCTCTGTACCTATTTTTAATTGATTCAACTGCTTGAGTACTGTATTGTTGAGCTCTTTCAATAAGCTTGGTTAAGTTTATATTGGAGTCATTAATATAAATGTAAACTGCTTCTTCTTCGTCTGCAATTTCTGCAACTGTTCGATTTGACCAATTATGATCTTTATAGTATGCATCATTTTCACTAACAGGAATTATTTCAATATTTGGTGCATTTTTGTTACCTGAACTTGTGGAATCTGAGTCCTCAGGAAATTCAACTGCGATAATATCAATAGTATCACTTAGCGTTTTTTGCCGAGGGGGTCTTAATTCCAATGTTATCGTGCCAATCTGACCTATTTCAACAGATTCTCTCGTTTTGAAATATGCAATTCCATAACCATCTACCACCCTAGCACTACCTGTGTAACTACCAAAGGAATGGGGTTCTATTACGGCAAAAAACCAATCGGGATTAGTAAATAGATTTGGATGTGCATCGGTTTTAAACTTTATACTAAATGTCTTTCCGGGGTATACTTCTTTTTCATTTGGTGTTGTTATCTCAATAAAGGTAGGAGGATCATTTATTGGAATTGGAGGTTGTTTTTTTGTTTTCACAGTTTCTCCAGTTTCTGTTGCTTTCACTCCAGTTCCACCTCCAGAAGCTTTTATGTATTGATTTATCCTCGAAGCCAATCTTTTTCGAAGCTTATCTAGAACTTCGATCTCATCTTTTTTCAAATATCTATCTCTTCTTTCTTTATCAAGTCTCTTTAATTCGTCATCAGCACTCAATGTGTCTATCACAAGTTTTTCTAGTTCTTTCCTTATTGAAGTATCACGTGTATTTTCTCTCGTACTACTAAACAACTGTCTCTTGGATTCATTATCAAGTTGATCACATTCAATCTGGACAACTAAATATTTCTCTAAAAATGGCAATTTAAGTTCCTGCTTAATGACAGTGTTTAATAGATGCCCTTGTTTTTGACCATTAAATGTTATTATTATAGGTTGAGATGCCTGGGAATAGTTTTTAATTCTTTCCCAAGGTTTTTCCTCTTCAATTGTTAATACCCAATAGTAGAGAGTGACTTTTCCATCTTCTAAAAGTCAAGGTAGCATCTCTGTAAATATTAAGTTAAGTATCTTTCATCACCTCCTCCTGGTAAGACGTCTATTGTTGCCTAATACACTCCTGTTTTCAATTCTTCCCTTATTCAAATCTTTTTGTCTTTCACCTGAAATAGTGAATGGAAGAATTGTGTCAAACATATAATGATGAGCCAAATACCATAATGAGGAAGTAGGTCCGGTCATTTTTGCAGTGTACTTTCCTATATCCATACCAATATGACGGACTAGTGTACCAGGTTCAAATCTCTTTATCAACGTTTACAGAAAGTGGTAATTGATTTGATCCTACACAGTATTCATACCATCCCAATTTTCTCTGTCCCAATCCTCCACTGTTAAATCTTACTATCGAAAATGAAGTTGAATCCCCTTTGTTGAGAATTTTATGAGGTCGTGAGACAATAATTGTAAAGGTGTTAAATGACAAGGCTGTAGAACCACCTTGCCCATAAGCCCCCATTTGATGTAGTCGTCAATTTTATTGTCATCATTTAAGCTTAAAATTGTCTTTGAAAAATCCTCACCCCTAATTCCTGTCCCATGGTCACGGACTTCGACAGTTGGAAAATCTTCACGTTCTGAATCTTTGAGTGTAACACGAATTTTTCTTGCCAATGATTGTATATTTCTATCTGTTGCATCATCTATGGTTCGGAGCTTACCATCTTTAATACCAAACCATCTTTCCGCTGCTAGTCTAGGATTGTCGATATCTTCTGGACAACCCTTTTGTGCCATTCAAGATCAAGTACTGCATCAATTGAGTTAGTAATCCTTCAACAACTACCTGCTGCATCAGTACCCATGTTAATGGTTGACTGATTGTTCCCTCGTCCTCCTACAGGTTTCCATTCTATATCATAATCTTCTGTTAGAATCTCTCAAGAATGTCTGTTACTTCTTTCGCTGTGGTTGCTTCAAGCAAATTGTTAAATAATTTCTCCATAATCTAATCTGTAATTGAATGTATTTTTTGTTGTGCTTGTGTTAGACGTAAAGCAACCTTTCAAGGATTTTTACTTTTTCTTTTATTGCTTTCATCATTTTATTAACATCATTAGAGTCGAATTCGTAATTGTTACGGATTTGAAACATTTTGACAAGCCTGTCAATATCGTCAAGAATTTTTTGAACTCTTCTCCCAGCAACTATTCCTTGAATCTTTGTCTTTTAATTTCATAATTTTTCTGTCCATTGATAGAAATATTTTTAAAAAACAAAAAATACAAATCATACTATATAGTATGAAATATAGTAAGGAATATTTATTAACAAATATGACAAAATGTAATGAATTAAAAATCTTTTTCATGTAAATCATTGATTTCAGCATGTGCTCCCAACGGTAAGTATAAGCGTAGTGCGGGGATTTCAGTTCAATTGCTTTTCAATTTAACATTTACAATATATCGAAAGGTAAATCAATCATATTTAGCAAAAGCTCCTTTGCATTACGTTTATACATTGTTGGCGTGTCGTTGATTTATTATTACACAAAACTTTTTGTCTTTTAGTTCCAAGCCCTTATTTTGGATTCTTACAAAAGTCCCGCAAATAAAATAAACTTTCTAAAGGTGATTTGCTACTTCACCCTTTATCCAGCTTACCACTTCATCATCAAGCGCTTGTCACCTTCGAGATCCTCGTAGGGCTCGCCTTTAACTGTTACCGCTACACCCTGTTTATCTCACCACCGGTAAACATGGGACTTGTACAATCCACTCACCGCGTCACCGCTATCGTAGCCTATGCAGGAGTGCTTATCACCAGATAGGGTAAACTTGCCCGGCTGTGTACGCATCTTCCACCGGAAGCCACCACCTATCGTCGATATAGAGCTTAGTTTCACCCAGGACTTCCATTCTTGCCTGCTTCTGTCTTCTCGAACTCCATACCCACCGTGTATTTACCAGGCTTAAATGTCACGTTGGATTCGAAGACCTGTTCCGCTGGATGCCTAGAAGTTATACACATAGTAGAGCCTTCGTTCTAGAACAGCGTGTGGCCTCCAAAGCGTGAGCCGTGAGCGAAGATCACCCCCTCGGTATTTTCCGTGACTTCAACATTAGCAAGGATCTTGTACGAACGGCCACGAACGTTGACCGCCACGCCTTCGGGTACTGGTTGCGTACCTGGGTAATACGTGTATAAGTCGCGAGTTGGCTCCTGGCTGGGTCGCGGAAGTCCTGCAATTGTTACAGGAAAACGATCGTCCAAAGGAAGCACGTTGTTCTGTTTCGCTTGTTCCATCCAGAGATCTTTCAGCTCCTTCAGCTTATCCGGGTACTTATCGGCGAGGTTGTTTGACTGCGAACGGTCCTCTTCCATGTTGTAAAGCTCCCATTCGTCCTGATCGAAATTGCCATTGTTGCTCATTGGAGCATGCCTAGTAGATGCATGCCAACCTTCTTTCCAGATGCCCCGTGTACCAAACATCTCGTAAATTTGAACCTGTTTTTTCGTTGGATCGACTGGTTTAGCATCGAAGGTATATTTCATAGAAACACCATAAACCGGATACTGCTTCACTCCGTGATTATACTCTGGCATCTCGAGGCCGATGATTTCGAGCAAGGTTGGTACAATATCCGTTGAATGATGGTACTGGTGGCGCAACTCTCCGCGTGCTTTTATACCCTTAGGCCAACAAATAACGAGCGGATCTGCAGTACCTCCTTCGTAATTTGAGTAACGCTTAAAGAATTTGAACGGTGCCGAGAAGGCAGCAGCCCAGCCTGTTGGAAAGTGTTGGTAAGTGTCAGGGCTGCCTAGCTTGTCGATGTACTTCATATTCTCTTCGAGATCATCAGGAAAACTATTGAAAAACTTGTTTTCGTTTACGGAACCGTTTGGCGACCCTTCCCCAGAGGTCCCATTGTCGGCAGCGTACATGATAATGGTGTTTTCGTACTGACCTGTTTCTTTCAGATAGTCTATAATACGACCGATCTGATAGTCGGTGTAAGATGAAAAGGCTGCCCAAGTTTCAGCCATACGACTGAAAAGCAATTTCTCCTCGTCGTTCAGGGAATCCCAGGGGCGTACGTAATCCAATGGATTGGCTACGTCTTCCGGATAGGGATTGAATGCGGTGTTAACTGTATTTTCAGGAATAATGCCCTTTTCCTTCATACGCTGGGTCACCCACTTGCGATATTCATCGTATCCTTCGTCAAATTTGCCTTTGTATTTCTCAATCCATTCTTTGGGTACCTGATGTGGTGCATGGTTAGCACCCGGGCAAAACCATATAGAAAGCTTGATGGGTTAGATGAATTTTTATTTCTGAAGCATCTCAATTGCCTGATCAGCTAAGTCCTTGGATAGATGATAACCATCCTCGGGCATATACGGTTGCTCGATAAAATCGTTGTCTTTGACCAGATCAGGATACCACTGGTTGGTCTCTCCGCCAAGGAAACCATAGAACCGGTCCCAACCTTTATTCAGCGGCCATTCGCCGCGATAAGCACCTGGCGCCACATCCTGTTCGGGCACATTATGGTTCTTACCGAGCCACAAAGTGGCGTAACCGTTATCCTGCAGCACTTCTGCTATGGTCGTTACCTGTTTGGGGATGCGAGCGCTCTTGCCCGGGTAGCCGTCCGAGCCTTCGCTGATATTGGCATACCCGTTAATCCAGTGAGTGCGGCCGGTTAGCAATGTGGAACGTGTCGGCGAGCACAAGGCGGTGGTGTGCCAATTGGTGTAGGTCAATCCTTCTGCAGCAAGACGATCCAGCGTCGGCATGCTTACTCCACCGCCATAGTGACCAGCCCCAGACCCGTGTCGTCGTACAAAATAAAGAGAACATTAGGCGCGTCTTTCGGAGCTTTTGGTGGGACGAATGGATCCCAATCCGATTTAGAATCGCGAACATCCAGCGCGATCTTACCTTTGAAGCCGCGCATCAACTCCTCTTCAGTCGGTTCCGATGAGTTGGTTGATTTGTTTTGATTACATCCTGCAATAAAGGTGACCAATAAAGGAACCGCAAACTTAAAAAAGTTGTCGTTTCATTTCTTGATAATTTGTTTTCATTGAATCATACATTTAATAAAGTTAATAAATATGTTGCTATAAATCAGTCAGAGTGAATCTTATGTCTTTGGCCTATTAATTATGATTTATGAATTGTAAATTAATTCCCGTAAAAACCTGAAACTGTGTTGCGTACCCTTATGCAATACTGAATACTGCGGTTCAATGAATAAATTAAACATTGTACTTCCAACCTTTACAACTTTCCCAATACCTAGTGCTAATGGCGTGCTGTAAGTATCATTCTCGAAGTCGAAAATCCAAATAGGTGCGCCTCAAATAGGTCTTTCCGAGCCTGCCAAAAGTAGAACGGCTGTATGGCTGCTACGTTGGTTTCTGGCCTCGCCTTCATCACCGGCAAAAGCTGCTCGCCAAGGCACGAGACCACCCAGTTGTAAAACGGGTGATTGTACAACGAATGCTACAAAGGCAAATCCCTCCTCGCTATTTGCCGGTTCCCAATAAATCTTCAGTTGCTGTGGGCATGGTAATATTAGGGCCGATAACTGTTGCATTTGGTTTAGAAATAAATTATAGGAAACAAATGCATTCAAATCGCCCAACCCATTCACTGCATTGACTGAACCGGGGTGACGGAGTCAGGAGTTCCGATAGTACTTATTGGTTGGGATAATCTTATCAGTACTTTCCCACTGGCAAATGGTTTGGCAAACCTTATCCATGAAGTATTTATATATGCACAGCAGGTGCATCAGTTAGTTTTGATGAATAGTAGTTAGAAAGTTGAGTGCAGTCATATTAGCAAGTGGATTGTTGGCTTGTGCTGCAGAGTTGTTTTCTTCACCCTCTTTCGTAACATCCTGGCAATAAGCAGTTAAAAGGGTAAGGTAAAAAAGTGATAGTATTAGTGTCTTTTCATTACGGTTAAGTTATCATATTTCCAAAATCAATTTTATAAAGTGGATTAAATATAAATTTTAAATTGTGTTAATTTCCCTAGTTTTACAATGCACGCCAACTCCCAGATAACGAAACCCTATGGCGCTTATTTCTGCTTTGGGCACCATGGCCTGTAATGTATAAATCACTATTATACTGTTTTTTATTCGTGTAGAAGCGTTTGTATTGGATTCTTTTTATTTCATTTAAAAGTATCATGGGTTATCCGGATCAAAATAAATTAAACGTTTAAAAAAACGCTACAGTTGCTTTAGTAATCTCTGTAGTGGGTATAAGTTTTGCCAAATTGGTAGTTGCCTCTTTAGTGCAGCTAAATTAATTCAACGAAAGTTAAGATCAAAATAAAATTTTCCCGTTCCCCGAAGCAGCCTTCGGCCCATGCAACAACTGATGCTAACTTGCATCCCAGTCAGAAAAATAAAAAAATAAAAAAAAAATTTGGTAAAAAAACAAAGATGCTTTTTATTTTAGCCTCACCTATTTTTAAACAAAAAATCCATAATTAATAAAAAGACAATGAAAGGAATCCCGTTTCGATTAGAAGAAGTATCTGTCGTTGCCGCTATGGTCAATGACAGTTTCACACGCGACCTCGCCGATTTTGAGGCGTTTTCACCAAAGTACAATGCCGCCTTTAGCTCCGATATTGCCACCAAAGTAAAAAGCGTGGAAGAAAAAAAACAAATACCAAGGTATACATTGCACTTTTAAAAGCAAATAAAATCATTCTTCAACGATGTTGACAGCTCATCCCCTGATAACAAGGCTCGAAGGCTATGTCAACCTGGCCAAAGACAGCCTCAATGTGGCCCCCGCCGACTTCGGCATTAAAGAGATCAGGAAAAAAATAAGATCCAAAGATGTCGAAGGCCTGCTCGACAAGCTTGCCATCACACTTACCCATACCAGCAACAACATGGCTGCCCTCACCGCTCAGGGGTTTACTCCCGAAGCCCTCGCTCAGTTACAATCACTCACCGCTTCAATCAGGAGCTCCAACCTCCAGCAAAACCTCAAAATGGACGAAAAAGAGGCCGGAGTCCAGGCCAATCTCCAAATCATCACCGAACTTTGGATGATCATTGCCGAAATTTTGGATGTGGGAAAAAGGCTTTACAAATACGATAACAAAGAAAAAGCAGGCGACTACACCGCTACCGTTATCAAGTCCAGGATCAGGCACGAAAGAGCCCCGGCTTCACCTCACGAACCCTCCGAATAAGCTCTAAATAAATACAATCCCGTAAAGTCCGAAGGTTCTCACAACATCACTGTTCTTCCACTCATTATGTACAAAAAAGTATACTGATACCAAACAGGTTTGCCAATGCAAACCTGCTTAATTTCAGTTATACAGCCTCATTTTTCTGTTTGTCTTTTGAAAACCCGTTTTCCTGCGCTATATACAAACCTTGGTTGGTTTACCGCGAAAATCATTTTTATTTTTTTTCTTTAATCTGTGAATCTGTGGCAACCTTTTTATGATTGGCGATAGACTTGCTACTGTGTAGCAACGTCAGCTTCAATACCTTTACAAACAATCGGCATCGGTTTTTCCTCAATAACGTTTAAACCTTTATTCGTGAGTTCAAAATTTAAACATTCTTGATAGGCTTACGATGCTAATCCCGCACCAGCTTACCTGTGCACTTCTATGGCCCATCCGGTTATAACACCTGACAATTCATTTTCTTCCATCATTTCACACATCTTTCTGAAACTTTGTGTATCCATTCTGAAACCCTGCGTAATAACCATGCCACAAAAAACACAAAGTCACCCGACAGTAAGAATAGCGCCTCAAAAAAAAAAAAGAATTAACCTGAAATCCAATCATTTATCAATTATCTGAAGTTTCAGGCTTTAAACTTTCAATAATTTCTTATCAATTTACTTTATTTATTTAAACATTTTTATTATTTTCTTAATTTTTTTCTTTAATTACTGAATTGTTTATTATAATTACATCATTGTTTTCTTTAATTACATCATTATTTATTTTAATTACATCTTTATTTACTTCTATTACTGAATTGTGTATTTCAATTACATCAATATTTACCTTAATTACTGAATCATTTATTAATTTTTCACCATTATTTACTTTAATTACCCGAATATTTACTTAATCTTCCTCATCACAAACCACAGATTCCCGCTTCAAGCTCACTTGCTTGGGTTTGCCAGCGTTCTGCAAGCTGTCAAACCTTCAGCTTACTTGGCAACTCCGATGCCCTGCTCAACCGTTAAGCCGTTCGAAACAGTGTAGCGGAGCGTCAGCCAACCAGCAATGGAGGATTTTACTATTTTTGCAATAAAAACAAACACATGAAAAGGATAACGATCGTCGTATTGGTTCTTGCTATATCAACCTTCATCAATGCGCAGGACACCTTCAGCATCTGTGCTGTAGATACCATAACCGGAGAAGTTGGCAGTGCCGGTGCATCCTGCATTGGAGCACCACAAATACCCCAGGGCTGTTACATTTTAAGTGATGTAATCCCGGGGAAAGGGGTAATACATACTCAGGCATATTACCTGGCCGCAAATCAAAACTATGCTCATCAATTGATGCTACAGGGACTTTCGCCCCAGCAAATTGTAGATTCCGTTGTGGCTAATGACGCTCAAAACAATCCGCATCAAAGGCAGTATGGTGTAGTTGACTTCAACCCCTTTTCAGGGGAAGCCAGATGTGCAGCTTATACCGGACACAATTGTGATGATTATAAAAACCATATTATCGGGCCCAATTATACCATACAGGGAAATATTTTGCTTGGGCAGCAAATCCTTGATTCGATGGAAGCCCGCTTCCTGAATACCGAGGGAGAATTGGCTTGCAGGCTGATGGCTGCACTGCAAGGTGCCAAGGTAATTGAGCCGATACACGCTGCCTCGACGATGGTGTTTCTTCCTTGTCGTCTTTTTTACGGGTGGGACAACTCAACGACCCGCCGGATATGCTTTATCTTGATTTGAACGTAGCTTCGACCCTGATGGGATCGACCCCATTGATTCCTTGCAGGTGCTTATTGACAATTGGGGAGGTTGTTTGTCCTCTGCCATTAAAATCATTGAAAACGAGTATGCTCTTACCGTTTTTCCCAATCCTGCTTCGTCAGTTCTCAATGTGCGATTAAATGGAACTAAAAACCTGCACAATGGGGAACTGGCACTATTCAACATGTTGGGTGTTCAGGTATTTTCAAGGGCAAACTTATCAGGAAGGTCCTTTCAGTTTCAAACCGATCTGAGTTCAGGCATTTATCATTATCAGTTATCTGCGGAAAAAGAAATATTGGGTAAGGGGAAAATCATTATCAAATAGAAAGAGCTCAATGCCCGGCTTCTCTGTTTTCCAATGGAACTAATTAATAAAGTAATGGAAATACAAAATTCCCAGCAGGGAGATCATGATGATGGCAATGATAACAATGATCTGAAAGCGGATGATGGAGCGGCTCTTGGCTTTGCGTTCATTTTCTTCTGATATCTTTTTCAGCAAATGGCGGATCCTGATAAAAGCAGTATCACCCTTTACAATATAATCATAGGCTCCGTTACGCATGGTATCCACAGCAATGTTAACATCATCGGAGGCGGTCAGAAAAATACTTTGTGTGTCAGGAAAGCGTTTCTGTATCTTCTTTAAAATATCCATTCCTGTGAAATCCTTTTCCAGGAAATAGTCAAGCAAAGCGATGTCCGGTTTTCGGTCGAGGTTGTTCATGGCATCCCTGCCGGTTGAAAACGAACTGACGTTGGTATAGCCCATCTTTTCCAGTTCTTTGTTGATCAGGTTGAGATAAAGAATATCATCTTCAACTACAAAAATAGATTCTGGTTTTGCCATTGATTAAATAATTTTATTCTTTTTACAATTGATTCCTAAAATTGATACCTGCAGAAATCCTGACAAATATAATTTAAAAACAATTCAAATCTATTTTTTTACAATTCGTTTAACAATATTTTGATTCCCAATAGTAAGCTTAATAAAATAGAGGCCTTCAGGAAAAGTTGATACATCAATCATAACAACATCATCAGATCCATTGAACCGATAATCGTTTATTGGTTTTCCCAAAAGGTCAAATAGCGTCATATTAATTTCTGCAGCTTCAAATTTACCAATTTTCAAATAAACAAAATCACTTGCAGGGTTTGGATACACAACCACATCGGTAAGCAACGCTGGTTCTTTTTCATCAACACCCAGTGTCGTACCGTCAAGGCTAAGGACACCGGAATTATCGGGATCGAGCCAGGGCTGGAGCCGAAGCGTGTCATTTGAACCATTCGATTCCCAGTGATATGAGAACTTCCCATAATAATCAGGAGATTCCTGGGAATAACAGGAAGCAAGGCCGCCTGTCAAAGTACCAACAATTTTTCCGCTTGGTTCAAACAAGGGCGATCTTCGGATGAACCCCCTTCCGTAACACCCCAGTTATTAAACGTCTCCGACCAAAAAACCTCCCAATGCGATGGCACACCATTTCCTTGCTGGCAGAAGTTGTGGTGTGTTCCTGTGTAGGTCGATATTTTTTTCACATCGCCACCCGGACGATGAATGCATACCCGCTTTCGCTTGCTACTCCATCGGCAGTCCAGCCATTGAAATAGGGGTTATAATTTTCAGGAACATTTTCATTCAGGCGCAAAAAGGTAAAGTCAGAACCCGAAAACCCGCGGTTTCCTCCACTGGCTATTTTGCTGCTCCGGTTATTGACTTAGGTGGTCCCGGGTATTGGTTTCACAATCCGGAGACTCGTGGTTGAAATAAAAACCCATTGGAGCAAATCTGCCGGAGTAGCATAATGTCCTAACTGAAAAGCGCAGTGGTCAGCCGTCAGAATATACGGTGTCAAATCGTGGCGGGCATTGTTCACCAACGAGCCGGTACACCAGTATGCAGAACCCGAAACTAAAATTTGTATCCTGACAACTCCTCGTTTTTCATCCCGCCATATCATCCCCTTCAGGTGAACAATTTCTTACATTTACTTCACAAAACCCGGGAGGCAATCCTCTTTCTCCATCAACTGACGGAATATTCCTGTATCCATAGGCTATATCAGAAACATGAAAACGGAACTTCTCAGTTGAATCTTTCGGAACAAATAACTCCATTGTTAACTCCTCCCCAATAATTAATGCGGTTGCAAACAGTCCGCTTTCATGGTTATTCGAAGAAGTGAAGGCTCCCAATACCTGATTTCCGGAATGATCATATACAAAAAAGCGAACACCATCAGGCAATTCAAATGCATCAAAATAGAGGGCTAGAGCAAGGGCCTTAGAAACGCTCAATTTCAACCTCCACAAACGATTGCCATCATCAAGTATTCGCCATGGCTCCCGAATTACCGGTTGAAATATCAACAGGAATAAGTTTGGCAAAGGGTCTGGCCTTCCGGCGATATCATTCTGTAAATCTTCTTCAGAAATTAAATCCATAGAAGGGGGCAAAACAATCAATTCATCATAAGAATCACTGGTATATTTACTGTCCAGGCCTGGTGGATATCCACCGTCACCAATCTGCCCGTGAACAAACAAGGAACAAGAAAAATTAACAGAAAATGTCAATATAGAATAGGCTTTTCATAAATAAGGTATATCATTTTGCATAATGTAAATTAAAACCTTTCTAAACAAAGCAAATCCATAAACTGCTTTCATTAAAACCGATTCATTTTCACAACATAACCAAATCATGTTTCAAATTTAACAATAATCTGTCGTATGTGTTTATAAACACTGAAGTAATTGATTTTAATTATTTTGTTAACAACAAAATATTGTACTTTTGCACGCAATTGTAAATTTTGATTATATGTTAGAGAAACTGGAAGCGATTCATAAAAGATGGATGGCTATACAAGAAGATATGAACAAGCCCGATGTAATGTCGGATATGAAAAAGTACATCAAGCTGAATAAAGATTATAAAGACCTGACACCGGTTGTTAATGCCTATAAAGAATATAAAAACATTCTCGATAACATAAAATCAACCAAGGACATTCTCAAAACAGAAAAGGATGAGGAATTCGTGAAATGGCCAAGCTTGAGCTGAACGAATTACCGAGCTAAGGATGAGCCTGAAGAGGAGATAAGGTTAATGCCGATCCCGGCTGACCCGCAGGATGAAAAAAATGCGATTGTTGAGATCAGGGCCGGAACGGGAGGCGATGAGGCCAGCATTTTTGCAGGTGACCTTTATCGAATGTATCTGAAATATGCCGAATCGAAAGATGGAAAATAGAAGTTGTGGATATTGCAGAAGGAACTGTTGGCGGTTTCAAGGAAGTTATTTTCGAAGTTAAAGGGGAAGACGTTTACGGCCAGATGAAGTACGAATCGGGAGTTCACCGTGTACAGCGTGTACCAAAAACGGAAACACAAGGGCGGGTTCATACATCGGCGGCTCGGTGGCTGTCTTGCCTGAAGCCGATGAATTTGATGTGGAGATTCACCCCAATGATATCCGCAAAGATCTTTACTGTTCTTCAGGGCCCGGAGGTCAATCGGTAAATACAACCTATTCTGCTGTTCGTTTAACCCACCTTCCTACAGGAATGTGGCTACCTGCTTAGGATCAGAAATCGCAGCATAAAAACTACGATAAGGCCTTGTCGGTTTTGAGGACCCGAATCTATGAACTTGAATACCAGAAATACTTAGATGAGATTTCATCAAAAAGGAAAACCATGGTTTCAACCGGCGACCGTTCAGCGAAAATACGTACGTATAACTGGCCGCAAGGAAGGGTAACTGAACACCGATTGATTAACAATGTATAACCTGCCCTCCATCATTGACGGGAACATACAGGAGATCATTGACCAGTTGCAGTTGGCCGAAAACGCAGAAAGGCTCAGAGCCGATGTGGAGTAAAAAGAAGTACTTTGAGTGAGCTAAAGTTTGGAGTACTTAAAGTTAATGAAGTTGTCCAACTTTAGCTCACTTTAGTCACTTTAGACACTTTAGACACTTTAGACACTTTAGACACTTTAAATTTTCAAATTTATGAACTGAAAAGATTTATTCAAACTGATACAGAAAAAGAGGTCATTCTTATGTGTTGGTCTGATTCTAGATATTTCTAAAATCCCCCCTTCCTGTTAAATTCAGACGATCCTGTTTTTGAATTTAACAAACAGATCATTGATCATACGAATGCTTACACCATCGCTTACAAACCCAATATGGCCTTTTATGAAAGCCGTGGAACGGAGGGTTGGAAAAGCCTTAAAAACCATACAATACTTGAAAAATTTGATGTATTCACCATTGCTGATGCCAAGCGTGGGGATATTGGGAATACATCGAAAATGTATGCAAAGGCATTTCTTGAGAACCTGGATTTTGATGGCGTTACGGTAGCTCCTTATATGGGCTCTGATTCTGTAACCCCCTTTCTGGAATACACCGATAAATGGGTAATTCTCCTGGCACTCACCTCCAACAAAGGTGCGATGGATTTTCAGTTTATTGAAAACAAGGAATCAGGTAAAAGACTATTCGAAGAGGTTTTATCAGCCTCTAAGAAATGGGGTACAACTGACAATATGATGTATGTAGTGGGTGCTACCCAGGCTGAAATGCTTTCGGATATTCGAAAAATCATTCCCGATCATTTTCTGTTGGTTCCCGGTGTGGGTGCACAGGGTAGCAGCCTGAAGAGGTTGCGAAATATGGACTGAACAGCCAATGTGGTTTAATTGTTAATTCTTCCCGGGGTATTATCTTTGCTTCGAAAGAAACTGGTTTTGCAGAATTGGCAGGACGAAATGCCAAAGAATTGCAGGAACAAATGGAAGACATCCTTAAAAACAATAATTTACTCTTGATCGTCTTGAACGCACAAAACTGGATTGACCACCTGAAACTTCAAAAGCATCCTGAAGGAGGATACTTCAGGGAGGTCTATCGCAGCCAGGAATTCATGCATAAAAAAGGACTGCCTAATCGCTACAACAGCTTTAGGAATTTTTCAACCTCAATATACTTCTTACTCGAAAGCAATGATATATCTGCCTTTCACCGTTTGAAATCGGATGAGATCTGGCATTTTTATGAGGGATCGCCCATTTCAATCTATTTCATTATCCCATCAGGAAAACTGGGGAAAATGGTATTGTCGGGGTGAGGATATTCTTCATAATGGGCAATCCCAATTGGCAGATGATCCTAAAGGTTGTTGGTTTGCGGCAAAGGTTAATGAACCCGATTCTTTCACACTAAGCGGCCGCACCGTAGCACCAGGATTTGATTTTGATGATTTCGAAATGGGGAAACGGGATGACCTGATTAAGTTGTTTCCGCGACATTCTAATATCATCACAGAGCTAACAATCCAATAATAAAGTTAGAAATAAAACTGATTAAGGAAATTTAAACTGAGAATGAAATAAAGGAAAGGCATTAACACTTATAAGCAATGGCATTGATGTTCATTCCGGCTCCGACGGAGGCAAAAACAATATTATCACCATTCGAAAGAATGTGACCGTCGAACTCCTCCTTTTTCACAAGATCGAGCAATGTTGGCACAGTAGCCACCGAATTATTCCCCAGTTTTTGAATGCTCATGGGCATAATGTCGTTGGGAACATCTTTAATTTTATAAAGACGAAATAAACGGTTCACGATCTCCTGGTCCATTTTTTCATTGGCCTGGTGGATCAATATTTTTTTAATATCGCTAATATCAAGTCCGGCCTTGTTTAAACACTCCTCAATAACACCGGGTACATTTTTCAACGAAAACTCATAGATCTTCCTTCCATGCATTTTGATGTACCTTACCCTGGGATCGGAGTCGCCGATGTTTGATTTACCCATGTTAAGGTAATACGCTTCCTCTTTTGTATAGGATTCAGAAGAAAAAGACAAAATGCCTCTTTTCGTACCCTCTTCCACCGCTTCGATAATGGAGGCACCAGCCCCATCTGAGTAGATCATTGAATCCCGGTCGTGAATATCAATCACCCTTGACAGGGTTTCGGTTCCAATAACAAGGCACTTTTTTGCAATGCCATTACGGATGAAGGAATCGGCATGAATAACACCCTGGATCCATCCGGGGCATCCAAATACAAGATCATAGGCCACACATTTGGGATTGGCAATTTGAAGAATATATTTAACCCGAGCGGCCAGGCTTGGAACCATATCGGTTTGAATGGTATCTTTTATCACATCTCCGAAATCCTGGGCCACAATGATCTGATCCAGTTCTTCCGGATCAATGCCGGCATCTTCTATGGCCCTTTGGGCAGCGATGGCGGCAATATCAGAAGCTTTCAAATCGCTGGAAACATAGCGCCTTTCGCTGATACCGGTGATGGCCTGAAACTTTTGCGAAATCTCGTCATGAGGTTGATCAAATGCTACATTGTTTAGATCGTAAAACTTATTTACTGAGAAATCAGGATTGGTCACTACTTCTGTTGGGATGTAGCTTCCGGTCCCTGTTATGATTGTATTGAGGTATGTCATAGAAACGTATTGTTCAATTTACACGTGCAAAATTAATCATAATTAGATTAATTACAGATAAGCATGTTTAAAAAAAGAATTGCTGTTGCTTGATCCATTTGCTTATTTGTATTAGCTTTGGCAATTTCATTTCATATTCGACTTTACAAGATCAATTTTCAAACAAAAAAGTACAGATTATTATCAGCTTTATTATTTTTACATCAGAATTATCAAAACTGAATTCATGAAATAGCCATGAGA
Organism: Bacteroidales bacterium; assembly: GCA_041393255.1. Lineage (GTDB taxonomy): Bacteria > Bacteroidota > Bacteroidia > Bacteroidales > JAADJA01 > JAADJA01. The sequence continues at coordinate 26,249 of JAWKKM010000037.1, read as the reverse complement.
AATAACTTTCACAACAACCGAAATGATTATTTCATGGCGTATTCCATGTGACCACATGAATAAAAAACAAAGAATTAACACATGAAAAAAATCAGCCTGCTTCTTTTGTATTTATCCTATTTGAGCCTTTATGCACAATCAGACCACTTAAAATTATCATTTGGTTATGGATTTGGAGTTTCTGGCGAATTTGCCAATATCCAATCCTATTACTACTATGAAACCCCCGACACAAGTTATACAAATTATGGTTTTGAAGCGATCAGTTTTTCCTGCTCAAAAGGAATAACATTTGGACTGGGATATGAAAAGAAATTCGGCAAAAACATAGCTATTGAATTGGGTGCACATTATTCGAAAGGGAAGTCGCCCGAAATAGAGTATTACGAGAATTACTCTTTTGACTATTACTTGGACGGTGCTGCAAAGTTTACTCATACCTATTACTGGACGAGCAAATCGTTACAATTTACACCAGAAGTAATCATCAGAAGTAGCAATCCGAAAATCTCCCCTTATATTAAACTTGGATGCATAATAGGATTCAACTGGTTGTATGAAGAATATAAAGGCACCCTTGTAAACACAATTCCCGGCTATTACCCGTTTGAAAACTGGACCCATAACTTGAAATACACGATGGCTCCCTCAGTTGGAGGAATTGCAGCCATTGGTTCTGAATATTTGCTTACGAAAGGTCTTTGGGCATTTATGGAAGCCAGATATAACCTCTTGAAATGCATCCCTAAAAAAGGAGAATTAACTGAATATAAATACCGGGGTGAAGACCAATTGGAAACACTCCCCTACAACGAAAGGTTTTTTGAATATGAGGCCGCGTTTAATGAATCGGAGAACAACAACCCGAATGCAGCCAGCAAGAGAGAGCAACAAAGGTTTTCATTAAGCAATATCAGCCTGGTATTTGGCTTTAAGTTTTAATGCAGAAAAAAAACAACAATCTATAGAGAATACAGCCAGCCGGCCAGCTTGTTAAAAGCTTCTACTAACTTAGTGCAATGGGTATTTACAAAAGCTTTATCCAAACCGTTGTCGGGAAATTTTGCTGCCATTTCCAGGGCTTTGGCACCATCAAAATCAACATAAGCAAGCCGGGCTGTCAATTCTTCGGGCTGGCGGCCAAAATCGCTACCGGGAAGTATGGCCACTCCCGTATCCTCAAGCAAGCGATTGCAAAATTCCACCGAAGTATAAATTCCTTTATCAGCCAATTTTTCTCTGTAGAATTCAAAATTCGGGAACAAATAAAAGGCACCCTCTGGCTTGGGATAGGTTACATGCATCTGATCCAGTTTTTCCGAAAGTACTTTCGCAATTGCTTTAAGCACCCTCCTCGACAGCCGGAGGTATTGATCAATTTGTTCACTTCCCTTGAAAGCAGTAATAGCAGCATATTGTATGGGTGCAGAAGTAGCGGTGTAAGTTTCACTGGCAACAATGGCCATGGCATCCTGCAGCCATCGTAAAGATTTCGGGAACGTAAAAGTACCCAGCCGCCAGCCGCCGGCCCCACACCACTTGCTCAAGCCGCTGCTGATGATGGTTCCTTCAGGGTAAAAGCGGGCAATGGAAACATGCTTACCCTGATGATGGATCATCCCATATATTTCGTCAGAGATTAAAACGATCTTGTATTTTCGGGCCACTTCAGCCAATTGCTTTAGCCTTTCAATTTTATACGTTGCCCCTGTAGGGTTGGATGGATAATTCAAAATTACAATTCGGGGCCTTTCCGGGTCGGTACGGCAAATGTAATCGAGTTTCTCAGGGGTAAGCCGCCAGCCATTCTCCTCAAAGGTCGGCACCCAATTAACATGCCTGCCAATAATTCGGGCCTGCGGAAAATAAGACACCCAGCTGGGAGTTGGGATGATCAGATCGCCATAATACACCAATTGCAAAATAAAAATCAATTCTTTCGATCCCGGGCCTATCATAATATCCTCTGCTGTGCAATTAATTTTGTTAACCCGTTGGTTGAATTCAGCCACAGCCTCCCTCAACTCAGGCAGGCCTTTCACGGGCAAATAGTCTTTTTTATGAGCATATTTCTTTAAGGCTTCTACAACTTCATCCGGCACAGGAAAAGGCGACTGTCCCAAACCGAGTTTATAAACATTGCGGTTTTGTTTTATAAACTCGTTGCTCTTTTCATTAATGGCAAGAGTTGCCGAAGGGCCTAGCACCCGGACATTGAGATTTATGTTGACATCAATTTTTGCATTGTTGTTTTTCGACATGCTATGCTGATTTCATTATTTATACTCCTAACTACACGATTGGATACAAAGTTACTAAATTCGACTTTCATTTAAAGGTCTCTTTATTTATTAAAGATAGAGGAACAAGAAAATCCGATATTGAAAATTATCTCCGGTTCTGATTCAGGCTTTTTTATCAAATCACATTGGTCTGTTTTGTTAAGGTTTCAAAATTCAAACCATGGAATATAGCAAATTAAGAAATATTAACTTTCATTCCCCGTTTCAAACTATTAGTTTTGTGTTCGCTTTATATTTATGAAAAGGATATACTTCATAGTAATCATATTTTTTTTGTCGGCCGCAGCAGGCCTGAGCCAAACAGTTCATTCCGAAAAGTTGTATGGAGAAGTTAAAACTTCCGATGGGGAATCGTTGCCGTATACCAACATTATCAACACCAATCAACACCTTGGAACGACTACGAACAGGGAAGGCCAATTCGTGATACATGTAGCCCAAAACGACACCATAAAGCTCACCTCGATAGGATACAGGACAACTTATTATATCATTCAGCAAGTTAATGAATACAGTCTGAACAAAACATTCATTTTGGATAAAGATACGGTGAATCTGTCGGAAGTTGTTATTTATCCCTACCCCTCAACATATAAGGCATTAAAGCGTGAATTTATCGCACTTGAACTTGATGAAGAAACACCTCTGATTGATTTGCACCTTGATAAGGCAGGAATTTCCCCGCAGCCATCTACCGGGGCCACAATTTCAGGCCCTTTCTCCCTGATTTATGATAAACTTAGCAGGCATGGGAAATTGCAGCGAAAATTCGAAAGATCAACCAAACAGGATGAAATTAGACTTCAGGTTTCCAATATCTACAATTCCAGCCTGGTTGCAGATATCACCGGACTAAAAGATGAACAGCTAATTGAAGATTTTATGAAATTTTGCAAACTCGAACCGGAATTCATCTTAAATTCCACTTCCTACCAAATTCATATGGCCATTCATGATTGTTACATCGAATTTATCAACAAACCCGAGTAAATTATTAGCAATCAACGTCTGGTAATTCATTTTTTATTTATTTCGCCATCTCTGCAACTGGAAACTATTTTATTGTTATTCAGTATAACCCACTACATTAATGAAGATTATTAAGAAAATGAGACAAACAGTAAAAACCCTTGCAACAGTGTTCCTGATCACATTTGGTATTTCCTTTCTGACCTCATGCACATACGATGATGAAATACAGCTTGACCCCGGGCAACTCATCCTTTACAATCCATCGGTTTCGACTTATGATATTACGATCAGAAGCGTGGATGAGAATAGTCAGGAAGTCAATCATGAATTCTGGCTAAACGGTGGTGAATCCATCTCTTTTGACCTTGAAAAGGGCTACGGGTATGAGGTTTCGGCGATGGAAAACAACCCGAACAAAACACATCTGAATGTGATCATTGAAACGGTTGTTATTGGCCCCCACCAACCCACAACATTCTATTTACCCGAAGATTAATCATTCAATTGCTTCTTTTGTAATCTTTTCCTGAAATAAACTGTGGACAGGGTATCGAATGATATCTTGTTTTTATTAATTTTAGGCTCTGATTAAAACAACATATACCATGAGACATTTACACATCCTTACATTTTTGATAGTAACACTTTCGCAGGCCACCCAGCCAGTTTCTGCACAAATGGAGATTGATAAACCACAAGTGGTTGCTGAGAAAGTCTGGGCAACAGCAGACCTATTGACTACCTGCGAATCGGTTTGCTACAACCCTTCCGACAAAACCCTGTTTGCATCTTGCATTGATGGCAATCCGACAGAAAAAGACCGAAATGGTTTCATCAGCCGGCTATCCCTAACAGGAGAAATACTGCAGCTCAAATGGATTGACGGATTAAATGCCCCAAAGGGAATGGGGATTTTCAACAACAAATTATATGTAACTGACATCGACGAAATCGTGGAGATTGATATTGAAAATGCAGTGATCATTAAAAAATATGCGGTTGCCGAAGCAAAATTCCTTAATGATATTACGGTTGACTTTGAGGGTTCCATCTATGTTTCAGATATGGCAACAGCAAAAATTCACCGGATCAAAAAAGGTGTGCTCGAAACATGGTTTACAAACTCCGAATTGCAAGGCCCGAACGGTTTGTTTTATGAAGATAAGGAAATCCTGATTGGGACTAAAAACGGGATCTTTTCAGTTCGAATTGAAGACAAAAGGATTTGGCAACTGATTGGCGACACAGGCGGAATAGATGGGCTGGAAGCAGACGGCAAGGGAAACTATATTATTTCTGACTGGGTGGGAAAAATTCAGTTGGTTAACCCTGAAAATGACCCTATTGAGCTTATTAATACCGGAGACCAGGGAATTAATGCTGCCGATATTGAGTACATCATCGACAGAGAATTATTGTTAGTACCAACTTTTGGGGATAACCGTGTTGTGGCTTATCAACTGACTTATAGATAAAAGCATTTGAATTTTTCTTTTGATTTCTTAAAAACATGTAGCAAAAAGGGATTTTCTTTTCCTGAATTTTCATTTTGGCTTAAAATATGTATTGAAACTGTCAAATTCAAAATTAATAAACATTCAAAAACAATACGATGAAAAGAATTATTTTAGGATTGCTTGTATTATCATTTAATGCTTCAATTGCACAAAGTCTGGCCTATATTGAAACCGATAAGATAGTGGAAAAAATGCCGGAATATGAACTCGCCACAAATGAAATTGACTCACTTGTTAATGTTTGGAGAACTGAAGTTGATAAAAAATTCGCTACCGTTGAAGACCTCTATCAAGAGTATGTAAAAGCTGAATTACTATTAACAAATGAAATTAAAAAAGAAAAACAAGAAGAAATTATAGAAGCAGAGAAAGTTGCCAAAGAATACAGGGAACAAAAATTCGGGAGAGAAGGCGAACTTTCGAAAATTGAAGAATCCAAATTAAAGCCCATTCGTGAAAAAATCCTGGAAACTGCAGCGAAGGTAGGTAAAGATAAGAATTACGATTATGTATTTGAAAAAACCACAGAGTCAGGTTGGATTTATACCAATCCTGATCATGATCTTACGGGAGCTGTATTGTCAGAACTAGGCCTTTAATACACTTACATACTGAAGAAAATTTTGCTATGTTCAACGGGGTTAATACACAAAACAGGTATTTGTGCTTCGTTGAACATGATCTTTTCATTCCAGGGGCCCAGGTTAAAATAACTGGTTCCGATCTGCGGTTCGGTTAAGATCATAATCAAATCAATATCTTTTGCAGCTGCATGATAAATCAGGCCTTTGACCGAATCATTTTTTCCTTCTGAAATTTCAATATCGAAAGGAACCTTTTCTTTTCTGAATTCTTCCGCAATTTGAGCAGTGATGATATTGATCCGATTCATCTCATCCTGATCTGAAACGATTTCTTTATAAATATGCATTTTACTACCGTATCGTTTTGCCATCCGGCATGCGATTCCTACTTTTTTACGAGCTTCAGTAAATGAATTAACCGGAATAAGGACATTCTTATAACCCATGAATTTTCTATTCTGAATGATCAGCGTAGGAACCTGAGCTTTGGTAAGAACTTTCAATGCATAACTTCCAAATAAATGTTGCCAGCCCTTTTTACCATGTGTGCCCAGAATAATATAATTAGCGCCAATTTCTTTAGCTTTCTGATGAATTAATTCGAAGATGTTTCCTTCTTCGTATGCGTACTCCATTTCAACTTCATGCTTCAATTGAAACTCATTGATCAATCCGCGAAGTTTGTCTTCAACCGCTTGGTTAAGACTTTGTACATCTTTAAAGTAAGCCTGTGTATTTTTATCAATAACGTGATATATACAAACCCTCAGGTCTTTCTGCGATTCAGCAATTTTCACAGCATGATCAATAGCATTGTGACAAACCTCTGAAAAGTCAGTAGGCACTAATATTATGTTGTTTAATTTCATATTTTAGAATTAAAGAGTATTTCCGCAAAAAATAAAAAAAAAGCCACCAAAATGATGGCTTTAAAATTTTATCTGCTTTTATCAGGATATGCCGGAGCTTTCGGCAACTCTTCCGGCCAGTTTTTCGGCTTCTTCGAGGATCACATCAATGGCTTTATCCAATTGTTCATCAATTCCTGCATATTCCTTAGCAGGATCGTTATCAATTTCAATATCTGGAGATACCCCTCTGCCTTCAATAACAAACTCCTTTCCATCCCTGTCATAAGTAGAGAACTCAGGCTTTCGCAGGTCTCCACCATCAATAAAGGGCAATGATCCACGGATGCCCACGACACCGCCCCAGGTTCTTTTTCCAATAATGGTTCCCATATTCAGGGTTTTGAATTGATAGGGGAACAGATCGCCATCAGAAGCTGAATAGTTATCAACCAGCATTACTTTAGGGCCAACCTGCATTCCATCGGGGCCTGTACGGGGAACTCCGTTACGGCTAATGCGCATCAAGGTCAGTTCACGACGAAGGCGTTCGATGATCATCGGGGAAACATTTCCTCCTCCATTTCCCCGGTCATCAATTATCAGAGCACGCTTTTTCAATTGGGGATAAAAATGTTTAACAAATTCATTTAACCCATCGGGGCCCATATCAGGAATGTGAATATAACCAACCTGACCGTCAGTTTTTTCATTTACATAATCGATATTACCTTGTACCCAATTGAAATAATACAAATTGGCTTCATCTGCGATGGGTTCAATAAGGACATCCTTTGCTCCTTCCGGCTTGGGGGAATCATTAACAGTTAATAGAACCTGCTTGTCAGCTTGTCCAACAAGTGATTCAAACAAATCCACCATATCAGAAGTTGGTTTGCCATTCACTTTAATGATGTAGTCTCCTTCCTTTACATCAACTCCTACTTCAGTAAAAGGTGAACGGGTATTCTTCGTCCAGTTCTCTCCTTTAAGTATCCTTTCAATTTTGTAGTAACCTGATTTATCCCTGCTAACCTCAGCACCAAGCAAACCGGTTTTAATCCTATCTGGATTTGGCTTATCACCTCCATTGACATAGGCATGGCCAACATTTAGCTCCCCTATCATTTCCCCGATAATGTAGTTCAGGTCATTTCGATTGTTGACATAAGGGATCAGAGGCTCATATTTTGCCTTAATCGCAACCCAATCAACGCCATGCATATTGGGATCGTAAAAGAAATCACGCATTTGTCTCCACGATTCATTGTAGATCTGCTCCCATTCTTCCTTTAGGTTTACCCATACTTTCATATTCGACAAATCAACAAAATCCGAAGCATTGACCTTGCTTTTCGGAAGATCAATAATGGCATATTTTCCTTTGAATTCACAACCATCTTCTTATTATCGCCTGAGATCAGGTAACTGCCATAGTCGCCCAACTCAGTATCTTTTTGATCTTTTAAATTAAAGTGTTTCAACACTGATTTTTCCTGTGCCCTGTCCATTGTACAATACACATTTCCATCAATGGCTTGTACATTCCAATAAATACCGGCTTCAACCGGCAGTTTGATGATCCGCCCAATGATACCATCAAAATCAATGTCAATATTCGATTCTGATATTTCCGGTTCATCTTTATCTCCCTTATCATCTTTCTTGCTTTTTCGTCTTTCTTTTCTTCAGGCTTTTTTCCTCTTTAACCTTAACGACATCATTCTCCGGCTGGAAAGGATTTTCAACATCTTTACGCAGGGTTACAAAATAAACATTCAGCATATCGCGATAAGCGTGATTCCATTCGGTCCAACTATAAATGGGGTTAAAATCGCGTGAACTTGTAAAGAACAAATATTTTCCATCATTACTAAAACTCGGATCACCGGAAGCATACCAACCATCGGTGACAGGTTTTTTCTCTTTTGTATCCAGACTATAAATCCAAATCCTGTTCATTTCTTCTTGCGTTGGCAAAGGATAAGCGATCCACCGACTGTCGGGTGACCAGCTATAATCCCTGATTTCACCAACCGGACATTCCTCAACCAAAATTATATCCTTTGTATCAATATTAACATATTGCAGTTGCTGAAGACGGTTAGACCACAAAAGTTTCTTACTGTCGGGCGACCATACCGGGTTGTATTTGTAGTTGCTGCTGTTGCTGGTAATTTGAATTGCGGGTTCAGTACCATCTTGCTTTTGAATGTAAATTTCATCCTCACCGGTCCGGTCTGAAATATAGGAGACATACTTTCCATCGGGCGACCATTCAACATTTCTGTCGTGAACGCCAGATGATTCAGTTAAGTTAATTGTAATCCCATGCTCGGCCGGAACTGAATAAATATCGCCCCGGGCACCAAAAGCCATGCGCTTTGCATCGGGAGAAACAGCCCAGCTATCGATCATCTTTGAGGCATCTTTCATTTCAGCTCTCGAAAAGAGGAAATCATTGGCAATGGTTACCGGTATTTTACTTGTCTCCTGGCTTGTTATATCGAAATTGTAAAGAAATCCACCATTTTCAAAAACAATTGAGTTGTTGCCAAGGGAGGGAAATTTAATATCGTATTCAGTGTAATTCGTAACTTTTTTCGTTTCGCCGGATTCAACATTGTAAACAAACAAGTTCATGATCCTGTCGCGATCGGAGAGAAAATAAATTTCATCACCGAACCACATGGGTTGAATATCCTGAGCATCGTTATTGGTGATATTGACGGTTTCTTTGGTTTTAAAATCATAAATCCAGACATCATCGGCCATTCCGCCCCGGTAATACTTCCAGGTACGAAATTCCCGAAAGACCCTGTTGTAAGCCAGTTTTTCCCTATCGGGTGAATAGCTGCAAAATCCACCACTGGGCAGCGGAAGCTCTTCAGACAAACCCCCGTTTACATTGGCCAGATACAACTGTCCTTTAAATGAGTTAAATGATTCTTTTCGCGAACGGTAAACGATGTGTTCACCATCTTTCCAGGTCATAACAATATTGTTCGGCCCCATCCGGTCTGAAATATCATCCCTGCTTAAAGTAGCTGTGTAAGTCAACCTTTTTGGAACGCCACCTTGAGCAGGCATTAAAAACACTTCAGTGTTACCATCGTATTGCCCGGTAAAAGCAATCTGCTTTCCATCGGGAGAAAAGCGTGCAAACATTTCATAACCTTCGTCATTGGTTAATTTACGTGCTACTCCCCCGTCTTTGCCAACCGTGTATAGATCACCGGCATAAGTAAAAACAACCTGGTCTCCATAAATTGCCGGGAACCTCATCAGACGAGATTCCTCCTGGGCGTTCAATCCCAGTAAAAACAACCCTGCAATGAGGGTAAGAATAAATTTTTTCATGTGTTGATTTGTCTTTAAATTCTGTCTGATATACTGTCCGTTTTGAGAATGTCTGTTTAAACTTTCCATTATGCCGGTATTTCATCAAACTTTCTATAATTCATTATTTAATAAATGTTATGGCCTTACCAAATTTATGCCAGTAAAGTTAAATAATTTAAAGTGAACAAGATTAGCAGGATGATAATCAGGCAAAACACTTTGATTGCCTGAATGCGAACAGTAGGTGTTCGTAAGTGAACAAATAAAAAAGCAATATTTCCTTAGTCACATGCTTCTTTGTAAGTATCAACAGCTTCGAACAGGATAGCAGATGCTGAAACATCCATATCCTGAACCAGTGAACCATTGATTCTCGTATCATTACATACACGCCATGCTTGACATTCATCGGAAGCATTCAATGCACTTTGAGCCAAAGCCATTGCATAAATTATGTTTGATGTAAAGCTATTCTTATTTTTCAATTGAGCTTCTTCAAGAATTGGCATTGCTTCTGCCAGGGTTCTTTTTTGATCAAGCAAAACCATGTAGCCTAAACACAGCAACTCATCTCCGCTCATTTCGCTAAAATCGAGTTTGTTATAATTCTTCCCATACTTCCTGCCCATAAACATTTTGTAGGTATCAACGCTAACATTCTCTTTCTCGCTCCAGTTCAGGGCATTAATTATGGCCACTTTCACACCAATATCATTGTTTTCATCAATTAAATAAACAGCTATCCTCCCATCAAGAAATCCTTGCGATTCAGCTAACTGCACAATATCCTGAGACAGATACACAGAATAAAACTTAGTGCCGGACAACGGAGATGCTGCAAAAACAAAATTTAAACTCAGGGATATGATAGCGAATAATAATAATGCTTTAATGTTCTTCATGTTTGCAAATTTAGCTGACAATTATTTATTTTAATGAAATTAAGACAATGTATGTGTCTGTAATGGTTGCAATACTATTTTTTTAAATCCATTTTACCAGATTAAAGTCCTGCCGGTGTGGCAGAAAATCAGCTTTTGGAAAAATACGGAACGCAAAATCAAAAACCCCGGAGACTTTCATTTTTTTGGAAGTTGAATAGGTTGCTTTTACACCAGACTTTTTCACAAGGCGCAATTCTTCTTTCTGGAATATTTCTGTAACCCTATCATTTACTTTTTGTCCGATTACCAGGTCAATACCAATATTTTCCGCTGCGATATCGTGGGTATTTAAGACAATCTCCACAGCAAATTCATCACCTAGGTCAAGCGGGCTGGCCGATGAGTCGGGAATACGAACGGAGATAACATCAACCTTTTCCCAATTCTCAACCATGTGTTCCTTCCATCTTCGTATCGCTTTTGCAGGCTGATAATTGTCTTGCTTTAAAGCATTATGCCTTTCAAACAGTTTGTTGTAAAACTGATTGTAATAATCGTCAAGCATCCGCTTCATGGTAAAGTGAGGCACAATACTGCTGATGGTGTTTTTTATGTGTGCGACCCAGCTATCAGAAACACCCTGCTCATTTGTATTAAAATACATAGGGAGGATTTCATCTTCAATCAACTGATAAATAGTTTCGGCATCCAGCTCATCCTGGAAAGCCTGATTACCATATGTGCGGGCTTCCTGAATGGCCCATCCTGCATTTTGCCGGTAACCTTCGGCCCACCACCCATCAAGAACGCTAAAGTTCATCACACCATTCATTACCGCTTTCTCACCACTTGTACCTGATGCTTCCAATGGCCGTGTCGGAGTATTTAACCAAATATCCACACCCGAAACCAAATGGCGGCCAACATGCATATCATAATTTTCAAGGAAAATCACTTTTCCAATAAACTGCGGCATTTTCGATATTTCAATTACCCGTTTTATCAAATCTTGCCCCGGACCGTCGTTGGGATGAGCTTTGCCTGCAAATACAAAACGCAGTGGTTTCTCAGAATCATTTAATAAAAGTGCTAAACGTTCAAGGTTGCTAAACAACAAGTGTGCTCTTTTATAAGTAGCAAACCTTCTGGCAAAGCCAATATACAGAGCATCTTCTACAATGTAGTCAAGCGTTTTAAATATGATCTTCGGATTTTCCTGGCGCTTGGTAAGATCTTCCTGCAACTTTTCAGCGAGAAAATCAACAAAAACCGCTTTGGCTTTCTTCCGTTCTTGCCAAACTACTTCATTTGGCAAAGTTTGAATTTTATTCCAATACATAGGGTTTGATTGCTGCTCAACCAGGTCATTTCCCAAATTTGAACTGTAAAACTGCTGCCAGTTTTTATTTGTCCATGTGGGCAAATGAACACCATTGGTTACATGGCTTATAAACAATTCTTCAGGGAAATAAGAAGGATACAGGCCACAGAACATCTCCCTTGAAACCCTTCCATGAATCTTGCTCACACCATTCATTTCCTGTGAAAGATTTGCAGCAAGTACACTCATAGAAAACTTTTCATTTGCATTCCCCTTCTGAAATCTGCCTAAGTCCATAAATTCATCCCAGGATATATTTAGCCTGTTAGCATAATGCGGAATATACATTCGAAGTATATCTTCGCTAAAGGTATCATGACCGGCTGGTACAGGTGTATGAGTTGTAAAAAGTGAAGAAGCGCGGACAATTTCTTTGGCCGTTTTAAAATTAAATCCTTTTTCATCTACCAGCCAACGCAGGCGCTCTAAACCGGCAAATGCCGCATGTCCTTCATTCAAATGAAAAACATCCGGGTTAATGCCCATTGAGAACAACATTCGTATTCCACCGACACCTAACAAAATCTCCTGTTTAAACCGATTGTACCAATCACCTCCGTAAAGGTTATGGGTAACAGAACGGTCTTCGGCAGTATTCTCTTCAATGTCTGCATCGAGCAAATAAAGAGGAATTCGGCCAACCTGAAGTTTCCATACTTTAGCGGTCAGGTTTCTTCCGGGAAGGGCTAAATTCACCATAACCCAATTACCCTCTTTATTGCGCACAGGCTCTAAGGGCAATTCTGTAAACTTCTGAGGAATGGCTTGTGCAATCTGATCGCCGAACAACGACAGACTCTGATTGAAATATCCATAGCGATAAAGTAACCCTACGCCCACCATATTTTTATTGGAATCACTGGCTTGCTTCAAATAGTCACCCGCCAGGATACCCAGTCCGCCGGAATAAATCTTAACCGATTCGTGCAAGCCAAACTCCATACTAAAATAAGCTACCTGCTCATCGGGTTTATCCGCTGCCTCTTTCATGTAATTTTTGAAGGACGAATAAACCCGCTTCATTTTGTCCATAAAAGGAACATCACCTTTAAGGCTCTCCATTTTTTCAAAGGATAAGCCATTAAGCACTGCAATAGGGTTGTGGCCTGTCGCCGTCCATAAATCGTCATCTATATTCTGAAACAACTCGATAGCCTCGTAATTCCACGACCACCATAAATTCATTGACAATTCCCGAAGGGGTTCCAGAACTTTTGGAATTTTGGCTTTTACATATATCTTTTTCCAATCAGGAGTTTCATTTTTACCATTTACAAATACGGTATATTCAATGGATTGCTTACCCTTGAAAAGATCAGAGCGTTCTTCCACTTTCCGGGCAGCGATAGCGTAAGCTTCACGGTAGTGATCCGATAAAAGGTCCCAGTGAAGGAGAGCTGAAATTTCAAACGACTCCTTCCTGCTTGCTTTTAATTGCTGTGGGTCTGCAGTCGCAAAAAACAGCAATTCCTTTTCGATGGAGTCAACAACTTCCAAATAATTGTCTTCCGTCCGTTCAATGGTTTCAACAGCATGGTGTTTGACATCTACATTTGATCTCACCCACAATCCAAATCCGGCAAGCGAGGTAGTAAGTGTTGGAATACCAAAAGCAATGCTTTCCAATGGTGTATATCCCCAAGGCTCATAATAGGAAGGAAACAAGGTCAGGTCAAAACCATTCAAAAGCTGATAATAATCAAGGTTAAATATTCCATCCGTTCCATTCAAATAAACCGGAACAAATACAACTTTAACCAATTGCTCAGGGCCATTGGTCAGTTTTTGCTCTTTAACCCTATTGAGGATAGGATCATGGATACGGTCGTACAGTACATGTGTAATATAATCATCGCAAACAGGATTCGAGTAGTCCGGTTTACCAATTCTTTGCTGCAATTCCTTTCGGGGGCCTGCATGACTTGAAGGAATGGTGATCAGGGCAACAACTTGCTTTTTGTTATTTGCATCCTTATTCAGTTTTCCTAGTGCGTCAATGAAAACATCCAGGCCCTTATTGCGGAATTCGTAGCGGCCACTTGACAAAACAAGCAATGCATCCTTTTCAATTTTTTGATTCAATAATGCTTCAGCTACTGTGATTATCTTTTTTCTGGCTGTTTTTCGCAAAGCATCCAGTTCCTTTCTGTCAGGATGAAACACATCGGAAAAACCATTGGGAGTAACCACATCCACATCCCGCTTTAGCAAATATTTGCATTCATTGGCAGTAATATCGCTCACGGTGGTAAAACAATCGGCTTCCTTTGCAGTATTGTATTCCAGCGAATATTTCGAGGCAATTCCCAATTGCTTTGCCAACTCACCGGGGTTAAAACGCTCAAGTTCACTGTAGAGCCTCATATTGTTACCAGCTATAGACCGACCAAGGCTTGTTGCATGGGTAGTAAACACAGTACCAATCTGAGGTGTATTTTCTTTCAGGTATAAAATACCCGAACCGGTCATCCATTCATGAAAATGGGCGATAATCTTATCAATGGCTGAAAGGTGAAAATTGTAAAGGCTCTCGATAACTTTTCCGGCAGCATAGCCAAACAATGCAGGCTCTATATAATCCCATCCTCCCGTTAAGGAATCAAGTTTATAGGTTTCCCAAAACTTTGCAAATATCTCATCCTTTTGGGTGAAGAAAGTTGTAAAATCAACGAGAACAGCAACAGGCCTACCTGGAATATTCCACCTTCCCGTACGAATTCTCAATCCTTCTTTGGATGCACTATCAGTCCAGGCTTTATATAATGTGCGATCTTCCAGAAAATCCGGATTCTCAACTGTTTCTTTCCAAACATCAGGGCCAATGAATATGTATTGATCTCCCAGATGGTTAGCCATGGATTTATATTTTGATGAAAGAACGGTATAAATTCCTCCAACCTTATTGCAAACTTCCCAACTAACTTCAAATAAATAATCTGGCTTTATATATTTTTTTGTCATTTTTCGTTTGATTAAAACTATTAAAATCAGGCAAGTCTAAGCTAAAGGGTTAATAGCAAAGTTAATCTAATATTAATCTTATATATTTCTACTCCATTCAGAAACCTACCTTATAAATTACAATCAGTAGTTCAAAACCCAAATCGGCATTGAAATACCAAAATTAAAAATAGCGTGCAAAGATATTGTGATTAATGTATAATACCAAACAGAATTATCAACAATATAACCTTGAAAATAATTTTTTATTGAAAAGAAAAATCAAATTACTCATTTCTCCCAGCCCTATCGGGAAAGAATCAATCAATTATGGGTTAATCCTAAAAAAATGAGGCTGTCTCAAAAGTGTATTTTTACTCGCCCTGTCATGTTGAGCGTGTCGAAACATGTATGGTTTTCAGAATTATACACATATCGACAAGCCTCAATGTGACCTATGGTTTTGACTTTTGAGACAGCCTCATTGATTGAAAAACTCCTATCGAAACTATTTAATAAAGACTTTCTCAGTTATCACATTATTATCGGTTTGCAGCCGGATCAAATAATATCCAGTACCACTGTTGATCCTTATTTGTTCGAGGCTTTCCATTTCTGTTTTCTGGCGGACAATTTCCCGGCCAACCATATCATACACCATTATATCACCATGCATTCCTGCAGGCTTTTGGATGTAAACCACATCATTATTTGAATAAATCCTAACATTTTGCAAATTGGTTTCCCCGATGGCATTAGGCTCTCCAAAGTGAAGCAGGAACCTGCCCGGATCATCTCCAACCTCATGATAAAATGTATAAGTTACATCATTGCTAAGGTTGTGAAGTGTGCCTTCTTTCAGGTCTTCCAGATAAATAACCATATATTCTTCAAAGCTTTCCAACTCGCTCGCAGTAATTGTAAAGACTGAGGGTATTGCACATTCAAATCCCAGACTTACAAGCCTGTAATCTTCAAACTCAGGCAATGAGTTGATGGACAATTTATCTTCGGCAACATAAGAATAGAATTGCGGGGCCTCATCAAGCCCAAACATTTTCTTTACATCGAACCCGGCATCAAAATCATCTGTTGCTGATCCATTAAAACCTACGAATATAGCATCTTTGTAATCGTTGCCTTCAACATCAAGACGGAGGGTATTGGCCAGGGTGAAATCCTTATAATAGGGTTGGCTGCTATGAATCCTGTCGCTTTGAGGAATGGTAAGCCAGGGACTGGATGCTGTTGCTTCCACAAAGAAGGCTTGCATAGCCGGGATCACACCGCCGGTCATCGTTCCAAAATTTCCACCACCGTAATCATTTCCGCTTCCCCAGTATACGTAATTCCCAAAGGCATCCGACCATGTCCATACGGAGTTGGCAATATTGTTTTTTGACCAGGTATTAATATTTGCCTGTAATGCGCAGGGATAAGGATTACTTATCAGGTTTAACCCATGGCCTGAAGTATATTGCAACCCATAGAATCCTCCTGAACCTGTTGTATAATTACCCGTATTCAAAATACCTGTAAATGCTACGGTTTCCGGTTGGCTAAATCCGGCAGGATCGCCTACCCAGGTTTCATATCCTCTTCCCAAAGCAAGTAGAGTAGTAACAGGTACAATATAAGCTCCCCAGGTATTGGTCGCTTCGTTATGGGTGCGTAAATATATATCGGAATGTCCGGAAGGCAAATGAAATACACCAGCCATAGCACTGCTAACAGGCATACCAACAAAATGCCACATGCCATCGGACAAATACCTTTCCACTTTGGCGTTGACATTTGCTGTGCTGTGGATCAAAGAACCTGTTCCCGAAACATCTGATTTTACAACAAGTCCGTTAATGCCTGCATGGTTTGCCAAGGTACCGTTTACCGTCAAGGTATTGTTTGAGGGCATAAATGTGCGCCCGGTTCAATGGTCAGATTATTACAAACAGCTCCGCTCCCGGAATTAATTTCAGGATAATTTCCTCCTGAAGGTGCAGAAGGTATGGTAACATCGGTTCCGCTAAGTGGAACAATGCCATCATCCCAGTTAGAAACGGTGCCCCAACTCATTGAGGTAGCCCTGTTCACAATCCCGGAATTTGAACTGAATGGTCAAATCTCCTGCTCCTGAACTTGTATTGTATCCGCCTACCTGAACATAATAGGTTGACCCATTTGTTACAGCCATTGGTAAAACTTGATTGCAAACCAGAACATGCTGGGCCACTATCATCATTACAAGCCACCCCTGTTCCACCAGGCATCCCAAAGGGTTAATCGCGTATCAAATGAACTTCCACATAGATCAAATACAGCAGTTCCTGATACTGTTGCTGTATATGCATACCAAAGATCAACCGGAGGTGTAGTAGAACCGCCACAACTGGGCTGTACCACTGGCAGTAGCAGGGCTCGTATCGAAAGGTAACTCGGTTAATTGTTAATGGCTATAGCTCCTGAACAATAATCATTTGCAAGCCCGATTGTCAAATCACCGTTCCTGAAGTTTCCGTGCCATATCCTCCAACCTGTACATAATAAGTTGTGCCGTTTGAAACGGGCATAACAATACTCGACTGTAATCCTAAACAGGCAGGGCCATTGTCATCATTGCAATCCAATTCTGTCCCGCCACAGGCATCCCATATGGTTAATCGGGTGTCGAAAGTACTTCCGCATAAATCGAAAATTGCATCACCGCTAAATGTGGCTGTATAAGCATACCAGAGATCAACCGGAGGTGTTCCCGCATCACCGCAACTGGGTCGAAACACCACTTGCCGTTGCAGGGTCGGTATCAAATGGATAATCCGTTACTTCATTGATAGCAATGGCCCCGAACAATTATCATTGGCAACTCCACCTACGCTGATAACATTTACCGTGGCACCGGTTTCACCAAACCGTTGGGTGGAATTGCAGTGCCCGGATCCTGGCTATATTGCTCGGTCACCCGCATTCGGGTACTGCCCAGAAGTGCCCTTACAGGAACTACAATATTTCCATTAACGGTTCCGCTATTTGTTTGATCACCCATACTATGTTTCACCTCGCTATCATTAAAATCGACAATCCTGGCTCCAGTCAACCCAAACCCATATGCTCCTGCCAGTTGCCATTCATAACCATGGTCACAGAAACCGGATATGAGCTACCCAGTTCAAGATCGGTTGATACCGAGGTAAAATCTTCATAGCTATCAGATCCGCCCTTACTCGCTTGTATTATTAATCGTATTTAAAGTTACATTACTGATCCAGTCGTCAGTTGTATTGAACAAGTTGATGCACGTAATAATTGCAATTGGTTACTGTGATGTAATTGGTTTTAACCTCATCATCAGTAGTTGAGCCATCACCAACTGTCAGCGAAACATTGTAACTGCCAACAGAATTATAAGTGATGCAGTGAGGGCCGGCTGAATTTGCAGTGGAAGGTGTGCCTCCGGGAAAACTCCAAGAATAAGAATTTATCGTGTTTAAGCCCGAAGATAAATCCGTAAACGTAACTGCATTGCCAACAATTACCGTTGTTGGAGTTCCGGAAAGTCACGCATTAGATTGTTGGGAGAACTTCCAAGGCCTGTTACAATCAAAGAGAAATTCTCTGATTTCCACTGTACAGACTTCCCTTATGGGTAACCGTAATTGTATAAGTACCTGTTGCACTTCCCACGATAACTTTCTCATAAGGATCGACATCATTATCTCCTCTGTTCCGTTTGTGGTTGATGTTAGCCTGTATGGGTAATAGGTGCTACCTCCTTTGGTTATCCGAATGTCAAGGTCGTTAACAAGTACCGGCGTATTGTCATTGGAAGTCTTTGTATTTTCAGGCCCTGCAGATCAGGTCCGTGAATGAAAACCGAATGACAATCTAATCAGATTCCACATTTATCGAATAAGAAATTCTTCCTGACTTAGGCTAAGTTCGTTAATCAATGACTCAACGCCATCATTGGCAATGGTATTGGCGGCCTCTTTGGCATTTATTAAACCCCAGCCATAAACAACATCAGGGCCCGTAGGACCTGCATCATCAGCAGTATGCAATGCCAGGCCCTTTAAGGTAGCAGCCCTCATAAAAGATGAATTTTGGGCATTGTAGTATTGTTGCAATAGTAAAAGTGTCCCGCAAACACCTGGCGAAGCATGGAAGTCCCGGAAACGTCCCATATTCCGAATCACTTCCTTCATAACTGGAGTAAACGAGAGTCCCATTTCCTGTAATATCAGGTTTTATTCGGTAATCATCCGTAGGACCTTCGCTGCTACTTGAACTGATGACAACCGAAATTAAATTACCATTGGCATCAATATTTGCATCATCCCCGTTTGCAACTACCATATTGTTTTTTGAGGTTTTAAAACCGGAAAGTTTATCATAACTGGAGTTTCCATCAAGAGGATCGCCATTTGAGCTATTATCATTTCCATCATTTCCGGCCGAGCAAACCATCAAATAGTTGGGAGCATTGTACATGATCACATCCCATTCCCTCGACCGGTAATTGTATGCACCAAAATACCAGTCAGGAATACCACTGGCACCCCATCCATAAGAATGGTTGGATAGCAACATTCCATTCCCGGCAGCAGTTGTAGCTTCGCTTGCATCATTGTTCCACTCGTACCCAACCGCATCGGCCTTAGGAGCCATCCCTTTAGCATTCGTTGAGTATCCGAGGCAAATGACCGTGCCGGTAACATGGGCAGAATGATAATGCAAAGTAGTTGTACCATCCCCTCAATTGAAAACCGGTTAATACCTCCAATGCCATCGTATTCCCCAGGTGGTACTTCTGGGCCAAACCTCCATCCCAGATATGGGCAGTCATATTTTGCCCTTCTACATTCAAACCCAATATCCCGCCATTGTGAAGCGTATTAGCCCGGGTAGAGCGGGCAGCATCCACATTGTTGGTAGTATAATAAAGAGGCTGTCCCTCTTCACTTACCTGCATCAACTCAAAGAGTTGACCATTCTCTTCGTACCTTACCGGCCAATCATTCTGTTTAGCCAACTCAAGGGCCGTAGCTTTTTTTAGCTCTGACTCTGCTTTAAAGGATCTGGCCAATGCATCCAACTGTTTATTGCTGTAATCTTTTGTAATTTCCTTCTTTTCATCCGTAGTTTGCGAAAACAATACTACCGGGAACAAACCAATAATCAATAATTGTAGAAATAGTCTCATAATGGAATTTTTTGTAAATAAAATCTGATCATTTATAAATGGGTATCAACCTGTGAGAGGGCAAATATAATAAAAATTTGATACTTCTTTAAATATAAAAAAAAATCTGCTCACGCAACCAATTTTAAAATTCTCCCATCTTTATAGCAGTATCTGAAATACAAGCCTATAGTATATCTTTATAAATCCGGTTATTGTTTAATCAAATAAAACGATCCATTATGAAATCATCTCGATTTGTATTCATTATTGCGTTTGCTTTCATTACAATCTTTTCAAAAAGCCAGAATTCAGTTTTGTCTGAAGGAGACTGGTACAAGCTGGCCGTTGAGCAAACCGGTGTCTACCAAATTGCTTATAACGATCTATTGAATTATGGGATTGACCCAACCCAGATCAATCCAAAACAAATTCAGTTATTTGGCAATGGCAACGGATTGTTACCTGAGCTAAACAGCGCTTTCCGTTATAATGACTTGCAGGAAAATGCCATATTTGTTTATGGAGAGGATGACGGGGTTTTTGATCAAGGGGATTTTATTTTGTTTTATGGCGAAGGGCCAACAGAATGGACATTGAATGAAGAAACCGGGCGATTTGAGCACCAGGTTAATTATTATTCCGACAAAACGTACTATTTCCTTACCATCGGTTCAGAAGATGGAAAAAGAATTGAAAATGCAGCCGAACCCATTGGGAATCCTAACCAGCTTATCTCCATGTCAAATGAATATTATAGTCATGAAAACGAAACTTACAATTTAATAAAATCGGGAAAGATATGGTATGGTGAAAAATTCGATGAGGTCAACACGATTGGTTTTGACCTCAGCCTGGATGGGCTTATAGCGGAAGAACCCGTATTTCTTAAATCATCTTTTGCGGCAAGGTGCTTTCAGAACAGCAATATGGAGATCACTATTGATGGGACACTATTAAGCAACGTAATTCTTACTTCGGTAAACCCTACCAGTACAAAATTCGCGCAAAAGAAAACCGATACGGCATCCTTTGTTTTGTCAGCCCCACAATTCAACCTTGATTTTACATTTTATTCAAAGTTCAGGCGGCTCAGTGGCATGGCTTGACTATTTTGAACTTAATTACAAAAAAGAAATCGCTATTGTTGGAGATCAAACAAATTTCAGGAATTTAGCTTCAATTGTAATCGGGAAATATTTCATTGTTTAAAGTTGGCAATGCAGATGCGTCAACATGGATATGGAACGTAACTGACCCAATCAATATCAAAGGCGTTAACGGATTGATCCTTGGGGATGATTATGAGTTTAAGATTGAAACCGATAGCTTGCTTGAATTTGTTGCCTTTAAAGGGACGAATTACCCGCACCTGAATTTGAGGGTGCAGTTGATAATCAAAACCTGCATGGAATTGAACCGACAGACTATGTTATTGTGACTACTGAAGAATTTCAGGTTGCGGCAGAACAATTGGCAAACTTCCATCAAACACAGGATGCATTAACTTCCGAAATTGTTAAGACGAATCAAATATTCAATGAATTTTCTTCTGGATCGCAGGATGTCACTGCCATCAGGGATTTTCTCAAATACTTGTATGATAAGTCGGGGGGTGAATATCCAAAGTACGTGTTATTGTTTGGTGATGCTTCTTATGATTATAAAGACCGGATAGAAAATAACACCAATTTTGTCCCTTCGTTCCAAACTCTGGAATCGTTGACCGCATCAGCATCGTCGGTGTGGGACGATTATTTCACATGGATGGATGAAGATGAAGGAACAACAGGAATACCCGATTTTGCCATAGGCAGGATTCCGGTAAAAACGGATGATGAAGCACAAGCCGCAGTTAATAAGATCATTCATTATGCAACCAATTCTGATTTTGGAAGCTGGAAAAACAGCATCATGTTCACGGCCGATGATGATGACGGGAACCTGCACATAGAGCAGGCAGACAGTTTGACTTCGATTTTATCTGCAAACTTCGGGGAACTAAACATTCAAAAAAACTACTTCGACTTTTTTGAACTTTCACCAACACCTGGTGGCCCGCTCTATCCCGAAGTGACTAAAAACATCAATAGCGGAATTGAAGAAGGTTTGTTGATACTGAATTACACCGGGCATGGAGGATTCCAAAGCTGGGGACAAGAACAGGTTTTGACAACCGATGATATTGACGAATGGCAAAACATAGACCGTTTGCCGCTCATGGTTGCTGCATCCTGTCAGTTTTCGGTTTACGATGACCCGGAAATTGTTTCAGGTGGAGAAATGGCCGTTTTAAAAGAAGATGGAGGATGCATTGGGATTTTCGGGCAGGTCAGATTGGCTTACAGTCAGTCAAACTTCCGGGCAAACCAGCTTATCATTGATTATCCCGGTAGTGATGAATTTAAAACCCATAAACGTCTGGGGGATATTTACAGATATGTTAAACTACATACTGCGAACCAGATTACAACCTACAGTACACACCTTTTGGGAGACCCTGCAGTTAAACTCACTTTCCCGGATTTCAATATAGCAACAACATCGGTTAATGGTGTTGAACTACCGGCGGCCCTGGACACCATTAACCCAGGGGCAGAAATTATTATCTCAGGAAATATCCTGGATACAGAGGGAAACCCGGCCAATAATTTTAACGGGGATTTAGTGGTTACGGTATACGAACGCCCATACATCCGACAAACGCTGGGCAATGCCAATAATTCCTATGTGACGGATGTAACCATGCAAGACAGTGTTATGATGCAATTGCAGGCAGAAGTAGTAAACGGCCAATTTGAATACACCTTCACTTTACCATTAGATATCAGCCAGGATTATGGTGCGATAAAACTCAGCCATTATGCGTTTACCAATACTGAAGATGCCTCGGGATACTTTAAGGATATTGTAATCGGTGGCGAACCCAATGCAATCCATTCCAATATTGAAAATGGAGATTTCAGTGTTTATCCGACTTTGGCTGAAAATAAATTGACTTTAGTGAATACCGGCAATTCTGATAAATTTCAAACACAAATCATTGATTTATCGGGCAAGACTATATTAAGCAGGGATTTCAATAAAATTATCACTCCAAAAAAGATACAGCTTGATGTTTCTGCCCTATCGCCTGGGTTTTATATTCTCAGGGTTTCATCCGAAAACGGAAATGACGATTTTAAATTTATAAAAAAATAGCATTTGTAAATAATAAAAAAGATGAGGATGTCTTATAAGTCGTATTTATTCACAATGGTCATGTTGAGCTTGTCGAAACATAAATGGTTTGTAGAAACACTTTCACATTTCGACAAGCTCAATGTGACCAGGCATATTAACTTATAAGACATCTTAATAAATAAACAAAAACTAAAAAACAAAGCATCTGATAAATATATACCGCATTTTTTCATTAACATAAAACTTTAGCACTATGAAGAAAAATCAGGTTTATTGCAGGGGCCATGATTCTCCTGTTAGCAGCAAACACAATACTTTCCTAAAACTCAGTTTTGTCGTCCGGCGACTGGTACAAAATTGCAGTTCAAAACACAGGTATCCATCGGATCACCTACGATGATTTATTGGATTATGGGATTGACCCGGACAACTCAACCCAAAGTTTATCAGGCTTTACGGTAACGGAAACGGGATGCTGCCCGAAGACAATGATGAATTTCGTTACGGCGATGACCTTCAGGAGAATTCAATTTTGTTTTTGGAGAGGGGGACGGAACTTTTGACCCGGAGGATTATATCCTGTTTTATGGAGAAGGCCCTACCGAATGAACCTGAACGAAGCAAGTGGTTTGTTTGAACATGAAGTTAACCTCTACTCCGATTTCACTTTCTATTTTCTCAATTTTGACCTGGGCGAAGGAAAACGCATCCAAACCCAATACTCCTCCATCATACCACCAACATACATCTCCACCAGTTTTAATGATTATTATTATCATGAACTGGAGCTTGAGAATTTAATTCATAGCGGAAGGATGTGGTATGGGGAACACTTTGATGAAACACTGGAATATACTTATACTATTGAGTTTCCAAATATCCTGTTAAATCATCCGGTATCCTTCACCGGAAATGCTGCAGCAAGATCGTGGGCACCAAGCAATTTTAGTTTCGAAGTAAACGAACAAGCAATATTAACGCTTGCTATCCCACCGGTCAACTATTCTAATAACAATAGTGATTATGCAAAATTAAAAAAGGATTCAACTAGTTTTCTTGCAGAAAGTGCCGCATTAGATTTAACCGTCATGTATGATAATCCAACCGGATATTCAACCGGCTGGTTAGATTATTTCATTTTTAATGCCAGAAGGCAAAATATCTTTAATGGTGGTCAAATGCGATTTCGTGATTTGGTGTCAGTTGGACCAGGAAACACCACCCGGTTCCAAACCACCTCATCGGATGAATTTATCATAATTTGGAATGTAACTGATCCTTTAAATCCAACAAACTTGTATTATCAGTATACCGACGAAATAGCAGAATACACTCTTGAAACAGACAGTCTGCTTGAATTTATTGCATTCGATGAAAGCCAATTCTTATCGCCCGTATATATTGGTGAAGTGGAAAACCAAAACCTACATGCCCTTGAACCGGTTGACCTTGTCATCGTTACTCATAAGGATTTTGCAACACAGGCTCAGCAATTGGCTGACTTCAGGGAGAGCCATGATGGACTTTCCACTTATGTGGTGACCCCTGAAAAAATCTATAATGAGTTTTCATCCGGGGCACAGGACATCACTGCCATTAGGGATTTTATCAAATACCTCTACAATAAATCGAATGGGGAAAAACCGGAAAACCTTTTACTTTTTGGTGATGCTTCGTTTGACTATAAAAGCATTCTTGCACCAAATACGAATTTCATTCCCGGTTATGAATCTCCAGCATCTTTAAACCCTGTTGGCTCTTTCTATACCGATGACTTCTTTGGGGATATGGGAGAGATTCATCACTTGAGTATAGGTATTGGTAGATTACCTGCAAAAACAACTCAAGAAGCAAATATTCTTGTTCAAAAAATCATTCATTATTCATCAAATGAAATTGCTTATGGTTCATGGAGAAATGACATTTGTTTGATTGCCGATGATGAAGATCTAAATTTGCATTTCAGCGATTCAGAGCAACTAGCTGACATTATAGATACATCCAATCGTACTTTGAACATCTCTAAAATTTATTTAGATGCTTACGAGCAGATTACAACACCAGAAGGGCAGCTCTATCCTGATGTTAATGTAGCTATAACAAACAAAATCAATAGCGGAGTTAGTATAATCAACTACATGGGCCATGGATTCTTCGATGGCCTGGCCTACGAAAGTATCTTTACTGAAGAAGATATTGAAAACTGGGAAAACAATAATTATTTCCCGGTAATGATGGCAGCCACCTGCGATTTTGGGCGGTTTGATGACCCCGATCGCTACTCACTGGCCGAGAAAATATTACTATTGGAAAACCGGGGAATGTCTGGCATCGTTTCGCCAACAAGGGCAACCTATGCCGGGGCTAACCAAGCTCTAAACAGGAAAATATTCTATATTCTATGTAATAATCCGGAATATACTTTCGGAAAAATTCTCATGCTTGCAAAGCAGCAAGTAGGTTCTATTGAAAACAGGCGTAAGTTTTGCTTTTTGGGTGACCCATCCATGAGAATTGCCATACCTTTGAACAACATTGTTACGGAAGCCATTAATGGAGTTTCGGTATCCGAACCACTTGACACTATCAATCCTGGAGAACAAGTTATTGTTTCTGGACACATAGAAGATGTTGAAGGAAATGTTTTCTATAATTTCAATGGAACTATGGAAATCAGGGTTTTCGATCGAATCGACACAGTTTCCACTTTAGGCAATGATCCTCAGAGCATAGTTGATAATTTTCCACTAAGAGACAGTGTTTTACTTACTTTGAACACTGAAGTCCTAAACGGGCAGTTTGCTTTTTCATTCAACCTTCCATACACCCTTGATGAAGCTTATGGCACAATAAAATTGAGCTATTATGGAATGGATTTCCCGCTTGATGCCCGTGGTGAGTTCTCGGAAATTGTTGTGGGTGGCCCTGCCAGTGCCATTTCCAAAAACAAAGTTGATCAGGAGGCCTTGGCGATCTACCCTACCCTTGTTAAATCGGAATTAAACTTCGTGGCCAAACGGCCCATCCAAAATTTGCAACTTGAAGTGTTTGATTTAACGGGCAGAAGTGTTCAGTCATTTTCATTACAAAATATTACAGCAGGCACTAAACGCAGTCTG
>JAWKKM010000036.1:0-59815 GCA_041393255.1 Bacteroidales bacterium | reverse complement strand
ATTATTTCTCGTTTAGTGCATGATCAGTTTCTTTATAAAGGTTTCATTTCCGGTTTTAATCTCCATGAAATAAATACCCGCTGAATATGCATTTAAATCCAGAATGAAGTTTTGTCCTTTGCTTCCCTCTAAATTTTCTTTGTAAACAATTTCATTCATCATATTGGTAACGACAATTTCTGCAAAGCCAATAGATTCATTAAAGCGAACAAAAAACGTTCCACCAGATGGATTGGGAAAGACGTCCATTTTCTTTAAACTTTCATTAACCTCAAGGCCGGTACAAACATAACATACGATTGCAAGACTATCCGAAAATTCCCCTTCGCCACATTCCTCATTCACTCCCCTTACATGAAGTGTAGCAGTTCCCTGCCAGCTTTCGGTCCACTCAACAACACAAGAGTAAGTCCCGGAACCGCTAATGGAGCCGGCCTCTGAAGGAAGAATTTCCCAGCTGTAGGAATCGCTGTCAGGCCCGCCGGTTGTAAAAAAGGACGTTGCATTGATGAGGTTTGTGCAAACCGTATCATCACCAATTGGAGTTGCCGGAATGCCTGGCTGTGCATAAACAAGAATGTAATCTTGTTCGATAATGGTATTCGTATTGCTGCCATCAGAAATGGTAAGACTTACATTGAAAGTGCCGGGATTCAGATAAGCAACCACAGGGTTTTGCTCGCTGGAGGTAGCCGGGTCTCCGCCTTCAAATACCCAGTTCCATGAAATAACGTTACCAGCGGAAAGATCAGAGAAAGCAACCGTTTCATCATTGCATATCACGGTTGTATCTGCTTCGAATCCGGCAGCAAGGTCTCCACCAAAAATTCCAAAGAAATCGAGATAGGCCGTCATCAAATCCTCTTTGGTAGAAGGAGAAGTACCATCTGTTAAGCCACCAAATTCATAAGAAACGGCAATGGTTTTATAAACATCCGTTTCATTGGCTATGGTAACTCCATAATTTGGAAATTGGTTTTCAAATAACAAATAGGCCGGTGATATCGGATTAATATGATCGATATAGCTGTTTTCACCTTCATAGGAAAATTCCATATCTTCCGTAATTGTGCCTTCTTGTCCAAGCATGACAACCAGATCTGAGGTCCCATCACCATCCGGATCAACACCAAACATTTCATGAACAGGAGTCCATGGATCATAGCTCCAGGTATCACCCCCTTCGATATACAAATTACGGCCAGCTTCAAGATAGTTCGCTAAGATGATGCCTTCATCGTTGGTCAATACATGATTATTGCTGTAAATACCCAGACAGAGAAAAATCGTAGAATAGAGATTGGGGTTCGCAGGCATTTCGGTAACATAATCAACACCGACTCCCAGATTGGTCATCGTTTCCTCCATTGCAGGCCCGGAGCTTGTATTGGGGTCAAGGTCAATAATCAAAACGGGCAACTGGCCGGCTATAATACTGAACGTTCCGCTTGAAGCAATACCCAAATCTGCTGTTATATCCAACATGAAATCTATTGCATAACCTACAGTTACTTCGTCATCAGCTGTTATGGTAAAAGTTACACTTCCAATGCCCCCCGAATTAATCATATCTACACTTCCTGTATTTTCATCAATTGTAATGTGTGGATCAGAAGAGGACAAAAGCGCAGTAATATTATTAGCAGTTGCTCCGCCAAGGTTTATAATATCAACGATCAAATCTGCAGTCTCTCCCGGGTCAAGGGCTCCGTTTTCTCCATCATCCAGACTTACACTACTTAAAAACAATTCAGCAGAATGGGCCGTCAGATACATATGGCTATTCCAGTCATCTCCTGTATTATCCGATATCTGTGTATCAAAGACCAGCTCGTGTCCATCAGGAACCAGCTCGTTTACATCAAACTCAAATGCATTGGTAAAAACCTTCACTTCTTCCGGGGCAAAATCCCCCAGGGTTTCAAGGCTATCGTTTAGGGTCACGTATTCATCACCACAGGTGATCATCATTTCCGCCCCCGAAATATTTTCCTCTCCCAGGCTTTTGATATGTACCGTGAGATAAACCGTCTCTCCAAACTCAATCACATCATCGTCTCCTGCAATTACCGAATAATCATCAATAACAAGATAATTGGCACCATCGGTCGAAAGATAAACGACCTTCGATTCGGTAATGTTATTTTCATCCCGGACCCTGAATTTGAATGGAAAATCATTGAGCACCTGGTTAGGAAAACCTGAAAGTTCTCCAAACCTGTTGACCTGGAATCCGTCTGGAACCTGAAAAGCTGCAAGGTCACAAACAAAACCGGATGGAATTTCTAAATCATTGTTTACTTCAGTAAACTGATAATAAATATTGTCTCCGGAAGAAACTCCGCTCAACCATTCAATTTCCGGATAATTATTGGTATTGCCATAAAAGAACTTGATATCACCATTATTGAAAAGCTGAACGGCAAAATTAAGTTGAGAAGAAGATTGATATCCGTTTACAGAGGCTTTCCAGCGGAAAGTAGCGGACTCATCATCACCAGCATACCAAACCCCATCATTGTTTCCTGAGTACAAATTCAAATCAGCCCAAAACGGACAAATGCGTTTGTTCTTGGTAAACTGGAAAAAATCATAAACCGTATACGGCCATGAAAAGTTTTCTCCAAATTGCAAGTAGCCATCTGTGTAAACCCTTACTTGCTCAAATTCCTCTCCATAGAAAGGAAATGGAAAATCGAGTTGTTTGATGGTATAATTACTACCCGGGTTGAGCTGCTGGGCATTCACCATGGGAAAAGCAGAAGTATAATTCGTTTCGGTAAAATTCCGGTCAAAATCCCAGTAATAAGGATCGGTTCCGCCTTCAGCTTCGAGCATGGCGCTATAGGGCTCATATACCGTTGCCGCCGGTAAGGTATCGGTAAGGATCACAACATCTTCGTACTCTACCTTATGGTTAACCCATAGTTTTGTAGTACTATTATCAATCAGCGATACATTTGATTGTCCGCAAGGAATTTCATTGGTCCCTTCCGTATAATCAATGATGCTAAAGTCAACAATCTCTCCCTCGTCGGTACCCGAAGGATCTCTTTCGTCAACCAAAAGAAAATAGCGGGCCGAAGTGCCAGCACCAACTATATTGATCAAGGGTGTTAAGTCGAGTCCGAATTCAATGATTTTATGATCCTCATTTGTTGTGCCTCCCTGCATATACTGATCATTCCCTTGAAAGTCGATGATGGGAAATCCAATTATGTAATCCGGGCTTGTGGCAGCTAGATCTGTTGAAACTCCCATCCGAACCCGGATCATTTCACGGGAAGTATGCTTTAAAGTAATTTTTGCCGTTAACAAGGGATCGGTATTCGCTTTTGCATGCACCACGTGGATGGCACTGTTCCAGATGCCACCGCTGCCATATGCGTCGGCTGCTGATTTATAGGTCATATAACAAAAACCATTGTTGCCATAATTAGGCCCTCCCGAATAGGTATTGGCAAATTTAAACCCTCCTATTTCCCAGTCCCTGGGAGTAATAATTCCATCTCCATTCAAATCCAAATGATTGGTGTATTGGCCATCCCCGTTATAATCCCAGCAAATGGAATCATGATATCCGGCAATGGTCATAGCATGGTTGGCACTCCCCCAGCTGGTTTGAACATACTTTCCTGCTTCCGGTGTTCCGGCAGGGAGCGTGATGGAAGCCGATTGAGCCTGGGCATAAAAATTGGCCACTCCGCCCACCTCCGAATTTTCCAGGTGATCAAAAAACCAGTGTTTGGCCGTCTCAATGCCTTCGGCTGTGGATACATCGATTTGATAAACCTCAGAGATCCGGTTTTTCATCGATTCGTAATAGTTATCATATCCGCTCATCCATTTGTTATGCGGCGAAGGGGAGGTGGTCCCTCCATAGGTTATTACATTGGGGTTTCCCAGGGTTTTGACAATTTCCAGACTATGAAAATAAGAAACCCCGTACCAGCCGTTACCACCATTGGTGAAATTCCAGGTAAAATGTGTTGCATATTGGTTTTCCTCATCGCTTCCCGATACATTGCGTTCGCGGTTAATGGCATAGGTAAATCCCAGGCCGATGCTGCTCGCCTGCCCGCACTCCAGGGCAACCTGTGCAAAAACAGGACGCCAGAAAACTTGGGTTGAGTTGTCCACCATCATCGGCAACTCCGGCTTGCCGGCCCCCTTATAGCTTTCCGGCAAAGTAAGTTTCGGAAGGTTCACAAGCATTATGGAGTCGTATTTCGATAAAGGGGCAAGCTCAGCAGATCCTTGAGTTGGCTTTTCTTTTTGGCCATTGGCAAATGAAAAAACGAAAAGAAAAGAAAGTGCAATAAATGCTTTCAGAGTAAATGTATTCTTCATGATCACAGAAATTTATGAAACGCAAAAGTAAGACAATTCTTAAAATAGGAAGGTTGCAAAATATCCGGGAATCAGAAACTGACTTATACAACCAAGCAATACTGTCTCTCGCAATGCCAAAACTTTACTTACCGCAAAAAATAATACCGTAAATAATACCGAGAAACAAACGAAACAACAGGTAGCATATCAAGTGGAATGTACTCTGCTGCAAACCGTGTTCCTCCACAGCTACACCATTTACCGCACCACCACCTTCCCGGCACCCAGCACTGTTCCCCCGTGTACATACTGCACATAATACAATCCTTTGTCCCAGCCCCTTACATCAACCTCAACCCCCTCTGCTTCGAGCATTCTCGCTCGAAGTCCCAACCAAACACGATCGTTGCTTTATCAATAAACCAACTTATCCTATGCATTTTCTATGGCCTCGTTGCTTGGGGCGTAGATGCCCCAGGCCGTTAAGTGCATGAAATAAAAAGTCGTAGAAAATAAATCAACTATTTGTAAGTTAATCCTCATTTGTATCCCATTGATTTTAAAAGATTATTAAACCTTTTCGTGCACTCTCTGTTAAAAGTTATAGATTTGCACAATTTTTCGAACTGCTTGTTGAACATAAAACCGTAGAAATAATGGCGAAAAATCTCGTAATTGTTGAGTCACCTGCAAAAGCAAAAACCATTGAACGATTTCTGGGAAAAGATTTCGTTGTAAAGTCCAGCTTTGGCCATATCCGCGACCTTTCCAAAAAGATTTAAGCATTGACCTTGAGAATGGTTTTATTCCCAAATATGAAGTTGCCTCCGACAAGAAAAAGACCCTTGCCGAATTAAAAAAATCAGCAAAGGATGCCGAAACCGTTTGGCTGGCAACTGATGAGGACCGTGAAGGGGAAGCCATTTCGTGGCATTTGCTGGAAGTCCTTAACCTGGATGAAACAAAAACCAAAAGGATTGTATTTCACGAAATAACAAAAAACGCCATTCTGGAAGCCATTGAAAACCCCAGGGCTATCGATCATCACCTGGTGGATGCCCAACAAGCCCGGCGGGTACTCGACAGGCTGGTGGGTTATGAACTTTCTCCTGTTCTTTGGAAAAAAGTGAAACCGGCCTTGTCAGCCGGCAGGGTACAATCGGTTGCGGTTAGGTTAATTGTAGACAGGGAAGAGGAGGTAAAAGCCTTCACACCTGAATCATCCTACCGGACAACAGCCCGGTTTGATATCCCCGGAGCAACGGAAATACCCTCGCTTGATGCAGAATTATCGAAACGCTTCAAAACCAAAGAAGAAGCTTTGCAATTGCTCAATAAATGCATTTCGGCAAACTTTACGGTTTCTTCCGTTGAGAAAAAGCCGGCCAAAAAATCTCCGGCTCCTCCGTTCACAACCTCCACCCTTCAACAAGAAGCTTCGAGGAAGCTGGGTTTTTCCGTTTCCAAAACCATGATGGTTGCCCAGCAACTCTACGAGTCGGGTAACATTACCTACATGCGTACCGATTCGGTTAATTTATCGAACATGGCGCTGGGTGTAGCCAAAAATGTTATTGCAAAAAATTACGGAGAGGAATATGTCCATACCCGGCAGTTTAAAACCAAGTCAAAATCGGCACAGGAAGCCCATGAAGCCATCCGTCCAACATATATGGAAAACCAATCCATTAATGGTGATGCTTCCCAAATGAAATTATACGATCTGATCTGGAAACGGACCATCGCTTCTCAAATGGCAGAGGCCAAACTCGAAAAAACAACCATCACCATTGATATTTCAACAACCGAAGAAAAATTTATAGCCAGGGGAGAAGTAATCCTGTTTGATGGATTTTTAAAAGTTTACCTTGAGTCGACTGACGATGAAGATACAGATGTGCAAAAGGGATTGTTGCCTCCGGTAAAAAATGGTGAAAAACTCCTGCGAAATACCATTATTTCAACCCAAAGGTTTACACTATCGCCGCCCCGGTACACAGAGGCCAGCCTTGTAAAGAAAATGGAAGAGCTAGGAATTGGAAGGCCATCAACGTATGCACCGACAATCAGCACCATCCAGAAACGGGAATACATCGAAAAGGCTGACAGGGATGGCGTTGAACGTAAGTACAATTATATACAACTGACGAACGGCAAGATAAAAGAGGAGGTAAAAACCGAAAAAACCGGTTATGAAAAAAATAAGCTTTTTCCCACCGATATCGGTGTAATTGTAAATAATTTCCTTGTTGAGTATTTTGATAATATTCTGGATTTTAACTTTACAGCCAATGTAGAGAAAGAGTTCGATGAAATTGCCGAGGGAAGAAAAGTGTGGAATGAAATGATCAAGGAGTTCTACGGGCCTTTCCACGACCGGATTGAAGACACCATGGAGAAATCGAAGAAACACAGCGGGGAAAGGCTTTTGGGAACCGACCCGGCTTCGGGAAAGAATGTGTATGCAAAAATCGGCAGGTTTGGCCCTTGTACAAATCGGAGAAACGAGTGACGAAGAGAAGCCCCGTTTTGCCGGACTAAATAAAGGGAAAAGCATTGAGGACGTTACCCTTGAAGAGGCCCTGAAATGTTCAAACTTCCCCGCGTTGTTGGTGAATACGAAGGTGCGGAGTTGAGTGCAGCTCTGGGAAGGTTTGGCCTATATCAAACACAGCAACAAGTTCTATTCGCTGGCCAAAACCGACGACCCCATGACCATTGGACAGGAAAGAGCCATTGAACTGATTGAAGAAAAAAGAAAAAAGACAAAGAACGGGTCATTAAAATATTTGAGGAGGATGCATCTGTACAGGTATTAAATGGGCGCTATGGCCCCTATATCGCCAAAGGCAAAAAGAACTACCGCATCCCGAAAGGGACAGCACCGGAAGGCCTTACCCTGGAAGATTGCAATGCCATTATTGAGAAAACCGATAAGAGCCCAGCAGTTAAAAAGAAAAAGTAATCAGGGCTATAGCTGAAGGAGGAAATAATTCTCATTAAAAGGGGGTGGTTGTTTGGTAAAATAAAAAATCATGCGGCTAAACATAACTTTTTTTCGTAATCCTTGTATAAGTAGCGTAACTTACCAAATGAATACAAAAGTTTGAACCCTATGGATATTTCAATTTATTTTGAGCCATTGGAATTGCCTGAATTAAGGATCAATGCCGAATCAACAAGCCAAAGTCTGGGTGACCTGATCAGAAGTTTTGTTGATAAAGAAAACTTTCCGGCACTGGGTGATGTTGACCTGGCCATCGTTGGCGTGCAGGAGGACCGAAAGGCAGTTCGCAACAAAGGATGTGCACATGCACCCGACTACATAAGGGCAGAATTATACAACCTTTTCAGGGGTGATTTTTCCCCAAGGATTGCTGACCTGGGAAATGTCAAGCAAGGCCACAAAATCGAAGATACTTATTTTGCCCTTTCCAATATTGTTTCCGAGCTGATCAAGAAGAATATTGTACCCATAGTGATCGGTGGCGGGCAGGATTTGACATATGCCAATTACAAAGCCTATGAAAGCCTGGGGCAGGTGATCAACATATTGGGTGTGGATTCAGTGTTTGACCTGGGGAAAACAGAGCAGGAACTGGATTCTAAGACTTATCTGAATAAGATCATTTTACATCAGCCAAACTTTCTTTTTAACTATACCAATATTGGCTATCAATCCTATTTTGTTGATCCGGAAGCGATCAGCCTGATGAGAAATCTTTATTTTGATGTATATCGTTTGGGCAATATCCGTGAGAACATCAAAGAAGTGGAACCGTTGGCTCGCAATGCTGACATGATTTCGGTGGATATTTCATCAGTCAGGCAATCGGATGCACCCGGAAATGCCAATGCTTCACCCAATGGGTTTTACGGTGAGGAGATCTGCCAGATTATTCGTTATGCCGGTTTAAGCGATAAGCTGACATCTATCGGATTTTATGAATACAACCCCGAGTTTGATATCAACAACCAAACGGCCAAGCTGATCGCGCAAATGATCTGGTATTTTATTGATGGGTATTACAACCGCAAACACGACCATCCTTACAAGGACAAAGATGAATACATCAAATATACGGTTACGATAAAAGACCACAAAGACAATTTGGTGTTTTATAAAAGTAAGAAAAGCGACCGCTGGTGGATGGATGTACCGGTGAAGACCAATTACAAAAGCATTTATGAGCGTCATCACCTGGTACCTTGTTCGTATACCGATTATGAAGTAGCTTGCAAGGACGACATCCCTGACCGTTGGTGGCAGGCTTACCAGAAATTGATGTAGGGGGTTATTTTACTTTGTCAGGATTTTTGGTAATGAACTGCTTCCAGCCCGAATAAGAAAGACCTTCATTTCCCGGGTTTTTCTGAAAATAATGGCATACTGCCGCAGCCAGTCCATCGGTTGCATCTAAATAGGTGGGTGCGGACTTAATGGATAGCAAACTGATCAGCATGGATGCTACCTGCTCCTTTGAAGCACTTCCATTTCCCGTTACCGATTGCTTGATTTTTTTTGGAGAATATTCAAATATTGGGATGTCTCTGTAAAGAGCTGCTGCCATCGCAACACCCTGTGCCCTGCCAAGCTTCAACATGGATTGTACATTCTTACCAAAAAACGGAGCTTCAAGAGCTACTTCATCCGGTTTGTATTCATCAATTAAAGAAAGGGTTTTCTCAAAATTTTTTTTAGCTTTAACGCCTGATTATCATATTTATGTAATTGAATGACGCCCAGACTGATTAAATCTAACTTCGATCCCTGATGATGAATAAGGCCGTAACCCATGATATTTGTACCAGGATCAATTCCCAAGATAATCCGTTCTGTTTTCAAAATAAGAAGTTACTTTTGTACAATATTCAATGAAGTATTTTACAAATATACATAAAAACAAGACCTATAATTTTATTATAAGGGGGGCAATTGTTTTTGCCACCTACTTCTTTATTTATAAACAGGTTTTCCACCACCGAAAACTGGACACTGTTGTTAACTCATTTGTTGATTTGCTGGAACGGCCCCATTTTCTGGTGTTCATTGCCTGGATCATAACCCTGATGATTGTTAACTGGGGAATTGAATCGTTAAAATGGCAATTTCTGATCAGTAAAATTGAGCGGGTTCCGTATTGGAAAGCTTTCGAAGCCGTATTGTCGGGAGTTTCGGTGAGTGTTTTTACTCCCAACCGGATTGGCGAATGGTTCGGACGGGTATTTATCCTGGAAAAGGCAAACCCCTGGAAAGGTGTATTTATAACCATTGTTGGAAGCCTAAGCCAATTGCTGATAACCATAATTGTAGGAGTAATTTGCCTGTTGTTTTACATTCCGACTTATTATCATGATGCACCCTTTTATTCAGATTACATCTATTATGGAATATTGATGCTGGCCTTCGTGCTGATTACTGCTTTGCTGCTAATCTTTTTAAATGTAACTGCTTTGCCCGGTTTTGTGAGCCATCTGCTCAATAAACGGTTTGTCCATGTTACGGAGTACTTTTCTGTTATCTCAACGTTTTCCACATTTGAGCTTTCAACTGTATTGCTTTTGAGTTTTCTCCGTTATTGCGTGTTTGCCCTTCAGTTCTATTTGCTTTTGATGACTTTTTCCGTTGAAATACCCCTGCTTCACGGATTGATGATCATTTCGCTTGTGTTCTTTATCATGACTGCCATACCAACCGTAACCCTTGCAGAACTCGGCATAAGGGGATCGGTTGCTCTCTATTTTATAGGATTGTATTTTGAACGTTATTCCGTACTCAACGATAATATCAATATTGGCATTCTTTCCGCATCCTCTTCCTTATGGCTTATAAACCTTGCTATTCCCGCTATTTTGGGAACCTTTTTCGTTTTTCGGCTAAAGTTTTTCAGAAGAAAATAGGGGGATGAAGGGATGCTGTTTTTCACTGAAATATATTTTTACCTGCTGATTGTCTTCGGGATTATTTATGTTGCGCTGATTCTTTTTTATACATTGGGATGGTTCCGACTGAAAACTTTTAACCCCCAAAATACCAAATTCAAAACCCGTGTTAGCATTATTATCCCGGCACGAAACGAAGAAGAAAACATCACAAACCTTCTTACAGACCTTGCCCATCAGGCATACCCCAAAAATTTGTTTGAGGTGATCGTTATTGATGATAACTCAACAGACACAACCCATGAAAAAGTCAGCAATTTCATCAAGAATTCGAATGAAAAGAATTTCAACCTGATAGGTATTTCGGAGGAGAGCCCTGATACGGCATACAAAAAGAAAGCCATTAACCTGGCTATTGAGAAGTCAAATGGTGATTTGATCATCACTACCGATGCAGATTGCCGAATGGGTATGAACTGGTTGTCTTCATTCGTAACTTTATACGAAACAGAAAAACCCAAAATGATAGTAGGCCCGGTAAGTTTTTTCAACGAAACTACTTTTTTTCAAAAAATGCAGACACTTGAATTTCTAAGCTTGATTGCAATTACCGGAGGCGCCATAAAAGCCGGAAGGCCCATTATGTGCAACGGCGCCAACCTGGCTTATGAAAAAGGGGCTTTCATTGAGGTGGGGGGGTTTGGCAGCGATAGTTTTGCTTCCGGCGACGATGTGTTTCTTTTGTTGCGAATGAAAAAGCAATTTGGAAATAAATCGGTCCGGTTTTTAAAAAATAACAACGCCATTGTCTATACAGAAGCATTAAAGTCGGTCGCTGACTTCTTTCATCAAAGAACCCGCTGGGCGTCAAAAAACAAAGTTTATGATGTAAAAATACTTTTTGTCTCTTTCTCAGTATACATGACCAATTTGATCTTATTTACCGGATTGATCCAAAGTATTTTTATTCCTTCAATGCTACCACCGGTAATGCTTGCTTTTGTGATCAAATTGCTGGTTGAGCTGCCCATTTTAATAGGAATCGGTAATTTTGTAAAAAGAAGCCGTATGTTTTTATACTCTTTTCCATTGATTTTTATTTATCCCCTATACATTATAGTTGTGGGGGCATTGGGTATATTAGGCAATTACCATTGGAAGGGGAGAAAAGTTAAACAATAAAATAACCTTATCACCATGAAATTCAAAAGCACTTTAAAGCAATTAGACCACACAGAAATAAAAAAAATATTGGACATAAAGGACCAACGTGTCGTATTTGATAAAACCAACATCATTCCAGACCACCGGGAACTCGCATCGGAATTAAAACAGTACATCAGCTATGAAAAGATTTCACGGAAATCGGTTTTGGGGATTGATATGTTCCAGTACAGTTCGTATGGAGAGTTTGAGCAAACCCTGATCCCTTATTTGTTTAAAACCATTTTTGAATCGACCATAAAGCTTTGCATACAGCATCATCCATTTATTTTTCAAAGGTACGATGCAGAACGGATCCAACGAAATTTTATCAGTACAGGTGACGGAGGATTTCTGCTATTCGACAATCCCTTGCAGTCGTTATTGTTCGCCTGTAATTTTGCTGTTGTACTGAGGGTTTACAATGCCTATCATTTTTTCCCCCGCTTACGCCGAATAATTGGCGGAATTAATATGCGGTATGCCATCACTTATGATAAAGTTTATACTTTTAATGGCAATTATTTTGGCCGCGGCATTATTAACAATGCCAGGATATTAATCAAAGACGATTTAAACCGCTGCCTGATAGACGAGCATGTCCATTCGTGGTTCACGACCAACCTTGATGGAGTTGAAAACCTTCAGATCATTACACTGGACGATGTTGCCAATATCTTTGAATTCAGCAAGGGATACGACAGAAGTTATCTGGAAAAAGGGGATGAGATATTTGAAAATGAACCTTCAAGAAAATATGGCATTATCAATTCAGATATTTTAAAAATTGGCTTCATCCAATCCAAGGAGGCCTCCATCAGTGTTTATAACCTGCATCTGCAAGTAACCATCCAGCTCATCAATGATGATGATCCCAATCAAAAAAGATTGATCACCGTTAGCCTGGGAAATTTGAATACGACAGGGATATAAAGAGGGCTTTGGATTTACAATTTTAGGGTTTAGATTGATTCCGAGTTTGTTGAAATACTTAGCGGGTTGTTAACAACAAAGAAGGGCTTTTTTATCGCAATTCTGATTTCTGCTATTGAAACCGGAACGGCTGACAATTAACAACTCCTTAACAAAATAGTGCAAGTCTTTGCTGCTTATGAAAAAAAACAAGGTGTAACTTTGCAAATTCAATTTCTTAAAAACAATATTATTCTCATAATTCTATGAAACAATTTATCGTATTTATTTTGGCCATCTCAATGTTGTCGTCTTGTTCCATTATGAATAAGGACAGCAATAATTTTTCAATCAACGGGACTATCCAGGAGATTATGAAGGCCGGGCCTTCCTTTATAAAAGGGCAGCCGGCGAATGGATAACCCTTGATTCTTGCCTTTTAGAAACAGGTGTTTTTGCTTTTAACGGAAATATTGAGCTTCCGAAATGTATTATATCAGTCTTGAAGGTGAAAATAGTTTCGCACCCTTATTTGTAGAACCTTCTGAAATTTATTTCACGCTAGCATGGAAGATTTCAGGAATCCTGAAATTACCGGTTCGGTCGCACAGAACGAATACAACGCATTTTTAGAGGAATCCAACAAGTTTGATGATCTGTTCAGTGTCGCCTGGAACAACATCAAGGATGCAAGGGAAGCGGGCGATGAAGATGCTGTAAAAAAATGGGAAGCAGAATACGATAAGGCTGATGCTGAGTTCAGCAGTTTGTTATAGACTACGCCATGACCAATAACGCTTCTGGTTGTTGCTGCTTATAATGTGGTTCGTAATGCTTATAACTATGATGAAACAGAACTTGAGCCTGTTGTTAATAATTTTGATCCCTCCATCATAGAATCGGTTTACGTAAAAGACCTGGCCGAAAGGGTTGCCACTTTGAAAAGAGTAGCCATAGGCCAACCGGCTATTGACTTTACCATGAACGATATGGAAGGAAACCCAGTTTCACTTTCATCCTTGTATGGAAAATACCTGCTTGTTGATTTCTGGCTCCTGGTGCGGCTCCCTGCCGACGTGAAAACCCAAATGTGGTTGCCGCTTACCACAAGTTCAAAGACAACGGTTTTGACATACTTGGAGTTTCTTTTGACAAAACACAGGAAAAAATGGGTTGAAGCTGTTGAGGCTGATAGTTTAACATGGCACCATGTTTCCGACCTTAATTACTGGGGCAATGCAGCCGGCAAATTATACGGCATCAGTTCCATTCCTTCTAACATTCTTTTAAATCCTGAAGGTGTTATCATTGCAAAAATCTCCGCGAGGAAGAATTGCATGCAAAACTGGCAGAATTGCTGGGTAATTAAAAATTTAATTAATTCAGCTCTTTTTATTTTCTGATTTTTAGAATTCCGGATGGTGGTACCAAAATCTTTGCTGTTTTGGCAGTAAAGTTTTGAGAAAACTCTTGCACCAATAGCCCCATACAATCTATAATTTGTACTTCTGCTTTACCAAAATCTATTTCAAAATCAAGGATCACAGAAGTTGAGCCTTTCGCATTAACAATATCAATTTCGGTTAAATCAGGATTGCGAATTGTAACTACCTGCTCACTATAAAGTGCAATAATTTCCTTGTTGTTCAAAGATGACCTTAACACAGGATACAATGAGCCGGGTTGTAAAGGAACGAATTCTCCCTCGAGCAATACATCTCTATTTTCTTTCCAATAAGACATCCAGAATTTTACCATTTGAAAATGATCTTCCGGGATGGAGTCAAGTTTTACAGAGAGTTGAGGAACGGAAAACAAAATATTCAAAATCTGAAGGGCAGCACTTTCTACAGGATCTTCCTTATGCCAGACAAACATGTCGGAATGTACGGCGGTATTTCCGGATGTGATCCTAAGGTCGGTAGTCCTAACACGGTTTACCACTTCCATATTGGGACAATCAGCCGCCCGGAACATATTCCCATATTTTCGCATCAGCGGGCCAATATAAGGCTGCCTGAACTCAATCATAATTTCCGGCCTTAAAGTCCTTAACCTTTTCATAATATCTGTCATCAACCGGTCGGTTGCTTCGTTCACCGATGCAAAATCACGGCCATTTCGGGCTGTCAGGTCTGTTTTTTCATCTGCATAAAACCAGCCCAGAAAATCAAGTTTAAAGCCATCCAGGTTCCACTCATTTAATGCTGTTTCATATGTATTTATTATATGCTCACGGACTTCCGGATATCGGGGATCAAGCACCCAGGTTCCCTGGCTCTCCCAATGATGAAGATATTTGCCCTTAAATTTACCATACAAATCTGCTTTTTCTCCTATAAAAGGAAGTGAATACCACAAAAGTATTTTCATATCAATGGAATGAAGGCTGTCAACAAAAGCTTTCATGTCTCCCAGTCTATCCGGCTTCCAGTCGCCTGTATAAGCATAGCCCCGTTTGTTGTCCATGGTCTGCCATCCATCGTCAACAATAACAGCTTCCAATCCAATTTCTTTTCCAATACTACATTCTTTTATCACCTCCTCCACATTAAGGTTTTGATGAAAACTATACCATGTGGAATACATGGGCATTTTTGCGCCATCAGGCACTGGGGCCGGTTTATAATTGTCCATCGATGCCCACCAGTCCGTTGATTCACCGATGGATTGGTAATAAGGGATAGCCCTTCGATCTATCCTGATTTCAAGAACATATTCCGTTATTTCGGGATGGGGCTCACTAAACAATTCAACTTCACAATAAAATTTTGAATCTTCTTCCCGCAACCATGTATTGGTATTAATTTTATTAAGGGCATCAGACAGAGCAAAAGTGAAACGGTTATGGTCATTGCTATTCATAAATGAAATCAGTGGAACCTGGCTGGAAGCGCGCGATTGGACATCATTTCTGTAATAGGTTACCTTATCGGTTCCAATATTAGAATTCCAAAACTGGTATATATCAACAGAGGGAAAACTCCATTTTAGTGAAAATTTTGGCGGTACTGAAGGGGTTTCAGATGCGATGGTCAATGTAATAATTTCAAGCCCCTCTTCTATTTCCTTCGAATCAAAAGCAGAGGAAAAATTTCCAAGCTCACCTTTAATTTCGATCTCTTCAGCCGAGAAAAGAATTTCAGGAGATGCTGTTTCATTTATCATGTATTGATTTTGCTGTTTATCTGAACAACAGGCAGATAATAACAGAATTAAAAATGTGATTGAAAATAGATACTTTGTCATTTGTCCTTTTATAAATAATTCGTTTACAAACTTAAACAATTTCAAGGTGTAACGATAGTAGACTTGTTTTCAATCAATGTATTACTGCCTCTTATATTAGACTGCGAAATTGATCTATTTCTTTATAACCTTGCCTGCTTTTAATAACTGGCCATTTGTTGAAGTGAATTGATAAAAATACAAACCGGATTGAATTCCTGGATTCAAAACATTTTCAGAAGCAGCAGATAGTGATTCCTGTAGCACTAATTTCCCTGTCAAATCAAAAAGTTTAAAGAGAACCGAAGTCATCGAGAGATTTTCGATGTTAAGTTCATGCTTAAACGGAACAGGGGAAAGCTTTAAAATCAGAAGTGGAAAATTTATTTATAGAAATATCAGTATTGGTAGTGACAAATCTGGAAAAATAAAGGGTTGCTGCCAAAGAAGCTTTCGCAACCTCAAAAACATAATCAGGATCAAGATTGGAAAGGTTGTCGTTAATGGAATGTGGATAGGGCGATTCATTGGTTTCATACAATCCGGTAACTACATAACCATTTTGCATAAACGGGACATAATCGGAGCCGTACGCATAACTGATCAGAGTATATAATTCTGAATACATTTCAGTTAGAACAGCCAGGGTATCTGTAAAAGCTGCAGAAGCTTCA
The DNA here is from genome assembly GCA_041393255.1 of Bacteroidales bacterium. Classification (GTDB taxonomy): domain Bacteria; phylum Bacteroidota; class Bacteroidia; order Bacteroidales; family JAADJA01; genus JAADJA01. Next base: position 43,583 of record JAWKKM010000036.1, on the reverse strand, counting down.
TTGTTACCGGAAGGTGTGAATTCATCCCGTTCGCATGTAATGGTATTGTTAACCTCTCCTGAGACACCGCCCACTTCATCAATATTAAAAACGAGGTGGATGTCCATATTTTGAGGGATAACAGTATTGTTAACATAATGATAACTTCCAACCAGCCCGATCTCTTCAGCAGTAAAGTGAATAAACTTCATACTGTATTCGGTTTCAACATCAGCCATTAACCTTGCTATTTCTAACAATATTGTAGTTCCGCTTCCATTGTCATTCACACCGGGGCCATTGCTGGTATCATAGTGCCCGTCAACAATAAGGTAAGTATCCGGGTGGGTTGTCCCAATTTTGGTAACAATGATATTGTAAATCAGGTTTGGCCCCTGGTAAAAAGAATCTATCTGAATATTGTTATAGCCATAATTTTGATATTGTTCTACTATCCAGGAGGCTGTTTGGTCAAGGGCTTCTGTCCCTACTTCTTTGATTCCAAGATTTTCGAATGTTTGAAGTTTTGTAAACAACGAATCGTAGTTAAGTTCATCTACTTTGCTTTGAATAATTGGATCGTAGGTTTGTGAATGCAGTCTTACAAGGATCAACAGGGATATAAACAGGACGAGCAGCTTGCCGGTATTGTTTCTTGTCATTGCTATGTTTTCTATAAGACAACTATTGCATAAGAAGGTTGTTTCACTTTTCTCCACGTTTTGAAAGCCAGAATATGAAATCTTCTTCAGGCATAAAATTTTCCCTGTGCCAGATATATTGCGTATAATCTGGTTTTAAAATAATCGTGTCAGGTTTAATTGATAGTGTATCTATTTGTACATTATTTTGAAATTCCAGGGTATAATCTGCTTGCTCAAATTCAATACCCCATTGTTGCGTAGTAGTAATTATATATTTTGCCCGGTTTGATTTTAATTGCTGGCTGTATCGAATGTGATAAACTGATTCTCCATTCGGATCAATGAATAATTTAAACAAGGATCCGTTGTCTGAAACTGTGGCAATTTGTGAAACTGTATCGCTTTCTTTTCTTATTTCAATAAAACTAATTTCACCATATTTTTCACTATCGGGAAAGGGATAGAACAGAAGCTGACGGATCTCATTGTTGGTCAGGTTTCTGAAATAATACAAGCCATCCACTTCAAAATTATCTGAATTAATTTTAAAGTATAGGTTTTCCTTAAAGAATGAAATGTCCTGGCCAAAAAGCAGTCCGTTAAAAAGGAAAATAAAGAGTGATAACCTGAACCTTATCATTTGGTGATCATCATTTTACCGGTTGCCAATATATCATCACCCTGAATCAAAGTATAAATAAAATTTCCAACTTCAAGTCCAGACTGATTTTGCCAATTTATCTTTATTTGTCCATTTCCGTCAGGGGGATTACTCACCGGCAAAACCGTAAGCTTTTTTCCGTTGATGTCATTGATTTTAATATATGCATTGTCCGGGGGTTGGTTTCCTTTACAATCAATAACAAATTCCGTGTTACCATTAGTAGGGTTTGGGAAATTAGAAATCTTATAATTTTCACTTGTTTTTACATCCGGCTGGCCTACAATATAATCAATGTTGAATTCATAAAAATTTACTGAATCGGGTTCAATTGAAATATAGTCATTAATAAAATATGCCATGTTGTTTTTAACAATTTTGGTAATATAATAATTCCTTGCCGGCATATAAGGAATTGAAAAATATCCAGTATCATTCGTTATCAAAGTGTCAAATACATTATAGGGAAATTCAATATAGTATGATTCAATGTAGTCTATCCTTGCGTTTGGAACAGGGATATGATTAATATCCAAAACACATCCCGCAAAAGTTCCATAGGTATTATCAGGCCAACCAAAGATATAGGGGTTGCTATTTTTAACTAACCACCATTCATAAATATATTCCTCAACAGGTATCATAACGATACTTAATGACTGTCCTTCCAGTGGGCCAAAAACAGGTGAAGGAAGTACATCATTCCATGCAAGGGTTGTAAATCCAATATTGCCATTAACAGGATCATACCAGCTGGAAGTAATGATATCTCCCGATCTTTCAATTTCAACCGGGTTAATTAAATTATCATTTGTAATAATGGTGTAGCTCACCGATAAATCTGGCAGAAATCCATTGACAAATATAAGCTGCCCATCATTGCAAAAAATTTGAATATTTTCAAAATCTTCTATTCCATAAACAAAAAGTAATTCATTGTCAATGGCAAGATACCAATCATCGTTTTCAAAATAGACTTCTGCAATAAGACTTTCAGGCATGATTGGATTGGATTGGGAATAATTTATGTAAATGAGCATAAAGGCAAAGAAAGTGACAAGTTTTTTCATGACAGTATCAGGTTTTGATGAACCTCAAATTTACAAAATCAAAAAAGAATATGCAAGTAATTTCAATATATATTAATTTCTTGTTTTTCTTTCATCAAGCCACATACTATTTTATATAATCAGGCGTGTGCAAATTCAAACCGGCCAATGGTAAATTATTGCAACAGAAATCACAAATGACAAAGTACTTTTATCTGGAGATTCAATATATAATTGGATCACAAAAATCAAAAACGAATTTAAACCATTCATTATGAAAGCTACAATGAGAACCATTGTCCCGATAATCTTATGCGCGATTATCGGGACATCCGTTTACAGCCAGGACATATACCAGTCTGTAAAAGACGGAAACACCGAACAGGTGCAAAAATTTCTTCAAAAAGATCCCGACTTACTCAATGCTAAAAATCAGGATGCAATGACTCCCCTTAATCATGCTGCAGAGGGAAACCAATTGGAAGTGGCCAAACTTCTATTAAAAATGGGGGCAGACCCTTTACTTGGGGATAACGAAAATTCAGGACCCATTCACCTGGCTGCCATCAGTGGAAGTATTCCTATAATTGACTTGCTTATCGAACATGGGGTTGATATCAACTACAAAGACGACAACGGTACAAACGCCCTTCAATTTGCCTTGAGCCGCCGACAGTTTGATGCTGCAAAACATTTGATCGAAAAAGGTGCTGATGTGAAATCAGAAAACAAAAACAGTTGGTCAACTTTGCAGTTTGCAGCCATTGGCGGAAACCTGGAGATTATTAAAATGCTGGTTGAAAAAAAGGTAGATGTAAATGATGAAATCGAAGGAGGATTGACCCCCCTATTTAGTGCTATATCTTATGGGTATACCGATATTGTAAAATACCTGGTTGAAAATGGTGCCGATATCAACCATGAAAACGAAAACGGGGACCAACCCCTATCCTATGCCCGAAATCCCAATACCTATGAAGCAGCTGAATTTCTAATAAAAAAAGGTGCGGATGTAAAACACAAAAACAAATTCAACCAAACACCCCTTCACTCAGCTTCAATGAGGGGATCTGTAAATGTTGCTGAATTATTTCTTGAGCATGGCGCAGACATCAATTCACCCAGCAAAGACGGCAGGACACCCCTGACCTTTGCAACCTATTCCAGAAATCCTGAGGAGATTACCAAATTTCTAATTTTAAACGGTGCGGATGTGAATCCGGAACCATGCAAATATGATAAAGCCTGTGCTTGCGGCCCAACCTTTCAAACTCCTTTACATGGTGCTGCACGTCAAGGTCATTTGGGCATGGCAAAAGCATTGGTAAGCAACGGAGCAAAAATAAATATTTACAATGATGAAGGATTGACCCCCTTGCACCTGGCTGTAGAAAGCGGAAGTCCAGAAATGGTAGAATACCTCATTGACAATGGGGCCTTTTTAAACACGCCGGAGAAAAATTTGGGCAACACCGAGCTACATCTTGCTGTAGCCATGGGTTATGATGATATTGTGGATCTTTTAATCGAAAAAGGATCGTGTCCTAAAAAAATCGATAATAATCAGAAAACTCCTTTTGATTACGCTATGGAATACAATCACAAGAATATTGCTTATCATTTATTGGCTGCCGGGACGGATGATAGCAATCTTGAGGAATACCTAACCGAACCTAACTTACTTGAGCAACCCGTCAATTACGGAGAAGCATCCATATGGTTTTTAGGACATAGTGGCTGGGCTGTGAAAACTCAAAATCATTTCCTTGTCTTTGACTATTTCTGTAACACCTGGGACAGAAGTCCAGAAGATTCTTGCCTTGCTGCCGGTTTTATTTTACCCGAGCAAATTAAAGACCTGCCCGTTACGGTTTTTGCCACCCATAGTCATGGTGACCACTATGGTGAATATATATTCGATTGGAAAAACAACATTTCCGATATTGAGTATGTATTATGCTGGAACCAAAATACCCATGGAAATGAATATACCATGATCCCCATTCATGAAGAACAAAAAATAAGGGATATGAATGTGTATGTGAATTACTCAACCGATCTGGGTGGTGGCTACGTTGTGAAGGTCGATGGATTAACCTTGTTCCATATGGGCGATCATGCGAACGGAGAAGACAAACTAATGACTGCTTTCACGGATGAAATTGATATGATTGCTGACAAAAATGAAAATATAGATATTGTGTTTGGTGGAATCAGGGGATGCAGCCTGGGTCAACCCGAGCAGGTAAAAAAAGGAATCTATTATACAATTGAAAAACTTCAACCAAAATTGTTTATCCCTATGCATGCAGGCTCACACTCTTTTGCTTACAAAGAATTTGTCGAAACAGCGAAAAAAGATGGCATTGACCAGCAAATGAAATATGTCGTACACAAAGGAGATCATTTCAGTTATTCGAAAGAGTTGTCACAAAGAGAACTATCGGAATTGTAGAGTTTATAAATATTAGTTAAAATCTTTTGCCATGGATGCACAAATTTAATTGATCTAAATTCGTGCATTCATGGCTTTTATCAAAATCCCTATTGAGGAGGTAAATCAGAACATTACTGTCCACTTAAAATAAGCTGAGGGACAGTTGTTTATAATTTAGTTCTTTGACATCTTTGTAATCTATACTTGTAAATCTCTATTACAGGCGTTTTGTCTAGTAGGGATATCCCAATTATTTGTAATATTTCGTAGGTTGAACGGTCTATTTTAAGATCGTGCCCTACGATGGCAACAAGACAATACGTAATAATTGCAGTGTATATCTGGATTCGAACAGCATTTTCAGAAGTCCCCCAAAAGGACTTTATTTTCAAGTGTTGTTTTATCCATTTAAAGAATAGCTCGACTTGCCAACGATTTTTGTAAAGTAAAGCTATTTGTTCAGCCGAGAGTTCTATATTGTTGGTCAAGAATACAAAAGTACGTTTGGTTTCTTCATCATAGAATTTAACTCTTCTGGAGTTTATCTGGATAATTCTTAGAGACATAAAAGCCTGTCAATTTGCCTATTTGATCACATTGTATACCTTTAGCCTTGTCTACCTTTCGGGAATACATTCTTCGGAATTTGAGATTAGATTTAGCTCGTACAACAAAAATGCTGACAGAATAGTTATCTTGTATAAACGTTCGTAATCAACATATCCACGATCAAAAATATAGTATGCACCGCTCTCATATGGGATATAATCCATGGCGTTAATATCGTTAACTGTTGCTGCCGTAATATGAATAAAAGCAGGGATTTGAGTAGTGATATCGTAAAGTGTGTGCAGTTTGATTCCTCCTTTGGTTTTGCGAAACTTTGCCCACCAGAACACGCTCAGACAAAGGTCAATAGTTGAAGAATCAAAAGCATAAACTTTACCTTTAATCTCAAAATTGTCACTCTCTCGTTTCTTGCGTGCAAGACCAATCAAATGATAGGCAAACTCCTCAAACATCTTACAATCCCGCTTCTCATTTGCTTTTGCAAGGTTACTTCGTGTTACACTTTTACCAAATCCAAGATGGTAGGTTTTTCGGCTATGAGCTTCAAGGGCTATAATCAAATCCCGTAAACTATCACGGTTGGTAAGTTGCCCAAAGATCATGCAAAGCATCTGATTCCAGCAGCTAAAATGCCGAACATACTTATCGCCATGGTAGCGAACTACTATACAGTCAAAAACCCTTTTTGGAAGGAACTCTGTTAACTGTGCGAAAACATATTTGCCGTTATTCATCGAGGATTATTTTCCACAATAACGATTTCAAATCGATACGTAACTATAAAACTCTAGAATATAGATTAACAAAGGATTTCAAAGAACAATATTTATTTTTTAGTGGACACTAGTGAAATCAGAACTTAAATAATCTGAAACTATATCCCAAAACCACCATACCTTGTATGTATTTAATATTTTGGCTTGCTCTTTCGGCCCCTCCCTTTGGAGTAGTAACTATACCCGGCATATGAAGGTATCCTGTTTGAAACAAACCTTGCAGAAAGAATCGTTTGAAAAAGAAAAATTTCACTCCACCAAATAATGAAAAACCAATTCCTGTAAAGTGAGGCCGGTCATCATTGCGTATTCCAAAGATTTTAGCATTTGTCCAGTGCATCGGAAAAATTAACCCAGCCCCTAAAATGGTGCTCAATCCCAGGTTCTCATTTTTGTTCGTTATTAGCAGATCATGTCTTTCAAAGTTAAACTGGATCAGGTTGAGCCCATCCGAATGCTCCATCTTAACCAGGCTATCATGATAAACAGTTATCAGCTCATTATCGTATATTCCGGCATATTTTTCAGAAGCCGAGGAATCAATTGTTCCTGAAATGGTTGTGGTTACGGCCTCATTGGTTTGGTATTTTGTATGATCCCATCCTGCCGAAACCACATACTTATCAGTAATGTAAAAACCAACCCTTGCATTAAATTGCGGAACAGTGATATATGCCGGGTTGAGGTAATTATTTACAGTTACTTTTTCGGGCATATCATAAAGCGTGAAATCGTAAGTATCACTTTTTAAATGAATGGTACTTTTGGCATAAGCCGATCGGTTATATCCCCAGAAAACATAAAAATTCCCTTTAGGGTTTTTCAGGCTATACTTTTGTTTTTCTTTCTCTTGTGCAGAAGTGCTTATCGGTATTAAGAAAATTGATGCAATAAAAAGCACAATTATTTTAGTTAGAATACAGAATTTCAATCCGTTTATGTTAAGTGTTTGTCACAACAATCAACAATAATAGGGCTGTATAGTTCAGCTAAAAAAACAAATTGGTGTAATGAAAAGAACAACAAATGTGTTCGGTTTAGATATTACCGATCATTTTCAATTCGAGCCAAATGAAGCAAAATAAACATTAATCAATTGTGATTTAATATGTTGTTGTGGTTGGCATATGGGTTGATTAACCATGAACCAAATCAAAAAAAACAAATTTAAATTATTAAAACAAGCGGTATGAAAAAAGTAGTTAGTTTGTCATTTGTTGCCATGTGCTTCATTCAATTTTCATTTTCTCAAGAGTATAAACTGTATACACCAAAAAACATTCAAAATTCATATGAGTCAGGGACGCGCTCACCAGATGGAAACCCAGGTGAAAATTATTGGCAAATTTTTTCGGAATACGATATTGATGTATCCTTAGATATTCAAAATCGAAAATTATCAGGGAAAGAAACAATTCATTACTATAATAACAGCCCGGATACACTCAGATATTTGGTTATCAAACTTCTTCAAAATTTTCATAAAAACGGAATGGCCAGGGATTATCTGCTTGATCCGGAAAAGATAAATGATGGTGTGAAACTGGAGGAAATAATTGTGAATGGGACAAACTTAGATCTGGAAAACAGAAGGGAAACCTATTTTTATGGGACAAACCTTTATGCCATAATGAAACATGATTCACAAATATTACCCAATAGCAAAACAACGCTTTCTATCACTTGGCATTTTGATGTCCCTGATTTAGCAATAAGGGTTGGTGCCTATACTGATTCTTCTTATTTTATGGGATATTGGTTTCCGCAAATGGCTGTTTATGATGACATCATGGGATGGGATACCGAACAATACACCGGGCTCCAGGAAACCTATAACGATCTGGCAAATTACAATGTAAAGATTACCACTGATCAATCATACCTTGTTTGGGCTACGGGTGAACTTCAGAATGGTTCAGAGATTTTTAGCTCTGAAATACAGCAGAGAATTGATCAATCCAAAAAATCAGAAGAATATATTCAGATTATCAATAATGAAAATTATTCCTCTGGTAATATTTTTAAGGAAAATCCAAAATCAACCTGGCATTATCAGGCTGATGATGTGCCTGATTTCGCTTTTGCTGTAAGTAATTATTATTTATGGGATGCAACCAGCGTGGAGGTAGATAAAGAAACGGGGCGCAGAACCTGGGTAAATACCGTTTATCCTCCCCAGGCCAATGCATTCAAAAAATCCATTGAATGGGCAGCCAAAAGCATTGAATACTTTTCATCAGAATTTCCTGGAATTCCTTTTCCATACAATAAGCATATTTCATATAACGGACAGGGACATGCAGCCATTGAGTTTCCAATGATAGCAAATGATTGTGATGGAGAAGACGATGAGTACATTGCAGAAATTGTTGCTCATGAAATTGCACATTGTTATGTGCCATTTACTGTTCTGACCAATGAACGGCTATTTGCATGGATGGACGAAGGTTTTGTAAAGCTTTTGGGAGAAAGGTTCACTGAGATTTATGGAACTAAGAGGGAGGATTTCAACAAATTGAATACAACCAATATTTATAAAAGATATGCCGGCTCTATAAACGACCTTCCCCTAGCAACTATTTCTTCTTCCATAAATCCGGTTCATAACTTCAGCCTAAGTTATGCCAAGGCAACTGTTGCAAATGTTTATATGCTTGAGATTTTAAAGGAAAAAGGCATTGAGTTTCCAATGAAAGAATTCTTTGATCGGTGGACGGGCAAACATCCTACACCTTGGGATTTTTATTATACCATGAATGAAGCAGCAGGAGAAGATTTGAATTGGTATTGGAAAGCCTGGTATTTTGAATATGGATATCCCGATTTGTCAATTGCAAATGTCAACCAGGGAAATTCTGCAACTATCGGAATAAATAACCTTGGAAATTTACCTGTTCCGCTTGTATTGGAAATTACTTATGAAGATGGAAGCATTCAAAAAATCCATAAAAGTCCGGAGATTTGGAAGAATACAAATACATACGATTTAGTGGTCAATACAGAACAAAAGAAAATTGAAAAAGTTATCCTGGGAGAGAAGTACATCATTGATATTTACCCTGCCAATAATACCTGGGAGGCTGGCATACTGGAAAGTCATTTGTATTAATCTGTCTATATTCAAACAATTAGATAAAGAATAATTAATTAATCTTCCTTAAAAATAAATAATTGTATTATTGTTGGCTTTTTAGAAATGTTATTTTTTTGATCATTTTTTTTGCAACAATATATGGCACACGGACGATTTGATAATCCGGTAATAGCCTCTTTGGCAGGAGTAAAGGATTTTTTTTCGAAACAGAAACTGGAAGACCAGTTAAAAGATACTGACAGGGCAGATGGAAAAACCTGTGTTATTACTGGTGCCAATTCTGGATTGGGATACGGATTGGCAGTGGAAATGGCAAAACGGGGCGCACGGGTTATTATGGCCTGCAGAAGCCAGATACCTGAGGCAGGAGAAAAGGTTATAGCTGCCAGCGGTTCTCAGTCGGTTGAAATGATCCATTTGGATCTCTCGAAAATTGATAGCATTCACCAGTTTGTTGAAACGCTTGAGAAAAAGAAAATTCATCCCGATATTACGATCCTGAATGCCGGTGTTGCTTTACCAGGCGCACGAAAAACAGCATCGGGACAAGAAGAGATGTTTCTTGTAAATTATTTATCAAATTTTATTTTGCTTAACCTTATGCTTGCTAATAAAACTATCCGACAGGATTTAGCAATCAATCAACAACCAAGGGTTATTTTTATCTCTTCTGATTCGCACCAGGGTTCTTCTAATATTGATTTTGAAATATTCGGGAAATATGAGGATTATGGTGTATCAAAAGGAATTTCTTACTATAGTTATTACAAATTCGTCTTAAATACGCTTGCTGTTGAGTTTTCACGAAGAATCAATAAAAAAGAGATCAAAGTTATTATGGATGTGATTTGCCCCGGCCCGGTACATACCAATATTATCCGTGAAGCTCCATGGGCTCTGCGTAAAATATTGGGAGGAATTTTCAGCCTTGTTTTCAGATCGCCCGAAGTAGCAGCAAAACCTGTAGTGTATATGTCTTTATCGAAAGATTACGAAAATAAAACAGCAGAATACCTACACATGTTTAATCCAAAAGAAATGGATCCCAAAGTTTACCTTCCGGAAGAAGGGGCAAAATTGTGGTACTATTCTCAACGGCTATGGAAAGAAATAGATGAAAAAGCCATTGAAGTAAAATTTAACTAAATATTCTACTCATGAAAAGTCCGAATAAAATAACATCCTTAACGATCGTTCTTTTTATTTATGCAATAGCAATTTACATAAGTTATATAGTACTTCAGAATGTACCTTCTGAAAACAGTATCATTAAGGTACTTATTGCAGATATTGCGGCAACTATTGTTGTTTTCTTTTTCAGTGTACTTTTCAAGAATTCAAGTGTTTACGATCCCTATTGGAGTGTTATTCCTCCACTTATTGTGGGCTGGTTAATATTCTTAAATCCTGAAGGAAACAGCATTCGGCAATATTTGATTTTCGGATTGGTCATGTTCTGGGCCATCAGGTTAACAGCAAACTGGGCCCGTGGATGGGCTAATTTAAAACACGAGGATTGGCGCTATCGTAAAATAGCAGCCGACACAGGCAAATTTTACTGGCCGGTTAATTTTATCGGAATCCACCTTATGCCTACTTTATTTGTTTTTATGGGATGCCTGCCATTATGGTACACATTAAGTAGTTCTGAAGCCATTAATATATGTGATATCCTCGCGACAATAATAACACTGGCAGCTGTTTTTATTGAATGGATATCCGATGAACAACTTCGTAGTTTTAAAAAAAATTCGCAACATTTACCTTACATGAACAAGGGCCTTTGGTCAATCATGCGGCATCCCAATTACTTTGGTGAAATTTTGTTTTGGTTTGGGATGTTTCTATTTATAACGGCCACAAAAAGCAATGAAGGATTGTGGACAGCAATTGGATTTACATTTATGATCATCTTGTTTAAGTTCATCAGTATTCCATTGATGGACAAAAGAAACAGAGATAAAAGACCGGGCTATGAAAATTACATCAATGAGGTTTATGCTTTGTTGCCAATCAAAAAAAGGAAGAGATAAAAAACGTGAAAGATTGATTGTTATTTTCGATGCTTTTCAAGCCACATTTCCCTGAAGGATTTTTTAGCAAATTTTGGTAATTCACGGCGTGGTCCCCAGACACTTTTAAATACCGTTTTCATGGCAATATTTTTCATTTTTGCATTGGCCAGATCCATTCGCTTTCGTTTCATTAAAAAATATTTCATCCCACCCATAGAAATGCGATCAGAACCTTTTGAATAACCTGATTTTACAGACAGGCTACGATTGTATAAAAGCATCTCATGCAAAGGAATTTTCACCGGACAAACCTCTGTGCAACTACCACAAAGCGAAGATGCAAAACTCAAATGCTTATAGGTTTCCATTCCCTGTAAATGGGGTGTAATTACAGACCCGATCGGGCCACTGTAAGTTGTATTATACGTATGTCCGCCAATGTTCTTATAAACAGGACAGGCATTCAGGCAAGCACCGCAGCGAATACACATTAAAGCCGGCCTTTGTTTTATCAGTTTCAAAACTTCAGACCTGTTATTATCAAGCAAAACAAGATACATTTCCCTGGGTCCGTCTACTTCACCTTCTTTGCGAGGCCCTGAAATTATAGAATTATAAACCGTCATGTTTTGTCCGGTTCCGTGGGTTGCCAGTAGCGGCCAAAACAAATTCAAATCCGTAATTGAAGGAATAATTTTTTCGACACCAACAATCGCAATGTGAATATCGGGAAACGACATGGACATCAAACCATTACCTTCATTTTCTGTCAGGCAGACAGCTCCGGTATCAGCAATTAAAAAATTACCTCCTGTTATACCAACATCTGCACGAACAAACTTATCCCTTAATTTTTCCCTTACAAAATTGGTCAGTTCTTCAGGAGTGCTTTCTTTTGGGGTATTAAATTTCTCATTAAAAAGAAGTGCTATATCCCCCTGCGATTTATGCATGGCAGGGGTTACAATATGATAGGGCTTTTCTCCTGCTACCTGAACAATGTACTCCCCAAGGTCTGTTTCCAGGCTTTCAATATTGTTTTTCTCCAGGGCCTCATTCAATTCAATTTCTTCGGTGGTCATTGATTTTGACTTCACAATATGCTTTGCATCATACTTTTTCAAGATCCGCAAAATTTCCTTAATGGCTTCATCCTTATCCAATGCCCAAATAATCTTTCCACCGTTTTTTTCAAAATTTGCAGCAAATTGAATTAAATATTTTTCCAGGTTATTGACAACCTTATGCTTAATGGAGTGAGCACGTGTTCGGGCGAGTTCAAGGTCGTTAAACTGATTTTTGCCATTGATTACGGCAGCATGGTATTTTGAAATATTGAAGTTAATCTTGTTCCTGTGCTCAAGATCGAAAGCCTTTTTTTCAGAATCCTTTAAAAACTTATAATAGATTTCGCCCATACACTTCTTAATTAAATACTATTGATTCACGGCAATTTTATTGATCCTGCCAATGTGCCTTCCCCCCTCAAAATCCGTATTCAAAAAAACCCTGACCATTTCAGCAGCCAGCTTAAAATCAACAAACCGACCGGGCAAAGCAATGATGTTTGCATTGTTGTGCAGCCGGGTCAGTTTTGCCTGTTCCATATCCCAGCATAAACCGGCTCGCACATATGGATATTTATTTGCTGTCATGCTGGCTCCTTGTCCGCTGCCACAAATAATAATTCCAAAACGCTTTTCCCCACTGTTAACTATTTTAGCAACAGGATGAATAAAATCGGGATAATCCACACTTTCGTTTGAATGCGTACCAAAATCTTCAAATTTATATCCCTGAGCTGATAAATTTTCAATCAAAAATTGTTTCATTTCAAATCCACCATGGTCTGATCCTATGGGTAATGACAAGCTTTTATCAAACATTGTTAAAAAGTTATTTCAAACAAAATTAATTAAATATACTACATGTGATTTAATATTAAGACTTTATTACCCTATTGCAAAGGTCATCCCGAATATACTTACTTGTAAATCAATTTCTTAATTTTTTCAACAAAAATATGTTTATATCTGTGTAACTTTGTTACAAATTTCTAAAAAGCTTTCAGGTTGTTAACAATACTGAATAATTGTAAAAATGGTTTAACTTTTATTAGAATTTTTAAGAAATTGTCTTCAGATTATGAACAAAAATTTGGCTATATTCAGTTAAAGATTTTTCAACTTTTGTTGAAATTAACATTTGTTGACAAAACTGGTAATTAATTTAATAACAGCGTTGATGTATGTGAATAATCTGTTAATAATTGGTAATATCAGAATAAGTCAAGCGTTTTAAAAAAATAGTATTAACACAACTAACAAGCTATTATATTAATAAAAAAATATTTTAAAAAATTTAATTAATATAACTGATCGATGAAGAAGGATGAAAGAATTACCGGATACTCGGATGCTGAATTAACAGCAAAGATATTACTTTTGAAAAAACAAAAAAACGCCGTTCTTTTAGCACATTTTTACCAGGTACCTGAAATACAAGACTTAGCGGATTATGTTGGAGATAGTTTGGGGTTGGCGCAAAAAGCTGCCACAGCTGATGCCGGTTTAATTGTTTTTGCCGGAGTTCATTTTATGGCCGAAACAGCAAAAATATTAAATCCAAATACTAAAGTTGTTCTGCCGGATCTGGAAGCTGGATGTTCCCTTGCCGATTCATGCCCGGTGGACAAATTTTTGGAATTTAAAGCCAAACACCCTGACCATATAGTGATTTCTTATATAAACTGCAGTGCCGATATTAAGACTCTTTCGGATGTTATATGTACATCCGGAAATGCAGTACAATTGGTAGAATCTTTTCCAAGAGATCAGAAAATTATTTTTGCACCGGATAAAAATTTAGGCGGGTATATTAACCGGATTACCGGACGTGATATGGTACTTTGGGATGGCACATGCGAAGTTCACGATGTATTGTCAATAGAGGCTGTTATTAATCTTAAGATTGAACACCCTGATGCTAAATTGATTGCTCATCCTGAATGCAAGGCACCAGTTTTAGAGCTGGCTGATTATATTGGTTCTACAACTGCTATGTTGAATTTTACCAAAAAAGATAATGCGATAAAATATATTGTGGCAACTGAGACAGGCATTTTACATCAGATGCGAAAAAATTCACCCGGTAAGGAGTTTATTATAGTACCTACTGATGAAACATGTTCTTGTAACGATTGCCCATACATGAAATTAAATACGCTGGAAAAATTATATTTGTGCTTAAAAAATGAAACACCCGAAATATTACTTTCGGACGAAATCATTGAAAAAGCAGCAAAACCCATCAATCGAATGTTGGATATTTCCAGAAAACTGAATCTGATAAAATGATGAAGAAATTATTTGTCTTTCTGGTTTTTGTACTTGCTTTTCATGGATTGAAAGCCCAGCAGGAAGTCAATCCGAATGGTTATAATACATTTTACTATGAAAATGGCCGTATATCAAGTGAAGGTATAATGCGCGATGGAAAACCTGATGGATATTGGAAGACCTATTATGAAAACGGGTTATTAAAATCGGAAGGAAACCGGAAAAATTTTATGCTGGATAGCATTTGGACTTTTTACAGTGATTCAGGAAAAGTTGCTGTTCAGATTTCATATCTGAAGGGCAAGAAAAATGGAATACGAAAAACCTTTCATGAGGATGAGATCATTGAAGAAAACTTTGTGGATGATGTAAAACAGGGATATACTTATTTCTACTATCCGGATCATAAACTGTGGAAGGAGATAATGTTTATTGACGGCCTTGAGGAAGGCATTGCTAAAGAATACGGAAAAAGCGACAGCAGGGTGACAAAACTGATTTACTATAAAAAAGGGTTTATCACCGATATTGAAAATATTAACCGGATTGACAAAGCCGGTATGAAACAGGGTAAATGGAAGTATTTTTATGACGATATCGGAACCATCCGTTTGGAAGGAGAATATAAGAATGATTTAAAAAATGGCTATTTCAAAGAATTTACCGAAGACGGGAACCTGATCTCCACAGCCAAATACATAGATGGGATTTTACAGGAAGATGTGGCAGAGTTAGCCAAACTCGATATAAAAACAGAATATTATCCTACCGGAAAACCAAAAATTGTAGCAAGTTATAAAAATGATATTCCGGAGGGGGTGCGAAGGGAATATTCTCCGGAGGGTGAAATTACTGCCGGATATATATTCAGGCAGGGAAAGGTTGTTGGTGAGGGGATTATAGATGAAGCCGGAATAAAAGATGGCTCCTGGAAAGAATTTTTTGCCAATGGGGCATTGAAGTCTGAAGGAATTTATGATAAAGGAAAGCGCATTGGCGAATGGAAATTTTACCATCCCAATGGTCAGCTGGAACAAGTTGGTTCCTATAATAAGGATGGAAAAGAAGATGGGGCTTGGTTGTGGTATTTTGCAACAGGTGAATTGCTGCGCGATGAAAGTTATTTCAATGGAATGATTGATGGCCTCAGTACTGAATATGATGAATACGGATCAGTAATTGCCGAAGGCGAATATATAGAGGATTATCGGGAAGGTAAATGGGTATTCAATTATGGCGATCATAAATCGGAGGGAGAATACCTTAGCGGTGCACGGGATGGAATGTGGAAAAATTATTACAGCGATGGTGTCTTGAGCTTTGAAGGGAAATTTGTCGATGATAACCCCAATGGATATCATACATGGTATTGGCCCAATGGTTTAAAGAAAACAGAAGGCAAATACATTATGGGTTTGAAGGAAGGCGAGTGGATTAAATACAATTATGATGGGACGCCATTTTTGAGCATTTTTTATGAAAATGGTGTAGAGAAAAAATATGATGGTATCCGGGTGCGAATTTATGATGAGGATGAACCGACCAATAATTCAAACGATGACGAAGAATAATTAATCATTTACCGGGACAACCTCCATCAACGCATTGACAAGATAAATCCGGTTATTATCCAGACGTTTACATTTGTATCTTTTCCGAAGTTTTTCAATTTTCTTAAAAACCAAACCATTATGGATTTTAAAGGTTCCCTGTTCAGGAATGTCTTCCAGAGTGAATGCACTTTCCCCATCATCATATTCCCTGAGTTTTTTCCTGAGTTCGGCATCGGCAACTGTTGATCCGGGATTTTTTTGAAATTTTTTCAGTACTTTCAGTACATCTGACGGAAAAACATTTTCATTCATAAAGGGGCTAAGCATTTCACTGAATTTGTTTTTCCATTCAACACCATGCGGCTTCACTTTTCGTTGATATAGCTCCCAGGTCTTCAAATGGGCAAATTCATGTATGAGGGTGATCAAAAACTGGTATTTGTTTAAATCATGGTTCACCGAAATGCGGTGGTATTTATGTTTTATCGGTGGACGATAGTCACCCAGTTTTGTTGATCTGTTGCGGGTTATTTTAAGCTGAACATTAGAGGTTTTGATCCAATGAAAAACAGTTTCAACCGATTCTTCAGGAATGTATCCAGACAATACTTCTTTATATGTTTTCATGAAGAATAACTGGATTCGTTTGTTGTTTTTCTTCTAAGCTGAAAGTTGGGCAATCACGGCATTTCTTTTTCAGTTTTTTAGAGGATGAACACGACCCTGCGAACACAATTGACGAACTTAAAAAGATGATCAAAATGATGGACTTACTCTTTTGCATAATTTTTTAGTGAATTAACGTGCAAAAATATTAAAATTGCATGATATAATTTTTTATCATTAATTTAGCGAAAAGTATAAAATTCAGATGTTAAGCAGGTTTGGTTCATATTTAGTATTGCTGCTGAAAATTTTCAGAAGGCCGGACAAAGGAAAGGTTTACTGGAAACAACTGATCTTGGAAATAAACAGTCTTGGCATCGAATCCTTAGGTATAGTTAGCATCATTTCTGTTTTTATGGGAGCGGTTGTAGCTATACAAACAGCTTATAATATTGATAGTCCGTTAATTCCATTAAAAATGGTAGGGTTTACAGTCAGGCAGTCAGTAATCCTCGAGTTTTCGCCTACCATTATGAGTTTGATCCTTGCCGGAAAAGTAGGATCCAGGATCGCATCAGAAATAGGCACTATGCGGGTTACCGAACAAATTGATGCCCTTGAAATTATGGGGATCAATTCAGCCAATTATCTGATTTTCCCCAAAATATCCGCCTCTATGATTATCAATCCAGTAATCATTCTTATCAGTATGGGTTTTGGGTTATTTGGCGGATACCTCGTTGCTCTATTAACCAATTTGTATACACCTCAGGATTACATAACCGGTTTACGGGGTTGGTTCGATAGTTATACCATTGTCTATGCTCTGATAAAAACAGTAGTCTTTGCATTTTTAATCACTTCCATTGCGGGTTATGAGGGGTATTCGGTTAAGGGTGGCGCCATTGAAGTTGGGGCTTCCAGTACCCGGGCAGTTGTTTGGAGCAGCATTATGATCATTCTGTTTAATTTGGTGTTAACCCAATTGTTGCTCTCATGATCGAAGCTAAAAACATATCGAAGTCATTTGGTGACAATCATGTATTGAAAAATATTTCCGTAAAGTTTGAAAAGGGAAAAACAAATTTGATCATTGGCCAGAGCGGTTCCGGAAAAACGGTTTTAATGAAGTGCCTCATTGGTTTGTTTGAAGCTGACGAAGGACAGATATATTTTGATGACAGGGATTTTTCGGGAATGTCCTTTAGGGAGCGAAAAATCATCCGAAAAGAATTGGGAATGCTTTTCCAGGGCGGGGCTTTGTTTGATTCTCTCACCGTTGAAGAAAACATTATGTTCCCGCTTACCATGTTTACCAATCAATCGTTGGAAGAAAAAAAAGAAAGGGTGAATTTTTGTCTTAATTGGGTAAATCTTGAAAATGCCAATAAACTTTATCCTGCTGAATTAAGTGGTGGTATGGTAAAACGGGTTGCCATCGCCAGGGCTATTTCAATGAATCCCAAATATTTGTTTTGTGATGAGCCCAATTCAGGCCTTGATCCTTATACTTCTGGTGTTATTGATGAGCTTATCAGTAATTTGACTGAGGAATTTCAAATGACTACCATAGTGAATACCCACGATATGAATTCCGTTATCAAAATTGGCGATACCATTTCTTATATTTACAAAGGAGAACTTTGGTGGGTCGGAGATAATTCCCAAATATTAAATACCGATAACAAAGAGCTGAATGAATTTGTCTTTGGAACGGAATTAACGAGGAGGCTGAAGGATCTGTAAAAGAGTCTTTTTTAAAGTTTAATGCAACCTGGTCCCAATTAAATGAATAAATTCTTCCCGTGTTTCTTTCTTTTTAAATGCACCGGTAAAATCGGAAGTAGTAGTAACAGAGTTTTGTTTTTGTACCCCCCGCATCATCATGCACAAGTGCTGGGCTTCAATTACAACAGCAACTCCCAATGGCTTTAGTGTTTCCTGGATGCAATCCTTTATCTGGGAGGTTAAACGTTCCTGTACTTGCAATCTTCTTGAAAAAGCATCAACTACCCTGGCAATTTTACTCAGACCGGTGATGTAGCCGTTTGGAATATATGCAACATGTGCTTTTCCAATAAATGGTATCATGTGGTGTTCGCACATCGAATAAATCTCTATATCCTTTACAATAACCATTTCGCGGTAGTCTTCCTTAAATTTTGCTGAATTGAGAATTTCCACAGGGTCAAGCAAATATCCATGGGTCAGAAATTGAATTGATTTGGCAACACGTTCGGGAGTTTTTTGCAGGCCTTCCCGCTCTGTATCTTCTCCAATAAGATTGATAATTTCTTTATAATGTTTGGCCAGTTTGTTTATATTGTCATAATTGTACAGATCAATTTTTTCATAACCGTCCAACTGGTTTTCTTCGGCCATTTCCCTTAATCGTTCGTCAGTCATTTGTACTTTTTAATTTCCGAAATATTCAACAAAGTTATTTTCTGTTTCTACCACTTTCACACAATACAATTCTGCTCCTATCTGCAGAATACTTTCATTAAGTTCTTCCCAGATGGCAATTGCTATGTTTTCGGTCGAAACGATTTTACCTTTCATAAAATCAACCTCAATATTCAGGTTTTTGTGATCAATTTTATCTATAATCTTCTCTTTAATAATTTTACTTAAATCCTTGAGGTTCACGACGAACCCTGTTTCTTTACTTACCTGGCCTTTTACGGTTACAAATAAAGTATAATTATGGCCATGCCAGTTAGGGTTTGAACATTTACCAAAAACCTCCAGGTTTTTTTCATCTGTCCAATCTTCCCTAAAAAGGCGATGTGCTGCATTAAACCTTTCCCTTCGTGTAATTAACATGATTCAATTGTTATAAAATTCTGATTTTCAAATGTAATAAAATTACATAAGTGAAATGAATATTTTTTATTCAAAAAAAAATCCCCCTTTCGGGGGACTTTTAACACAAGTTGTCCAATGTAAAATAAAACCAATCAATTAACCACCTGTATTTTTTTAGTCACCTTTGATTCACCGGCACCAATGGAAACGAAATACAATCCGCTATCCAATCCCGATACATCGAGGGTGTGATTTTTCAATTGGTTTGACCTTGATCCAATTTGTTCAGAAATTATTTTGCTTCCCAATATATCATATACCTCAACATAGACATCTGCATCGTTAATAGTACTGTATTGAACATTGATGAAGCTGGAAGCTGGATTGGGAAATGCACTAACGTTTTCCTCAACGATAATTTCCCTTGTACTTAGCCACAATGGTAATTCAACCAATTCTCCACCCGAGGCAAGCGCAACATACAAACCAAAAGCTTCACCCATACTGTTGTTATCGGGGTTCAGGAATCCAGAAGCTACAATGGTTAAGGCTTCTCCATTTAGACCTAATGTAGCAAGAGGAGCATTATAAGTAGCTACCGTCACAGTTCCGGTTTCATCTTTAATAGCTAGCCTGTAATCAGCAGTTCCCAATTCCAGATAGCCATCAAATCCTCCGTAAGAAAGATCATTAACGATGGTACCGGCGCCAACACCAACTTCGACAACATCAACTGTAGGAGCATCAGTAGAACCATGGAAAACCAGAACATCAGTGTTGTCCATATTGGAAGCTTGTTCGCGTCCCATATCATAGACATAGATGTCGAAAGGTTGAACCGGATCGTAACCAGTTGCACTAACAATACCATTTGCAACAAGTACATATGTTTCATCAGCCTCCAAAGTATAGCTTTGTGACCAGATTGGATTTTCCGGACTATTGCTATCAGGTCCTTGAATTGCTATAGTAAATTCTTCACCAGCAGGCGCATCCACAAAAGGAGAAGCGGTTCTGAAAGTAAAGTTATCGAGTAATAAAGTTTCGTTCAACCACACATCAACTACTTCAGCAGCCATGTCAGCAGCGTTGTGAATAACTTGAACGCGAGCAGTTTCAGTTATTTCATAAACCGGCAGAGCAATAAGTTCACCACCAGCAGGTAAAGCCACATACAAACCAAAAGCCTCACCCATACTGTTGTTTTCCGGATTTAAGAATCCAGAGGCAACCACAGTTAAAGCAGCACCTTCCAGGCCTAAAGAAGCCAAAGGAGCCTGGTAAGCAGCAACAGCATTTTCACCAGTCTCATCCCTGATCTCAAGTACATAATCCATCGTACCTAATTCAAGGTATCCGGCAAAATCACTGTACATCAAATTATCAACGATCATTCCGGCACCTACACCTGTTTCATAAACATCAACGGTAGGAGCATCAGTAGAACCATGGTGAACCAATACATCTGTCTGATTTATTGTTTTCGCCTTTTCGATTGCCATATCATAAACCGCTATATCAAATGCCTTATTGGGTGTATAACCTGAAGGGCTTACAATACCTTCTGCGATTAAAATATAATCTTTTTTATCGTCAAGCGTATAAACTTGAGACCAAATAGGATTATCAGGAGTTTTACTGTCTGGACCTTTAATAGAAATTTTAAATGCCATACCTGATGGAGCATCAATAAATGGAGAAGCTGTCCTAAAAGTAAAATCATCTAATAACAAAGTATTGTCCAACCACACATCAACCACTTCAGCAGCCTTGTCGGCAGAGTTGTGTATAACTTGAACACGAGATGTCGCAAATAAATTTAGGCTTCCTGTAATTAACAGTGCCACTAATAGTAAAAAGAGTTTGTTCGTTTTCATATTTTTAAGTATTAATAGTTAATTATTCGTTTAATTTACATAACATCATAACATCTTGAGTTTTGTTTTGTTCAACAAATAATAAAAATAATTCAACAAATATTATTTTAATAAACTTAAATAACTATAAATCAATAGCATATATCAAAAATATTTTTTAATAAAATTTTTGACAAATTTTTAAAATGTTGTCATCCAGTATTTAAAATAAATTCATTTTATTATTTTTATCTGAAAATTTACATAATATTAACGAAATGTTTCAACTATACAAATATTTATTAAACAGAAATATTTTCTTCTGTTGGTATCCATAACAATTTCAAAAAAAACATTCATTAGAAAGCAAGGAGTTGGTATTGATCAAAGAACAGCCTGAGATTTAAATGGCTTCAGAAGTAAACGAGTTCTAATCATTTGTGGATTTCCAAAAATCGGGACCTGAAATTGCTCTTGCATCGTTTACCTAAATTTGAAGAAACGAATAAGGGTTATGAAATGACCAATAATGTTATTGTTGCAGTCCCATCCAGGTTCATTGTAAAAATGGCAAAACAGAAACTGAGGGAAGGGTAAATTAGAATTATAACTACAGGTATGAAAAACTTAAGGAATTATATGGTGAGCTAAAAGGGGCCGGGGTTTATAAAATTAAAGTCTATCCAATATTTTCAATGCTTCCTTAATATGCTTTTTAAAATTGAACTGAGAATTGAAAATATTTCTTATAGCTCCACTTTTATCCACAACATAAGTAACTCGTCCGGGTAATAACCCTAAAAAATCTGTAGGAACGCCAAATTGTTTTCTTAGTTTTCCATCCTCATCACTCAGAAGGGTAAATGATAGATTATGTTTTTCTGCAAATCGCTTATGCGATTCCGGTGAATCGGAACTAATTCCAATTACCATAGCTCCTTTGTCATTGAAATCTTCATATTGATCTCTGAATGCGCAAGCTTCCGCTGTGCAGCCGGGTGTATCATCTTTCGGATAAAAATAGATTACCAGGTTGTAAGATCCGACAAAGTTAAATACCTTAAAATCTTTTCCATTTTGATCCTTTAGTGTAAAGTCCGGAATTATTGATCCAACTGTAATTTTACTCATGTTCTTATATTGAAAAGGGCATTCAAAATATTTGAATGCCCCAATTTTTATATATAATAACTATCCCTTATCTTTAATTCTGAAAATCTTTTAATTTTTCCATCAATTTTTTCCGGCTAAAGAATATCCGGCTTTTTACAGTCCCGATAGACAAGTTCAACTGATCTGCTATTTCCTTGTATTTGTATCCGTTAAAATGCATTTGAAATGGAATACGATGTTCATCCTGCAGATTTTCAACTTCTTTTAAAAGTTGTGAATGGTTGTATTTCGAATCGGGTGCTATAATATCGGAGTGATTGGTGTTGTTCAGGAAATACAAATCTTTTGTATTATCAATAATGGTATTTACTTTCGAATCTTTCCGGTACTTATTGATAAAGGTATTCTTCATGATGGTGTAAACCCATGCTTTCATGTTGGTGGTCGGATCAAACTTGTCCTTGTTTGTAATTGCTTTCAGGTATGTATCCTGAATAAGGTCATTGGCATCCTCATGGTTAGAGGTTAGAGAGTATGCAAAATATTTAAGATTGTCTTTAAGACTTAATATTTGAGTGTTGAATTCTATTGCTGTCATAGTTTTAAAATTTTAAAGTTAGTATTGTTTAAAATTTACGTTGCAAAGATAAACAAAAAACTATGAGTTAAACAAATTATTTAGAATAAATTTAGATAAAAATTTAAAAAATGTCTTAAAGTGTTGATAATAAGGCATAAAGAAAATGTTAAAAAATTGTTAACGTTTATAAAAATAATCCAAAAGTTAAACAAAAATGTAAAAAATGTTTAACTCTATAAGGAAAATGTGGACACTTTTAATCTAAATGCAAGGTAACGAAATTTGAAATGAACACTTTCAGTTATTAGATGCTAAGAAATTGCCTCTAGATCTTGCTTAAATTTATAAACATCTTCCAATCGCAATACATTCTTTGGAAATTTGAACTTAAAGTTTCTAATTTGAATACCACTAATAAAAATAGTGGCATCTTTAAACAATTCGGAAAGGTTTTTAATGTATGCCTCAGCTTCTTCTTCTGGTTTGGCTGTAATCATGGCAGTTACAACGTAATCCACGTTTTTATTTTTTGATATTTCCACAAGGCCGTTGAATGGAACCGTTTCACCGAGGTATATTACTCTGTGTTTGTATTTCCTGATCAGGTAATGGTAAAATATCAGGCCCAGTTCGTGGAATTCACCTTCGGGTAAAAACAATAAGAAGTTTTTGGTATGCCCATTCAAATTTTCAACCAATCCATCGATGGCTACAATTAGCTTTTGTCGCAAAAGGTTTGAAACGAAATGCTCTTGGGCAGGATTTACTGTTCCAATCTGCCACAACAATCCAATTTTCTCAAAAAATGGATACATAACTTTAAGGATGGCTTCCTCAAATCCAAGATTAATAACGGCTGTATTGAAGATTTTTTCAAATTTTGCCTCATCCAAATCGATCATGGAGGTAACCAGGCTTTCTATTTGTGAATCTACATTGTTGTGCGACTGGGCAAGGTTTAAAACTATTTCGTTTATGGTATCGTCGGACAGAGTAATAATGTTGGAAATTTTGAAACCATTCCTATTTAAAATAGAAATGTTTAGTATCTTTTTTAAATCCTCATCATCGTAATACCGGATATTCGTATCTGTTCTTTTGGGTTCAATAATATTGTATCGCTTCTCCCATATTCTAATGGTGTGAGCCTTAATCCCTGTAAAGTTTTCAATGTCTTTAATCGAATAGTTTGCCATGAAAGAAAAAATCTACCGTATTGTTTTTGTATTCTATTTACCTTAAACAAAGCTAAATAACAAAAGTTTAACGTTCATAAAAAAATTTTGAACAAAAAATATCGCCAAACCCACAAAGATTTATCGTATACATCTTATTTTAAAGTTGTTATGTTGAGTGCTTTTAAATCCATATGTTTAAAAGAATTTTTTACAGAACCATTATTGACAACTTATCAGATCATTATTTTATTGAGCATGTGGATATTGCCATTTTCTAAAGCCACAATTTGCAATTTTATTGCAATACCGAAACGCAGTTAGGGATAAGTAATTTATATTTGCAGGTTAATTCTTTGAATGCGAAATAAATGCCTCAGATTTCAGTCGTAATCATAACATTAAACGAAGAAAGGAATATCGGACGCTGCATTGATTCAGCAAAAGGTATTGCTGATGAGATCCTCGTTGTGGATTCTTATTCATCTGATAAAACGGAAGAAATTGTAAAAAGCAAAGGAGCCCGGTTTATCCGGCATGCATTTGAAGATTATGTAAAACAGCATGAATATGCCGACAGCCAGGCAACGTTTGACCACATCCTCACCATTGATGCTGACGAAGAACTATCGGTGCCATTGCTCAATTCCATTTCAGGGGTAAAAAAATACTGGAAACACGATGCTTACACCATGAACCGGATGACCAATTATTGCGGTCATTGGATCAAGCATTCCGGTTGGTATCCCGATATCAAGCTCCGCTTGTATGATAGGAGAAAAGGTAAATGGGTGGGAAGAAAAATACATGAGCGCTATGCCATGTTGGAAGGAACAACAAGGGGCCATTTGAAAGGAGACATTAAACATTATTCCTTCAATTCCATTTCACAGCATGTTTTGCAGGCAAATAAGTTTACCGACCTAACGGCGCAGGCTGCATTTGAAATTGGTAAAAAATCGAACTGGATAAAGATCCTGATAAGTCCTCTTTTGAAATTTATCAGAGATTATTTCTTTAATTTGGGATTTCTGGATGGTTATTATGGGTTTGTGATTTGCCGGATTTCGGCCTATGCTACTTTCCTGAAATATACCAAACTCATGGATCTTCAAAAATCCCATCAATCGTCAAGTTCTGAATGATGAGCTTAAAAAGGATCATTCTGAGTCGGACCGACAGCATTGGCGATGTCATACTCACTTTGCCTTTGGCCGGTATCTTAAAGAAGAAAATGCCTGAAGCAGAAATATATTTCCTGGGAAGGACTTATACCCGCGATGTTGTTGAAACCTCTAAAAATGTTGACTACTTTATTGACTGGAACGAAATAAGCAAGCTTACGCCAGAAGAACAAGAATCAAGAATTGAGACTTTAAAGGCCGATGTTATTATTCATGTTTTTCCGGTTAAGGAAATTGCCTTCCTGGCAAAGAAAGCAAATATACCCCTTAGAATTGGAGCTACCGGAAGATGGTATCATTATTTTGCGTGTAACAAACTTGTACCCCTTTCGCGCAGAAATTCAGGTTTGCATGAGGCCCAGCTCAACCTTAAACTGGCTCTGCCACTTACGGGAACATTGGAAATTGATTTGTATGCAATTCCTGACTATTATGGATTTTCAAAAGTTCTTCCTTTAAAAGAAGCAGATCAAAAGCGATTAAACACAACCAAATTCAATTTAATCCTCCATCCAAAATCAAAAGGGAGTGCAAGGGAATGGGGTTTGGAGAATTTTGCCCGCTTGATTGAAATCCTTCCAAAAGACAAGTTTGAAATATTTATCACGGGAACGAAAGAGGAGGGGGAGTTGGCAAAGAAAGACCTCCTTGAAAAGCATTCCCATATTGTAGATTTGACAGGGCAATTTTCATTGAAGGAGTTGATCGGTTTTATCAATGGGGCAGATGGTTTGGTTTCGGCCAGTACAGGCCCGCTTCATATTGCTGCCGCCCTGGGGAAACATGCCCTTGGTATTTATCCACCCATCCGACCCATGCACCCTGGCAGATGGGCACCATTAGGAAAACAAGCCGATTACTTTGTAGCTGATAAAACCTGTTCAAAATGCCGTAAATCGAACCAATGCGAATGCATGGAAAGCATATCCCCCGAATTGGTTAAGCAGAAACTATTATCTTTGGTTAGTGGCTAAAGTTTTGTTAAATAAGGTTGATAACTGGATGGTCATTGTTAATCCCAATGCAGGGATTGGCAGGGGAAAGAAAGATTGGGAACAGATCAAGGATCTATTGTTGAAGAAGGATGTCAATTTCGATACACAATTTACAACCCATAAAGAACATGCCATTGCCATAACAACCCGGTTTATTAAAAAAGGCTACAGGAAGTTTATTGTAGTTGGTGGCGATGGAACACTGAATGAGGTAGTCAACGGGATTTTCTTTCAAAAGAATGTGGCGACGGTGGAGTTTACCATTGGGATGATCCCCATTGGTACCGGAAATGATTGGTGCCGGACTTTCAATATTCCCTTCGATTATGAAAAAGCTATCGGGATAATTGATAAAGCAATGACTTTCGTCCAGGATGTAGGTAAGGTTAATTATTACAGTTCAACAACAGCGAAGAGAAGGTATTTTGTAAATGTTGCCGGTATTGGTTACGATGCAGTGGTGGCGGCAAAAACGAATAAAGACAAAGAATTGGGAAGGGGAGGACCGCTCACCTATTTGAAAAACCTGTTTACCAGCCTGCTGTTTTTTAAACACTCCGAGACGGAAATAACAATAGATGGTCAGCCGGAGATAAGAAAAAGCAAAACCTTTAGCCTCAGTGTTGGTATTTGCAAGTACAATGGCGGGGGGATGAAACAGCTTCCCAATGCCATTCCGGATGATGGCTTGCTGGATATGACCCACATCAAAAAGCTGGGAAAATTTACCGTTTTGAAAGAAGTTAAAAATCTATACGATGGGTCATTTATCAATCATCCCAAGGTAGAAACCTTAACCGGCCATTCCTTTCATATCGAATCGAATCCCGCCATAACCCTTGAGGCTGATGGTGAGTCTTTAGGACATTCCCCTTTTACTTTTGAGATTATTCCTGGAAGCTTAACTGTGATTATGGGAAATAAGGAATAGTTTTCCAATATTTCTGAAATGCCAGACTTCAACTGTCCAATTTTGTACAAAGCCTGTTGACAGCCGAACAGATTTAACTGACACCCTTTTCATTACTTATCTTTAAACTCTTGTTTTTTAGTTATTTACCTTATTTGGCATAATACGTGAAAATTAATAGGGTTCAAAATCTTGAAAATGATTAAAAACTTTTTTAAAGCAACATATCGAAACCTTGCAACCCGCAAGACCTATTCGTTTATCAATATCCTGGGATTGGCAATAGGGATTGCCAGTTTTTTGATCATCTATTTGTTTATTGCCGATGAGTTGAGCTACGACCGCTATCATAAGAATGCCAAAAATATTTACCGATTGGTCAATGTTTACGATTTTGATGGTGTTGGCGAAAACTCTGCCAGTGCGCCATTCCCGGTTGCCTTTGCACTGAAGAATGATTATCCGGCAATGATCAAAAACATTGTTCGGCTTTTTAATTTTCAGGCACCCAGAAGTTTTGTGGAGGTTGGTGAGAAAAAATTCAATGAAAAGTATTTCTATTATGCTGATTCCACCTTTTTCGATATATTTGATTATACCTTCATTAAAGGAAACCAGGAAACGGCCCTGGATGAAAATGGGGCGGTTGTTATTACTGAATCCACTGCAAGGAAATATTTTGGAAACGAAGATCCCATGGGCAAAACCATTCGTTTTGAAACCAGTATTAACCTGCATGTTACGGGGGTTATAAAGGATGTTCCAAGCCAGTCACACTTTCGTTTTGACTTTCTGGGTTCTATGTCAACCCTTCGGGAACGTTTTGGCGGCAAACTCCCCCAAACCTGGGTCTGGAATCCATGCTGGACGTATATTTTGCTTGAAGACAATGTTAATCCCATAGATCTTGAAAAAGAGTTTCCGGACTTTGTTCAAAAGTATTTCTACGATGCTGAAAAGGACAATGTATCCATGTACCTGCAACCCTTGATAGACATTCATTTAAAATCGAAACTCGATTATGAAATTTCGTCCAATAACAACATCACCTCCATTTATATTCTTTCAGCCATAGCTGTTTTTTTGCTGATCATTGCCATTATCAATTACATGAATATGGCAACAGCTACCTCTTCGGGCAGGGCTAAAGAAATTGGGATCAGAAAGGTAACAGGGGCTTACAGGGCGCAACTGATCCGGCAGTTTCTCGGCGAGTCAATGGTAGTGAGTTTTGTCGCCCTCTTGATTGCCTTGCTCATTGCTGAGTTTTTGATACCTGTTTTTAATGATTTAACAGGAAAAGCCATTCATCTCAATACTTTATTGGATTGGAAAAATGTATTGATCGTTGTTCTTCTTGGCTTATTGATTGGTTTGTTTTCGGGTATTTATCCCGCGTTTTATCTGTCAACATTCAATCCGATAAAGGTTTTAAAAGGAACCTTAAGTCTGGGAGCCCGTAGCGGGTTGCCACGAAAAATCCTTGTTGTTGTTCAGTTTACCATTTCCATCACCCTTATAATCGGTACGATCATTATCAATGACCAATTGGAATACATGAAAAATGCTGACCTGGGTTTTGACAAAGAAAATATTGTGGTGATACCCATCAACCGGACTCCGGTGGCAAGTTCTTATGATGCTTTCAAGAAAGAGCTTCTTAATAATGCCAATATTGTTAGTATTACTTCCATGGATGATATTTTCGGGGCTTCACACAATACCCATGAGTTCAGGCCGGAAGGTTTTTCGGAGGATCAGTGGCAATTCTATCCGGCCATGGTTGTTCAATACGATTTTGTTGAAACTTTCCGGATTGAAATGGTTGCCGGAAGGGATTATAACGAAGCCAATAAAACAGACCCCATGAATGGCATTCTCATCAACGAGTCAATGGTTAGGCATATGGGCTGGAAAAGCCCGCAGGAAGCATTGGGGAAAAAATTCAAATCCCTCCGGGGTGAGGAGCGTGTGATTGGTGTGTTTAAGGATTTTCACCCTACATCCCTTCATGAGGCCTCCGGGCCATTTGTGCTTAATATGAAGGAATTCCCGGGGGAGATTATGTGGTTTTTAAAATATATGGTTGTCCGAATTCAGCCTGGATCAGAAAAGGAAGCGCTCCTGGCCATTGAAAAACTTTGGCATAATACCGCTCCCGACAGGCCGTTTGATTATTTCTTCCTCAGCAATGAGTTGAAAAACCTTTACCAGGATGAGGAAAACCTTAGCAGGCTTTCGCTGATCTTAACATTCATTGTTATGTTTATTGCAGCACTGGGGCTCCTTGGGCTTGCATCCTTCCTGGCTGAGCAAAGAACCAAAGAAATCGGGGTCAGGAAAGTATTGGGCGCCTCTGTTTTCAGCATCATAAATAATATTTCAAAAGAATTCATCTGGCTGATATTAATGGCTAGTGTCTTTGCCTGGGTAATTGCTTTTCTGATCATGACCAATTGGCTGAACCATTTTCCTTATCAGGCCTCATTCAACTGGATTGCTTTTGTATTAGCAGCATTCTTCGCTACCGGGCTGGCACTTTTGATTACAAGTTTCCGGGCCGTAATGGCATCGAGGGCCAATCCCGTTGAAACCTTAAAATATGAATGATGTTAAATTGCAAAAACCATATTGCCCTTTTTGTTTTTGTTATTGGTTTTAGCAACATACATTTTTTGCCTCTTTCCGCTCAAGAAAAAATTTATCAAACCCAAAAGAACAATCCCAGTCAAATCGTCATTGATGGCATTATTGATGAAGCTAGCTGGGATTTAGTAGAGTGGGAGAATAATTTTACACAGCGTGAGCCATATGAAGGAGAGGCACCCTCACAAATCACAGCCTTTAAAATTCTATATGATGATAATAACCTGTATATCGCCATTAGAGCCAACGATACACAGCCAGATAAAATTGAAAGACGATTAACGCGCAGGGATGCCTATGAAGGCGACTTGGTTGGCGTTAATATTGATAGCTATAATGATAAATTAACTGCTTTTGAGTTTACTGTAAATGCAGCGGGTGTTAAAAACGACGGACTCATAAGCAACGATAGTGATAAGGACATTACCTGGAATCCTGTTTGGTATGTCAAGACTTCCACCGATGATTCCGGATGGACTGCCGAGATGAAAATTCCTTTTACCCAGTTGCGTTTTCCGGAAAAAGAGAATTATCAATGGGGTTTTCAGGTATTTCGTTGGCTATTTAGGAAAGAGGAAGCATCTGCCTGGGTACATATTCCTAAAGAGGAGGCGCGCTGGGTAAGTTTGTTTGGCGAATTACAAGGGATCAGCAATATCAAACCCAAAAAGGAAATAGAGCTTATTCCCTATGCCATGGGAAATCTGGAAACCTATAAGCAGGAAGAAGATAATCCTTTGCGAGTGGACAAAATCTTGGATACTCCTTGGATTGGACGGCAAGGTGGCCGTAACCAACGACCTGACTTTAAATATTGCTGTAAACCCTGATTTCGGACAGGTAGAAGCGGATCCATCAGAAGTAAACTTAACTGCTTTCGAAACTTATTTCCAGGAGAAAAGACCCTTTTTCATCGAAGGAAGCAACATCTATAATTATAAAATTACGAGTGGGAATGGAGGTATGTCAGAGGATAATCTTTTCTATTCAAGAAGAATTGGCAGGAGGCCACAGCTTGAACCTGAATTGTGTGATAATGAATATATGGACCTACCAGAATCTACAAGAATGCTCGGGGCTTTTAAGTTATCGGGTAAAACCAAAAGGTTGGTCAATTGGTGTTTTGGAAAGTATGACTAATGAAGAAAAGGCAATGATTGATATGGAGGGCCAGCAAAAGAATTGATTGTAGAGCCCTTAACAAACTATTTTAATACCCGAATTCAAAAAGATATTAATAAAGGCAATACTACTGTTGGTGGAATGTTAACAGCTACAAATCGAAAAACGTATAAATCAGGAATAGACTCTCTGCATCATTCTGCTTATACCGGAGGGCTTGATTTTACTAATTACTGGAAAGGTAAAAATTATTATTTCCACATCAATTCTGTTTTAGCCACGTCATAGGAAATAAAAAATCCATTGCAGTTTTGCAGGAATCTCCCAGACGGTATTACCAGCGGCCCGATGCCAGCCATTTGAAGGTTGATACAAACCTGACATCACTAACTGGGAATGGAGGTTCAATAGAAGGGGGAAAAATTGGGGGTGGTCATTGGCGCTATGGGGCTGGCTTACCTGGCAGAACCCCGGGCCTTGAGTTGAATGATATGGGTTATTTAAGGCAGGCCGATGTAATTATGCAAGTGATTTGGGGGAGCTATAGAATTTGGAAGCCATTTAGCATTTTTAGAAAAGTAAATATTAATTTCAATCAATGGGCAAGATGGGACTTTTCAGGGACCCGAACTTTTTTGGGCCTAAACCTGGGTTTCGACACTCAGTTCAAAAATTATTGGTCACTGGGCTCTGGAGTTAGTCGGAGTTCTGGTAATATTAACCATTCCGAACTTAGAGGAGGCCCTGCAATACGCTATCCCGGCGATTTGAATAATTGGCTTTTCCTTTCCAGCGATGAAAGAAAAAATTAATAGGTGAAATTTTCATATTTAATAATTGGGGCGATTTGAATCACTCCCGAGTATTCGATATCGGCTTAAAATTGACCTTCAGGCCATTTAATGCTTTGGCTGTTTCTGTTGAACCGGGTACAACAATATGCGAAGAGATATACAGTATGTTGAAACTGTTGATTATATGGAGGGTGAGAAGTATATCATTTCCACATTGAATGCAGAGCGGTTCAGTGCTGACTTTAGGATCAATTTCAGTATAACACCTGACTTGTCCTTTCAATATTGGGGACAACCCTTCCCTGTTTGCAGGCAACTATTCTGCTTTTAAAAGAATATCCAATCCGATGTCAGAAGAATATTCTGAACGGTTTCATGTTTTTGAAAAGAATGAAATCAATTATGAATCAAAAGATGAGGTGTATATACTATTGATGAAAATAGTGATGGAAACATCGATTATAGTATAGGAAATCCGAATTTCAATTTCTTTGAATTCCGGTCAAATTTTGTGGCGCGATGGGAATATATTCCCGGATCAGCAATTTACTTTGTGTGGTCACAAGGGCGCTGTGGTGATAATGGCAGAGGTAGTTTTAATTTCAAAAATGATATGGATGAATTGTATTCGATTGTACCCCGAAATGTTTTTCTGATTAAGGTTTCGTTCAGGCTTAGTATCTAAAGTTTTACACCTATGAAATGGAAGCCGGTAATTATTTATATTTCTTCTAAATGAGATAAAATAAACCTTCATAAATTATTCCTGAAAATTATATATTACCTTTACGCTTCGAAAAAATGATTATTGTTTTTGGAGGCTAAGTCTTCATTTTTCCTGTAACAGGATCAACACAAATTGGTTTTATTAATAATTGTCTGGGCATGTTAAAGAGTTATTTGCAAAGCCTTTACCGGAACATAAACAGGAATAGATTTTATACTTTCCTTAACTTGCTTGGCCTGGCAGTTGGTTTGGCAGCGGCCTTTATTATATTGCTTTATGTTCAGGATGAATTGGCCTATGATAAGTATAACAAAAACCACAAACGTATTTATCGGATCGAATCGGATGTTTCTGTAAACAGCAAGCACAGTTTGTTTGCCACAGCTCCCGTGCCCATGGGGCCGGCTTTCAAATTGGAATTTCCGGAAGTGGAAGAATTTACCCGGTTCAGAATGGTTGGGACAACCGTTTTTGATTATAATGACAAAGCGTTTTTTGAAGATAAGTTCTGCCTTGCCGATTCAAGCGTGTTTGATGTTTTTACTTTTCCTTTTGTTTCCGGTGTTCCCGAGAATGCACTCAGTGAACCATTTACCATAGTCCTGACCCAGGCAACGGCAAAGAAATATTTTGGGGATGTGAATCCTGTTGGTATGTCACTTCACTCAAAAAGCAACGGAGACTTCAGAATTACCGGAGTTATAGAAGACTTGCCGGGGAATTCCCATTTGAAATTTGATGCGCTTCTATCCATGTCATCGCTGGCGAAACTTCTGGGTGAGGAGTCTTTCAATAGCATGGAACCAAAGAAATTCTGGAACCTGGGAATTTTTACTTTTATCCTTTTAAAAAACAATGTTTCCATTTCTGCGATTGCCGAAAAGTATCCGGCATTTTATGAAAAGTACATGAAAAGCCTGGGTGATCAAATCAACGGTAATTTTGAACTGACTTTTACTCCCTTATCCAAAACCCATTTTCAAAAAGGCCTCCTTTCGGATATGCCCAATGGAAATATGGAATACGTGCTTGTTTTTTCGCTGGCAGCCTTGTTTATGTTGCTGATTGCTGCCATAAACTATATGAATATGGCCACAGCCCGTTCTTCAAAAAGAGCCCGGGAAATTGGGATCCGGAAGGTGTTGGGTTCCGATCGCGGACAACTGATCCGGCAGTTTACCATTGAGTCCGTTGTTATGGCTATCGTTTCCTTTTTAGTTGCATTGCTGATAGTTGTTTTGGTCTTGCCGGAGTTTAACAATTTTACAACCAAGACAATTTCTCTGAGCTTTTTTCAAAATCCGGTGATCTATCTTGAAATGTTAGCCATTGCATTGTTAGCCGGCTTGCTATCGGGCCTTTACCCTGCTTTTTATTTATCCTCCTTTCAGCCGGTCAGGGTGTTGAAAGGAAAAGTAGGTTCTACAGGAAAAAGCGGAGGTTTATTCAGGAAAGTGTTGGTTGTTTTTCAGTTTATGATTGCCATATTTATGATTATTGGGACGATTGTAGTATCGGAGCAACTCAGCTTTTTAAAACATAATGACCCTGGTTTTATAAAGGATGATCTGGTTATTGTTGATCTTTCGGATTCAGATTATATTGAGAAGGTTGCCACTTTAAAAGATGAGTTATTAAAGAATTCCAACATAATTTCGGTTACCAACTCTTCGGGCTTTCCGGGTCGGTTTACTCAAATCCGTACCATGAAGGTTGAGCAGGAGATGGAAATGGAGCAATTATCGGTTGTTTACTCCCTTGCCGATTATGACTTTATTCAAACCTTTGGGCTGGAGCTGATCGATGGCCGCAATTTCGACCGGCAAATGGGATCGGATGCCCAGGAGGCTGTAATTGTAAATCAAACAGCGGTGAAGGACTTTGGGTGGGAGGATAATCCGCTTGGTAAAAGGATCCATTACCGCTATAACAAGGATGGTTCGGGAGGCCGAATGCTTAAGGTAGTTGGTGTTGTTAACGACTTCCACTTTAAATCGCTGCACAGTAAAATAGAACCTGTAATCTTTTTAATGAACGATGCCCCAGAAACCTATTTATGCATAAGGGTTAATGGGAAGAATCGGGCTGAAGCTTTGCGTTTTCTTGAAGAAAAGTGGAATGAGTTTGATGCTGACCAGCCCTTATCGTATTCCTTTCTTGAAAACATAATGGACGAGATGTATACTGCAGAAGTTAAAATTGATGCCCTGATAAAAATTGCTGCCTTCATTACCATTTTCATCGCTTTGTTGGGCTTGTTAGGGCTATCCTCATTTTTGGCAACCCAGAAAACCAAGGAAATAGGATTGCGAAAAATTCATGGAGCTTCCATTGGAAATATTTTAATGTCCTTCTATCGGGAGTTTGCACTGCTTATCCTTATTGCATTTGTAATTACAGTTCCTATGGCTTATTGGAGGCTTGAAATCTGGCTCGAAAGCAATTTTGTATTTTACAAAACCCAGGAGTGGCCGGTGTTTATAATTGCAGGAGCGATTGCGATAACCGTCGGGCTGGGAACCATTAGCTACCATGTGGTCAGGGCTGCCCTTCGCAATCCTGTTGATTCCATAAAGTATGAATAACCTTAAACCTCAAACTATTTAAACGCCTTCTCCGGCATTCCGTCCCCCTTAAACGATAACCTTTCAAAGTATGCAGGAACCGGTTTTCCAACCAGTTTGTCTACATAAAGCTTGGCAAGGTATTGTCCCAGCATAAAACCCTGTCCCCGCAATCCGATAAACAATCCAAGTTCGGTATCGACTAACATTCGAGGCTCAACATAATAACCTGCCCATACCGCCTGGAAACCAACTGAAGATAATCCCGGGATCCAGTTCACAAATATTTCGGATGCAATTTCCAGGAAATCCTGCGAATTGATCTTTAGGTTTTTGTCTGTTTCGGGAGGTTCAATAGCAGGCGATGCGCAACCAATGATCTGGCCTGTTTCTGCCAGTTGTTGTCCGTAAACAGCCGTAAATCCTTTATACCTTCTCCGGTCAATGATCATGGGTAAAGGAATTCCATTGTGTCCCAGCATCGGCAATCTTCGCGTTATAAATGCCTGGTGTTTTACTGAATAAATTCCCGTTTCGATTCCCAGCTTTTTGGCAAATTTATCACCTTCAGGCCCCAATGCATTGATGAAGTGCTCGGTTTCAAATTCAACATATTGCTTTTCATGGTCTTGCACCAAAGCAAAGTATTTATCTCCTTCTTTGCGAACATCGATCAGTTTGCAATCTTCCAATACTTTTCCTCCATTCTCAATCCCGATTCTTCTGATCAAATCAATTACCCTTCCGGGAGTTGCCTGCCAGCAATTGTGTGTAACAAGGGCTGCCTGGTAGGTGTCAAGTTGTGGATTGATGTGTGGTGATATTTTCTTTTGAAAATCCTTCGGTTCAATTATATCGGCATCCGACCAGGCCATGGATGCTTCCAGTGCTTTATACATGCTTTCGTCATGAGCAAAAGTCACATAATTAATGGGACGGAAATCTATGTTTTTGATTGTCTGAAGTTCCTTAAAAATTTCCAGGTTGTGTGTGGCAATATCTGATAATTCGGGAAGGCTGAAGTTGGGCCTGCCTCCGGCAATGTTGCGCCAGGATGCACCCCGCCCGTAGTTGAATAGAGTCGGCTCCATTCCCTCTTCTGCAAGGTAGCGGAAAAGGGCAGAACCCCCAATTCCTCCACCAGCAACGAGTGATTTTACCTGCACTTTTTTCACCTGCCTTCCATTGGGCGAAAGAATGATTTTTTCATGAACATCCTTTGGATACAACTCCCCCATAGTGATTTGGTTCGAAAGCGGGCCTCGGGGCGTTGCTTCTCCAACCACAGATATTCCTTTTGCCCTAATCGTTTGTTTCAACCGCGGGATACATCTTTTTCCACGGCATGCACCCATCCCAAGGCGGGTGGTATGTTTGATTTCATCCACAGAAATGAAATTGCGGTCGCCCACAACATTTAAAATTTCATCCAACTTTACATCGTCACAGTGACAAACATAGGTTTCGGATTCAATTTCCGGAGCCTTTTTAAATTCAATATTTTGAGGAAAGTCATCTTTTGCAATGAAGCCACGAACCTCGATCAGTTTTTCACCCTCAACATCAATAGCCTGAACCCTGGCAATATTTGTTTTGTTTTTCTTTTTCAGAATTTTAGAAAGAACCCCTTCGCCCAGAATTTTACCATCATTATCAACCAGGTACACCTCTTCGCCTTCATCAACCTTGTATTCAATGGGCAGGAACAGCCAGTTCTTTTTCAGGTTATATCCAAAAATGGCCAAACCCGGACATTGGTAAACACAATCCATACATCCCACGCATTTATCAAAATCTATATGGGGAACGGTGCTGGTAGAAGTTTTTGTAATGGCGCCATGCGGACAAGCAAATTCGCAGGGATTACAGGCAAAACCATATAAACAGTCTATCAACACAAAAGGCTTCTCAACCATTCGTTCAGCAGTGGGTTTAAAGGGTTCTTCAATTACCCTGAAAGGATGCTGTTGTGAGTCAATGTATTCCTTCGAAACAGATAAAAACTGATCATATGAAAACGGTTTCCCCATTTCCTGTATGATTTCAAAAGCAACTTGCTTTCCGCGAAGAACAGCACTCGTTCCTTCACCTCTACGAATGGAATCACCGGCTCCGTAGCACTTCCTGCCGAAGATTTCATTTCCTTTGATCAACAATTGATCATCGGGAACCAAGCCGGTACAAATATTAATGGCATCAATTCCGTCAATTACTTTCTCCGTACCGGGAATGGGTTGGAAGTTTTCACACTCCGCAATGACAGCACCTTTAATTCCCGTATTGTCTTCATTGGGTATGGCTTTCAGCAAAAGATGAGAAAGGATAATGGGAATTCCCAACCGTCTCACACGGTTGGCCTGAACCGGAAAGCCCCCCTCTCCTGACTGTGCTTCAACAATGGCCTTCACCTTGGCACCGGCCTGCATCAACTGATAAGAGGTGAGGTATCCAATGTTTCCCGCACCAACCGTAAGTACACTTTTCCCGAGAAGGGTAAATTCGCTGTTCATCATTTTTTGGACAACGGCTGCTGTGTAAACGCCCGGTAAATCATCATTCTCAAAGGTTGGCATGAAGGGAACTGCCCCGGTTGCAACCACCAGGATTCCGTATCCACAAAATAAATATCGTTGGTGCTAATGTTTTTAACAGCAAGCCTTTTCCCATCGAGGATATCCCAAACGGTGGAGTCGAGAAAAATACCCGTGTGGTCATCACCGGCCAGGGTTTGGGCAATATCAAACCCACGCATTCCCCCAAATTTTTCTCCTTTTCGAAAAAGAAAAACTGGTGTGTTTGCATCAGAAACTGCCCACCGATCTTATCGTTGTTGTCAATGACAATGTTATCAATATTGTTTTTGTTCAACTCTTCACGCACAGCCAATCCTGCCGGCCCGGCACCAATAATGGCTACGGTGGTTTTATAAACATTTACCGCTTTGTCCTTGTTAACAACAACCTGTTCGGGCGTATAATCCCTCGGAATTTCACGTATCTCTTTTACATTATCCACTTTGGTAATGCAAATTCTTTTCATTTCACCATCCACCAGCATTTCGCAGGCACCGCATTTACCTATACCGCATTCGAGGCTCCGGTTCCGGTCTTTCAGGCTGTGGCTGTGTACCGGAAAACCTGACTGGTGCAATGCCGCTGCAATGGTAAAACCTTTTTCCGCTTTTATTTGTTGCCCTTTAAACACAAAACAAACTTCTTCTGTCTGTGGGACTTCAAGTATGGGATGATCTTTTATTTTGTACATATTACAATGCTTTCTAATCTTATTTGAGGCGCAAAAATAATTATTGTTAATAAATTAACAACAATTGGTGACAAATGGTAGCAATTCAGAATGGGTACAAATAATATTTACATTGGCCAAGTTAACCTGTAACGATTCCCATTACCTTGTATTTGTTTGATTGTTCGCATCTGTACAAATATTGTTCGGCTGCGGGCAATGTTAATAAATGTTAAAGGAAGTGCTATGAATAACAATCTGTTTATCATAGTTTTGGGATTCATGGCATAATATTGGAACAAACCGGGCAAAGCCTTATGCGATAAGGATTTGCACAGCTCAGGTTAGATGATTCACTAAATTTAAAGAAATAAATTATCGCTTTATGGGAATGGATAAAGTTATCGAAAAGAAAAAATGGACAGCCAAAAAGATTCTTAATATATCTCTGATCAGCATTTTTATAATTTTCATTTTATACCTTCTTTTTTTCCGGGATAAGCGAAGCAAGCTTTATGTTGATAAATCACAGATAACCATAGCCACCGTGATGGCTGATAAATTTCAAGAGTTCATTCCGGTAGACGGTGTAGTATTTCCTAAAAACACAATTTATATTGATGCGGTCCAGGGTGGGTTTGTTGAAAAGGTTTATGTGGAAGATGGCGCTATACTTGAAAAAGGAGATACCATCCTAAAGCTTTCAAACGCCAATATGGAGTTGAGTTTGATGGAACAGGAGACCCGGATTTTCGAAGCGATCAATAATTTGCAAAATACCAAGATCGGGCTTGAACAGAATAAGTTTCGGCGTCAGAGTGAGATCGTGGATTTGCAATATCAAATTGATCTTGCGAAGGTAGATTTTGACCGAAAAAAACAACTTTATGATGAAAAGGTAATCTCGGACAAAGAATTTGAAGATGCCAAAAGAGATTATGATTTTACCTTCAAGCAATTGCATATTTCGATGGAATTGAAAAAACTGGATTCCATTTCTGCGGCCACCAGGAGCATTCAAATTAACCATACCATGAACCGGATGGAAAAGAATCTTGATATGCTGCGCGCAAACCTCGAAAATTTGTTTATCAAATCACCAACTGACGGGCAGCTTTCGTCATTCAGTGTTGAAATTGGGGAAACAAAAACAGCAGGCGAACACCTTGGCACAATTGATATGAAGGATGGTTTTAAGCTTAAAGCAAACATTGATGAACGGTACATCTCCAGGGTATATATTGGCCAGGAGGCCGAATTTGATTTTGCGGGAGTTACTTATAACTTATCAATTGGCAAAATCTATACCGACGTAACAAATGGTTCTTTCCAGGTAGATTTGTTTTTCGAAGGAGCTGAGCCGGATCAGATCAAAAGGGGCCAGACGCTGCAATTGCGCTTAAGTTTCAGCAGTGCATCGGATGCCATTATTGTTAAACGCGGAGGCTTTTTCCAGGAAACCGGTGGCAATTGGATATATATTGTTGATGCAAGCGGAGAATTTGCTACAAAGCGCAAGATCCGGATCGGAAGGCAAAACACAACTTATTATGAAGTCATGGAAGGACTTGAACCAGGAGAACAGGTTATCATTTCATCTTATGATTCTTTTGGTGCTAAAGAGAAGTTGGTTTTTAAATAGGGTGAAGCCAGGAGCGTGGAGTTAAAAAAATATTTTTAAAATATACATTATGTCACTGTTTAGATTTGAGACATTGGAAATTTGGAAAATGGCAATTGAAATCAGTGATCGGCTATTTGATATAGCAGACGACCTGGAGAAAAAGAAACTATTCCGGTTCACTGAACAGCTAAGGGGATCTGGAATGAGTATGTCAAATAATATTTCGGAAGGTTCCGGATCCTATTCAGACAAAGATTTCGCCAATTTTCTTAAATATTCAAGGAGATCTGTTTATGAGTGTGCCAATATTTTGGTGTTAATAGAAAGAAGGGCTTATATTACAATGGCGATAAAAAATGAGTTGTTTGAAGAACTTGCGCATCTTAGTAAAAAAATAACGAATTTCAGAAAAACATTAATTAAAGATTAAAATGAGACGAAGGTGATGGCTCCAGGTTCCATGCCCCATGCTCTAAGCTAAAACAAAAAGCATATAACAATAAAAATCAACAATTATGATCAGAACAGAAAATCTAACAAAAGTATTCCGAACCGATGAAGTTGAAACAACAGCTTTGAACGAAGTAAGTTTCGAAATCAAACAAGGGGAATTTGTGGCCGTTATGGGCCCTTCAGGATGCGGTAAATCAACTTTATTGAACATTCTTGGCCTTTTGGATAATCCCACGGGAGGTGCATACTATTTCCTTGATCAGGATGTTTCGGGCCATTCAGAAAAGCAAAGGGCCAGGTTGAGGAAAGAAAATATTGGCTTCGTTTTCCAAAATTTTAATTTGATAGATGAATTAAATGTTTTTGAAAATGTTGAACTTCCATTGATATATCTCGGCATGAAATCATCGGAAAGGAAAAGCCGTGTGGAAGAAGTTTTGGAGTACATGAAGATCAGTCACCGCAAAAAGCATTTCCCGCTTCAGTTGTCGGGTGGACAGCAACAGCGTGTGGCAGTGGCCAGGGCTGTTGTGGCAAAACCCAAATTGATCCTTGCGGATGAGCCAACCGGAAACCTTGATTCTGCTCACGGCGAAGAAGTAATGAACATGCTGGAAGAGCTTAACCAAAATGGAACTACTCTGATAATTGTTACGCACTCACAGCGTGATGCTGAATATGCCAACAGGATTGTTCGCCTCTTTGATGGCCAGATTATCAATGAAAACATTAAAGGAAAAGTGAATACTGTTAAAATCTAAAACCAAAAATCATGAAAAAATACTGTTTAGCAATTGCATTGCTAGCCTTGCTTCCGTTTTACCTCACTGCACAAGGAAAAGAAGACGAAGAAGCCATTAAAAAGGTCATCCAGTCTGCTTATGTGGATGGATTGCAAAACAAAGGCCCGGTTGCTGATATTGAGAAAGGTTTTCATCCCGGGTTTAATTTGCTGGGTTTACAAAATGATGACCTGACCAAGTGGCCCATTTATAGCTGGATCAAATACCATGAAAACAAACTCAGGGAAAATCCTGCACCTCCCGAAAAGGATGAAATTACGACTTGCAAATTCCCTCTGATTGATATTACCGGAAATGCAGCAATTGTAAAAATAGAACTGTTCAAGGGGGTAAAATGATCTTTACAGATTACCTGTCGTTATACAAATTTGAAGAGGGCTGGATGATCGTAAGTAAGATCTATTTCCGGCACGAGAAGAAAGAATAGAGGCTGGTTCTGCTTAAAACGAATAACACATAACGTTTAACTAAAAACTCAAAAACCATGAGAGAAGTAGTCATACTAATTCCTGAAATTGAACCCGAGCAAAACGTGGAGATCGAAGTGAGCATTAACGGGAAAAAAAGAACCATCCATTACAAAGTTGAACTGTTGAGCTGGGAACAACACGAGGTGCCTCCAAAGGACAAAGTCACGGTATTGAGGCATTTTATAGAGGAGAAAGAAAAGGATTGGGAACTGATGGAGATTGGTGCCCCTGACAATGGGAACATCCCGTTAATGTTCAGGAAAAAAGAAGATGCCTTTAATTAGCTGGGCAAACTTTACCAACTTTTATTCTGCTTTTTTTGTTAGCCATATTTATTCTGGCCTGTAACCAATACGTTCAAATCATGATTAAAAACTACTTTAAACTGGCCATTCGTCAGCTGCTAAAAAACAAGTCTTTTTCCATCATCAACATCATTGGGCTTGCCATAGGCCTTGCTTGTAGCTTCCTGATCCTGCTCCATGTTTATACCGAGTTGAGTTATGATGATCATTTTGAAAATGCAGATGATATTCATCGGCTGGCTGTGAAGGCAAGCATGTCGGGGAATGAGTTTGAAGCTGCTGTAACAGGGGGCCCACTGGCCAATATCCTTAAAAGTGAGCTTCCTGAAATCATAAACTATACCCGACTTCGCGAAGGCAGAATGACCTTGCTATCTGCTGATGATAAATCCTTCTATGAGGAAAATATTTTGTATGCAGATTCTGCTTTTTTCGAACTTTTTACATTTGAAATTCTTCAGGGAGATCCCAAAACTGCATTGATACATCCCAATTCTATAGTTCTAACAAAAAAAATTGCAGAAAAGTTTTTTGGCAGCGCTGATCCGATTGGCCAAACCATAAAATGGAATAACGACCAAAATTATACGGTTACAGCAATTGTTAAAGATCTGGACAAAAAAACCCATCTTGATTTCGATATTCTTGTTTCCTTTTCGACTTTGTACCAGAATGAAAGATTTCGAAATTTTCTTCAGTCGCTTTATGCTTATTCAACACTGAATTATATTAAAACACATCCGGGCACCAATGCTGATGAGCTGGAGGTTAAGATCAATGAGGTAATAAAGCGACACATGGGTGAGGGGCTTGCGGAATATGGAGGTACTTATGATGTTTTTCTTCAACCCATTACCAGTATATATTTACACTCAAACATCCTGCACGAACTCAAAACAAATAGTGATGTTTCCAAGGTTTATATCTTTTCAGCAGTGGCTATTCTCATCCTTGTAATTGCATGTATTAATTTTATTAATCTTTCTACTGCCCGTTCTGCAAAACGCTCCCTGGAGGTAGGAGTCCGCAAAGTATTTGGTGCGAATAAAGGTATGTTATTCCGGCAATTTATTCTGGAGTCGGTAATAATCGTGTTTATTAGTTTGGTCCTTGCCCTAATACTATTTGATCTCGCTTTGCCGGCATTCAATGGTTTGACCGGAAATAATTTTACAATGGGGTTATTGTTTAACTGGAACTTTATTTTCTTCATTGTGGCCATTGTTCTCTTGGTAGGGTTTTTGGCCGGAAGCTACCCTGCTCTGTACTTATCCCGCTTTAAGCCAATCTCGGTGTTAAAAGGATTTCTGCTTAACAACTCAAGAAAGTCAGGTTTCAGGAATATCATGGTTGTTACTCAATTTGTTATTTCCATATTCCTCGTTGCGGCAACTTTGCTGATCTATCGTCAGCTTGACTATATGAACAATAAGGACCTGGGTATTGATAATAAAAACCTGGTGATTGTTGCGCTGCGAAACAATTCAAT
>JAWKKM010000035.1:0-61323 GCA_041393255.1 Bacteroidales bacterium | reverse complement strand
ATATCATCTTCATCACCAACACCCATTGTATAACTGCCCAATGGGATATAAGCCATACCGTATGGCGTTGGTTGATAAAAAGGTTTTCTGCTTTGCACTCCAACAAGTTCGCCGTTGCCTGAACTGCCACAACTCCCTAATATTATCAGAGCGGCCAAATAAAAAAGAACTCTTTTCATATGTTAAGCTGATTTTAGTCAATATTAACTATTCGTTAATAACAAATAGTGTTTTACTTAATTCTCATTTATTAAGTTTCAAAACGATTATAAGAACCTTGTATTACGATAGCTTCTTCTTCCTCTGTCCATCTCTATTTTAAAGCAATATCCAACCAAAACTTCATGTCCTCCACTGCTACCAATTTTGGAGGTTGGAATTGAATATGAATAACCTATCTTAATATCTTTTATTTTTAGTCCAAGCAACACTGAAATTGGGTCCATATTTCCCCAGGTGCTATAACTAACGCCACCCCACACTTTATTATTGTACTTTAACAATGCCGCAATGTCAAACTGGGTCTTGATCAAATCAGATTTGATAAGCACTGTTGGTTCAAGAACAAATGAGGGGCTATTTGGGAATGCCCAGGTATAACCACCTGAAAAGAAATAGTGCCTTTTATAAGTGTAATTGATATTTGTGGCTGTAGATTCGAGCAAACGAGTTGAAGAAAGGCCGATATAGAATTTTTCAGGCACGAAATACTGGATTCCGAAACCGGCGTCAAATACCATGGAACTTTCCTCATTGCCTTGAAGCAAGGGGTCGTTATCGTCTTTCGCTCCCTCCCGCAAACCGGCAAAATCATATGTGGCGTTTAAAAAGTCAAGCTGAACACCTATACCGAGATTTCCCATTCCAAGGTCAGTACGGTATGCATACATTATTTTTACGCCTATT
The DNA here is from genome assembly GCA_041393255.1 of Bacteroidales bacterium. GTDB lineage: Bacteria > Bacteroidota > Bacteroidia > Bacteroidales > JAADJA01 > JAADJA01. The sequence continues at coordinate 60,417 of JAWKKM010000035.1, read as the reverse complement.
TCTTTTGAGTATCCTAAATTATCCTGGTAAATACTTGCACCAACGCCTCCATGAAGGATGTTTACCGGAGCATGGATGTTGATAAGATAAGTGACTGGTGCTACATTGTGATCGTAGCTGTCTTTAAAACCTGCCCATTGCTGGTGATAAATACCCGTTGCACATATACCGGCCACGCTTCCGACAAAGCCGGGGTTGATGGAAACGTTATTGTACATATTATGCACAATATGAGCCTCTTGTTGTGCATGTAACAGCGAGATTGGCACAAAAGCCAAAAGGCTTAAAAGTATCTTTAGATAGATTTTTCTTCTATTATCCATTATCTTTAAAAGGTCGCTAAATTAACAAAAAAAATTAAATTCAAAAAAAGAGTGCTTTTAATTCCTTATTATTACTGAAAAAGACTCAAATTTTATTTAAAAAACCTTGATACTGTTATAAATCGTTTAAAAAAAAGTCAAGGTATTTTTTTGAGATTGTTAATAAAGTCACAAAAAAACTTTTGACTAATTTAAAACAAATAACGTTAAAAATTGATTACGAGTGTGTAAAATTAATAAACACTTAAAATCAGCTAATGAATTTTAAGACAATCAGGTTGTTAATAAAGTTGCTTTTTGGTGCAATTAATTAGGTGTTATAAAAGTCTAATTTGCCTGCGAAAATTCGCATTAAAAATTGCAAAGGTGGAATAATAATACTTTTGCAGCCATTTTTATTCATGACATTGTAAAGTATTAATATTATGGCATTTATCGTAAAAGAGAAGTTGTTTTCAAAGAAATGGTTTATTTCTTATGGCCAAATAATTGTCGGAGCCTTTATTATGGCAGTAGGTTTTGTGTTTTTCATCACGCCTTATAAAATAGTACCTGGAGTATATGGTATTTCCATTGTTCTGCATCATTTATTTGTACTCCTGGTCGGGCTTATTGCCCTGGGTTTTGATATTCCCTTAACGTTGATAGGGATTAAAGTATTGGGCCCAAGGTTTGGTATTAAAACGGTTGTTGGCTTTATCTTTACTGCCGTTTTTGTTGATTTGCTGACCTACCTCTGGGGTGAAAACCCGTTGGTTGAAAAGGATGCACTATTGTCTTCTATTTTTGGAGGACTCTTAATCGGAGTTGGACTGGGCCTGATTTTTAAAGCAAAAGCAACTTCCGGTGGTTCGGATATCATTGCCATGATCATCAGTAAATATACGAAACTGCCTTTAGGCCAGTTAATGATAGCCGTTGATTCAGCCATTGTATTGGTTGGGTTTGTGGCTTTTCAGGATTGGAAAATTCCATTGTATTCCCTTATTGTTATATTTATTACGGGCCGTGTTATTGATGTTGTGCTTCAGGGATTAGTTATGATAAAACGCTTTTCATCATCTCAGAAAAACCCAGGAGTTGCGTGATAAAATTATTAATGATTTGAACCGCGGGGGAACTTTCATTGAGGGAAAAGGCATGTATAATGGAAGTGACAGAACAATTGTTTTTACGGTTGTTAACCGCAGGGAACTTGCCATGCTTCAGGATTTTATTCATAAAATTGATCCGGATGCCTTTATGACGGTTATCAATGCCAATGAAATACTTGGAAAGGGATTTAAATCCTTAAATGATAAGATTTCAGATTGATTCCAGTTTTTTTAACAGGAATCAGGATTTTAGTAAAATGTTTAATTTTGTTCCTTAATTTCAATATTTTATCATGCAACATTTAAAATACAAATGCCCAAAATGTGGTAATACCCATTTTGAAACGGGTGAAATGAGAGCAACCGGGAGTTTTGTTACCAAACTTTTCAATATCCAAAACAGGAAATTTACCTCTGTAACTTGCACACAATGCAGGTATACTGAATTTTTTGCAGCATCCAGCAACCAATTGGGAAATATATTGGATTTCTTTACAAACTAAGTAATCGATATTGGATTTTACTTATCAGAAGTTGGTTTCGAATCATTTTCAACGATTGGGTTTTTAATTATTCATAGATGTTCGCATTTTAACAATCACTAATTGGATGAAAGTTGTTTGAATCAGATCATTTTATTTGCATTTGTTCATTCTTCTTATTTTAGTCAATTTAAGCATTTCTAAATTTCTTTTTTATTCTACTTTTGCAGCATGACAAACAACGATGACAAATTAAAAAAGATAATAGCCCATGCCAAGGAGTATGGGTTTGTTTTTCAATCGAGTGAGATTTACGATGGTCTGGCGGCAGCATATGATTATGGCCAATATGGTGTTGAGCTAAAGAACAACATCAAGAATTATTGGTGGAAAGCCATGGTTCAAAACCATGAGAACATTGTTGGCCTGGATGCCGCAATATTTATGCATCCTACAACCTGGAAGGCCTCCGGGCATGTGGATGCTTTTAACGATCCGATGATTGATAACAAGGATTCGAAAAAGAGATACCGTGCCGATGTTCTGGTTGAGGATTACCTGGCAAAGATTGAAGCCAAGGTTCAAAAGGAAGTTGATAAAGCGGCCAAACGTTTTGGAGATTCATTCGATGAAAAACAATTCCGTGAAACCAATCCAAGAGTGTTGGAGAATCTGGAAAAGATGGAAGATATTAAAAAGCGTCTTTATTCGGCAATGGAGGAGGAGAGGCTGGAGGATATAAAAACCCTTATTGAAGATTTAGAAATCGCTTGTCCCATTTCGGGTTCCCGCAACTGGACCGATGTTCGCCAGTTTAATCTCATGTTTTCAACAGAAATGGGTTCGTTGAGTGAAGGTGCAAATAAAATTTATTTGAGGCCGGAAACTGCCCAGGGTATTTTTGTTAACTACCTGAATATTCAAAAAACAGGCCGTATGAAGATTCCTTTTGGGATAGCCCAAATTGGAAAAGCCTTTAGAAACGAAATTGTTGCCCGCCAGTTTGTTTTCAGGATGCGGGAGTTTGAGCAAATGGAAATGCAGTTTTTTGTGCGTCCCGGCGAGGAGTTAACATGGTTTGAATACTGGAAAGAACAACGGATGAAGTGGCATCATGATATGGGAATTCCTGCAACGGAGTATCGTTTCCATGAGCATGATAAACTGGCACATTATGCCAATGCGGCATTTGATATTGAGTTTAATTTTCCGATGGGATTCAAGGAATTGGAAGGCATTCATTCACGAACTGATTTTGACCTTAAGGCACATCAGGAATATTCAGGTAAAAAAATTCAGTATTTCGATCCTGAACTGAATGAAAGTTATGTGCCTTATGTTGTAGAGACGTCCATTGGTTTAGACCGGACATTTCTTGCTGTTATGACGTATGCGTATCAGGAGGAAAAGCTGGAAGATGGTTCAGAACGTGTGGTAATGAAAATTCCTCCGTTTTTAGCACCGATCAAAGTCGCTGTATTGCCTTTGATTAAAAAAGATGGCTTACCGGAAAAAGCAATGGAGATCTTTGATTCATTGAAAACGGATTACATGTGCTTTTATGAAGAGAAAGATTCAATCGGGAAACGTTATCGCCGGCAAGATGCTATTGGAACTCCTTATTGTATTACAGTTGATCATCAAACAACAGAAGACAATACCGTTACCATTCGGGAGAGGGATTCGATGAAGCAGGACAGGATTGGGATTGATCAAATTTCGAGCATCGTATCCGAACGTTTAAAATCGAACAAATAACCCCTTCGGAAATACAGATAAAGGGCTTCCGTTGCTGCAGAGCACGGAAGTTTTTTTTTTATAATTTCGCACCCGCAAAAATCGCAATATAAAAATCGTAATTCGTAAATCTTCAATCGCAAATAATCTGATGGAATACAATCACAGAGAGATAGAAAAAAAGTGGCAGAAATATTGGGCTGAAAACAAGACCTATAAATCAGAAATTGATCATAACAAACCCAAATATTATGTATTGGATATGTTTCTTATCCTTCGGGTGCCGGACTGCATGTTGGCCATCCTTTAGGGTATATTGCTTCTGATATATATTCAAGGTATAAAAGGTTAAAGGGATTTAATGTTTTGCATCCTATGGGTTATGATGCCTATGGACTACCGGCTGAGCAATATGCCATACAAACCGGAACCCATCCGGCCATTACGACGGAGAAAAACATTTTACGGTATCGTGAGCAGTTGGATAAAATTGGCTTTTCCTTTGACTGGGACAGGGAAGTCAGAACTTCCGATCCGAATTACTATAAGTGGACTCAATGGACTTTCATACAATTGTTTGAGCATTGGTATAACAACAAAACCCAAAAAGCGGAACCCATAGCTCAACTTGTTATAATTTTCGAAAAAGAAGGAAATAAAAATATTGATGCAGCCTGCTCTCCGGTTGATCCATTTTCTGAAATTGATTGGAAATCAAAATCAGAAGTTGAGCAACAACAGGTTTTAATGAATTATCGTCTGGCTTACCTTGCAGATACCTGGGTTAACTGGTGCCCGGAACTGGGAACCGTTTTGGCGAACGATGAAGTAGTAAATGGAGTTTCAGAACGGGGTGGACATCCTGTGGAACGAAAGCTGATGAAGCAATGGTCTTTGAGAATTACTGCCTATGCCCAACGCTTGCTTGATGGTTTGGATAAGATTGACTGGGTTGAATCCCTGAAGGATATGCAACGATATTGGATCGGGCGTTCGGAAGGTGCAGCGGTTTATTTTGGCGTAAAGGGATTTGAAAATAAGCTGGAGGTTTTCACTACCCGGCCCGATACTTTATGGGGAGCAACTTTTATGGTTTTAGCTCCAGAACATGAGATTGTGGAGAAAATTACCACAGCAGATAAAAAGGGGGAGGTGATGGCTTATGTGAACTGGGCCAAGAACCGCACAGAGGTTGAGCGGATGTCAGAAGTGAAGCAGATAACAGGTAAGTTCACAGGAGCATATGGTATCAATCCTGTAAATGGCGAAGAAATTCCTATTTGGATTGCGGATTATGTGCTGGCCGGTTATGGTACCGGGGCGATCATGGCAGTGCCCGGGCACGATAGCCGCGATTTTGCTTTTGCCAATCATTTCGATTTACCCGTGCTTCAGGTTGTGGTGAAGGAGGGTGAGGAGCCAACGGATCCAAAAACATGGGAGGATTCTTATGATTCGAAAGAGGGAAAGATGATCAATTCCGGTTTTATCACTGGTTTGAATGTAAAAGAAGCGATTCCTACAACCATTGATTTTCTGCAGAAAGAAAAACTGGGTTTCGGACAGGTTAATTTCCGCTTGCGCGATGCAATTTTCAGCCGCCAACGATACTGGGGCGAACCCTTTCCTATTTTTTATAAAGATGGCATGCCTTATCCTTTGGATGAATCAGAGCTTCCGCTTGAATTGCCGGATGTTGATAAATACCTTCCTACGGAATCGGGCGAGCCGCCTTTGGCCCGGGCTGAAAATTGGAAGACAAAAGAGGGGAATCCGCTTGAGACAAATACGATGCCGGGCTTTGCAGGCTCCAGTGGTTATTACTTACGCTACATGGATCCATGGAATGAAAATGAATATTTTTCGAAAGAAGCCAATGCGTACTGGCAGGATATTGATTTGTATTTAGGGGGTGATGAGCATGCAACCGGGCACCTTATTTATAGTCGTTTCTGGAATATGTTTCTATACGACCTTGGGCTGGTTTGTAAAGAGGAGCCTTATAAAAAACTGATCAATCAGGGAAAAATACAGGGCCGCAGCAATTTTGTTTACCGGATTGATGGAACCAATAAATATGTATCGTACAACCTGAGAAAGGAATACAAAACCACAAAATTGCATGTGGATGTAAATTTTGTTGACAATGATGTTCTGGATCAGGATGCATTTAAAAGCTGGAGGCCTGAGTTTGCCAATGCAGAATTCATTCTCGAAGATGGAAAGTACATCTGCGGCTGGGAGGTTGAGAAAATGTCCAAATCAAAGCACAATGTGGTGAACCCTGATGAATTGATTGATCATTACGGTGCAGATACCTTCCGCTTGTACGAAATGTTCCTCGGCCCACTTGAAAACCACAAGCCCTGGGATACCAAAGGGATAGAAGGAGTCTACCGTTTTATAAAGAAACTCTGGCGTTTGTTTTATGATGAAGATGCCAATTTTATTGTAACGGATGAAAAGCCCAATGCAAAAGAGCTTAAGGTACTTCATCAAACCATTAAGAAAATTCAGGACGATATTGAACGATTTTCTTTTAATACCGCTGTCAGCCAGTTTATGATATGTACCAATGAACTGACCGAACTGAAATGCCATAAGCGGGAAATTCTGGAAAACCTTGTTATTCTTTTAGCTTCCTATGCTCCTCATATTGCAGAAGAATTATGGGAAAATCTAGGACATACCACAAGTGTTACTTTTGCTGAGTTTCCAGAGTTTAACAGAGAATATGTAAAAGAAAACACTTTTGAGTATCCGGTTTCATTCAACGGAAAGATGCGCTTTAAGCTTGAATTGCCAGTTGATATGCCCAAAGAGGAGATTGAAAAAAGGGCACTTTCGGATGAGAAGGCTGCCAGATGGATTGAGGGCAAACAGGTAAGAAAAATCATTGTTGTTCCGAATAAGATCATCAACATCGTCGTTTCTTAAAACACAATTATTTCAGAAATGGAATGATTTTGGAAAATATCCGTTATAAATAATAATACCGGATGATCGTGAACTATAAAATGAAATCAACTTTCTTTATCGCACTCCTCATTTTTGTGAGTAATTCCGGGTATTCACAAGAAGAATGGCGAAGCGTTACAAACAATGCTTTTCAGCCTGGCGAAGTTTTAAAATACCGTTTTTATTACGATGCCTTGCTTACCGGAAAAGTAACTGCCGGAATTGGAACCATCGAGGTTAAGAAGTCAAAGAAAGAATTCAACGGAAGAAAGGTTTTTCATATTGATTCGGAAGGCCGTTCGAAAGGGATGTTTAACTGGTTTTTTAAAGTAATTGACCAGTTTGATTCCTATGTTGACGAACAATTTTTAGCCCCTCATTTTTTTGAGAGGAGAACACGGGAAGGGGGCTACAAAAAAGATGATGAGTATAGGTTCAATCATTCCGAAAACTATGTTATTACCCGGTCCGATTCGATTTCAATTCCTAAATACACTCAAGATTTTTTGTCAGCTGTATATTTTGCCAGGACATTTGAAACCGACACATTGGAAATAGGAGATGTATTACCGATTAACTTTTTCCTGGATGATTCGGTTTATAATTCAGCTATAGTATTTGATGGCAGGGAAATTATTAAAATTGAACTGGGCGTTTTCCAATGCCTGAAATTTAGGCCGGGCATGGCCACAGGTGAAGTTTTTTCCAATCAATATCCCATGGAATTATGGGTAACCGATGATAAAAATCACATCCCATTGTTAGGAAAATCAGCAGTAATTGTCGGGACTGTGAAAGCTGAGCTGATAGAGTTTAAAGGCCTGGCCAATCCATTGACCTCATTGATCGGGGAACCAGATTAAAAATTCCATCCGATAGTCCAGCCATTTAGATTAAATTTGTTCATCAATTTATTTTTGTGGAATACACACCTTTTTTGCATCTATGGTTTAAAATCACAACAAAAATTAATTTTAATTCAATAATATGAACTTCAGAATTTTCGTTTTTGCCGGTATTCTTTTGCTGGCAGTAATTGCCAGCAGTTTTACTTTGCTTTTAACAAACCGTAATTCCAGCCCGGTCCTTTTGCCACCTCAGGATTTTGATGATTATACCATCGAATGGGAGCAGGTTGATGCACTGGTAAAAAAGGGCTTGCCTCAGTCAGCTTTGGAAATGGTTGAAAAGATATATGCAATGGCAAAACAAGAGAATAACCAGCCTCAATACATCAAGTCTGTTTTGTATAAGATAAAACTAAAATCAGATTTTGAAGATGATTTTATCGAAAAAATTATCGACGAATTGCAAGCAGAAATTGCGAAATCAGAAACTCCCGTTAAACAAATATTGCATTCCATCTCCGCAGATATTTACTGGCGTTACTACCAGGCCAATCGCTATGTGTTTTTGGATCGCTCTACAACTTTGAATATAGATAAAGATGATATGCAGACATGGGATCTTAAAACACTATTAAATACGGTTATTGATCATTACCTCGCTTCAATGGAAGATGAAGATGCACTGAAGGTTGCCAATTTAAAGAGCTATGATGCAATTCTTGATGCTACAAAAGAATCGAAGAAATACCGGCCTTCCTTGTTTGACTTTCTGGCGCACCGGGCTGTTGATTTTTTTATAAATGATGAGTCGTCTATCGTTCAGCCGGCTTATACGTTTGAGCTTGATAAGCAGGAGTATTTTGCAAAATCATCGGATTTTGCAAAGCTCGAAATTAAATCCCGCGATTCACTTTCGCTGAAGTTTTATGCCATGGAAATTTTGCAGGATCTTACCCGGTTCCACCTTCAGGATGAAGAACCTGCTGCATTGGTTGATGTTGATCTGAAAAGATTGACCTTTGTTCATCAAAATTCCACAATTCCCGAAAAGGATGAGCTTTATCTTAAAGCTGTTGAAAATCTTGAGAAAAGCACCATTGGGGATCCTGCATCAACGGATGCCAGCTATGTTTTGGCTGTTGAATACAACCGCCTTGGAATGGGATACAGTCCTTTGGTTTCGGATGATCATAAATGGGATACGAAAAAGGCCTTTGACAAATGCCAGGAAGCGATCAAGCGTTTTCCCGAATCGGATGGGGCTAAGAACTGTTCTTCCTTGCTGTCACAAATTGAAAAACCAGCATTGAGTTTGTCAATGGAAAAAGTGAACCTCCCGGATGCTCCCTATTTGTCGCTGGTTGAATACAAAAACACAAAACAACTGTTTTTAAGGATCGTCAACATTACATTTGAAGAAAACCGTGACCTTGAACAGGCAAACCGCTCAATGAAAGATTTGGTTGATAAATATGTTTCGATGCCCTTTCTCAAATCCTGGAAACTGGTTTTACCTGATGACGGTGATCTCCAATCACATGCCACAGAAATAAAAATGCCGGAATTGCCCTATGGCCATTTCATTGTCTTAGCATGTAATTCGGAGAATTTCAATACGGGAAAGGATATGGTTGCCTACCATCCCTTCTGGGTTTCAAAAATCAGTTATATTTCTCAAAACTCAACGGAGGGAGTCACCCGTTTTTTTGTTCTCGACAGGGAATCAGGAAGTGCAATAAAAAATGTGGCCGCACAAGTTTACTATCGGACATATAGCTACCAGAGCCGGGAATATGAATACAATACAGGTGGCCGATATGCCTCCGATGCGGAAGGTTATTTCGAAATTCCATCGCTTGATATAAATGCAAGGCCCAATTCTTTTTTTATTGAATTTACTCATGAGAATGATAAGCTCGTAACCGAAGACCAGTTTTATCATTCAGGACATTATCCACGAACAGAGAGAAAACAAACGAAAACCTGGTTTTTTACTGATCGGGCAATTTACCGCCCCGGGCAAACCATTTATTTTAAAGGAATTGTATTGGAAAAATTGAAAGACCAATATGAAATTGAAGCAGGTCACAAGACTACCGTTGAGTTTTACGATGCAAATTATCAGAAGATATCTGAACTGGAATTGATTTCAAATGAATATGGTTCATTCAATGGAGCCTTTATTGCACCAAAAGGGGTTTTGAATGGTATGATGACCATAAAAAATAAATCGGGTTCAGTGAATGTTTCCATCGAGGAATATAAGCGTCCCAAATTTGAGGTTGTGTTCAATCCCGTTGAAGGTAGCTACAAATTAGGCGAAAATGTTTCGGTTACAGGAAATGCCAGGGCATATGCAGGAAATGCCATTGGCCAGGCACGGGTTAGTTATCGTGTGGTTCGCCAAACAAGATTCCCCTGGCGTTATTGGATGTTTGATGTTTTTCCGGTCAGTTCAACAATGGAAATATCAAATGGCATCCTTTCAACCAATGAAAACGGGGTGTTTTCAATTGACTTCACAGCCATCCCGGATTATTCTGTCGATGCAAAATACAAACCGGTTTTTGATTATAAGATCATTGCTGATGTTACCGATATCAATGGCGAGACACAATCATCCACAACCCATGTGAGTGTCGGATACACTGCCTTAGTGGTAAATATTGGAATTGAAGATGTAGTTGATATAAATGATTTGAACTCATTTGCAATAAAAACCACAAACTTAAATGGCCAACCAACTCCGGCTACTGGTGAGATTATCATTTCCAAGCTGGTTGAGCCGGATCGTTTAATCCGTGAAAAATTGTGGCTATCGCCTGATTTATATACAATTGATGAGATTGATTTCAAAACTACTTTCCCTCATGATTCCTATAAAGATGATGGGAAATTAGACAAGTTCCCTGTTGAATCCACGGTAGCAAGCCTGAAGTTTGATACTGACCTTGATTCTGTAGTTGATTTGCAGGATGTTTCTTCGTGGAAGCCGGGACGTTATTCCCTGAAGGTAGAGACGAAGGATCGTTTTGGTGAAAAAGTGGAAATCAATAAATTCTTTACACTGTTTTCGCCTAGTGATAAAAAATGCCCTGTTAATGAAATGGGGTGGTTTCATGTCATCAAAGCCAAAGGGGAACCGGGAGAAAATGCCAGTTTTGTAATCGGCTCAGGGGATAAAAATGTGAAGGTGTTATTTGAAATTGTCAGGGGTGATAGTGTTATCAGCCGGCAATGGATCACACTTTCCAACGAGCAGAAAGAATTAGAAATTCAAATTAAAGAGGAATTCAGGGGCGGCTTTGATGTGAATTTGATCTTTACCAAACACAACAGAAGTTTCAACAACAGCTTCCGGATTGAGGTTCCTTTTACCAATAAAGAATTGGATTTTGAATTTGCAACCTTCAGGGATAAACTCTTGCCTGGCCAAAATGAAACGTGGAAAATTAAAATAAAAGGAAAAAAAGGGGACAAGGTAGCGGCAGAATTGTTGGCCTCAATGTATGATGCATCCCTGGATGCTTTGGCAGAACATGATTGGTATTTTAGTTTGTATCAAAGTGTATATTCCAATTTGAGTTGGAGTGCCGGCAATACATTTCAGGCATTTAAAACCCAACTTTACAGTCCTAATTTTGGATTTATTTCTCCTGTATTCAGACAATATGACCAACTCAACTGGTTTGGCTTTTATTATTATGGCGGGAGTCCATATGGGGGCAAAAAATACATGGATGGTATTGGAATGGAAAGGCAGGTTGCCCCAGGTCTAAATGAGGCTTTGGAAATGGCCGATTCTGACAAGACCGAAAGTATTGATCAGAATTCAGGGCAATCCCCACTCTTTGAGGAACAAGCTGAAAATCCGACAAGGGATGATTCTTTTGAAGGCGTTCAAGTAAGGAGGGATTTCAGAGAAACTGCATTTTTCTTTCCGTCACTTTCTACCAATGAAAACGGCGATGTTGAAATTGCTTTTGAAGTTCCTGAATCCCTGACCAAATGGAAACTTATGGGAATGTCCCACACGAAGGATTTAAAGTACGGACAGTTTGAAAAAGAGGTTGTGACTCAAAAAGAATTGATGATTGTTCCTAACCAACCCCGGTTTTTCAGGCAGGGCGATAAAATGAGATTTTCGGCTAAAGTGGTTAATCTGTCTGAGAAGAGTTTATCCGGAACAGCTACATTGCAATTTTTTGATGCCCGGACAATGAATGATATTTCCAAATACTTATTGGGAGAGATTATTGCCAATTCATTTGAAATTGAAAAAGGATCTGGCCAGAACTTAGAATGGAACATTACCATTCCGGAAGAGTTTGATGTCATTTCTTATCGTATCATGGCTGAATCAGGCAGTTTTTCTGATGGTGAGGAGATGCCCATCCCGGTTTTGAGCAACCGTATGTTGGTGACAGAATCCATGCCGCTCCCGGTGAAAGGAAATGAGTCAAAGGATTTTACGTTTAAGAAATTGTTAAAATCCGGTTCATCAGGAAGCAGTATTAAAAATTTTAAACTGACCCTGGAATTCTCTTCCAATCCTGCGTGGTATGCTATTCAGGCGCTACCTTATATCATGGAAACAGAAAGGGAATCAGCGGATAATGTTTTTAACCGCTACTATGCCAATAGCATTGCCTCACATTTGGTGAACTCCAACCCAAAGATCAAGCTGGTTTTTGATGTCTGGAAAAATTATTCACCTGATGCCCTGCTTTCAAACCTTGAGAAAAATGATGAGCTGAAATCATTGATATTGCAGGAGACTCCCTGGGTTTTGGAAGCCAAAAACGAAACCGAAAGAAAACAACGTGTGGCCTTATTATTTGATTTGAATCGCATGTCAAATGAATTGGCAAGTGCATTAAGGAAACTGCAACAAAAACAATCGTATAATGGTGGCTGGCCCTGGTTCAAAGGAATGCCGGAAAGCTGGCACATGACCCAGAGCATTGTTACCGGATTTGGACATTTGAAACAATTGGCTATAAATGGTATTGAAGAAGATCATGAAACAAAACAAATGATCAACAAGGCAGTGAAATACCTGGATACACAGATTCGGGAAGATTATAACAAACTAAAGAAAAACTATCCCGACCAATTGCAGGAAAAACATTTGGGAGAAATCCATATTCAGTACCTCTATGCGAGAACCTATTTTCTGAACGATATTCCGGTTTTGCAAAATGATATGGAAGCCTTTATTTATTACAGAGAGCAGGCAAAAAAATACTGGTCAGAAAGCAGTATTTATATGAAAGGAATGATCGGTATGGCTTTATACAGGATTGGCGAAAAATCTATTCCTTCTGAAATCATGGCATCCATGAAGGAACACGCATTGTATTCAGATGAGATGGGTATGTACTGGAGGGATAACCGCGGTGGTTATTATTGGTATGAAGCACCCATTGAAACGCAGGCTTTGCTTATAGAGGCATTTGACCTGATAACCGGCGACCAAAAATCTGTTGAGCAAATGAAAATTTGGTTACTCAAACAAAAACAAACTCAGGATTGGAAAACAGGAAAGGCTACTGCCGAAGCTGTCTATGCTCTTTTGTTAAAAGGCACTGACTGGCTTGCAAATGATGAATTGGCTGAAATCTCAATTGGAAATCAAACCATTGATCCTTTTGCTATGGAAGATACCAAAGTGGAAGCAGGCACCGGATATTTTAAAACCTCCTGGTCGGGTGGAGATATTCAACCTGAGATGGCTAACGTTTCTGTGTCGAACAAGAATGATGGAATTGCATGGGGCGCAGTTTATTGGCAGTATTTTGAAGACCTGGATAAAATCACCATGCACGAAACCCCATTGAAGCTGGAGAAAAAACTTTTTGTTGAACGGAATACTGATGCCGGGCCGGTTATTGAACCTGTCTCTGATGGAATGAAGCTTTCGGTTGGGGATAAGATCAAGGTCAGGATTGAGTTGTGGGTTGACCGCAATATGGAGTATGTGCACATGAAAGACATGCGGGCTTCAGCATTTGAACCCATAAATGTTTTGTCAGGATATCGTTACCAGGGAGGACTTGGATACTATGAAAGCACTTTGGATGCTTCAACCAATTTCTTTTTCGATTACCTGCGAAAAGGTACCTATGTATTCGAATATCCGCTGGTGGTTTCTCAGAAAGGTGATTTTTCAAATGGAATTACGACCATTCAGTGCATGTATGCTCCGGAGTTTACAAGCAATTCGGAGGGAGTTCGGGTGGAGGTGAAGTAAATTACAAATATCTAATAATCAAAGTGCGAATGAAAAAATAAATGCACATTAAATAATTTGACTTTGAATGTTTAAGATTTGGTTGTCTTGCTTAAAGATTATTTTAACTTGGCAACAACCTCTTCTTTCTTTAGGGGAATTGAATCTAGTTTAAGCTTGTATTCATTCACCAATTTATTGTATTTATCCAAATGAACAGAATCAACCGGATTGGCAGGTGGTGATTCAATCTTAAGAGGATCAACGGCTTTTCCATTTTTATAAAACCTGAAATCTAGGTGCGGGCCTGTTGATAATCCCGAACTTCCCACATAGCCGATAACATCTCCCTGTTTAACATGTACGCCTGTTTTTATCCCTTTCCCAAATTTTGACAGGTGAAGATAGGCAGTTGTATAGGTACCGTTGTGTTTGATTTTAACAAGGCGTCCGTTTTGTCCTTTGTATTGAGCTTCGATCACAATGCCATCGCCGATAGCATGCACAGGTGTACCGGCAGGTGCTGCATAATCCACACCGTGATGGGGGCGCCTTATTTTTAAAACAGGATGCAGTCGGCTGTTTGAAAACCTTGAACTAATACGGTTAAATCGTAAAGGGGCTTTGAGGAATGTCCTTCGCATACTGTTGGCTTCATCATCAAAATAATCGCCTACACTATCCTGAACAAAATAGAAAGCATAGAACTTATGATTGGCATGATGAAACAAGGCTGCATGCACTTTACCAATTCCAATACATTGGTCTTCTACATACAACTCTTCGAAAATTACTTTATAGGAATCGCCCTTCTGAATTCCAAAAAAGTCAATTGCCCATGCATACACCTCCGAAAGTTCATTGGCCAGATTGGGATCTGCATTGTTATCAACCATAGCATTCCATAAAGAACTAGTGATGGTTCCAGAGGTCGTATTAATTTTTAACTCTACTTCTTTTTCACCCAAATGTATGTGAACCGAATCACCCAGGTCGAAAACCACATAAGAGGTTGGAGAGCTTTCATAAATAAAATACCTTGCCTCCTGCAATGAATCATTGTTACAAAGAACAGCGTAATTGTTTCCAGCCCTGATCTTTCTTACATCGAAAATCTCTTTTGACTGTTTGGCAAGTTGGTCAATCTTCTGGTAATCTACATTGTAAGTTAATAATATATCAGCCAGGAATTGGTTTCTTTTTACTTTGTCCCTGAACTCAACCAGTGAATCAACCACAATTCCATAAGCTGTTTGTGGCGTATAGGTTTCCTCAAAAGTAGCCAGTATTGATTGGCTGTTATTTTTGTTATTCGAAAGTATTGATATGAAAATGACGATAAGCCCCGCTATGATCAACAATGATATTTCTATAATTCTCCTCTTATCCATTTGATAATTTTAATAAACAGCAAAATAAACTTTGAATTTGTAAAAATAGTATTTCCATAAAACAATTAATCACAAATGCTATCTTCATATTAGAACCAGGCACTATATAAAAGTAAAACCCCTTCAGGATAACCTAAAAGGGTTTATAATTATTACACAATAAAAAATGAATAGAGGTAATTATTTGATAACAATAAGCTTTTTAGCCTGTGTTTGTGAAATACTGCCTTCAACTTTGTAATAGTAAATACCGGGTGTCCAGGAATCGGTATTGATTTGAAGTTTAGATTGATCAGCAGACAAGGTTTCTGAGTAAATTACCTGGCCTGAGGTTGAGTAAACGGTAAAATTGAATCCACCGGATACTTCCGGAACAGAGACATTAAACTTCACATTACTCTTCGCAGGATTTGGAATTGGGTTTGAAATCAGAATATTTGATTCCATTGCAAAATCTTCAACCTCGCCGGTAGTTCCAAATTCGACAACACTGATGGTAAAGTCATCAAAATAGTAACCATCTTCGGTTACATAACCATCGCTTTTAAGCCTGAACCTGAATTTTACACTACTTCCGATATAATCAGTAAGGTCAATTTCTTCTCGCACCCATTGGTTTTGGAAGCCATCGTAAAGGG
The DNA here is from genome assembly GCA_041393255.1 of Bacteroidales bacterium. Lineage (GTDB taxonomy): Bacteria > Bacteroidota > Bacteroidia > Bacteroidales > JAADJA01 > JAADJA01. The sequence goes on along the minus strand of JAWKKM010000035.1, from coordinate 44,714 downwards.
GCTCGCCCTGTGCCTGGTTCCCATTTCCGGTTACCGTATATTTTCCTTCCAAAGGAGTCCAGCTTCCACCATTGTTTGTAGAGATCATCAACTGCACATAATCCCATCCCTGTTCAATTTCCCATTTAGCCCAGAAATTCAACATGGCAAATCCGGCATTGGTAAGATCAATGTTTTCATTAAGCGTAACAATATTGTTTTGATCATCGCCATAATCACCAAAGGGAGAGTCTGTTATTGATCCGGTGGCTGAATGATAACTGGAAGTTGTTACTGCCCATTGAGGTGACGACCAGTTGGTAAGCGTATTGCAATCATCTTCATAGATGACAATGGGTTCGCCAAAAATTTTTGTTAGTGTGTCGGATAATACATATTCTCCATTGTCCAAAGTCATCAGGAACTGAAATACGGTCCCGCTTGGCACAAATGGTTGAAGCGTATACGAAATCGAATCCGTGATCGATTCCAGGATTTCCATACTTGAATATACTTTCGGATCGCCGGTAGAAAGGATAACATCGCTTAATGGTTCCAGGGTAACCGTAAATGTTGCACCATCTTTTAATCCCAATCGGGTAACATCATAAGCGATATTGCCTTCGTTTTCTCCGATAATTGAGGGTGAAAGATCCTCAATATGAGCATAACTACCTGCAAATGCTGCCGCCAGAAGGTTTTGTATCATGTTTTCCTGAGCAATGGGAATGATCCTGTTTATGGGACACCAGAAACCATCATCACCTCCACCCAATTCCGGTGTATAAGAATAGATTTTATTTTTGTGGCTTGCTCTCCATACATCCAGTCGTCCGATCCGCCATTGGTGGGATAAATGGTTGTACTTCCTGCTCCGTAGGTATAGTTGTTGTCCTGTGTCATCAATACGGAATGAGCATAAAAAGTAGCATCATCTTCACAGGGTTCTTCACTCCAGCCCCAGGGATACAATAATAAATTGCTATAGGTGTGATAGTTTAAAGCATAAATAAATTCATTTTCTTCACAAAATGCTTTCATATTTTGTATTTCAGGTTCTGAGAAAGGAGCCGTTCCCCGGTATGTTTCGTCCCATGGGTCAGGAGAAGAACCATTGTTATCATTCCCCCACATATAACCATAATTCCTGTTGGGGTCAACTCCGAAACTTCCATTTCCATTATCCCGCCTGTTTTTCGCCACATACCGCCTCCGTTTGGATCATTGGTTTGATTATAAACATAGCCATCAGGATTAACAACCAACACAAAATACATTTCAGTATTGTCCACCAGAGTTTGAATCATCGGGTCAGTTTCATAGTTTTCAAGCAAATAATACATGTAAAACAAATTGGCCATTAAACCTGCCGGTTCCCGTGCATGATGCAAGGATGTGTACAGAACTTCAGGTTCATCCTCATTTACGTTCGGATTATCCGAAATCTTTACCATCCATATTTCGCGCCCTTCAATAGACTGTCCAATGGATTCTTTTGCTGTTATTAAATCCGGGAATAAAGTGGTCATATTATCCATATGAGTAATGGCTTCCTCAAATGTGCAATGACCGGTCATAGAGCCAAACTCAAAATTTTCCGGGACTTCATAATCGCCGGCATCTTTGTAATCTTCAATGCTGGTAGAAAGGCCTTCATTTCTGTCTACATAAAACTTCGAAACATCTTCAATCAGAACCTCATAGTTCAAGCCCAAATCCTGTATTTTCATTAATTCCGTTTCGGAATAGTCACAAATAAGAAAACTCCTTTCTTCAGGATTCCTTCTGGTAACATCAATTCCTGCTTCTGCCAATTGCAATAGCTGTGCGTCATTGGCAAATACTTTCACTTTGGAATATTGTTCTTGCTGGGCAAAAACGGAAATGGAAATGATGGCAATTGCCAAAAAAGTAACAAACCTCTTCATAAGTATTAATTTAACGTCTTGTGCGGTTTGAAATGTTAAAAAGAATGTTGAAACAAAATAGTAAAAGCTATGCATAATACAGATATTCAATATCTTAGAAGTAAAAATCACCACAATTTAACTTCTATTATGCATAACTTAAAATCAAATTTCGACAAGTTTTTTAACATCACCAAATCCGTATTTATAAATCGTATTGATTCGTTTGACAATTTTTTCATCTATCGTAATAAACCAAAGATGTCTGACTGTCAGATTATTGCTTTGGCTATTACAGGGGAAACCATTAGTATTGATAGTGAAAACTACTATTGGGGTAAGCTCAAAAGCGATCATACCAAAGACTTTCCCAACTTAATTGATCGCAGCAATTTTAACCGAAGACGAAAAAGGTTGTATCCTTTGATTGAGCAACTCAACCAAACAATTGCTTCCAGGCTCAATGATGGAGAAAATGTTTATGTTGTGGACTCGATCCCCATCCCCGTTTGCAAAAACGCCCGGGAAAAACAAAGTAAAGTATGCAAAGAGACCTTTGAAACAGACTCCTGATAAAGGATATTCAGCCGTAAACAAAAACTACTTTTATGGTTACAAACTGCACTTACTTACTTCTGGTCAGAGGCATCTTTCACAGCATGGACCTGACCAAGGCAAGTGTACATGATGTTCATTATTTGACAGAGGTAAAACAATCAGGCTTAACAACTTGCACACTACTTGCCGATAAAGGATATTTATCTGCTACCCATCAACTGGACTTATTTACTTCATGTCAGGTAAATCTGCAAACTCCATTCAGAGCTAACCAAAAAGACTACAAACCATACTCTGTAACCTTCAGAAAAGTCAGGAAACGAATTGAAACATTGTTTGCACAATTGTGCGATCAGTTTATGCTCAAACGCAACTATGCTAAGACATTGCTTGATTGTCAGTCCGTATCCTGTCTAAGATTACAGGGGTTACTTTGCTGCAATTCATGAATTTAAAGAACGATAAACCATTAAATCATTAAAAATATGCGCTGGCTAATTAAACCGCACAACGCGTTAATTTAGATAATTTACATCTGAGACATTTTAAACATTCATTTGGTTGCGCCAAAGATAATGAAAGATAAAAGCAGGTTTCCATCAACTTAAATCATGGATTGGGTACCTATGCTAATGTTTTGAAAAAAGACCAGGAGGATAATTGGAAATTTTTATTGGATTCAGGAAATGAAGGTCTGGGTGAACAATAACCTGACACTAATGAGTTTTAATCATTTTAATGGATTGTATGCCCTTAACAGTTTTTAGGCAACAATAATATATTCCTAAGGGTATGTCTCGAGAATCGAATTGAAAGGTGGTTTTATAGTGATTCGTGTCAGATAAATCAACCTCCTTTATTAGCAGTCCCTGCGAGTTGTAAATTGTGAGGCATACATGGCCAATGCCCGGACTAATTTCAATGGTAGTATAATCCTGAAACGGATTGGGGTAATTTCTTAAAAGATTGCGATTTGTTGTTTCTTTTGATTCAGCAGACGTAACTAATCCCATTTCGTCCAATTTTAATACCCGAATATCCTCGTAGAAACTATTTCCATTCGAAGAGCCTCCGCTGACTATAAATCCAATATCACTTAATTGAATTATATCATTTCCATATGATCTAGCATTTTGAGGATATGCTCTGGTCCATATAGTATCCCCATAATTATTAAAGCGAACAATATATAATTCTCTGTTTCCATTTGAACTGCCGAAATATCCAGTCCCAACAAAGTCATTATTGATTGTCTTTTTTAGGTGACTAATTCCTTGTATTGCATTTCCTCCATAAATTTTTTCCCATAGAAAATTTCCATTATTATCAAGCTTAATAATGACAAGGTAATTATTCTGATAATTTGGAATATCACGAATTGTCGTTAATATATACCCACTGGTGTCTGCTTGTATTGCATAAGTTCCAAAATCATGTACCAACGGATCACCATAAAGTTTTGTCCATAGTGTGTCACCATCTTTATTCAGTCTCATTAACCAGACATCTGATAAATTGAATCCTTCTGATTTTGATCCTGACATGATAAATCCGCTATCTGCAGTTTGTTCAAGAAAATGCAACCCATCTGGTGTAGCTGAGTCTTCAAAAACATATGTTTTTTCCCAAATAAGTTCTCCATTTTCATTAAGTTTCAGAAGGATTGTTTTTGCATTTGAACCAGGTCCTGGCCCTCCAGCAATAACATAATTACCATCAAAAGTCTTAACAATTGAACCAGCACTCATATTAGATTCATCATGCTTTTTTGTCCAAATGGTATCACCAGTTTGATTGATTTTGAGAATGAACATTCTGTAGTCAAAATAAAACTCGTTTTCACAAGTAAATCCTGCAATTATGTATCCACTATCACTTGTCTGAATAATCCTGTTACCTTTTGAATGTCCTTCATCAGCATAAACCTTTGTCCAAACTGTGTCGCCATTGCTTGCTAATTTCATAATCAGGAGATTCGGCCAGTCATCACCTCCGGTATATCCTGTTAATACAAACCCGCCATCGAATGCTTCAACAATCCCGGTACCATAATCTTGCTGATTTAAGTCATACGTCTTGTCCCATGTGGTCATCTGACCCAGGCAACAAATTGGAAATAGCAAAACTAGATTCAACAATCTCTTCATAAGTTTGTTATAGGTTTAGCAAAAATAATCAGAAGCTTACAGAAATCCTAATGAAAATCATAGATCTCACAGAAGAATATAAATCATCTTATCTGGTATGCCTCGAGGATTGGTCGGATGAAATCAAAGAAGCCAGCCATATCAAAGAGGCATGGTATGATAAAATGAAGGATCAAGGTCTGCGTGTTAAGCTTGCACAGGATGATAATGGAGTGGTAGGTGGAATGATACAGTATTTTCCTATCGAACATTCCTGGGTTGAGGGGAAAGACCTCTATTTTATAGGATGTGTCTGGGTTCACAGTTATAAACATGGACGTGGTGATTTCAGGGGCCAGGGTATGGGTAAAGCCATGCTCAAGGCTGCAGAGGATGATGCAAGGCAACTGGGTGCCAAAGGAATTGTCTCCTGGGGTATTCCTTTACCCGTCTGGATGAAAGCTTCCTGGTTTAAAAAACAGGGATATAAAAAAGTAGATAAGAAAGGTTTTTTGGGAGAGGTGCTGATGTGGAAACCGTTCACGGATGATGCTGTTCCGCCCAAATGGGTCCAGCAAAAGAAAAAACCGGAAAAGGGTTCTGATAAGGTGAAAGTTACTTGTCTGAATCACGGTTGGTGCCCGGCCATGAATTTGTCCTGCCAAAGGGCTAAAGATGTGGCCTCAGAATTTGGTGACAAGGTAGAGGTTGAATCCATCAATACATTTGATAAAACCAATTTCAATGAATGGGGAATAACCGATTCCATTTATATCGATGGAAAAAAAGTCAGCACCGGCCCACCGCCCTCTAAAGAAAAACTGCGCAAGATTATTGAGAACAAGGTGAGGTATAAATAGCTAATCATTATTTGTATTTGATTGGATAATCATAACCTCAGCGATTCATAAATCTTTATCACTTGCAAATTTACAGTTTTTACTGTAATTTTAGGGTTCATTTTTAAACCCTGTCACTATGAAAAAGACAATCGTATTTCTTTGGCTTGTCATGTTTTCCTTCCCTCTTTACTCTTATACATGGATTCCTTTTTGCCCTGACACCATTAATGCAACCGATGTTTGTTTTGGTGTGGGTTCCTGGAAGGGTGTCATTTGTTGTGACGAGGGTATGTATATCTGGGAGGATGACATTATGGAATGGAGTTTTTATACCTATGCAGGAATGCCTGTATTGAGTGCTGCATACTTCGATGCTACAAAAATTCTGGTTGTGATGAGTGATGGAAGTTGGTCGGATGGAGTTTACACCTTTGACTTGGAAAGTAAGCAATTTGAAAATGTCGATTGGATGGCCTATCCAAATTTTCTCAAGGTCATTCCAGTATTAGATGAAAATACCAATTTGTTTACAAATGAGTATTACATAGGATGCCAGTTTAATGGCTTGTATCGGTCAACCGACGGATTAACCTGGACTGAAGTTTCGTATTTTAATGGCAAATCCTGCAGTTCAATGGATTATTATGATAATCATGTTGTTATTGCCGAAGTTAGTAATATTCATAACATCTATGTGTCGGATGATTACGGGTATACATGGGAGGAAGTTCCTTCAGGAAGCCCGATGATCACCGACTTCAGGTTCAGCTTTGGGGGAGATCTTTATGGTATATTTCCTTCCTATTCCAATTCTTCGGGTTTATACAGTTCACCTGATTTTGGTCTGACCTGGGACCTGGAATTCTACAGCGATAATATGAGTGCCGTAGGCTATGATGCCATGGGTACTGTCTTTGTGGGATGGGAATCACCTACTTCAAACAATGAAGGGATTGCAATCTACACCCCCGGAGCAATTCCTCCGTACCTGTCTTATTTAAATGAGGGGTTACCCAACACCCATATCAATAAAATCATGCTTAATCCTACTATGAGTGCCATTGCTATTTTTTGTTGCACTGATGCAGGAGTTTATGTATGCTATGATTATATGGTTGGTGAAGAAGAGAATATAGCGCCATCCAATCCCATCTGTATTTACCCCAATCCTGTGAAAGATGGTATGCATCTTTATTTTAATACGGTTGATGATCTTTCAACGATTGAGATCTTTAATAACCAGGGGGTAAAAGTGGATGAATTAAAATCCGAAAATTCTTTTTCTACAAATAATGAAATGAATTGGAATAAAGGAAATTTACCGGCAGGTGTTTACTATCTCCTCCTTAAAACTCCCAAAGAAACCTGGAGTAAAAAGTTTATAATCCTTTAAATTGCATTTAGATGAGAAAAATATTCTTTGTTGTTTGTATTGTTTTAGCATCTTTCGAAAGCTATTCATGGCAAATTTATGGGCCGCAGGATATTGAAGCCACCAACATTTGTTTTGGGCCTGAATATTCTATGTCAGAAATGATTTGTACCACCGACGGAATGTATTTGTTTTCTGAGCCGAATTATGATTGGGAATACCATTCATTTGAGGGGCTTCCTGTTCAAGAGGGTATATTTATCAATGCTGAAACAATTATTTTGGTTTTGGGCAACGGGACGGATTCGGATGGCATTTATAGTTTTAATATCCCAAGCGGACAATTCAATCCATTGGCCTACTGTCTTTATCCGAAATTCATCGAATATGACGATTATGCCGGGAATTATTATGTTGGGAGTGAAGAAGGATTACTTGTTTCAGATAATGCAGTATATTGGGAAGAAGTTTCTTTTTTTTCTGGAAAGAAATGCTGGGATATGGCAATCAGTGATACATACCTCACAATAACAGCTGAAAGCCTACCTGTTCATGCTTTTTGGTCGGACAACAATGGATTAACCTGGAATATCGGCGGTTCATTCTTTACTCAATTGGCTTTTTATGGAAACGATTTATTTGGGGTTTATGGTGGTGAATCCTTTGATTCAGGGCTATATAAATCTTCTAACGGAGGCAATAATTGGACTGTTGAATTCTATTCAGAAAATTTGAGTGACGTATGTTATGATGATTATGACGGGCAACTTTATGTTAGCTGGCAATATCCTTTTTATTCATCATTAGAAGGTATTGCGATATATGAACCCGGCAATTCCTATGCAGGATTGACTTTTCTAAACGAAGGCTTGCCCAATACAAGCATTAACCGGATTGCACACAAACCGGGTATTGATTTTTTTTATGTTTTTGTTTGCACCAACACCGGGGTTTATTCTTATATATTTGTTGATGTGCCGGAAATATCATCCCCAAATAAAATTGAGGTATTTCCAAATCCGGTTAAGGATAATATGCATATTCAATTCAGTTTGGGTGAAACTACTTCTAATTTATCTTCAATAGAAATCTACAATAAGCAGGGGGTTAAGGTGGATGAAATAAAAGTTGAAAGCACCTTTTCATCTGAATCAGATATCAACTGGAACAAGGGCAAATTATCCTCAGGAGTGTATTATCTTATTATTAAAACCAACAAGGAAAATTTTAGTAAAAAGTTCATTATTCTTTAAATCAACAATTCAGCTATTCACCAATTCTACTATTCGTTTTCTTTCCATTTAAAAGTCTCAATCATGTGATTGATATCTTCTTTTAAAAAATCAATGACAGGAGCCAATGAGTCGTTGTTTGGAACAACATTGAAATAGAGCGCTCCGCGGACAAAGTTTTTCGTGCTGTCAGTCAGGTAAAACTGGTAAGGCGAGGCAGCCGAAACTCCCGAAATAGAATAGGTTAAACCATAAACCGTTGCTTTACCATATATAAATTCTTTGTTTTCAATAGCACTTGCTTTGGGGATGTGTTTCATCACCATCGTTCGGGTATCCTCCAAATATTCATTGAGGTTTCCATCAACTATTTTATAGCTTATATGCAACGTTCCCTTAAACCCGGGAAAAAACATATTGATCCAATAAGGCTCGGCTTTCGGGTCATCATCAGGCAGAATAATTGAATAAGAAGGGTACTCAAATGAATAGGGAAAGGTTGTATCAAATTTATTGTATGTTTTTTCGGGAAGGTCAATGCGGAAATAACCCATCGGTTTGGGGTAATACTCCTGATCGCAAGATACCGTAAGTAAAAGCAGGAGGGAAGCCAGAATAAAAAGGCGAGGCAGATTATTTAGTTTCTTCATCTTCCTTTACTTTACCTCTTAGTGTTACTTTTATCTGTTTAATCCTTCGCTGATCCACTGTTAATATCTTAAATTCGAAATGCTGATAAATAATTTTCGTATCTTTTTCAGGAATCTCTCCCAACAACTCAAGGATAACGCCTGCCAGCGAATCGGCGTCGCCTTTTACCTCATCAAAAACATCATCATCGATTTCAATAATTTTACAGAAATCGTTAATGCTTGTTTTTCCTTCAAAAATAAAATTGTTGGCATCAATTTTTTTGTAGCCAATAGCATCTTCAGGAGTATCAAATTCATCGGTGATCTCCCCGATGATCTCTTCAATTATATCTTCGAGGGAAACAATGCCTGAAGTTCCTCCATATTCGTCCACCACAATAGCGAGATGTATTTTCTTCTCCTGAAACTCCTGAAGCAGGTCGTTTATCTTTTTGTTTTCAGGAATAAAAAAGGCAGGCCTCACCAAAGGCAGCCATTCAAAACCTTCTTTTTTATCAAGGTGTTGCAAGAGGTCTTTTACATAAAGCACGCCATTGATATTATCCAGCGATTCGGTGTAGACCGGGATCCTGGAATATCCCGATTCAACAACGATTTCGATAAGCTTATCAAATCCTGTTCCCGATTCCACTGCAACTAAATCCATTCGCGAACGCATAATTTCCCTAACCTCAATATCAGTAAATTTCACGATGCCTTTCAATATTTTCGTTTCTTCTTCGTGCGTGCTTTCGTCAACGGTAATATCAATTGCATCCGAAATATCACTCATGGAAAAATCATGGGTTGTTTTTGATAACTTCTTATCAATAAGTTTGGTTGATTTCACCAGCAACGAACTAACGGGGTAAAAAATCATTATCAGAAAATTGATTGGACGCGACATAAAGGTTGCAAAGGCAAGAGGTTTCTGATTGGCGAATATTTTGGGCATGATCTCCCCAAAGAATAGGATAAAAAAGGTTATTACAAGAACTTCAATTGAAAAACTGAGCAAAGGGTATTCACTGAAATCAAAAAGCATGCGCATTATGTAGGAGCTCAGTATAATGATGGCTACATTTACGAAATTATTTGCAATGAGGATTGTTGCAAGAAGTCTTTTTGGAATATCCAAAAGGGTGATGATAAGCTTGTTGCTTTTACTTCCAACCGAATTAATGTCTTTTAGGTGAGCAGGATTGAGTGAGAAAAAAGCAATTTCAGAACCGGAAATTAAGGCTGAAAAAATAAGCAACACAATCACAGACAATATCCCGAATAGAACACCCGAGTTAAGATTACCCGTAAAAATTTCGAGGAATATATTTAATAGCCACAAATGAGGATCGCTGTCAGGCTCTTCCAAATTAAAACACTTTAGTTATTCAATAGCGTATTTATGCCGGCAAAATTAATAAAATATTAAATGTTCAAAACAATCAATTTTAGAATTAAAAATGCAAAGTACATAATATACGATCATTAAAACGGAAGATCGTCCGTTGGGGTTTCAATTTCCTGATCTTGTTGTGTTTGGGGTATTGACTCCTGAGCCAAAACTTCCGGTGGCACTTCTGATGGGCCCTGGCTTCGCGAATCCAGCATTACAAAATTGTCACCAAAAATCTCCGTTACATACTTTTTTACTCCGTCTTGTTCGTACGACCGGGTCCTGATTTTACCTTCAACGTATACTTTACTGCCTTTGTGTAGAAATCTTTCAGCTACGTCAGCCAGGCCACGCCACACTACAATATTGTGCCATTCCGTTTGCTCAACACGGTTGCCTTCTTTGTTTTTATAACTTTCAGTCGTTGCCAGCGAAAAAGATGCTTTTTTCACGCCATTGTCAAAGGTCATGATTTCAGGTTCGCGCCCTAAATTTCCTACTAAAATTACTTTATTTACTCCAGCCATAATTATTTGGTTTTGTTTTTTACAAAAGTATAAAAAATCAAAATTTAATCCTGCAAAATATCCCTGTTTTCTGAAAGAAATTTATCAAGTAGCCGGGGAATAGGGAACCGCTTGATTTCTTCAACGTTTATGATCCGGTAATTGGAATTATTTTGAATTACCCTTTCAAGATTAGAATTACTGTTATAAAACTGGATTATATAGAAACGTGCATACAGGATACGATGGCTTAGAATATGTCGGTATTCGGCTGAACGGAAAGTAACTGCAAAATTATCAAATAAGCCAAATTGCTCCTTGATCATTTCACTTATTGTTAATTTTGAACACCGATGGCTGGTTTCAATTAACGGAAAGTCATACATGTGTTGCCATATGTCTTTTTCTTTTCGATGGTTAAGGACTATTTGAATATTGCTGCCCTTGTTCTGTTTCAGGATTAAATAGTTGAAATGCTTTATTTTTTGTTTCGACCCTTTCGTTTTTATCGGAAGGATTTTACTTTGTCTTCTGTGAGCGCGATGCATTCATGCTTGAAGATACAGCTTTTGCAATCAGGATTTTGAGGTTTGCAAACCAATGCTCCAAACTCCATAATGGCCTGGTTAAAGTCACCGGGCTGTTCCTGATCGATAAGCTCTTCTACCAGTTTCTTAATCTCGTTTTTGCCTTCCGAAGAATTTATGGGTAGTGAAACTCCATGGAATCGCGCCAAAAACCTTAATACGTTTCCGTCAACGACTGGTTTGGATACTCCAAATGCAATGGAGGCGATAGCTGCTGCGGTGTATTCGCCAATCCCTTTGTGCTTAACTAAATCTTCATAGGTATTTGGGAATACTCCATTCAGATCCTGAGAAATTGCTTTGGCTGTTTTGTGCAGGTTTCGAGCCCTGGAATAATACCCCAGGCCTTGCCACAATTTAAGGATTTCTTCTTCACTTGCATTTGCCAATGATTCTCTATCAGGGTATTGGGTAATGAAGCGTAAATAGTAATTTGTTCCCTGATCAATTCGGGTTTGTTGAAGGATAATTTCAGATAACCAAATTTTATAGGGATCAGTGGTCTTCCTCCAGGGTAATTCTCTTTTGTTGTCCCGATACCATCGGATGATTTTTTTCGAAAATTTCATTGGGAACAAATTTAGTCACAGTAAGTTAAAAATCTCCATAATTCTTTTGGCATTAAAAAAAATTTATATATTTGCAGCCCTGAATTTGAAATTTAGTATCGAAAATATAAAATATTCAATCATGACAAAAGCAGAAATTGTAACAGACATTGCAACGAAAACGGGTATCGAAAAAGTAACAGTACAACATACTGTTGAGGCTTTTATGGAAGCAGTAAAAAAATCAATGGCGAATGGAGAAAATGTATACTTGCGTGGCTTTGGAAGTTTTGTAATTAAGAGAAGGGCTGAAAAAACAGGTAGGAATATATCGAAAAACACTACCATTATTATCCCCGCACACAATATTCCAGCATTTAAACCGGCTAAAACATTTGTGAACGAGGTTAAAAATCACGTAAAATAAACTATCATCTAAACTTGGATTATGCCTAGCGGGAAAAAACGTAAACGACACAAGATGTCAACCCATAAGCGCAAAAAGCGGTTACGGAAGAACAGACACAAAAAGAAGTAAATTGATTTAGCACCACTATTTTAGAACATAATACCCTGCGGTATTGTGTTCTAAAATTTTAATCACCTCCAAATTTTATCGGCTCTCTCCAGTATGCGTCATTGATAAACAATGATGTTACATTTTTAAAGATATATTAATGTGAACAAAGAATTAATCGTCAACTCGGGTCCCTCGGAAGTTGAAATTGCCCTATTAGAGGACAAATCCCTGGTTGAATTGCACAACGAGAAGAGCAAGGCAGGCTTTGCTGTAGGTGATGTTTACCTGGGCAAAGTACGCAAAATAATGCCTGGCTTAAATGCTGCATTTGTAGATGTCGGCTATGAAAAGGATGCCTTTCTTCATTACCTCGACCTTGGGCCTCAGGTACTTTCATTGAACAAACTTACAAGGTTGGCTTTGCAAGATAGGCTTCGCTCGGTTACTTTATCTGATTTCAAGTTGGAAAAAGACATTGAAAAAACGGGAAAGATAACCGGTGTTCTTACCAGCGGCCAACAGATCCTGGTGCAGGTTGCCAAGGAACCCATTTCGACGAAAGGGCCCAGGGTATCTTCGGAGCTTTCTTTTGCCGGAAGGTACCTTGTTTTGGTTCCTTTCTCAAACCGGATTTCTGTTTCTCAAAGAATAAAAAGTTCTGATGAAAAGAGTCGGTTAAAGAGGCTTATCTCCAGTATTAAGCCCAATAATTTCGGAGTTATTATCAGAACAGTAGCCGAAAATAAAAAGGTTGCTGAGTTGGATAGTGATTTAAAGGAACTGGTAAAAAAATGGGAGAATTTGGTTAAAAAATTGTCCCAGGCGAAAGCTCCTCAAAAGATAGTAAGCGAGCTTGACCGGACTTCAGCAATTTTACGCGACATTCTCAGTGAGTCGTTTAATAACGTGTACATAAACGATCCGGTTTTATATGAGGATACTAAAAACTATATTAAGTCCATAGCTCCCGAAAAGGTTAACATTGTTAAGCATTATAAGGGGAAAGCTCCTATTTATGAGCATTTTGGAATTGATAAACAAATCAAGAACTCCTTTGGTAAAACTGTTACCATTCGCAGCGGAATCTATCTGATTATAGAACATACCGAGGCCCTTCATGTAATTGATATCAATAGCGGGCACAGGGTTAACAAGGAGAACAGTCAGGAAGAAAATGCCCTGGCCGTGAATATTGAATCGGCAATTGAATTGGCACGTCAACTCCGGCTCAGGGATATGGGTGGAATTATTGTCATCGATTTCATTGATATGAAGTCTTCGGCAAATCGCCGGAAACTCTTCCAGGTGTTGAAAGAGGAAATGGCCAAAGACCGCGCGAAACATACCATTTTGCCACCCAGCAAATTTGGTTTGGTACAAATCACAAGGCAGCGGGTACGCCCCGAAATGAATTTGAAAAATGCTGAAAAATGCCCTGCATGCGATGGAACCGGTGAAATAAAACCAAGCATTTTGTTTATTGATGATCTGGAAAACAATCTTAAATACCTGATTCAGGAGCAGAACGAAAAATATCTTAAGATTTTATTGCATCCCTATTTGTATGCTTACCTAACGAAAGGATTGTTTTCAATGCGGTTTGAATGGTTAAAAAAATACAAACGATGGGTGAGGTTAAAACCGATGCCTTCCTATCATTTTTTGGAATACCATTTCTTTAATAAAAACAACGACGAAATAAAGATGTAACTGTTATAATTTGGGTGAGAGAATTATTTATTGGAATTTTGCCACCTAAAGACATCTTTATTGTTGTTGAATTAAATCATAAGTAAAATAATGGAAATTGTTTTAAGCGGAATACGTCCAACTGGAAATTTGCACCTGGGTAATTATTTTGGTGCTTTGAGGAATTTTACAAAAATGCAGTATGAGAATAATTGCTATTTTTTTATTGCTGATTATCATTCGTTAACCACTCATCCAACACCTGAAAACTTGCAGGCGAATGTAAAGCAGGTTTTGGTTGAATACCTTGCCTGCGGCCTCGATCCGGAAGCTTCCACGATATATGCCCAAAGCGATTTACCCGAAACTGCTGAATTGTATCTTTTCTTGAATATGAATGCCTATAAAGGTGAATTGGAAAGGGTAACGACATTTAAGGAAAAAGCTAAATCGCAACCCAATAATATTAATGCCGGCTTATTGACATATCCTTCTCTCATGGCCGCCGATATTCTTATTCACAGGTCGAATAAGGTGCCTGTGGGCAAAGACCAGGAGCAGCACCTGGAAATGACCCGGACTTTTGCCAACCGTTTTAACAGGCTGTATAAAGTTGATTATTTCCCTGAACCCGTTGCCTATAATTTTGGTGAAGAACTGGTTAAAATTCCCGGCCTTGATGGTTCGGGTAAAATGGGAAAATCAGAAGGGGAGGGCAACGCTGTCTTTCTTGCCGATGAACCCAAAGTTATCCGTAAAAAGGTGATGCGCGCTGTTACTGATGCCGGCCCGACTCAAATGAATTCGCCTAAACCCGATCCCATCGAAAACCTGTTTTCATTGATGAAAGCCGTTTCGGAACCGGATACGGTTGCTTATTTTGAAGAAAAGTACAATAGCTGTGAAATCCGTTACGGAGACATGAAAAAGCAACTGGCTGAAGATATTGTTAACTTTACCGAACCTTTCCGTGAGAGGATCAAGGAGTTAAAAGCAGATGAGGCTTACATTAAGAAGGTTATGGAGATGGGTAAGGAAAAGGCACATGCAAGCGGTTCAAGAACAATAAAGGAAGTCAGGGAAATTATTGGCTTTAGGCCCTAAAAGTTATTGAGTAAGCTATTGATATGAGAAATGGAGTTAGATAGGCAGCCTTGTTGTTAATCATCCTGCTTATTTCTCAAAATTGAAACTAAATCCCCCTCTTAATATTAGCCCTGATTTTAACATTTCACCTTCAAGATACCCCCCGGTTTTATAACCTGCTTCCGCGGTTAACGACAAATTAAATTTATCAATGAAACGATAATGGACCGTATTAATGAAGGCCCATCCATATCCCTTTTCATTTAAGGTTACTTGTTCGTTGGTTGATTCTGTATGGATGATAAATTTGGGTTGGTCCCAATACGATATTTGTGTATCAAAAATAAAAAACCTCGACACATTATAGTTGAATAGTTTTGCGGAAATACCAAATGAATTATGAATGGTTAAAGCCGCATGGCGTATGTTGATATATAAAAGTTTTTTATCAAACCTTATATAATTTTCATACATCAGTTCCGGTGAATAGGGAGCCAATAAAAAACGAAAATCTGGGAGATAACGAAATTTATTTCCGATTCTAAACATTGGTATTTTAGTCTCATGTTTTCCTTCATAAATATAATTCTTAAAGATTGAATAAACTGAAACATAATTCATTGGGTCAATAATTAAATCTAACCATGCTAAGGTTTTTATTTGCCTGTTAACCTCTGCTTTGTCTCCATTATAGTCTATTCCATAATTATATCCACGAATATCTGCAATATTGTCAACATCATCCACCAAAATAATTGGATACAAAAGGTTGAGCTTATTCCTTAAGTAAAAAATACTTTGCTGATATAAAACCTTGTTTCCCAATAAAGTTTTGTTGAGTATGTCTTTAGCTAAAATAAAGTTTGCTTCACTTCCTCCGGCATAAATTATTCTCCTCTCATTGGTGGTGTAAGGTCTATAATGTTCGCCCAAAGTAGTTTTTGGGCTTCTATATAAAAAATACGGAATACCTATTACAGGGTAAGCGTCATAAAAACCGGCCTGTTCGGCCCGAGCCGTATGCCCGAAATACTCATGTTGTACAAACCCTCCCCAAATACTTAGTTGATAATCAATATACCAGTATTTAACCAAACGATATGCAATATTCCCAATTTTTCCAATGGTTTTTTTCTCCTTGAAAATATTTACAGGAATATAATTTTTATCAATCGTACCGTAAATATAATTTGCAGAAATTAAATTTTCGGCACCTGAATGTGCAGAAAATCCCTGTTCGTACATAAAAGTATAATGTGCCTGTGAAAAAAGCCAAACAGGGGATAAGAAAAGCAATATGATTAATACAGGCCTCAAACTAAACTATTTCAGAATTATAAATCATTTATCACAATACAAGTATAACAAAAACGGAAATTAACTTAGAAAAGCGAATGTATATCAATTACCCTGCTACAAACAAATAATTTATGCAAAATTGTTTAATTTTACTAAAAAAGTACATTTTGAGTATAAAATAGTCATTTCCACAACAGTACTTTTTATTCCTTAAGAAAAACAAAGTTTGTTAATGCACATAATTTATTTGAGAAAAATTGTTCTAAACCCCAAATGGAAAGTATTACTTTTGCCGGTTTAAATTATTAAATGGCAGAAAACACAGAAACAACTATAAGCCAGGAATCAGCCGTATTGATCGGTGTGATATCAGGATATGACACCGAAGAGAAAATCCGGGAATATCTTGATGAGCTTGCTTTTCTGGCTGAAACAGCTGGAGCTGTAACGGTAAAACGTTTTACCCAAAAGCTTCAAATGCCCGATTCGAGGACTTATGTGGGAGCAGGTAAATTGGCGGATATCAGTTCATACATTAAGGAAAAAGAAATCGATATTGCCATCTTTGATGATGAGTTAAGCCCTTCTCAAATAAGAAACATTGAAAAGGTTTTATCCTGTAGGATTTTAGACAGAAATAACTTGATCCTTGATATTTTTGCCAAACGCGCCCGAACGGCTCATGCAAAAACCCAGGTAGAGCTGGCCCAATACCAATACATGTTGCCCCGGCTGGCCCGAATGTGGACCCACCTTGAAAAACAAAGGGGCGGTATTGGTTTAAGAGGGCCGGGTGAAACGGAAATAGAAACCGACCGGAGAATCATCAGGGATCGCATTTCGTTGCTGAAGCAGAAACTGATAAAAATCGACAAGCAAAAGGCCACCCAGCGCAAAAACAGGGGCAAGATGATTCAGGTAGCCCTGGTTGGCTATACCAATGTGGGCAAATCAACCATTATGAATATGCTGAGCAAATCGGATGTATTTGCTGAAAATAAATTGTTCGCTACCCTTGATACCACGGTTCGGAAAGTTGTGGTGGAGAACCTTCCGTTTTTATTAACAGACACAGTTGGGTTTATCCGGAAATTACCCCACGATCTGGTGGAATCATTTAAGTCAACACTTGATGAGGTAAGGGAATCGGATGTTCTGATCCATGTGGTTGATATTTCGCACCCCGAATTTGAAGATCAGCTTAACGTTGTAAACGAAACGCTAGCAGAATTGGATGCAAACGGAAAACCAACGATCATTCTGTTCAATAAAATTGATGCCTATACTTTTGTTGAAAAGGAACCGGATGACCTTTCGCCTTCGACCAGGAGAAATTTAAGCCTGGAGGATTTGAAAAAAACATGGATGGCCAAATCAAATTCCCCAACGCTTTTCATTTCTGCTATTAAAAAAAGCAATATTGATGAATTCAAAAAAGTGCTTTACGACGAGGTGAAAAGCATGCATATCAAGCGTTATCCGTATAATGATTTTCTGTATGAGATTTCTTGAAAAATTTTCCTTTAAAGTATCAATCTAAGAGTGAATTAATTTCCCGCCATGATTTTATATTGATATTTTGGTATTTCTGATTCATACTTCCTCCATATATTAAATGTTTTCCTGATTTTATTTTACCAAAATTTTTATCCCAGAACAATAGAGATTTCATTAAGTTGGGGGAGAATGTCTGTCCTGATTTTATTTCAACTATCTCAAGTTTTTCATCACCCTCTATAATCAGGTCAATTTCATTTTTGTTGTTATCCCTGTAGAAATATAAATTTGGAACCCTCCCCTGATTGTAGCGATTCTTCAGAATTTCAATAATAATAAGGTTCTCAAACAATCCACCTTTCAGATAATGGGTGTTTACTTGCTCTGCCGATCGAATGTTTAATAAAAAAGAAACCAGCCCGGGATCAGTAAAGTAAATTTTTGGTGATCTTATTATCCGTTTATTCAGGTTTTTGAAATAGGGTTGAATCTGAAAAATCAGGTGGCTGGCTTTTAGAACGCTTAGCCAGCCTTTAATGGTATTGACACTAACACCAGTATCGTTTGAAAGAGATGTATAATCAAGGATCTGTCCAGTTCGACCAGCCAATAGCCTAACAAAATTAGTAAATAAGTCTAGATCTCTAATATTCTGTATCTGTCTGACATCCCTTTGAATGTAAGTTTCAAAATATGCAGGATAGAAATCACCCGGGTCAATATCTTTGTCAAAAATTCCAGGATAAAAACCCTTATAGATCCAATGATTATAATCTGAATCTTCCTTAACATACGGACCGTTTTTTAATTCTTCCAAACTGAATGGGAGTAACTTTAATATTGTTGTTCGGCCAGCAAGTGACTGTGTTACATTTTCCAACATCATAAGGCTTTGGGAGCCTGTAAGAATAAAGTGGCCTGGAATACCTGATTTATCAACAATTTCCTGGATATACGATAATAATTCGGGAACGTACTGAATTTCGTCAATAATTGTCTTTCCGCCAAACTGGTTTAAAAATCCTTGCGGATCTTGTTTTGCCAATAATCGTCTTTCAGGATTTTCGAGTGATGTATATGAATAGCTATCAAAAATTGACTTAACAAGAGTCGTTTTACCAGATTGCCGGGGTCCTGTAACTGTTATTACAGGAAATTTTTAGCCAAATGTATAAGCTTATCGGAAATATCTCTATGTACCATGCAACAAATATACAATTTTGCAATTCAATTGCAAAATTGTATAAAAAGATTTTTAAATTTCACACCTTTCTTTTTGTTTCGTAATGACAATTCAATATTCAGCATTGCACTTTTCAATATCTTTGCCCCTCTTTCGTTATTTCAATTATGAAAAAAATCCACTTATTAATAGTATCCCTTTTGTCCGGTATTTTATTTACCATCGGCTGGCCGGTCAATGGTTTTCCCGCTTTTTTTGTTCACGGCATTGGTTCCTATGCTTATCATTGAAGATTATATTTTCAGAAACCGGAATGAATTCAGCAATTTCAGCGTTTTCTTTTATACCTACCCGGGTTTTTTTCTCTGGAATTTGGCCACCACCTGGTGGGTATGGAACTCAACGCCCGTTGCAATACTTGCCTGGGCTCTTAATGCTATGTTTATGGGAATCGTATTCAACGTTTTTCATATGGTGCGGAAGAATGTGTATCGGGAAAGCCAGGGATATTTTGTCCTTGTTGTATTGTGGATCACTTTCGAATACATCCACCTTAATTGGAAAATGACCTGGACATGGCTTAACCTCGGAAATGGATTTGCAGTGCACAATACATGGATTCAATGGTACGAATATACCGGTACCCTGGGTGGTACGATGTGGGTACTTATTGTTAACATTCTTTTATTTAAGGCTTACCAGGCCTGGCAGTTGAAACAAACAGGAAGTAAAAGGTGGGTTGCAAATGGAATCCTTGCCCTTGCAATTCTTCTCGTTCCAATCGCAATATCTAATTTCATGTATTTTGGATATGAGGAAAAGAGTAATCCGATTGATGTAGTTGTTACGCAGCCAAATCTTGATCCTTATACCGAACAATTCAATACGGATGCCTTGGAGGTTGTTGATCTGAATTTAGATCTTGCCAAGCCCTTTATTGATGGTGATCCAATGATCATTGCGTGCCCCGAATCAGCAATTCAGGAGGATATTTGGGAAGGCAATCTTGAATGGTCTCCAAGTTTAAATAAATTAAAAGTCTTTGCAAGTGAAAACCCGGAAGTAAAGATTATTATCGGAGCTTCGACCTACAGGAAATACAAGGAAGGGGAAAAACCCTCTTCTGCCGCCAGGTTCCACAAAGGAGGGGGGTTTTATTACGACCGTTACAACACGGCCTTTTATATTGATTCAGAGAATATTCAAATACATCATAAGTCGAAACTTACGCCCGGAGTTGAATATATGCCTTCGGGTGGGATATTCAGGTTTCTCGAAAATTTTGCCATTGATTTGGGGGGCACTGTTGGTTCATTGGCCATTGATGAAGACCCTGGTCCATTTACTGTAAATGATACTTTAAAGGTAGGGCCCATCATTTGCTACGAATCGGTGTTCGGTGGTTTTTGCGCCGATTATGTCCGAAAGGGGGCTGATTTACTGATCATCATCACCAATGACGGATGGTGGGGAAATACACCCGGTCATCGACAACATTTAACCTTTGCCTCAATGAGGGCAATTGAAACCCGGAGAAGTATAGGCCGGTCCGCAAATACCGGAATTTCTTGTTTTGTAAACCAAAGAGGCGATATACATCAGGCTACTGAATATTGGAAACCCGATGCCATTGAACAGCCCTTGAACCTGAATGAAGAAATTACTTTCTATACAAGTTTTGGCGATTATATTGGCCGGATATCGGCTTTTCTGGGGGTTGTATTTATGTTGCTTTCCATTGTTTTTGGAATCAGAAAAAGAAAAACATTGACAGGATGAAATTTTCAAGAGGCTGTATCATAAGTCATTATTTTTTAAAATGGTCATGTTGAGCCTGTCGAAACATAGCTAATCATTAGTCATGTCTGCATTTCGACAAGCCCAATGTGACCTCAATTGATGACTTCTTAAATAGCCTCTTGGGAATAATTATTGAATAAAACCAAACATATGAAATTGTTTTATCGAAATTATGGTGAAGGCCCGCCGGTCATTATTTTGCATGGGCTATTTGGTATTTCAGATAACTGGGTCACCATTGGCCGAAGGCTGGCTGAGAAGTTTGAGGTGTTCATCCTTGATCAACGTAATCACGGACAATCTCCGCATAGCGATACCTTTAACTATTATGCCCTGGCAGAAGACCTCTATGAATTCATTAAGGATCACCAACTCACCAACCCAATTTTAATCGGCCATTCAATGGGGGGGAAAGTTGCCATGAATTTTGCTTTGGAGCATCCTCATTATGTGGATAAGCTCATTGTTGTGGATATGAGTGTCAGGAAATATCCTGCCCGTCAGTACCATATGAACATTTTGAATGCGATGCTGGCCATTGATTTTGACACTGTTTCATCCCGTGAAGAAATTGAAGCGATCATTTCTGATAAGGTGGAATCGCCTCGGGTCACACAGTTTATCCTCAAAAATCTTTACCGCATTGGAAAAACCAGGCTGGCCTGGCGCTTGAATGTGGAAGACATATATAACAACATTGAAAATGTATTTGAAGGGGTGGAGGGGCTGTATACCTCTGATATACCTGCACTTTTTGTAAAAGGTGGGAAGTCGGAGTATATCATGGATGAAGACTATGCGATGATCCTGAAGAAATTCCCCAATGCTGCATTTAAAACCATTGAAGGAGCCTCCCATTGGGTCCATGCTGATGCACCGGATGAGCTTTGTAAATTATTCAGTGATTTTCTCTCAAAGGAGTGTAGTTATAATGGATGAAATGAGGTTGAATAATTACTTTAAAATTCTTAGATTCTACCCCGCCATTTCCTTTTCCCGTTTCTTATAAACACGCCCTGAGATTTTTATACTCAGCTCGTACAACCCAATCAAAGGAATGCACAAGGATCTGGCTGAAGATGTCGGGTGGGGTGATGATGGCTGAAAGGGTGAGGACCACAACCAGCATTATTTTCCGGTTCTTCTTCATAAAATCGGGGGTGATGACTCCCACTTTGGTCAGGAAATAAACCAGGATCGGTAATTCAAACACGACCCCCACCGCAATGGTCACCGACATGACGGTGCTGATGTATGAATTCAGGCTGATTTGATTGGGTACGTCCGGGCTTACCTGGTAAGTGCCCAAAAAGTTAATGGTTAAGGGTACAATAAGAAAATAGGCAAACAGAACCCCCGTAATAAAAAGCAAGGAGCTTACAACCACCGCACCCGATGAATGTTTCTTTTCATTGGGGTGGAGTGCCGGCATAATAAATCGCCACATTTCCCAAATGACATATGGAGCTGCAACGATAAACCCGGCAATGATCGAGACATACATATGGGTCATAAACTGCCCCGACATATTGATGTTTTGCATGGTCAGGTTCAGGTTATCAATACACAGCGCCTCTATGGAAAGTATATCGCTAATCTTGCACAGTATGCGGTTGGTGATAAAGTCTCCATCTTTGGGCGCCAGTATCACGTAGTCGAAAATGAATTTTTTGCTGATGAAAGCTGCTATGGCTAAAACAAGAACGGCTGCCAGGGCCCTGAATATATGGGCTCTCAATTCTTCCAGGTGCTCCCAGAAAGACATTTCCTTTTCCGCAGGCGGTTGTTTTTTTTTCTTATTTGAAAATTCTTCAGGCATCGCTGCAAAGATAAAGGAATAGATATTAAATATTAGACTTTAGATGCTAGATTTTTGGGAGAAAGGGACAGGCCAATATACAATATAATGATCATTGGGATTGCTAAATAATAAAACAAGATCAGGGCAATAATTGAAATTCCAAGAAAAGTGAATCGCAATTTGTTTTCGTGCCAGATGAATGTTTTGAACTTTAAGGAAAAAAGGGGGATTTCAGCTACTAAAAGATAGGAGAGTAAGAATGTTAGGAAAATAAGAAAATACTTGCTTTGGATCAAACTCTTTATCAAATCCATATCCATATTTACAATCCATGAATCCTGTAAAAGTATTAAGGGGAGGGATGCAATGAGAATGGCGTTTGCCGGTGTTGGTAATCCTATAAAAAGTTCCTGCTGTCTTTCGTCAGTATTGAATTTTGCCAAACGAAGGGCTGAGAATGCTGGAATTAATAATGCAATGTAAGGCAAAAAAGCAAAATATCCTGAATCAACAAATGAGTATCCGGCTGAATAAGAGATCATTCTGAATAATATAAAACCTGGAACCAATCCGAAAGAAACTACATCAGCAAGAGAATCAAGCTCTTTTCCAATCAGACTTTTCACATGCAACAATCTTGCAGCCATTCCATCAAGAAAATCGAACACGGCAGCCAATCCTATTAAGTATGCGGAAAAAGCAAGCTTATCTTCAAAAACGAAAACAATGGCGATGCAGCCACACAACAAATTGAAAAGGGTAATTGTATTGGGAATGTGTTTTTTAATTGCCATTGTCAGTGTATCTTATTCATCGTTTAAAGCAAGCTCAAAAATACACATATTTCAATTTTGATCGAATTACTGGAAAAGCATAAAAAAACTTCCCCGCAAAACTCACGGGAAAGCTGAAAAACACATTAATTTTGTAGAATTAATTCTCCTTGTCTTTTGCCTTGCAGCAGCTGTTGTACATGCATATGACAAAGATTACCAAAGCCAGGGTCAAAATCCCTATAACCAACTTGTGATAGGCCAGGGTATTTAACCCTGCACAACATCCAAAAAAACTTGCAAGAATCAAAATTATGTAACCCATGAAACCGATAACCCCAAACAAAAGCGCTAAATTCGCTATGACTGATTTCATGACTTCAAAGATTTTAAGGTTACAACAACAAAAGTATCCAATCCCGAAAAGATTTATTAATTTTAGGGTTTGACATTTAATAAAATGCTGTATGATTCTGAACAGTCGGAGTTGTGCTGAATTAATGGGTAATTTGTGACTAATATCACAATTGGCCAAAGTAAATTGGATTTAATATTTTAAAAAATAGATTTGGTAATGAAGAATGAATGCCCACATTGCGCGTTTAAATCGCAAGCCGCTGAATCGCTTACCGTTGATGAAATATTACAGATGAGTGAGGCATGCACGGAGGTGCAATGCAAGCCAGGGGAACATATTATTAAAGAGGGTACCCTCAGCTCGCACATTGCTTATTTGAAAAAAGGTTTGGCAAAGATTCATATGACCGGCCCCAGCGGACAGGATCAAATTTTAAAGATTGTATCGGAAGGTGCTTATATTGGAATTCAAACGATCCTAGCCGACAAAATTCATCGTTATTCTGCATCCTGTTTGGAGGATTCCAATGTATGTTATATCAATATTGATTTATTTAAGCAATTGATCAAAAGAAATTCGCAGTTTGCCTTTGAAATGATCATGTACTTGTGTACTGATGAGCTTTCCTATTTTGAGCGCTTTGTAAATCTATCGCAAAAACAGGTGAATGGACGGCTTGCCGATGCCATTTTGTATTTTGCGAATATTCTTGACAATAGCGTCACTTTCAGTATGCCCCTTTCGCGAAATGACCTGGCCGCCCTGATTGGAGCCCGTCGCGAAAGTGTAGCGCGTGCTTTGAAAGAGTTTATTGATATTGGAGTGATAAAGGTAGAAGGGAAACAATTTCAGATCATGAACAAAAATTTACTTGAGAAAATCAGCCTGAAAGGATAAAATCTGGCTTCTATTTCCTAACCAAAACTGCTGATCTTTTCCAGGCTTTTATTGTTTAATATCTCAATTGATTTACCTTTCACTTCGATTAACTTTTCCTCTTTGAATTCTTTGAGAATCCGGATAACACTTTCGGGGGAAAGACCTGTGAGGTCCGCAAGGTCATTTCGTGATAAAGAAAGGCTGAACTGTTTTGTTTTATATATTCTTTGCGACAGGCATAATAAAATGTCGGCTACACGGCCATGAGCCTGTTTTCTGGTAAGTGCATAAAACCTGCCATAAACCTGGGCGGTGTTCTCATTTAAAATATTGATGATCTTAGAAGCAAAGTTTGAATTTTTTCTGATGAGTTGTTTGAAAATATCTGCTTCAATGAGGCTTGCGGTCGATTCAACATAAGTGGCCGCAGAATAAAGAAATGTTGTGTTGCCTTCATAAATTGAGGAAAGGGTTATGAGATGGTTTGAAGGAATGATTTTCAATATCAGGTCTTTGGGGTTGCCTTCAAGAAATACTTTTACAAGGCCCTCTTTCAGGAAAATAACATGCGAGGCAAAGGAACCCTGTTTAGCGATGATCTCACCTTTTTTGTATTTTATTTCTAGGGTATGATTCTCAACAATTTGTTTTTCGTCGTCAGTTAAAACTTCAAAACAATCAAGGTGATGGTTTTCGACTACGCAACTTGGGGCCTTGACGATATTTCGTTCTATCATATTCTGATATTTTCGGTTCAAAAATAGGAAACAAATTAGAAAAAATATTGATTTATCTCATATTTATTGAAATGCTTGTTAGCTCAACCTTAATAAGCGTTTTGTCATGAGTGAAATAAAAATTAATATAATCAATTGCGGATATTGTTTGTGAGATAAAGCGAATTAAGTTCATTCTTTTATCAATTGGTATAATTGGTCTCTGCTTCAGCCACATTAGTCATTCCAGTCACTTTTATCATCTATAGAAACATTTTTTTACGTTATTTTGGGCATGGATTTGATTCCCGATATAAACATATCCGAATTCGATTATAATTTGCCTCAACATCGGATTGCGCAGTTTCCTTTACCCAAAAGGGACGAATCGAAGTTATTGGTTTACAAGAACCAACGAATTTCTAACTATACATTCAGCGAGTTATCACAAATTCTTTCTAAGGATGGATTGATCCTGTTTAATGAAACAAAAGTAATTCAAGCCCGGCTGGGGTTTGCAAAAGAAACGGGCGCAGCCATTGAGATTTTTTGCCTCGAACCCTGTTCTCCCACCCGGGAAATTCAGCAGGCATTTGCACAAACCAGTGGTGTTGTCTGGAAATGCCTCGTGGGAAATTCAAAAAAATGGAAATCAGGAAAATTGAGTTTACCTTTTGAATTCCAAAATAAAACTTCTCATCTTTTTGCAGAAAGAATAGAACAACTAGCTGAATATTCTCTCATTCGATTTGATTGGGAACCCGATGGCCTGATCTTTTCGGAAGTTTTATCCCAAACCGGAAATGTTCCTTTGCCACCTTATATGACCCGTGATGCCATTGATTCAGACAAAGAAAGGTATCAAACAATTTATGCCTGATCAGAAGGCTCTGTTGCTGCTCCCAATGGCAGGATTGCATTTTACTGATGAGGTTTTACAGGAAATTGAAAAAAGGAGAATTGATATTAAAAAAGTTACTTTGCATGTGGGTGCCGGGACTTTCAAACCGGTAAGCTCGAAAACCATTCGTACCCATGAAATGCATACTGAGAAAATATTGGTAAGCCTCAATACCATTCGAAAGATAAGGGATAAACTGAATTTCCAGATCACAGTTGTAGGAACAACCACGATGCGGACCATCGAAAGCCTTTACTGGCATGGGGTAAAATTAATCGTGGACAAATCAAACAGCGACTCTGTAGACATCAATCAATGGGATCCCTACCGTCAAAAATATCTACAGCCAATTTCAGCTAAAGAAGCCCTGGAAAAGATAATTAATACGATGGAAGAAAAGGGCCAGGATGTAATTTCAGGCCAGACACAGTTGATGATCGTTCCGGGTTACCGTTTTCACATTCCCGATGTGCTGGTTACCAATTTTCATATGCCGAAAAGTACGTTGCTGTTATTGGTTTCTGCATTTATCGGGGAGGGTTGGAAAAAGGCGTATAAATACGCATTGGATAACGATTTTCGTTTTTTGAGTTATGGGGATTCTTGTTTGTTTTTTAAGCATTAATTCAGCTAAATATGAACAATAAAACCTTTATTATAAGTGGAACCCAGGGAAGTGGGAAAACCACATTTCTGAAAAGTATTGTTGACGAACTATCCGCTTCGGGTTTGCGGGTTGGGGGTTTCTTAGCATTGGGATATTGGAAAGATAATCTGCGCGATCGCTTTGATTTAATTGATTTGAAATCAGGAGATCGCTTGGTTTATTGTCAAAGAAATCAAGTCCCTGGATGGGAGCAGGTCAGGCATTTTTACATTAATCCGGAAGCAATTGTTTTTGGGGAAGAAGTGCTGAACCCTTCCATCTTGTCAGATGTTGATCTGATTGTTATTGATGAGATCGGCCCATTTGAACTGGCTGGAAAAGGATGGGCAAGATCATTTGATCAAATTCTCCGGAAAACAAAATTGTCAATTATTATTTCTGTTCGCGAAAGTTTATTGAATCAGGTTATCAAACACTGGAAACTGGATGTTGGGACAAATTTTCAAATTCCGGGATGCCATCCGAAAAAAGCTGCAATTGAAGTTTTTAATGCATTGAAACCGTTTTAAACCTTATGAAGTTGTTTAAAGTTGACGTAATAAAATAACGCAAAAAGCTAATATATTCAATGCTTTCCAATGAATTTTGTTTGTTTCAAAACGGATCAAAATAGCCTTAAATGCATCCAGCCAAGCATCGTCCTTTCCACAACAAACCTGCATTTGTAGAGTAAACTGTCAAAAAGGTGTTCACTTTCACTACCGTTTCTTTTATTTTTATCAATATTATCTATTATATCATTCCTGTAACAGAAAGCACGAAAGCCTCTATATCAAACCCTGCATCGGCATTCAGGAATAGCCAGTCTGTCCTTATGTTTGAAGAACGCAGGCTTTCAAACATATTCTCCACGAACTCTTCCAGCTGATACGCATCATTATGTTCTCCTGAAATAGCTTCACTGCAGGCCAGTGGGATACCCTGGCTATCTGTCAGCACAAGCATGTTGCTGGTCTTCGCCTTTTCCTGCCCAGTAGCCTACTGCCTGTCCGCCCCTTTTTGATTGGGTGTGTGTGCCATCAGGCTGAACACTTGATAAATCAAGTAGATCCCGATGCCTTTCCAGAATATGTCTCCAGGCTCTTTCCCAACTACCATCTTTGCACCACTTCTGAAAGTGATGATAGACACTTGCCCAACCATACTTACCCCTAAAAAATTGCTTCATTGGGAGCTGTCTCCATTGACATCCTGTTTTTAACCGGTATAAAATTGCTTCAACCACTTGATAACACTTAACTTTTGTGTTTTTTCGACCGTTTCCAAATTTCAAATGTGGGCAAATCTCTTTTTTATTGTACTTTTACTTAACACGTTTTTTTTTGAACGAATGATACAACTTATTGAAATCCAATTTTTCTGTATCATTCGTTCTTTTAAACATTCGTGTTTTAATATCTCATTTTTTAACTTTTAACAACTTCTATAAAAACCCTCTGGAATAATTTTTGTTCAAGAAGCGATTTCAGCACTATTTCGGTCATCTCACTTTTGAAATAAAACTCTTTGTTCAGTTCAGATACATAGGCTTTCAATCGCATTTTTAAATAACTCCTTTCGTTGTTGATTTCGTTAAAGAACAAAACAACAATGGGTTTATTGAGATAAATGTACTTGGATACCTGTGCGGCCTCAGTTGCAATTTTTCTTACCCTTTCAGTGTCAATATCAATGGGCAAATAAAGTTCGGCAACCACCTGGCAATTGTTTTCACCTGAGTTGGAATTGGAAACGTATTGCATCATAAATTCACTGTTGGGTATGGTCACTGCCGAATCATCCGGAGTGACTATACAGGTTGAGCGGATTCCAATTTTTGTTACCTCGCCATAGTATTTACCTGCTTCAATCTTATCTCCGATTTGGAATGGACGATCGAACATGACCACCAAGCCTCCAAAAATATTTTTCAGTAAATCCTGGGCAGAAAAACCAATGGCCACGCCTACTGAAGCAAGAAAGGCAAAAACCGTAGCAGCTGGTGGCCTGAAAATCCCCATGACAATAATATACACAATAATTGACCAGGCGATAATGCGCACAATTGGAATAATCCTCTTGATAGCAAATTCATTTTTATGCTGACGTTTTGCAATGTTATTTAGCAAACTGATGATAATTTTTATCAGGAAGTAACCTGCCAGCAAAAAGATTATTGACCATACTATCTTTGTGCCCGAAATAAGCTGGTTAACTGGCAAAGGCCTTATATCATCAGATTTCACTTCACCGGCTTGTCCGGTTGTGTCGGCAGCAAACAAATTGCCAAAATTAAATCGCTGCGTAGTATCATTTTTAACACCTTCCTCCTTCGGTGCTGATATGGGTTTTACAATGCTATCTTTGGCAATCTTTTCAAAATTTTGACACCGGGCATGGGGTTTTGACAGGAAAACCGAAAACATCAATAAAAGCAGTACGATCCGAAATTTTCGATACGATGTATATGTAGTTATTGGGTGCATATTGGTTACAATTAAGACAGTAAATTCAATTTTTTCAAATACGTGATCAGTTGGGAATAGATTAAGAAATTAACATAAAAGACACCATCCTTTTTGATGACTATCCCATCATTAAAAAGTTGATTTAGAACATGGCTGCTGTTTTCCGTTGACACTCTGAAAAGCCGGGCGTAATTTTCGATGGATAAGCCATTGTGGATTAATATTGCCCGAATGGCCAAATACTTTGACTTGGAAATGGATTCAATAAATTTCAGATCCACATCCCGAAGCGACTTGATAAAGATTGTATCATCGGTAACCTTTTCAGTAGATTGCATCCAGTATTGCAAGGCAATTGAAATATTTCCTCCTGTAATTTGATTCAAATGAGTGAAGTACTTTTTCCAATTCCTCCTGACTTTGTTCTTTTCTGCTCTTCATGAAGGGTAAACTTTTCTTTTCCTGTTTACCGGGTTAAACATTAGATTATATCCACTTATACTGTTCCGCTTCTTGATAATTTCTTTCAGGTTTTTGTCTGAAATATCGGAAAGTTTAATGTGGTAAGCAAAAGTCGGAAGTTTGAAATACAGCGGTTTATATAATCCCATGAATATTGGTGACAGGTGAAAATCCAAAAAATGGAATCGTTGGTATCCGAGATCAGTTGAAACGTTTTTTCAGGTATTCAAAACCATCTATCATAGCATAAAAAAGTTTTTCGAGGCCATCAACCATAATGATGGTTTTCCTGCCGCTTTCTCTTTCAGTATTTTTCTGAACCTCTTTTGCCGAAATGTTTTGAAGATGCTTATAGAGAGAATCCGGCTCATGCAATTTTTCAAACAGGTCAATTTTTATTACTTTTTCGTCAACTACACTATTTTTTTGAAAACAGTTGACAAGGCTTGTTTTACCACTACCCTTTTCGCCAATAATTACCACCGGGGCAAATTTTCCGTTGGTCCATTTTGTATGGGCATGTTTTAAAACATTCAGGGGCTCAGGCCTATCAACAAACAATTCAAAAGATTCAAGGGGTTCAATCTTAAACAAACGCTGGTAAACAAAAGGCAGCTTGTTAAGGGCTGTTTGCGTTTCACTTAAATAATCTGAAATCTCGGTAGAAATAAATGCCTGCTGAGTATTTGTATCAAACTGTTCTTTGATTCTTTGCGATGAAAACTTTAGAAACCGAAGAATCTTTTTGATTTTTAAAACAATAAGAGGGATAAACTTTTTAATACGGTTTAAAATATCAGTTCGAATAGCCTTTGCTTTCTCAATCGTTTTAGCCTTGGTAATCCTGAATTTTATCTGAAGTGCATTTTCATTGTTGCTTACTTCAAGCAGATCGTTGATGAGGATTAAAATCGATTCTCTTAATTTCAGGCCTTCTGTTTCAACAAAAAGGTTCAATTTATTGTTGATCTCATTCGTTTTTTTCGCTGCACGTTGAAATCCTTCAAATGAAATAGATAGGGATTCCTCTTTGTTTTTTTGGGTTTCGTAGTGCGAAATTGAAGTTTCAAGGCTAAAATCAAGAACTTCAGGAATCTCTTCAATTTCATTTTGTAATTTATTGATAAATGTAATGAAGGCATTTTTTAGTGAAGGAAATGATTTCATAAATTCCGGTTGCATTTCAAAAGCTACCAAAAGGTAAGGAGAAATGCTTTCAATATCAGAATAATTAACCGGTTTACTGTATTCGGCTGACTTTACCAATAGGCGCTTTTTCGAAAGTACTTCAAATTGTTGTTTGACAACTTTTTCCATGCTGTCAATATAGGTTGGAATGTCGGACTGTATGATGAGCTGCCTGATGGCCGGAACCAGTTTCCTGTTGAGGTTTTGTTTGATGTTTCCTTTAAGCTCTTTTAGATCTTTAATAAGGTTAATGTCTTTATCCGATTTAATTTTTTCAAAAACTTCTTTCGAGTCGCTAACGATGGTTAAAAACTCAGTCATGTGTCCACGAAGCTTTTCAATTAGCCTCGAAACAATGGTATTGACAAAATCATGGTAATCTTTATAGACCAGGCAGGATAGCGAATATAGCTCAAGTTCAAGTTTCCAGTCGTCTCCCAACACATAAAAAGTTCTGTGCCATTGGCTTACCATTTTTATAAAACCTTTTTGTGTTGTTTTCTTATAACCTTCAATTCGATTGTTTGAGTAATGTGACCCATTTTGCTCAAATGTCCCGGTAATCATACAGTTCTTAACGATTTCTTCTTTTGATGAAGTAGTAATTTCATTAAACGAAGTTTGAAAAGAGCTAAAAATATTTTCCAGTTCTTTGTTGAGTTCAATTCTTCCCCGCAATTCTGAAATTTCATTTAACCGGTTTTTTAACTCTTCAAGATCAAATTCTGGGTTTAACAGCTCTTTGATCATTTGGTTGATTCGGGTATCATTTTCCCACAATTTTACATAGATAGCTGAAATTGAAGAATAAAATGAATCCAGAGGGTGGCATTGCTGACTGATATTATTTACTATAAAATGGGTAAAAACGAGGTTTTTTAACGGGACCGATTGCGTCCATTCCGCAGAAACGGGTTTGAAACCAAATAGTTTTCGGGGCAGGTTATAAACAGAAACCGAAATTCGGGTAAGGCCGCGAGCAGTTTTTTTTATTCGTTTGAAAACCTTGTTTTTGGTGGAATCCGTTGTCAATGTCCGAAAACGGTCTTCATCCTGCAAGGCTTTGAAGTGTTCGGGTACTTGTTCAAGGCTTTCGTAACAATCATCAATAAGCAGGCTAATCCGGTTTTCAAATTCATCATTTGGATATTCCTGAAAGATGGATTCCAATTCTGTTAAAACCTGGTTTCGTTGATGTGCATTTTCAAAGTACAATGCAGCCAGGCTTTTAATTTGAAGGGCATTGTCTATTTTAGAATTATAATCAGTGAAGATTTCGTCATAGGATTTAAAAAGGTTTTGACAACGTTCAATTTCTTCTTTTGCCAATGCCTCAAAAAAAACCCTTATCTTCGTCTCAATTTCAAGGTATATGGGCTTTAAAGTTTTTTCTTGCAATGCATTGAATTCTTGTTCCATTCAGTATTATTTTAATATGTTAGAGTGGATTTAGCCTGTGATAAAATTACGAAAAAATTCAACCGGCCTTTTAAAATGGGTGAAAATATATTTTCACTTACTTTTGAAAAGGCACATGATTTTTCGATTTAAATAACACAATAGCAAAAACAACTACCGGTAATGATTTGTTTTTCAAACCCTGGATATTCATTTCAAAGGATTAACAGTTTTGGAATCAGGGATGTTTAAAATCGGATTTGATTTTTGTTTGTATTGCCAGTTGAGCTGAAATTTACATATTCAACAGCAATTCCGGCAGCATCGAATGCATTCATTATATTTATCAGCAGTTCTGACCGGGTTGCATTTTGCCCGCCCGGTTCGTGCGTAAACAGATTTAGTTCATATTGTATGGAGCGGATTTCTATACTTCTCTGGTGGACAAAGGGCTTAGGGTTTCGTAAAACCTGTTTCGATGCGAGTGCTGCTTCAATCAATAATTCGTTAACGCTTGCCCATGGTGTTTCGCGGCCAATATACACGAAAGCTTGTAAAAGCACTCCCCCTTGTTTTGCCTGAACCGAAAAATTCCATATTGGCCTTTTAATAGCATAAGTGTTTAAAATGGTTATCTCTTCATTATTTTCGGTTTTGATTTTTATATACAACCATGTGATTTCTGCAACTATGCCTATATCATCACCAATTTTTACATGATCGCCCAGGGAAAAGGGACGGATAAAATGAATCAGTATTCCGGATGTAAAAATTGGAAAAACAACGACAAAACCCAAAAACAACGGTAAGCAGATAATTATGAGAATTCCAGCCAAAATCGTGGAATCAGCACCTGGAAAGATCAAAAGGATGAAGATCAGGGCCAGGACATTGATGGTGATTTTGAGAAGGATAACCAAAGGTTTTGACCGGAGAAGGAAAAATCCCCGTAACCTTTTTCCATTCTTACCCGCATCATGCGAAATATGCATTAAAAATTTGATAAAATAACGGGCAATCAGAATAACAATCATAATGATCACCAAATTGGGCAGAAAATCAACTATTTGGGAAAAAACATACTTAAAGGCATCAACAATGGAAGTATAAACCATTTGAATATAGTCATGAGTTTTGGGAATAAACCTTAACAATACCGGTAAATACAAAATGGCAATCAGGATAAAAATTGGATACTTCAACACATTGACTAAAGCAGGAAGGATAAAATCTGATTTTTCAAGCAAAAGGTATCTGATCACCGTTGGCCATTTTCGCGGATTTTTATTCTCATATTGCCAAAACCACTTATTGATCCGCCTAAACAGCTTGTTAACTAAAACCAATATGAATATCAGTCCGGCAAGTGCTACAAAGGTTAATCCAATCTGCCTTACCCATTTCCAAAAACTCACGGATTGAATATGCAATTCCAGGGAATGCTGGATAATCTCCTTATAGTTTTCAGCCAGGTATTTTCTTTCGTAACCCGAGGCTTCAGCATCTTGCTGACTAACTCCCATCAGTGTCAGTTTTTTATATTTGATAATGGAGTGATTTTTCAGGTTGACAATATGAAAGGAATCTTCGACAAAATATAATTCTGATGACAATTTGTTCAATATGTCCGTGAAATCATCGGCGCGCTGCCGGGGAGTAAGAACACCTATGTTGCCATAAAGTGTAAACAGGGTATCATCCTCAAAAATGACAGGGGCCATATTCTCTGCCGGCGGACTAACCAACTGACCATCATCAGCCTGCAATGATTGCTGAGCAAAAGCGGCATGGCCAGATACCAGGAATATAACAACGGCTATGAATTGCCTAAAAAGCATGGATTACAGATTTGAAGTTTAAAACTGTAAAAGTATCTTAAAAATAAATTAACCCAGGTATTTTCCGATAGTGGAAAGCAGCTCCTCTTTGCTGAAAGGTTTGGAAAGGTGCTCATCGCAACCGGCATTTTTTGATTTAATGCTGTCTTCGGGCAGGGCATGGGCTGTCTGAGCTATTATCGGCAATCCTTTCCTGATCTCTTTGATTTGTTCGGTTGCTTCATAGCCATTCATTATGGGAAGCTGAATGTCCATCAACACCAGATCTATGTCATTATTGTCCTTGCACAGTTGTACCGCTTTTTCGCCGTCCTTGGCCAATATCAAATCTGCCTCTGTTTCAAGCAGGTAGTTTTTCAGTAGGAAATAACTTGCATTGTTATCCTCTACAATCAGGATTGTTTTGTTCCTCCATTTTTTCTTAAAACTTTGTCCTTCATTCCGGCCACCGCTATCTTTAACTTTTACATTCAGCCTATCCAAAGGAATAGAGAAGGAAAAAGTACTTCCTTTGCCCGGGATGGAATCAACTTTCAAATCACCGCCTAGCAGCGCGACCAAATTTTTTGATATCGCCAGGCCAAGTCCTGTCCCGCCTGATGATCTTGTATGGGATTCATCAATTTGCCGGAAGCGGTTGAAGATAATTTGTTTGTTTTCATCTGAAATACCTATTCCTGAATCTTTTACATAAAACACAACAATCTGATCATCATTCACTTCTCCGAATGAATATCCGGCTTCAATAAATCCATGATCCGTAAATTTGATGGCATTGTCAATTAAATTGGAAAGGATTTGTTTCAGCCTGGCAGGGTCGGTTTCGATAATAATGTCATATCCGGTTTTGGGTTTTTTAATGCGAAACACAATGTGTGACTTGTCTGCCAGCTCCATGGATTTTCTGTAGGTTGTATACAGTTCATCAAACAGTTCATAGATGTTGCATTTACTCTTATGGATCTCGATTTCGCCGGCTTCCACTTTTGCAATATCAATAATATCATTGATGATATTTAGCAATAAATTGCCTTTGTTGTTTATTATCTGGATGTATTTTTCAAAATTCTCCTTTGATGTTTCAGGTTCTTTTAATAAACTTGAGAATCCGATAATTGCATTCATTGGGGTTCTTATCTCATGTGACATATTGGAAAGAAAAGCAGTTTTAAGCCGGTCCGATTCTTCTGCTTTCTCTTTGGATGCAATTAATTCTTTGTTGGCCTTTTCAAGTTCAAGAGTCCTTTGTTCTACTAACTCTTCCAAGTGTTCTTTATGCAATAGCAACTCTTTTTCAGTTTCTTTAATTTCTTTGTTTTGATCAATAATTTTATCCCGTTGTTTTAAAACCAACTCTCGCTCGTCATGATAGTTCTTCATTATATAGGATGCAATAAAGGCGATCAATCCGATGCTAAAAAATGCCGTGAAATAAATATCAAGCAGTTTTGATTTTGGATTCGTATAATCTACCACAATTTCGGGGTATAAATATTCCCATAAAAGAAGGATAAAAAGAGTGAGCAATACTACAGCTACTACAATGTGTCTTTGGTTCCCTCTGGTAAGAACAATGTAAACGAGCAATGCTGTTACAATAACATACGATACAGGCCCGCTGCTGCCGGCATTCATAAACCAGACATACGACAATGTAAGCAACGAAATGAAAACATACGGAAAAACCAGGCCTTTGAAAATTTGCTTTTTAAGAGAAAGATAATAAAAAAGAAAATAGATAATCGTTATGGCCGATGTTGTCAGGGTGAGTAATACTTGAAGTGATAAGGCAAGATTGATCACGGTTGCCAGCAATCCTGCCATACCGCCTACAAAACAGGATACAATAAAAAAACGATGCTCAAGGCTGAATTCCTCCGGATTATCTATCAGGTTTTTCACCAGCCATTCGAAGATTGTTAGCCTTTTGCTATCCATGTAATTAAATCGTTAAGAATTCCAGATCTAAATCATTTACAAGTATATGAATAATTCCTTTAAAACAAAAGTTTAGGCATGTGATTTCAATTCCTAAATTTGTGCAAAATTATGAGTGAAAATAAGATCGGTGATTTGAATGGGATTGTCCTTTGTGGCGGGAGAAGCAAAAGGATGGGAAAGGAAAAAGGTTTGTGCCTGCTAAAGGAAAAGCCCATGATAACCTATGCCATTGATTTGTGTAATAGGTTTTGCAACAGTATAATCATAGGTGCAAACAATCCGGATTACATTTCTTTCGGCTATCCGGTAATCAACGATGAAATAGCAGGAATCGGCCCGTTGGGGGGCATATACACCTGCCTGAAGTCAAGCCCTTCAGATGATAATTTTATTTTATCCTGCGATATACCATTGGTTTCTTTAGAGCTTGTTCAGTTTATTTTGTCGAAAAGAGAAAAGTACGAAGTTGTAATTCCGGTATTCAATGGTTTTTTGGAACCACTTTGTGCTTATTACAATAGAAGTATTGTTTTGGGTTTGGAAAATGCGATTGAAAAAAAGTCCTATAAAATTCAAGATGTTTTAAAAAGCTTGAATACAAGATACCTGGAGATTGACTCTTCCCTCGAATTTTATCATGAACATTTATTTGCAAATATTAACTCTCAAAATGAGTTAAATGAAATTGAAAAGCACTTATAAATTATAAATGGGATCCCGGCATACTCATCATATAAATCTAAAACCGGTTTGGTTAAAAGCAGCTGTTCTCGGAGGGTTGTGGGCATCGGTGGAGATCATTATCGGTAGTTTTTTTCATAATCTACGATTGCCATTTGCAGGTACCATCCTGGCGGCCAATGCAACTGTACTAATGATTGCTTTTTACCAGATGTGGCCTGAAAAAGGCTTAATCTGGCGGGCCGGCCTCATTGCAGCTTTGATGAAATCAATTTCACCAAGTGCTATCATCCTTGGGCCAATGATCGGTATCATGGCAGAAGCGTTGATCATTGAATTGTTTATCCGGTTTTTTGGGAATAACCTTGTTTCCCTTTCCATTGCCGGGGCATTAAGTGTTTCCAGTGCACTGATCCATAAAGTTGTGAGTCTGCTTATTTTGTATGGGTTCAACATTGTGAAAATTTATGTTAATATGTTTCACTATTTTGCAAAGCAGGTCCGAATTGAGAATGCTGATCCATGGGCCCTGCTATTTCTTGTAATTGGAGTTTATTTGGTATTGGGTATTGTTTCTGCTTTTATGGGGATCCGGGTTGGCAGGACATCTGTTAGCAAGGTTCTTGAAAAACGAGGATTCGTAACGGAACAAAATTTTTCGAATAATATTCTTACAACAAACCCCAATCAGAATTTTAGCCTTGTTTTCTTTTTCGCCCATATTCTTTTAATTCCATTGGGGTTGTTTGTATTGCATCAGTTTTCGCTTTTCTATTCAACCCTCTTTGTTTTAGTTTATGCTGCAGTTTGTATTTTTAGATATAGAAATTCTTTACGCAGATTAAAGAAACCATTTTTCTGGTTTCAGCTATTTGTATTGACTTTTTTGGCTGCAATGTTCTGGAATGGGTTTAATAGCGAAGGTTCCCTATTTGATATTGAGGGTTTGTTAATTGGTTTTGAGATGAACATAAGGGCCGTATTTGTGGTAATTGCTTTTTCATCGTTTGGGGTAGAGCTGCGAAATCCGGTTATCCGTGATTTTTTGTTCAAAAAAGGATTTGATAAGATTTACTCAGCCATGGGGTTGTCGTTCAGTGCTCTTCCTGCTATGATTGATGCAATGCCCAGGCCCCAGGTTTTTTTACGCCATCCGATAGAGA
Source organism: Bacteroidales bacterium (assembly GCA_041393255.1). GTDB lineage: Bacteria > Bacteroidota > Bacteroidia > Bacteroidales > JAADJA01 > JAADJA01. The sequence goes on along the minus strand of JAWKKM010000035.1, from coordinate 6,745 downwards.
GCTTTTCAAATATGATGATTCACGCAAAAGAATGGCTGGGAGTGTTTGAGGACTCAAAGTAAGAACTCATATAGCAAGAGTTAAATGTTTTAGGAACTTGTACATTTCTCATTGTTTTTCTATATTTGTTAACTCACTTAAAAAAATACACAATGAGTTTTCTTTGGTTTTTAATTATTGGTGCCCTGGCTGGCTGGTTGGCCGGCGTTATTATGAAAGGTGCAGGTTTTGGCCTGCTGGTTAATATTATTGTTGGATGCGTTGGTGCAGTCCTTGGTGGCTGGATATTTGGTTTGCTTGGCTTTACGTCTTCCGGTTTAATAGGAAGCCTGATCACTGCCTTGGTAGGAGCGGTAGTTTTGCTCTGGATTTTAAGTATGATCAATAAGAAAAAGTAGTATTAAGCAAGGCAGAACACAGATAACACTGATCTTGCGGATTTTCACAGATTTATTGCTTTTTTTTATCAGCGTTTATCTGCCAAATCTGGGTCACCTGTGTTCTATTATGACTTTTAACATCTTACATCTCACACTTGATATTTTTACTATTCTGTTAGTGATTTCAAAAAATCTTCAACATCACCCGGCGTGCTGGATATTTTCATGAATTGCTTCATGCTTAATTCGGGCCAGTGCAGAGCAAAGCGATATTTTCCATGCAACAGGGTTGCCTCTTTTCCCTGAAGAATGATTTCATATGGCATCGCTGCAATGTTATCTTCACCAATAAGGGGAAGAAAATAGGATTCGCCTTTTTCATCATCCAATAAGCCAATTCCGAATATGGCCACTTTTTCATTCTCACATACGACTTCAAAAACCTTCACAGTATTCCCTTTTTTTGCATCAAGATTTTTACGAATGATGCTGACTCCCTGTTCAAACGATTCAAATTCGTTCAATTCAACCGGGTCGGTAAAATAGGGCATCATCATCATATAATGATAATCTTTAAGATCGTTTGGCTCCTCGCCACCTCCGAAACCGGTAAACTCAGTTCCAACTGAACTCAAAGCGCTTTTTATAGCTCCTGTGATGGATCTCAATTCTGCAGAATAGGTGTCGGTTTCATCCATCAGGTAGGCATAAAACAGATACATGGGGTTAAGCATGGAAACATTTATTTTCCCGTCCTTCTTTACCAATCCAATTTTTAGGACACTTGCTAATGCTCCACGGTCCTGGACTTTCAATGTTGTCTTTTGCAGATCCTTACGGGTATATGCAATTACAAAAAGGTCAGGATTCCTGCCGGGACTGTATGCACCCAAAATGCTAAAGTTTTTAGATTCTAATGCTGATTTGACTTTTTGTGTGGTTTCGGCCATAGAAGCATCACTCTTTCCGATTAAGAAATAGGGAGGGATTTCTTCTTCAGCTACTAAAGCTATTGGTAACAATATTGCAATGCATAATCTTAAAAACAGATTTTTCATATTTGTTTATATTTCTGGTTCAACAGAAAAGCCATACTGTTAAACCAGTAGTATTCAGTTCACAATATAGCTTATATCTCAATTATTATTTTACGTTTTTAAGTAAAGATTATCTGGCTTCCTTCTCCGCCGGCTTTCTCATAAAATTCACCTACTGTGATGATCCCTTTTACATGTTCACTCAAATCTTCCTTTTTAACTTTGAACATATCAGCGGCTAATTTACAGGCCCAAAGGTTACCTCCGCCGGCAACAAAAAGTTCAATAAATTCACTTACCGGAGGAACATCCAGTTTGTCCATCTCTTTTTTCATCATCCCTGAAACCATGGCTTCCATTCCGGGAATGATCCCCATCCAGGTAGGCATCCGGGCGCCACCGGGCAAACGCATGGCCGGGTTTCCAATAACACCGGTATGCAATTTATCCATTCTTTTTTTTATTACTGCTTCCAATCCGAAGAAGGTAAAAAACAGGTTGGCTTCTATTCCTTCCATAACCGCACCGTTTCCCATCACCAGCGAAGCATAAACATCTTCAATTGTTCCCTTGGCACAGATGATACTGACCTTTTTTATGGGATGATTATTTTCTGACATGATTTTTAAATTTTAAGATTATATATTCATTTTGACTATTCCAAGTTTCTATTTCCTGGTTTTAGTTAGTTTTGGTGACCTGAAACTTGAAACTTGGAACCTGAAATCAGAAACATTGCACCTATACGCAACTAGTGGGTTTCGGAATACCAGCAATCTTTGTAGATTTCTTTAATGGAGCTCCCGGAAACATCTGATAAAAAGTTTTTACATCAACAACGCCTGATTTGTTGATTCCACGAATGGTAAGCTGTTCGCCATTATTGAACTTGTTTCTCAGGTATTCCAGCATTTCAAAGTGTTTATCGGTCAATTCAAGACCTTCCTCTTTTGCAATTTCTACTGCAATTTCTTTTGTCCATTGTGATGGATCGTTAAAATAACCTTCATCATTTACATCTACGGATACTCCTGCATATGTTTTTTGTGCCATAACGTAATAATTTTTGATTGTTTATTTTTAATTGATGATTGAATTATTGTTGATTTTTTTTGATGGCTATTGGCTATTTGTCTTCCTTCGCCAGATTCTTTAAAAATGTGATCATAAACCCAAGTCCTTTTTTCATTTCCGGCGAATTCATCTCTTTGAATGCTTTCCAAAGTGAATATTCGGGGATGTCTTTTGTGTCAAGGTTTTTAAATACCAAAATGGCATTGTTCATGGCCGATAACATATCGGGTTGTGTAATTCCTTTAACGGTTTCGAGGATGGTGACGACGTTTTCCGATAAATCTTTAACATCCTGAATGGTAAAGTGCGAAACGACATTATCAAGCACTTTCGTCAATTCTTTAAAAAACTCAATGTATCCTTTTTGGTCCAATTCATTCATCTTTCGAATGGTGTCAAGGCCAACCTGTCTTGCAATCGGGGTGGCATCTTTCAGGAAATCGTTGATGCTTTCCAATGTATCCAGAAACTCATTGATGTTATCTATGTTTCTGATCAGTCTGATGCCGGTTCCTTTTAAAGCATCACTATCGGCTCTACTCCTGCTTTATCCAACTCAATCACAGTGTTTTTAAAAACATCTTTTCCACGATTAGTCATCAGCTAAATCAGAAATGGATTCACGGCTCTGCTTTTTTGAAGAAAACCTCTTCAGAATGATGTCAAGGCTGCGTTTATTTCGTCTATCTGTTGCTGAATTTTTTGTTCAGTCATTTTTTAAAATTTGCTATTCGTTTGTAGCTATTGGCTTTCCAGTTCAATGAACCATTCAATATTATTCCATTTTTTTCCCTGCCATGGTCATTTGTGAGTCAATGGGCATCTCTTTTTTCCTTTCAATAAAATATGCCAGTAAATCCAACGGAACATTAGTTTTCCATAGTGGTTCATGCGGCTTTCTTTCAACAATCCAAATGGGCCGATTCCGGAAACGGGAATGAGCCCGGCAGGGGGTTCAGTATCATAGTTGAAATCAATTATTTTCCCTTTCCGTGCCCTGTTTCAATATAGCAATTTGAGTGGCCATCGAAAGTGCTTGTAAACGGACGTTTTTCTATATAACAATGTAAGATTCTCATGCAATGTGTCAGCCTGGAAATGCACTACAGAATATGAAACTTTAGAAGTAGAAATTACCAAAGCATCACTAACACAAACACATTTTGGAACTTATCGGATTGTAGAGTATGTTTATCAGCAGGTACAAATCCAAGATCGTCTGCCAAACCACTTCTCTCAATCATTTCATCACCTGTATGAATGGGAATACTAACCAGGCAATCAAACGGAACCCTGTCCACCAAAATCAATGATCTTTTTATTTTCATTATCAACTTCTCCGAGGAAGAAATCCGTAACAAGTTTGATGTTTTTCTCTGCCAGTAAATTACCCGACATTTTTGAAGCACGCGGTTTGTAAAGGCTCGGAGGAGTGGCGTTACATAGGTAATATTCACCTTGTCCCGCATTCCCCTTTCAATAAAGAAGACATCTGCAAAAAGGCAAATTCCAAGGTGCCACTGGGCATAATTGGCATATCAGCTATATCAATTACCAGTTCACCGCCTTCAGGTTTTTAAAAAACTCGCCAATGCCTTTGCCCCTTCAATGGTATAAAAATCAAAAATGCTTTTATGCCATAAATCACCTTTAAGCCGGGAGTTTCCTCTGGGGCTATTTTTGTTCTGTAGCGATGATTAAGATGTCATATTTTTTAGAACTTCTCCATCTTTTAGAAAAACCTTATTGTTAACTCCGTCTACCTTTTCCACTTCTTCGGAATAGATCAGGTTAACACCGCCGGGATAAAGTTGTTTTTTGGTTTTATGACATCAAACTTCTTTATAATATCAAAAGGGATAAACAGAAACCCCGGCTGGTAATAATGTGTTTTAAACTGATCAATAATGGTGATGTCCCATTCATCGCGCGCAAGATCCTTTCACATTTTTGTTGGCCATGATGGTTCCTCCGGTTCCCGCTCCAATAATCGCTTGTTTTTTCATATGTTGTTACTAATTTTAGTATGTTTGTGAATTGTGTCCGAATCATTGTTAATTTATTAACACAACAAAAGTACTTGGACATATATAAATATACAAGTTTATAGATATGATATATATCATGCATACATGAAAATTGTTCCACATACATCTGATTGCCTACATTGCACATTTAAATCTTTATTGTTTACAAAGATGAAAGAGGATGAACTTCAGCTTGTCAATAGTGACAGGAAGGAGATGTTGTTCGAAAAAGGCGAAATGATCATTGAAGAAGGGGCACCCATCAAGGAGTTTTTGTATTTGAAAAAAGGCCTGGTCAAACTTGTTAAAAAAGGGGAGGGCCAAAAGGAGAGGATTATCAGTATTGCCCGGCCTATGGATTTTGTCAGTTTGCTTTCTTCCTTTTCCGAAAAGAACTATCAATATTCGATTTCTGCCCTCGAAGAGTCAGCAGTATGTTCAATGAACCTTGAAAGTATACAGGACGTTATTCGGAAAAACGGAGGTTTTGCTTTGGAGCTGATCCAGCATATTACCCGTTCGTCAAATCTTGTTATTCAATCTACATATGATATTGACGATAAGCAGTTGCGGGGCAGGATAGCATACATTCTTCTATGGTTTTCGCAAAAGATTTATCATAAACCCAAATTTGAACTGCCAATTTCCAGGAAAGAAATCGGCGAACTTATTAATATGAGTACCGAAAATGTTATCCGTATTCTCTCCGAGTTTCGGAAGGATAACATCATTACAGTAGATGGAAAGACAATTGAAATATTAAATCTTGAGTTAATGGAAAGGTTGAGTAAGTTGGGGTGATCAAGAAAGAAGTTAAGCTTTAATGGTTATTTGTCCAACAACATTTTTTTGAAAAGAATATTTATAATAGACATTTGACTTAGGAAAATTACCATACAGGTAAAACACATTCCTCACTTACCTTTAAAACATAGTTGTTAAATTCCTCATCCAAACTTCGTAGGATAATTCCTGAATTTTCGTCATGGCATGTTAAACAGGCACCAACAGTTAAAATCCGTTTTTGTTCTTCCAACATGAAAGGCCGGAAATTGGTTCTGGTGGATTGATTGCTTGTTGGATTAGAAAGAAATCCAATCCACGCATCCTCTGGCAATCCGTCATATTTATTGGCTGCAAATTCCGGGATAAAGCTCCATGTTCTTTTATTAAGGTCAAAAGTCAACGCTCCTCTTCCATAACCAAGCGCCAAAGGATCGTTATGACAGGATTTACAATTCCGGCCTTTGGTGTTGGTGGTATGCGGGGCTGCCGGTGCAAACAGGCGATGAAATGTCATTGATTCATCCGATGAATTAAAACTTGCTAAATCGATGGTCAAAATCATCCCTGGAATGGCAGGTTCTATACTTTTTGTTTCGTTTTCTCTTACACCCAGAGTAGGTTTTCCGGCCAAAAAATTTCCAACATATTCAACCCATTCACCTTTAACAAATTTGTTTTCAAGCAAATCATAACCTTCGGCATTTTCGTCGAACTCATTGTGGCAACCAATACATTGAGGAGCCCATGCTGTGTGACAAGAGCTGCAGGTTAAGCTTTCATGCACTTTGTCTTTAATACAAATTGAAGCCGGAGGATTTAAAGGATGAATTTTCCCTGAATTTTTCCCAACCATCCAGCCAGTATCATTTTCAAAAAATGTATTCATTAAAGCAATTTCTGAATCCTTGCCTTTGATCATGTCTTTATTAATATGATCGTATTTCCGAAGATCAAAAATTTTTATCGCTGCTGAGTCAAGTTCTCCGTATGTGATTAAATTTGGTTTGGTTTGGAAATGACAATCTTCACACCTTGTTTTTACCGCATCTTCCTCATGCAAATAACGATTTCCATCTCCCATTATCTCTAGATCATTGTGGCAGTCAATGCACTCCATTCCGGCTGTATGGTGTACATCTGCAGAAACAAATTCAAATACTCTTTTATCCTGAATTATACGATATTTCTTTTCTTCATTTATCTCGCTCTCGTCCAGCAAGGTTTCATGCCAGCCTTCATAATTGGCTGAAATCCTTCCCGACCGGCTATGACATCCAAAACAATGATTATTTGAAATTTTAACATCAAGTGAAGAATGCATCGCAGGAAGCAAATTTTCCGCTTTTTGTCCGGCAATGTAAGCCTGGTGTTGACCGGCCGATTGATCCGTATAATTTAAATGACATGCAAGGCAGCCTCCACCCCTTGAAAGTTCATCAAT
>JAWKKM010000034.1:0-61786 GCA_041393255.1 Bacteroidales bacterium | reverse complement strand
TGTTTTGGGTAAAGTGTTATGCAGTTAATACAGAAACCCAGGATGTAACACGTATTGATGCAAAGGCCATTAATGGTATGTCCGGCAACTATGCAGATATTCAATTTAAATGGAATACGACAAACCTTTTGGTGAATGATGATAAATTTGACATTTATATTGAAGTTGACACTGCTTTTCAAATTGATGAAATAGATGAAGGAAATAATTTGAGCAGTAAAGAATTGAATTTGTATTATTATAAAGAAGGTTATCCTGTAACGCATGATGTTGTTGGCAATTCCAGACCATTGAACTTTAACTTTGATATTGCTTCTGCCAGCAGTGAAATTGTGTATGGCGGTAATATGTACGAGGCTGATGCCTCCTTAATAATATCAAATAATTATACAAGCAGTGGGGCAGTTGCTGTAAGTAATCTTTATAATGATGATTATTACCAGTATTTGTTTATGAAAAGCACTGAGAATTCTAAAAAGGTGATTGCTGTTCAACCCCCTAATTATAACCCACTATGGGATTATACAGTTTCCTTAGGTGCAAATGAACTGGCAGGACCTATAATATCAGATTTAGACCAGGATGGACTTGAGGAAGTTATTTTTTTTGAGAAAACCACGCCAGGCTATAATCAGGTTTGTTTAAACAATGATGGTTCTTTTAGATGGTATGACCAAGAAGTCAAATTAAGAAATTTTCGTCTATGTAACCTGGAAAACGGATATAATCATATTATCGCAACGGGACAAACAACTGAAACGTCAAAAATATATTCACTTAAAGAAAATCTTACACAAACTGGCCTGGATGATGTAGTGTTGTTTTCTTATTCAAGTGGGACAAAAATTTACAATGAAGAAATTGCTGATATAGATAAGGATGGGAAACTGGAAATGATTGTAATTTATTCAAATAATAATTCCCTATATTTAATGAAATATAATTTAACAGACCAAACATATATTGAAATATCCTTAACCAATATAAGCACATCCAATGAATTAATGATATCTGATATCAATAATGATGGATTCATAGAGATTATTATTGCTGATTCCTTTAATGAGGCCCTTTCGATATATGACAAGAACCTTGGTTTAATCGTGACTATACCAGTCACAGGTTTACAACGATCTGAATTGTCATCTGCAGATTTTAATAATGATGGCCTTAACGATATCGTTTGTATGACCAAAGAGAATGAATTGGATTATTATATCGAGATTTATGATTATTTGGGCAACCAAATATTTAAAAAGCCCATACTGGATAAGGTGATTTCAATCTGGATAGATGATATTGATAATGATAATGAAAATGATATTATTTATTCGTGCGGAAGAAATTTATATGCGATGTCAGTTGCGGGTGCGGGTACATCAATAGGGTGCCCGGGCTTTGGGGCTAACCACAGGAGGACCGGGGTATTGGAGCAACCTGCATATTTTACTATCGCCAATGATACTGTGTATTGGTCGAATACCATCAGCTTAACCGGTGATCATATTTTACCTTATGGTTCAACTGTAGTAATCAGGCCGGGAACAACAATAAAAGCGCATCAAAACAGCAGCCTGCTGGTTTACGGGGAATTAATTGCCGAAGGTTTAGAACACCATACTATTGAGTTCAGGGCTGACATAAACAATGCACAAGCAGGTTACTGGCAGGGGATAACAATTAAAAACCACGGGATTGTTACGATGGAAAACTGCATAGTAAGGGATGCAGAAATAGGGGTTTTATTTGAAGATAATAATACTGCCTTTTTCGAAAACAACCATATGGAAAACAACCTGGAGGGGATTGGTGCGAAAACTTCGAGCCCTGTTCTTAAATATAATTATGTTAGTGGAAATACCATTGGCCTTGGCAGTTATGACAATGCATCACCGGTAATGGCAGGGATCATACAATTGGAACAGCATAAAAACGGGATCATCAATAACCCGACCGGTATTTTTATTGACAACGCAAGTATATATTTGAAATCAGGGTATAATGATATTTACAGCAACCCTGCAGGAAATGATATGTACATCCAATTGAATTTTGAACCGAAGCCCGGTGCTATAAAAGTCCAGAACAATTATTGGGGGACAACGGATTTACTGCAGATCAAAAACCATTTGAGCCCATCGACAGCCTTTACTTATAGCCCAGCATGTACACAGTCCAACACAGGTTTTACAAAAAACAGTGACCCCTTGTTTGAATTGCTTGGGAATGCCTACTCAGCCATGTACAGCGGGAACCATACCCTGGCTGATGCCTATTTTAAACAATTAATAAATGACTGGCCAGAAACCAATGAGGCATATTTGTCGGTATCCGGTTTGTTTAGTAATACAAAACTTGCCGGACAGGGCTGGACAGGATTTGAGCAATATATGGGCCAATTGCAGCAAGACACCACAGTTTCGGAGGATTTTAACAAATTGCTTTTTAGTTATACCAACCTTTGTTTGAGGGAACAGGAAAGGTATTCGGAAGCGGTTAGTAATTATGAGTCGATAGTATTAAACAACCCTACTTATTATGATTCGGTTTATGCTGTTATTGATATTGGAAACACGTATGAGGAGGCGGGAAGTTATAAAACATCGCTTGGGCAGCTATCGGAACTGATACCTGTAAGCAGCGCCAAACATACTGAAAAGACTGTTGACCTTTTGTTGTCGCTAAATAAGGAACAAGAGAGTATTTCACAAAATTTTGAAAGTGATTATTCAATTGAAGCAATATTTCCCAACCCATTTACTAACGAGACAAGCATTAAATACCAGGTAGCTGATGATTGTATGGTGGTATTTAAAGTTTTTGACGCCACGGGCAGGCTTGTTTTGGAAAAAAGGGAATATGCCGATGCCAATGAAGAGGGTTTAACCAGAATAGGTTTGGGACAGTCACCTCCGGGAGTTTATTACCTGGTTATGGAGTGTGGCATGGAAACACGGGCAGTTGAGAAACTGGTGGTGAAGTAAAAACACCATTGGGATTTTTCGTTGGGGACAACACCAACGGGAGGCAGGTTTTGTTTTCGACACAAGCGGACGCTTTCGCTATTTAAACCATTGGATTAGAAAATGGTGGTTTATCTCGATAGAATTCGAATTTTATCTGCAATGTTGCCTGTTTCTCCTAATCTAATCAATCCCAATAAAAGGCTAAGGAGAATTCCCGGATGATAGAGTTTATTTCCGAAGTTTGCGACTTTATTGTCCCTAAAAGAAAGGTATTGTTGTTTTTCGGTTTCGGTTTGAAAAGAAGCTAACTCAACCGCCATCTTCCAGGCTGCATCGCGGGCAACGCGGATGGAGAAAGATGCCAGGCTTTCATCGATATTTCCCATGATCCAATCGATGGGCTTGAGAAACGGCCAGATAGCGGAAAGATTGTCCTGAACCGGGTTGATCTTCGAGCTTAAAATTTCATTTACTCTTTCGAAATCAGTTTTAATATTATGAATTGAGTTTCCGGGAGCCACGGTGGCTGCTGCTATTCCCAGGTCGAAGCTGATATGGGCATTCATGCCGAGGAATAAATGTTGGATTACAAGGGGCTTCCATAAGTTGGTTGCTTCAAATGCCACTTGCCAGGAAGCGGAGATGGGTTTTCTTTGTTCGTAATCCCGATATGCTTGCAAGTATCTGTTGGCGAAGACAACATCGAGTTTTTCAATCAAATCGGTATTGTCGAAATAGCCCTCTGCCAGTTTGTTTTTAATTTCAATGGTCACATTCAGATAGAGGAAGGGAAATAGCCTTTTCTGCTTCCAACTGCTTTTGCATCGGAGACTATTTGGCTTAATTCTTCAATTACTTCGTCTATGGTTTGGAAGCATTTTTAGGTTTCAGGATTTAATTTAACTTTAGCACTATAATATAACAGAGTGCAGTATGAATAACAAGGGCGTTGATATAATAGTTCATTTGCTAAATGCAATAATCTTTAATATTTCAATTCCCAGAGGTAAACGATAATAATTCTTTCGGAAGAATATATAATTTATTTTTGCAATGCCAGTATCATTTAAAGTTATAATTTTGAGCCTGCCATGTAAAAATTATTTGATTTTTTATTTAGTGATTTTTTTCAGCCCTTATTATGATGGTTCGTAAGTATTCCGTTAGGCTCTCAAAATAAGCGTTGAACAGAAATTGTGTTAAGTGATTAAATTGGAGAAAGGATGCGGATATTGGTTTTATTTGATAAACCAGTGGATGCAATTTTCCCAAGCCAGTGTTGCAACCTGGCCTCAAACTAATGCTTGGAAAAAGAATGAAATATTTTAAACAATTGGATGGCCTCAGGCATTAGCTATTGTGGGTGTAATGATTGCCCATTGGTTGCAAAGTTCAATGAAAATTGAGGTCCTAAAGAATATGCCTTACGGAACAGGTGTTACGCTTTTTTTGTGATAAGTGGTTTTTTGATTACATCTATAATCCTCGAATTCAAGGAGAAAAATGTTTCGGAGAATAGAACGCAGTTTAAGTCAATAAAATCCTTTTATATAAGGAGGTCATTAAGGATTTTTCCTATTTATTACCTGACGATTTTTTTTCTTTTGATTCTTGGTTTTTCAAATGTTCGGGAAATATTCCCCTGGCTTGCAACATACACATCCAATATTTACATGACGTTAAATAGTACTTATTTGGGTTCGTTTACCCACTTTTTGGTCATTGGCTGTGGAGGAACAGTTTTATTTGTTATGGGTATTCCTCGTTGTCCTTTTCCCCAAAAAAACCTCAAAAGCATTATTATCACCCTTATTATCTTATCTGTATTGATCCTGTATTATTTCATGTTTTATACCCCTTATTGGCTTGCAAATTCGCTGGTGATCTGTCAGATGCATACTCTTGGATTGGGTGCTTTGATCGCCTATTATATGAAATACAATAAGGATTTTATTGGTAATCTGAATTTAACGGTTATCAAAACCATAACATCGGTGTTGATCCTGTTTTTATTTTATTATTTGTTTATAGGAAGCCAGATTCATTGTATGAAAATGTAAAATATTATAAAGATCCGGCAATTAGTCTTATTTATTTTTTTATTGTATTGATTGCTGTAAAAAATGGCTATCGCGGAATAGTAAAGTATGTTCTTGAAAACAAGGTGATGATATACATTGGTAAAATTAGTTACGGATTGTATGTATATCATATGTTTATCGGCCCTCTTTATTTTAATTTCTGAATAGGTATTTAAAATTGGAGTTATCTGATTTTGGCTATTTTGTGTTGTTTTTTACATTGAATATGGTCCTTGCAAGCATTTCATGGTATGTTGTTGAAAAGCCTATTAATGGGCTAAAAAAACATTTTAAATACTGACTTTATCTTGATAACAGTTTTTTCTGCTTGCATTCGAACACACATTAAGCTTCTTTTCCACTCTATCGAATTTGACGAAGCCCTAACCAATACAACGACATTAGGAATAGTTGCTACAGTTGTTTCGAAGCTAACAACATGAACAAAACTTTGGTTTAAGGGTTTATTTCATCAGTTAACAAATTTGAAATACTGTATTATGTATAAGAGAAAATTAAATGTGTTGTCAATGTTCGTTTTGGTATTGAGTGTACTAATTTTTAGTTCATGCAATAAAGATGATGAACTGGAAGGAATTGATAAGGAATTGTATGATATGGCCAGCTCTTCAAGCGGATATACATGGTTTGAAAATTCGAGTGCATACCTGGATAAAAGCTCGGGTAGCGGACATAATTATCCGTTTTTGCGAACTCGGTTCAATGCAACTGCAGCCAGCAGGCTTGACAGCACTGGGAGGATCTATGCGGATACGACTTTCCCTGAAGGATCAATGATCGTTAAAGAATTGTATGATGGATCGAAAGGGCTTGAGCGCTATGCGATCCTTTATAAGCAATCGAACAATTCGAATGCGGATGCCAATGGTTGGGTTTGGGGTTATATCAATTCGGATGAAACCGTTGCTGTTTCGGCTACTGAAAAGGGGAATGCCTGTATTGGTTGCCATACACAGGCCGGCAATATTGATTATATGCTGATGAATAAGTTTTTTCCGTAATAGGCAACAACTGCTCACTAAGTGATACCTTTTATGGAGTTCACCAATTTTCATTGGATTGTAATTATTCCAAAGTTGGTTTTATGAAAAGGCAGATTGCTTCGCTCGTTCCTCGCTCGCAATGACGTTGAGGTTATGATTCGAAAGCCTGTAGGTCGTGAAGTTTTTTATAGGTTCCTTTAAGAGCGATTAGTTCGTGGTGTGTACCCCTTTCAACTATCTCTCCTTTTTGCAGAACAATGATCTCATCGGCATGGATAATGGTTGACAAGCGGTGAGCGATGACTATGGAAGTCCGGTTGTTCATCACTTTGGCTAACGCATCCTGCACCAGCCTTTCCGATTCGGTATCGAGGGCTGAAGTGGCTTCATCCAGGATCAGGATAGGCGGGTTTCTTAAAATGGCTCGTGCTATGCTTATACGTTGTCTTTGCCCACCTGAAAGTTTTGTGCCACGGTCGCCGATGTTCGACTGGTATCCTTCATCCATTTTTTCAATAAATTCATGGGCATTGGCAATTTTAGCTGCTTTTATGACGTCTTCTTCCGTAATTCCATCCTTTCCAAAAGCAATGTTATTGAAAACTGTGTCGTTGAATAAAATCGCTTCCTGGGTTACAATTCCCATCAGGCTGCGGATGTCATTTATTTTATAATCGGTAATCGGGATTCCATCAATCAAAATTTCGCCTTTATTGGTATCATAAAAGCGTGGGAGCATATCTACAAAAGTCGACTTGCCTCCACCAGACTGTCCTACTATAGCAATTATTTTCCCTTTATCTATTTTGCAATTGATGTCGTTGAGGACATACTCATTTTTGTATTTAAAAAATACATTCCTGTATTCAATATCGTTTTCAAACTCTGGCTTGGCAATGGCATCCGGTTTCTCCTCAATCACCTCTTCTGCATCCAAAATCTCAAATATTCTTTCTGCTGAGGCAAGGCCTTTTTGAATGCTGTAGAATCCTGTGGCAAACGTTTTTGCCGGAGGAATGATCTGAGAGAAAATAACAATATAAGTAATGAAGATGGCCGCAGAAATGGAGGCATCATTTGTAAGTACCAGCCTGCCACCGAACCATAATACAACAATAATAACCACGGAGGACAAAAATTCGCTCATGGGTGAGGAGAGGTCGCGTGTCCGGTAAATACCGAGAAGTGTGCGTGAATACTCCTTGTTTTTTTTGTAAAACCGTTGGTATGAAAAATCAATAGCGGTAAAGGCCTTAATAATTCTTAATCCGGAAATGGTTTCTTCAATTGTTGAAAGCAAACCGGCAAAACGGGCCTGTCCGATTTTGGAATCCTTTCGCAACGATCTTCCGATACGGCCAATGATATAGCCTGTTACAGGCAAAAGGATTACAACAAATAAAGTGAGTTGAGGACTCATTATAAAAAGGGTAATGAAATATGCAATGATGGTGACCGGATCGCGCACGATCATTTCGAGGTAATTCATAATGGAATACTCAACTTCCTGCACATCGGTAGTGATACGGGCCATGATATCCCCTTTTTTATGGGCTGAATGAAGGATAAGGGGAGGATCAGTATCTTTTCATAGATCTCATCGCGCATTTCTTTAACAGGCTCCCTATCCTCACATTGGCAAGGTAAAACATCGCCAGAAAACGGAAGAGGTTACGAAGGAAAAAGGTTCCTAACAAAAAGAAACAAATAAATATAAGTGCATCAACTTTTCCCGGGTGATTATGATCTGGCTAATGAAATAATTCAGGTTTTCAAGAATGGAGTCAGGGCTGATTGTCAATTCGGGTTTAACTTCTACGAGTTTTTCAATTCCAAAAAGCAAATTCAGGAATGGAACCAGCATCACAAAAGAAACCAGGAAAAGACCACAACCAGTAAGTTGAAAACAATATTTAATACAGCGTAAAACCAGAATGGCTTTACATAGGCAAGTATTCTCAAATATTTTTTAAACATTCCTTGTTTTTCAGTGTAAGGATCAGATTAATTTCTGTCCGGTATAGTTATGTGGAGTTATGGCCAGCAGTTCTTGTTTGACTTTATCCGAAACTTTGAGTTTTTTAATGAAGTTTTGAATGGCGGCTTTATCAACTTTTTGATTGTTGCGGGTCAGTTCTTTCAATTTCTCATAGGGTTTCGGAAAACCTTCGCGTCTTAATATCGTTTGAATGGCTTCTCCAACAATGGCCCAGTTGTCGTTCAAGTGCTGCCTGATCCTTTCTTCGTTGAGCAGGAGTTTATTCAATCCTTTTAGTAAGGATTTGTAAGATAAAAGCGAGTGGGCTACCGGTACACCGATATTCCGGGAAACGGTAGAGTCGGTAAGGTCGCGCTGCAATCGGGATATCGGCAACTTTCCCGATAAATGATTAAATATGGCATTTGCAAATCCCAGGTTGCCTTCAGCGTTTTCAAAATCAATAGGGTTCACTTTATGCGGCATCGTTGATGAGCCAATTTCTCCTTCCTTGATTTTTTGTTTGAAATAATCCATTGAAATATACATCCACAGATCGCGGCTTAAATCAATTAAAATGGTATTGATCCTTTTTAAATTATCGAAAAAAGCTGCAAGGTCATCGTAATGCTCTATTTGTGTTGTTGTTTTTTGCCGGTTCAATCCAATGCTCTTGATGAAGTCGTTAGCGAATTTTTCCCAATCAATATTTGGGTAAGCTGAATGGTGGGCGTTGAAGTTTCCGGTTGCTCCTCCAAATTTGGCAGAGAATTGAGTTGCTTTAAGTGTTTTTATCTGGTTTTTAAGGCGCTCAACAAAAACATATAGCTCTTTGCCTAAAATAGTAGGCGATGCCGGTTGCCCGTGTGTATGTGCCAACATTGGTATGTTCTTCCAATCCTTTGCCAGGGAAGAAAGTTTTGTCACCACCTTGTTTAATTGGGGAAATAAACTATCGTTGCAGGCAAGTTTTATTGCATATGGCACTGCCGTGTTGGTAATGTCCTGAGAGGTCAGCCCGAAGTGCAAAAACTCCTTGTATTTTCCCAAGCCCTTTTTATCGAATTCCTTTTTTAAGTAATACTCAACTGCTTTTACATCGTGGTTGGTTATTTTTTCAATTTTCTTAACCTCTTCAGCGTCTTTGAAAGTAAAGGCACGGCAGATTTCACGAAGTTCATCAATGCGCTCTTTGTCAAAATCTTTAAGTTGCGGAAGGGGCAGGTTAACAAGAGCGATGAAGTATTCAATTTCAACAAATACCCTATAGTTGATTAAACCGGCTTCTGAAAAATAAAAGGAAAGGCCTTCTACGCTTTTTCTATACCTCCCGTCAATCGGTGAAATGGCATTAGCAGTTGTGAGTTCCATAATATTAGGTTTTAAAGATTAAAAAAAGACAGATAAATACATCAAATCAAAACTACATTAAAAAAGAATATGGCAACAAATGTAAAAGATTTTGAATAACTATGAATAATTGATAGACTTTTTATTCTGTTTAGGAGAAATGAATTTTTCTTTTTGGAAATTGATAATTTCCTGATGGGGCTTTTTAACCTGAAACCTTAACCGGAACTTGAAACCTGGAACCATGGTCTGCCGCACTAAACCAGTTCTTCACTAATCAAGGATTTAAGCTGATTGGGTTTCAGCCCGGAATTGATTTGTCCTTCCCGTGCAAAAGCAATTTCCCCGGTTTCTTCTGAAACAATAACCGCAAGGGCATCGGATTGTTCGGTTATACCAACGGCTGCCCGGTGCCTTAATCCCATTGTTGCAGGTATTTTTTGATTGTCAGATACAGGTAAGATGCAACGGGCTGCCACAATCTTGTTTTGGTGGATGATCATGGCACCGTCGTGCAAGGGGTTATTCTTGAAGAAAATACTTTCAATAAGGGCATCCGAGATTCGTCCGTTTATTATTTCCCCTGTTGCTACATATTGTTCAAGTTCACTTCTGCGGGCGATAATAATAAGGGCTCCGGTTTTACTTGACGACATTTTTCTACAAGCAATTAATAGTTGGTCAATTTCAAATTCCTGGTTATTGTTAATGTCAAATTTCCAAAACAGGAAGCGTCTTCGTTTTTTATTTATAAAACCGGGCTTCCCCAGCATCAGAAGGAATTTTCGAATCTCGGGCTGGAATACAACGATCAGGGCAATAAACCCCACACTGATAAAGGCTCCGAAAATTTCGCTCAGCAACCTCATGTCGAGGGCTGTTACAAATTTCCATAAAAAATAGAAGGCAACAATACCAAAAAAAATATTGATGGCAACGGTCCCTTTTAGGAGGTTATACAAACCATATAACAATAAGGCCACCATTAAGATATCAATGACATCAAGGAGTTTAATTTGGATAAAACCAATTATTTCAGGATACATCTTAATGTAAATTATTGTGTTCCAAAAGTAGAAAAAGTTTCATTCCGATAAACAGGAGATTTTGGGTTCGGTAGAATCGTAGCGAACGAATGCAACTAGAAAACTTTTCGCGCTTCAATAAATAGGGTAGTAGTATTTGTTCAAATCCCTTGTTAATATCTGCTTCGATGAATTCAATACGGTATTGTCCGCATTTTAGTTTTAGCTCATTTTTAAAGGCTGCAATTTTTTGGGTATAAATCTCCCTGACTTCATTCGGGGTGATTTTCAGTTCCTTTCCTGATTCCATGTCAATAAACTTAAAGGGCCGGTTTTCATAATCAAAATCGAGCTCCTTGTTTTTATCGGTAACATGAAAAAGAATAACCTCATGTTTGTTGTGCTTTAAATGTTGCAAAGCGGAAAAAAGCTCGTCAGGGGTTGACATATTATCAAGCATATCGCTGAAAATGATTACAAGTGAGCGTTTGTGGATCTTTTCGGCAATCTCATGCAAAGCAGCAGTAGCAGATGTTTTCTTTCGTTCGGTAACCGGCAGGGGCTTAAGCAGCTCTTCGAGTTGGGCGTAAATGTATTTTTGGTGGAAAGAGCTGGATTTAACCTGGGTGTGTTCTTCAATGGTATCGCTAAAAAGGCTTAAACCAAAAGCATCCCTTTGTTTTTTGAAAAGATAGGCCAATGCAGCAGCGGCATAAACTGAAAAAGTGATCTTGTTGGGATTGTCGAGTGAAATATTTTCCTTCACCGGAAAATACATGGAGGACGATACATCAAGGATAATCCGGCAACGTAAATTGGTTTCTTCTTCATACCGTTTGACAAACATTTTATCCGTTTTGCCATACAATTTCCAGTCAATGTGCCTGATGGACTCACCTGCATTGTACAAACGGTGTTCGGCAAATTCAACAGAAAATCCATGGAAAGGGGATTTGTGCAAGCCCACAATGAAACCCTCAACGACTTGTTTGGCAATAAAATCGAGAGAGCCAAACTGCTGAAGCCGATTGTGGTTGATCGTATAGTCCATGAATTTTTACCTATTTGTTGTTTCAGGAGGTAAACGCATATTGCTTTAACATATTTGAAAAAGCAATAGGAAAATCCCTATCCCCGAAAGACATTTTGTGCTTTTGTACGACAAAAGCTCAGATGTTATATTTACAAAACTTTAAAACCCCGAAAGGGGAATTACGAATCGCAAATAAAAAGTTAAAGAAGTGCTTCCAGTTTGTTAACCAAAATTTGTTTCGGAACAGCACCAACTTGTTTGTCAACGATCTGGCCTTCTTTGAAGTAAAGGATTGTAGGAATATTCCGTATCCCGAATTTAACGGATACACCCGGGTTACTGTCAACATCCAGTTTGCCAACTACAACTTTTCCTTCATATTCCTGTCCAATTTCCTGTACGATTGGCCCTACCATGCGACACGGTCCACACCATTCAGCCCAAAAGTCAACAATAACTGGTTTGTCTGATTTAAGAACAATTTCTTCAAAATTAGCATCGGTTATTTCTACTGCCATCTTAAATATGATTTAATTTAAATTTCAATTTAACGCGGTCAAAAATATTATTTTTTTATAAAACTACCTGAAATAATAAATATTTTAATCAACCAAAAAAAGAAAACTTAATAACAGTAAGCCTTTTTCGCTAATTTTCGAATAAAACTGAAAAAAACAATTGCTAGTAAGTTCCGTTCGCACTGCGGCCATTTTATGAAAGTTTATATCCAACACCCTCTATATCTTTTATTTCCCTTAAAAAATCGTATGCCCCAACCGTGTTTTTTGTAACCGGCAATAGCACTTCCGTTTTTTCCTCGGGATCGGAAACCTGGATTTTTAGCTTGCAGTTCCCGGGAACTTTCCTGATGGCCGTTTTGATTTCTTCAACAAAACTATCTGTTATCGTTTCGAGAGATACCTGTAACACTATTTCATTGGTGTTCCTGTCAAGTGCTTCCGAAAGGAGAATGATATTGCTGATTCGTATATCCAGCTGAGTAGTATTTTTATTCCTTTCAACGATCCGTGCTTTGACCAGCAGTGATGATCCTTCCACCAAAAAATGCTTCATTTTCAGATAGTCTTCAGAAAAAAGAATGTATTGGTCGAAATCGGTGAAGTCTTCAAGTGTAAAGGTGGCAAATGCATTGCCGGTTTTTGAAGTCCGGTGGTTAACAGAAGTAAGGATGCCGGCAAAAGCAAGATTTTTGTTTTTATACTTTTCTTTATTGTTCTTGATTTCGTTAATTGTAGTGTTACAAAAATTATCAATTTCAGTCTTATAGTCCTCAAGTGGATGGCCCGACATATAAAAACCTGTAACTTCCTTTTCATTTTTTAGTTGTTCAAGTTTAGTCCATGGCGCACTCTGTGGCATTTCAGGATCCTTTACTTCAATTTCATCCGAATCGCCAAAAAGGCTGGCTTGTGAAGAGTTTTGCTGCAACTGAAATTCATTTGCATGCTTAACAATTTTCTCAAGGAATATCGAATCTTCTGTGTTTTCACGATAAAAATACTGTGCCCTGTGCGTGTTTTCAAAGGCATCAAAAGCACCTGCAGCAGCCAAAGCTTCCATGCTTCTTTTGTTTACCGATTTAAGATTGACTCGTTTCGCAAAGTCGAAAATTGAAGTATAAGGGCCGGATGCTTCCCTGACTGAAATAATACTGAGGGCGGCATTCTCTCCCACATTTTTAATCGCTGCTAAGCCGAAGCGTATTTCACCTTTATTATTCACCATAAAGTTGAGGTGGCTTTCGTTAACATCCGGACCGAGAACCGGAATGTTTTGCCTCTGGCATTCATCAATGAAGAATGTGATCTTTTTTATGTCATTCAGGTTGTGAGTCAACACTGCGGCCATGTATTCAGCCGGGTAATGGGTTTTTAAATAAGCCGTTTGATAGGCAATAACAGAATATGCTGCTGAGTGAGAACGGTTGAACCCGTATTTTGCAAATTCCATCATGGTGTTGAAAACATCTTCAGCTTTCTTCTTGTCAATGCCCTTTTCTGCTGCACCTTCAACGAAGATCACCTTCTGTTCTTCCATGATCTCCATTTTTTTCTTACCCATAGCCCGTCTGAGCATGTCGGCTTTTCCCAATGAAAAGCCACCCATAATTTGAGCTGTCTTCATGATTTGCTCCTGGTACACCATGATCCCGAATGTTGGTGTCAGGATTTCTTCAAGCATGGCATGAGGGTATTCCACCTTCTCTTTTTTATGCTTTCGCCTTATGTAGGTTGGTATGAAATCCATCGGGCCCGGACGGTACAATGCATTCATTGCAATCAGGTCCTCAATATCTGTGGGCTTAAGTTCTTTTAAGTAAGAGCGCATTCCTTCCGACTCAAATTGAAAAGTGCCTATGGTTTCGCCCCGCTGGTATAATTCATATGTTTTAACATCATCCAATGGGATTTTTTCGATATCAATCTTAATATTATGCCTTTTTTGAATGTTGACAATTGCATCTTTGATGATGGATAATGTTTTGAGTCCCAGAAAATCCATTTTTAGCATTCCAACTGATTCTACCAGTTTGCCTTCATACTGGGTCACCATGAGGTCTGAATCTTTGGCTGTAGCAAGCGGAACATAATTGATGAGATCATCCGGGCCAATAATAACACCACATGCATGGGTTCCGGTATGGCGAGCTGAACCTTCGAGAGTTTCGGCAAATTGCAGGGTTTTTCTCTCTAATTCAGCACCCTTGTTCTTTATTTGAGCGAGTTCCGGAACTTCTTTGTAGGCTTTGCTGAGGGTAATACCGGGTCGCTCAGGAACCATTTTTGCCAGCTTGTCTGCATCGGGCAGCGGAAGTTTTAAAACCCGCGCAACGTCCCGAATAGCAAGCCTGGCTGCCATGGTTCCGAACGTTACAATTTGGGCAACACGTCCGTCTCCGTATTTATCCACAACATATTTCAATACCTTATCCCTGCCGGCATCATCAAAGTCAACATCAATATCGGGCATACTAACCCGTTCAGGATTCAGGAACCGCTCAAAAAGCAAATTGTATTTAATGGGATCAATACTGGTAATTCCTGTACAATAGGCCACAGCTGATCCGGCTGCTGAACCGCGGCCCGGGCCGACCACCACGTCCATCTCGCGCGCTTTGTTGATGAAATCCTGAACAATAAGGAAATAACCAGGAAATCCCATGTTCTTTATTACATCCAATTCAAAGTCGAGCCGGTGTTTTATCTCGTCAGTTATTTGCGGATATAGTTTTTTTGCTCCTTCATAGGTCAGGTGACGAAGGTAATCATCCTGGTCTGAAAATCCTTCCGGTACGGGAAATTCAGGAAGGATAATCGAACTGTGAATGCTGAAATCTTCAACTTTGTCTTTTATTTCCTGCGTGTTGGCAATTGCCTCCGGATAATCGGCAAATAAGGCTTCCATTTCTTCGGGAGTCTTAAGGTATTCCTGCCCGGTATATTTTAAGCCACTCTTTTCATCATCTATATCAGAGCCTGTATTTAACCGGATTAAAATGTCGTGAGCGTTATAGTCTTCTTTGTTAATGTAATGTACGTCATTGGTGGCAATTATTTTAATATCGTTTTTTCTGGCCAGATTTGCAAGTGATTCATTCACCTTTTTCTGTTCGGGAATTCCATGATTCTGCAACTCCAGATAGAAATCATCTTTAAAAACTCTTTTGAACCAGTCAATTGATTCCTGGGCCTTGTCTTCACCGTGATTTATTACGGCTTGTGGGACTTCGCCGCCCAAACATGCTGACGAGGCGATGATCCCTTCGCTGTATTTTTCAAGTATTTCTTTATCAATCCTTGGTTTGTAATAAAAACCTTCAAGGTATCCCAGTGATGTGAGTTTAGCAAGGTTGTGATAACCGGTTTTGTTTTTCGCAAGCAGGATCAGGTGATGATATTGTTTGCCTTGTGTTTTTTCTTTTTTTAACCTGGAACCTAAGGCAACATATACCTCGCATCCGATAATTGGTTTTATTTGCTGCTTTTTTGCTTCATTGAAAAATTTCAATACTCCATACATGGTCCCATGATCGGTAATGGCCAGTGCATCCATTCCTGATTCTTTTGCTTTGTTAATCAGTAATTCAATGTTGGCTGCTCCATCTAGAATGGAATATTGGGTGTGTACATGCAAATGTGTGAAGTTGGGCATAGTTATTTTTTTCACTTAAGTCCCGTGGACTAAATTATATATTATGAAGAAACTTAATGGGCTTATTTTGATGCGGATGTTGTTAGTTTTCTTAATTCTTATTCAACATTTTTGTCCGAACAAAACTGCTTATCTTTAATTCTACGATGAGGACAAAATTAGCTAAAATTGAGGCCTTTTTTTGGATG
The DNA here is from genome assembly GCA_041393255.1 of Bacteroidales bacterium. Lineage (GTDB taxonomy): Bacteria > Bacteroidota > Bacteroidia > Bacteroidales > JAADJA01 > JAADJA01. The sequence continues at coordinate 45,988 of JAWKKM010000034.1, read as the reverse complement.
TTAATAAAAATGGAAAAGTGTTATAAGTATTTTTTAATGAAGAAAATAAAGCCGAAGTTGAAAAGTAATTTTATTATTTTCGCCAATTGTGAGGCATTTACTTGTTTTTTTATTTGGAGCCATTTTTGGGGTTAGCAGTTTATCGCAAGAAACGGAGAACTCATTTCCAGTCTTTGATTTTGACAGGGATTTGAATGTTTCTGATTCCCTGCCGCTGTTTTTTGATCTGAGAAATAGTGGGCGGATCAGCCCGGTGAAAACCCAAGCCAATGGAGGTTGTTGGGCAAGTGCCGTAATGGGGTCGGTTGAGTCGGTTTGGCGAACCTTTGACTATGGCAATTTTGAACTTTCCGACCGAAATTTGAAACAGTTTCATGGCTTTGACCCAAGCCTTAGCAACAATGGCAGTCACTATATGGCAACCGCTTACTTCAGCAGGAGGGATGGCCCATTAATGAAAAGCCCTCAATCTGATTCTACGGATATTCCTGAGCCAGAAACCGTAGCTTATATAACCGATGCCCGCTATTTGCCCAATGAGCCTGATGTGGTTAAACAAACCATTATGGATCTGGGGGCAGTCTATTCAATGATGTATTATAGAAGGTCGGATTTGGATACTAACTCAAACATTTATTATGCCTCAAAGGAGAAAATTAATCATGCTGTAAATTTAATTGGCTGGAACGATACATTAAATACAAACATTGGCAGGGGAGCCTGGATTGCTCAAAATAGCCTGGGGAAATCTTTTGGCGAAAAAGGGTTTTTTTATATTCCCTATGCTGATAACAATGTTTTGAACTACAATGCTATCTGGCCTAAATGGATCCCCTTTGAACCTTACTCAAAAATTTTCTATTATGATACTTTGGGATCTTACAAGTCATATGGTTTTGGTGATTCGATCTGTTATGGGCTAATAAAGTTCACTGCTCAAAGGGAAGGTTACCTGACAAAAATTGGGACAGCAATTAATAATCCGAATACACGTATTAAAGGGGTTGTTTTCAGGGAACTTGATAATGGCCAAAAAATATTAAAAGACAGTCTAAGTGGATTTAACGAAATTATCTGCAAGTATGCGGGTTATTATACCATTGATCTGGAGGGGTCAGTAGAACTTAAAAAAAACTCGGATTTCTATATTCTGATCAAATACAATACTCCATCCGATACCATTCCGCTGCCTATTGAAACTTTTATCAAGGGATATTCTGAACCACATATTGTAAGCGGGAAATGTTGGGTAAACCCCAATTATGATAAGTGGCCAAATACATGGTATGAGTGCGGGGCAAAAACCGAATGGGAAGCACTGAAGTTTGATTTGTGCATCAAGGCTTATTTTGAATGGGCAAATGAGTAACTGAGCTTTTAAAATTCTTTTCCGAATTGCTTTTTTAGGTTTTTTCCTCAGATTGCAACCCTCTAATTTTTATGTTGTCAATAAATCTGAAAACAATAAAAAATAATATAAAATGAAAAACTCAAAATTTAACACACTAACCCTATTGGTATTATTTGCAGTGCTGCTTTCATCGTGCGGAAAGGATGGCGGCAGGATAAAAGGGATGGCCCAATCGTTTCGCAGAATTTTGAACTTCCAACCATTACTGGTATTGCTTTGAGCATTGATGCCGAGGTGATACTGACCGAAGGCGACTCACAAGAAGTTCGGATTGAAGCTCAACAAAACATCATCAATAACATCGAAAAATATGTTTCCAACGGAATATGGGGAATTGATTTCTATAACAATGTAGGAAGCCATTCGAGTATTCGGATTTTTATCACATCGAAAATGCTTGACTATGCCAGTATCAGTGGATCAGGATTTATTCATACCGATAATATGTTTACCGATACTACGAACTTATATCTGAAAATCAGTGGCTCCGGAAGTATTTCAGTTCATACAATTGCTGATCTTATTGAGAGTGACATTTCGGGTTCAGGCCAGATCATGGCAAGTGGCCAGGCAAACGAGCACCGGATATATATCAGTGGATCGGGGAATGTGAGGGCGTTTGGCCTGGAAACTGAAAATACGAGTGTAGATATCAGTGGTTCCGGCAATAGTGAGGTTTTTGTAAAGAATTATCTCGACGTAAAAATATCAGGTAGTGGAAGTGTTTATTATAAGGGTAATCCTCAAATCAATGTCAATATCAGTGGTTCGGGAGGAGTAATAGACTCCAATTAGGGCCTGGTATAAGAGCCTTTTGATCCTTAAATAAGTATAATCCGGATTTGAAAGTGGGTGATTTAACCGCTATCTTTTCTGGATTTCTTTTTTGGAATAAATCACTCCCGTTTAAATTTTTAATCGATCCTCTCTTCCCTTCCATGCTATTTTTTCTGAATTGTTTAATTTTACGAAAAAAAGAACAATGAAAAAACGATCTTGAGATTTACATCACTGCTATTATTTGCAATAATACTACTAGCCTGCAATAAGGATAAAACAGACTCCCGCCTAAGCATTTTGGGCGAAAATCCGCAAAATGTTTGTGTTGGGATGGTTTATTTAGATGCTGGAGCCGTTGCAATGGATGAGGAAGATGGTGATATAACGGATAAAATTGTAGCTACCTCAACGGTCAACACAAATGAAGTTGGAAGTTATACCGTTAAGTATGAGGTTGAAGATGAAGCCGGAAACCGTTCCGAGGCCAAAGGATCGTTGAGGTGATTAATTGTAAATAATTCATTTAAGAATTTGTTACTACGAAGCAGGTACATGCATAAATATGCCTCAGATTCACAGATTATTACTGTTCTTCAACATATTATTTGCACGGATGTAAACAAACGTTGTTTGTTTTTCTGTGAAAATCATTTTTTATTTTTTCTTTAATCTGTGAATCTTAGGCAACCTTTTTATTATTAGTGATATACTGCTACTGAGTGGTAACAAAAATTGCATGAAGTCTCCGAAACGTTAACTTCTTTAGGCTATCTGTCTTTCCATCTGACAGTCCTGTCAGACAATCTTCAGGACGAAACACCTTATTCTATTCAGGGTTTTATCCTATGAATCTTCCAAGTACTATGTTATAAAATCTGAATTACCTAATTTTGCAAAAAACACGCATAATGAAGATTCCGATCCAGAGACTTTTAGTGTTGATTCTGTTTGCATTCTTTTTATTTGCATGCAATAAAGATAAAAACGATCCGGTAATAACGATTGTTGGCGATAACCCTTTAACTCATTGTGTTAATTTCCTTTATTTCGATTTCGGGGCTGTTGCTTATGATGAAGAGGATGGAGATATTACTGACAAAATTGTTACAACAAGTTCAGTTGCTCCAAGCGTGGTTGGCACCTACACTGTTAAATATTCTGTTGAAGATAATGCAGGAAACCGTGCTGAAGCCACCAGGACTGTTGAAGTAATTCAGTGTAAATAAAACCAATTGTCGTAAAAATGCTATCCAAAGCCGGGTTTACGGGAAATACATATGGCGTTATGTTGCTAAGGCTTTTACTGGTGCTTATCCTGTTGTTTCTTTCCCGCATATTGATTTACTTTTTCAATGTTCCCCTATTTAGCGAAATTGGCGCAGGCGATCTGATTTATATTTTTATTGCCGGATTGCGATTTGATCTGTTTACGCTTGTCAGTGTAAATCTGCCCTTTATTTTATTGAATTCCATACCCCTTAAATTTAAGTATAAAAGAACATATCAGCGATTCCTGGACATCGTTTTTTATGTTATGAATTCGCTGGCCTTAATGTTGAATTTTGTGGATGTAATTTATTTCCGGTTTACGGGAAAACGGATGACCGTGGATGTTTACCAATATATTGGAGATAACAAAACAGAGATCATTTCCCTAATTCCTGATTTTGTCATTGACTTTTGGCCGGTTTTTGTATTGTTTCTCATTTTCGTTTTTTTTCTTGTTTATGTTGGCCGGCGCATCCGGGTAAATTATTCTATCGTGAATCGCTATAACAGAAGGTCTTACATTATTGACGCCCTTATGTTTGTATTGTTTATGGGTGTTTTTCTTGTGATGGGAAGGGGAGGATTGCAGTTAAAGCCAATAGACCTTGTGAATGCAGGCGAGCACACCAATCCTGAATACTTCCCTCTATTGTTGAATACACCCTTTACCGTAATTAAGACCAATGATCGATCAGCAATAGAAAGAAAAGATTACTTTTCGGGCACTGAGGATTTGAATGCAATTTTTAACCCGGTTCACAAGCCAAGAGTTGATGCGGGGCCGTTTCAAAAGACGAATGTAGTTATTATTGTTTTGGAGAGCTTTACTGCCGAGCATAGTGCTTTTTTAAATCCCGGTTTTGAGGGGGGAGATTATGAGGGATATACTCCATTTCTTGATTCATTGATGCGACAAAGCCTTGTTTTTAGAGGGTTTGCAAACGGAGAAAAGTCTATTGATGGAATCCCTGCCATACTTTCCAGTATTCCATCCTTGATGAACAGCCCGTATTTAAACTCACCTTATGTGAGCAACAAAATCAATTCAATTGGTGGCCTGCTTCGGGAAAAAGGTTACGAAACCGGCTTTTTTCATGGAGGCACCAATGGAACCATGAGTTTTGAATCGTATACAAAAATTGCAGGATTTGAACGGTATTACGGGAGGATTGAATTTGATAATGACAATTTCTTTGATGGGAATTGGGGCATTTTTGATGAACCATTTTTACTGTATACCGCTCAAATATTAAACGATTCAAAGAAGCCGTTTTTTTCAACGGTATTTACATTGTCATCCCATCATCCCTATACGATTCCCGAAGAACTTAAAGGGAAGTTTAAAAAAGGCCCTCTGGATGTTCATGAAAGTATAGGTTATTCCGACTATGCTTTGAGCAGGTTTTTTAATACCATAAAGGATATGGACTGGTTCGAAAATACTCTGTTTGTAATCACAGCCGATCACACCTATTCTGGTTATTATCCCTTCTATAAAACTTCGGTCGGGCGTTATTCCATTCCGGTTATTTTCTACAAAAAGAACAGTGATTGGGCAGAAATGAGTGATAAGATTGCACAGCAATGCGATATTATGCCCAGTGTGCTTGACTTCTTGAATTATCCGGAACCGTATGTTGCATTCGGGCAGTCGGTGTTTGACAGCGTTTCTGAGCGATTTGCTATTTCTTACCTTACGGGAATTTACCAATTGATACAGGGTGATTTTGTTTATAAGTTTGACGGTGAAAAAGATGTGTCGCTATATAATATATCGGTAGACAGCCTGATGAGAAAAAATGTTATTGATCAGAGTAAAGAGGTTACTCATCATTTAAGCCGGTTAACAAAAGCTATAGTTCAGCAATACAACAACAGGATGCTTGATAATCAGCTAATAGTCGGGGAGGAAAAGAATTAATGGAAAGAAAGAAACTGGTTTTTATAGTTAATCCTGCTTCGGGTGTTCATAAAAAAAACAACATTACGGCTATTATTGAGGAATCTATTGACCGATCAAAATTTGACTATTCCATTGAGCGAACAACAGGCCCTGGCCATGCCACCGAAATTAGCAGGGCCCAGGTAGAAGCAGGAGTGGATATTGTGGTGGCAGTAGGTGGAGATGGATCTGTGAATGAGGCAGCCAAAGGGCTTGTTCATTCTCAAGCAGTTCTGGGAATAATACCTGCAGGTTCTGGTAATGGACTGGCGAACTTTCTCAAGATTCCGACCAATTATAGGAAAGCCATAGAGGTTATCAATCAACAAAATGTAGCAAAAATAGATACCGGTTCGATAAACGAAAAACTATTTGTTAGCATTGCCGGAATTGGTTTTGATGGTCTTGTTGCCCGAAAATTTGCAGAAAGTAAAAGAAGGGGTTTTTTGTCTTACCTGCGTATTGTAACAGAGGAATATCCCAATTATAAACCCAAGAAGTACAAAATCACCTACGACAATAATGAGATAAATACCCGGGCAATGTTTATTGCTTTTGCAAATTCCGATCAGTTTGGATACGGCACTGCAATAGCGCCGAATGCCAGGATTGACGATGGCTTGCTTGATGTTTGCATTGCTGCCAAACCACCCATTATTGACTTTCCTGTTTTAGCCAGCCTGTTGTATTGGCGGAAAATTGACAAATCGAAACACCTGGAGTTGTTTAAAGCCTCCGAAATCATTGTAAAATCAAAAAAGAAAAGGTGGGTAAACATTGACGGTGAGTCCATGAAGCATGGGAAAAAATTATTCATTAAGGTGCATCCTAATTCGTTGAATATCATTGTTCCATAAAAAAAGTCTGCAAAAATCAATTTGCAGGCTTTTCTTTTATATTTCGATAAGATCTTAAGCGAGCACTTCTGAAACAAGTTGCGCTGCCTCTTTAAGTAAAATGGCAGAATGCACCTTCAGCCCGGATTCATCTATAATCTTTTTACCTTCTTCCGAGTTTGTTCCTTGCAATCTCACAATGATGGGTATGTTGATTTCTCCGATGCGCTTATACGCATCCACAACTCCATGAGCAACACTGTCGCAACGGACAATCCCACCAAAAATATTCACCAAAATGGCCTTCACATTCGGATCTTTCAGAATAATGCGGAAAGCTTCTTCAACCCTCTTTGAGTCAGCCGAACCCCCTACATCAAGGAAATTAGCTGGTGCACCTCCGGAAAGTTTTATAATATCCATGGTGGCCATGGCCAAACCTGCACCATTAACCATACAGCCTACATTACCGGTCAGTTTAATATAACTCAGGTCGAACCTGCTGGCTTCCACTTCTATCTGATCTTCTTCGTCAAAGTCCCGAAGTTCAACGATATCCGGATGCCGGATCAAAGCATTGTTATCAATCACAACTTTGGCGTCAGCTGCAAAAACTCTGTCATCAGCTGCCTTAATTACCGGATTAATCTCAAACAATGAAGCATCCACTCCAACATAAGCATTGTAAATGGCAACCACAAATTTGGTCATCTCTTTAAATGCCTGGCCATTCAATCCCAGATTAAAGGCAATCCTCCGTGCCTGGAAGGGCATGATTCCAACTATGGGGTCAATCTCTTCAGTGAAAATTTCATCAGGTGTTTCTTCTGCAACCTTTTCAATGTCCATGCCGCCGCGGGGCGAATACATGATCATGTTTTTGCTGGTAATTCTGTTTAATAAAACAGACATGTAAAACTCTAAAGTTTCCGATGGCCCGGGGTAAAAAATGTTTTCCTCAATTAGCACCTTTCTCACCTGTTTTCCTTCGGATCCTGTTTGAGGAGTAACAAGCTGCATTCCGATGATTTGATCGGCGTAGTTTTGAACTTCATCAAGGGTTTTGGCAATTTTGACACCACCGCCTTTTCCACGGCCACCGGCATGGATTTGTGCTTTTACTGCCCATTTGTCTGTACCGGTCGATTTTTGAAGTTTTTTTGCAGCTTCAAATGCTTCTTCGGGTGAAAAAGCAACAATGCCCTGAGGAACAGGTACCCCAAATTTATTTAATAATGATTTACCCTGATATTCATGTAAATTCATTTGACAAAATTTTAATTACTATTTTAAAGAATCTCTAACAATTCGATTTCGAAAACAAGTAGATGATTTGCTTCAATGATCCCACCCGGACGAGGATTAGCGCCATAGGCAAGGTCAGGATGAATATATAACATCCATTTTGATCCCACAGGCATCAATAGCAATGCCTCTGTCCATCCTTTGATAACACCTCCAACACCAAACTGGGCCGGGTTGCCTTCGGCTGTTGCATCAAATTCACGGCCATCCAATAAAGTGCCTTTATAATAAACACTTACTTTGTCAGTTGCTTTTGGTATGGGGCCTGTTCCTTCAACAAGAATTTTGTATTGCAGTCCGCTTTCTGTTGTTTGAATTCCATCTTTCTTGGAATTTTCAGCTAAAAACTGAACAGCTTCATCCATGTTCTTTTTACCTTTCATTTCCCTTACTTTGGTAAAATAATTCATAACAAACTGGTTAGCTGCTGAAGGATCGATCAATGGAACCTTGTCCGAAAAAATATCTTCAAACCCTTTTGCAATAGCATCTGAATTAATAGTTTCAAAACCACTTTTTTTGATGTTTCCGGCAATGTCAATTCCAATGGCATAGCTAACGCTATCCAGTTCTGTATTCAATGTAACCTCTTTTTTGGCACCCGATTGCTGGTCGCAGGAAACAAACAAAAAGCTTGCTGTAAGTAAAAAGAATAAACCTGTTGTGATTTTTGTGATTTTCATTTTTTTCTGTTATTTATTTAACTTCAATTAATTCAATGTCATATATAAGTGTTGCCTTCGCAGGTATTTTGTTAAGGTCACCCACCAAACCAAAAGCGAGGTGCGAAGGTATAATAAATTTTGCTCGGTCACCTTGTTTTAATAATAAAATTCCTTCTTCAAGTCCACTCTCAACCCCTCCACTTCCTATCACAAATTCTTTTGGGCCACTGTTTTCTGATGTATAGCATAAATCTCCGTTTAAAGGCTTACCGAAAAATTAATGATGTGGGTATTTCCTTTTTCTGCTTTGGGGCCATTGCCATGCTGATAGATCATAAACCTTAATCCTGTGCCTGTTTCATTCGTTTCCCATTTGTACCGATTTATATAATCATCAATCTTCTCGTTTTCCGACCTGACAAGTTTTTTATTTGCGCTTAACAGCTTATCCTCAGCATTCTGACCCTGAATGGGTTTAACCGACCTTTGATTCTCTTCTTTGCATGAAAAAAACATCAAGGCGAGAAAGAATATTAAAAAATGAAAAAAATGTTTTTTTATAAACCGCATTGATTCGTTCTATTTGTATTTCAAATCGTTTTTAAATGTAATTATCAACTTTTCAAACTTTTCAAGGGTTTTGTCCATAGGTAAGTAGGAGTCTCCTCCGGCAGCATTTTTATGCCCACCGCCTTCAAAGTATTTACGGGCCAAATCATTAACTGAGAAACCACCCACCGAGCGGAAGGATATTCTGATTTTATCTTTACGCTCGGTAAATAATGCTGCCAGCTTAATTCCTTTAATAGATAGCGCATAATTGACAAGCCCTTCGGTGTCTCCAACCTGGTAATTGAAGCGGTTCAATTCATCCCGGCTTAATGAAATATATGCGGTTGACAATTCGGGGAACACTTTTAGTTTTTCGCTCAAGGCATAGCCTAACAAACGTAAACGGCCTTCAGAATAAGTATTATAAACCATCCGGTTGATCCTGACGCAATCCATGCCTGTTTTAACTAGTATTGAGGCAGTAAGAAAGGTTTTCTCTGAATTGCATGCATAGCTAAACGATCCTGTATCGGTCATTATTCCTGTATATAGGCATTCTGCAATCGGAATATTTAATAAGTTCGAATCAATCGCTTCAATAAAATCGAAAACAAGCTCGGAGGTAGAAGAAGTATCCACTGTGCTACAAATATGGTCATAGGCTTCTATTTCCGGGCTGATATGATGATCAATCATTATTTTAATTCCCTTGGCATTTTTAAATGCGTCCTCCGCTATTCCCAGTCTTGAAGGTGCATTGTAATCGAGGGAAAACAACAATTCTGCATTTCCGAAAAGTTTGTCTGCAATTTCTCTGTCTTTTTCATAAATAATAATATCCTCTTGTCCAGGCATCCAGTTTAAAAAATCGGGATAGGGGTTGGGAACTAAAAATTTTACATCATGCCCCATCTGTTTCAGGAAATGGTATGTCGCAAGCCCTGATCCTAAGGCATCTCCGTCAGGGTTGGAATGGGATGTGAGCAAGATTTTTTTCGCCGTACCCAGCAAGTTTTTAACTCCAGAAAAATTTATACTATTCAAGAAAAGAGCAGATTAGAATTTAAACGCTGCAAATTTATAAATTATCTTTAATTTTGCCCGTTTTAATTCAAAACATTAATATTATGGCAGGAAGTATAACACTTACAATGATAAAACCCATGGCAGTTAAAAAAGGCTTCATTGGCCCCATATTGGCCAAAATTTCTGAAGGGGGTTTTAGGATCGTGGCAATGAAGTATATGAAGCTTTCATTGGAACAAGCACAAAAATTTTACGAAATTCATAAGGAACGTCCTTTTTATGGTGAGCTGACGGAGTTTATGTCATCCGGGCCTATTGTGGCAGCCATCCTCGAAAAGGACAATGCAGTTCAGGCATACCGTGATTTTATTGGTGCCACTGATCCGGCTAAAGCAGAAGCCGGAACCATTCGTGCTTTATATGGAACCAATCTGGGGATGAATGCTGTTCATGGATCAGATAGCGATGAAAACGCCATTATAGAAGGTGATTTCTTTTTCTCGAAACTGGAGCAATTTTAACGTATAAATTCTTTTCAAAGATAGTTTGCATTAGGTAGTTAACTATTTGTGTACTGCCTGTTGCAAACTTTTTTATTTGGATGTATATTCTTTAAATGTATTGTCTTTGTAAAAAATCACAATTTTTTCTATTTCCGTGTTGTATTTCTTTTCATTATCATTCATTACATTAATTGGTGGTGGACTGATAAATTTATCAGGTTTTGACTCTGCTGGTATAATTTCATGCTCAGCCTCTATTTTTTTCTTTTCTTCCTTTTGTGGTTCGCTTTGAATTTTCATCATTGGGCCTTTTCCAAAAATTAACCATTCAGCATTGAGCTCAGGAAATCGTTCCAAAACTTTCGAAACAAAATCCAAACTGGGTTTGTTTCGCTCCGACAAAATATGTGAAATTCCCGACCTCTGAATTTGAATTTCATCTGCCAATTGAGAAGGGGAGAGGTTCATTTTTTTTAGTATTATTTGAATGCGATTGACCATGATTCTGGATGTTTTTTATTAGAACTAATGACAAGAATGCCTATTTACAAAAGTACATTCTATTTGATAAATACAATTGTAAAGTTTACAAAAGTAATTAACAAATCAATCTGCGGACAACTGTGGCAATGTTACAAATGTAATATTTATTGAGCATTTGAATTGACTAAGATGAATCTTCCTTTTATTTATGTTAAAGGCAAGTAAACCAGTCAGTAAGGTTTGATTTAATGTCAGTAGTCGGGATAAATGAAACCACACTTAAAAATTTTAAATAATAACTTTATATGATTTGTAAAAAGTATTGAAAATGAGCAGTAAAGTTGTGGAAAAGGTAAAGTTTGTGTTAATATTCTCAGTAATTTACAAATCTAAACAAGGCCATCAAAATGCGAGACTTATTGGGATTGGCTCTATGCTTTACAAATGTTAGGAGTTGCAGTATTATTAATAATTATTTATTACAAATGTAATTTGGTTTCTTTTGTGTGATACAGATGTGTAAAGTTTCACATTTATTATCTTACTCTCGGTAGTATTCAACAATAAATACATTCAGGCATTTAGCAAAAATATCTTACTGAAATTGGTAAATTTTAAAGATGTTTTGTCGAAATCTATAATGAAGAAATCCTAACTGTTTCTTAAGTATTATTTATATTCAATCTAAATTTTTCCACCCTATTGTACGACTCATTCCACCTTCACATCTTTACAAACTACATTTATTATTAATTCTAAAAAATCAAAATTATGACAGACGCACAAGAAAACAAGTTTAATTCAATTTTAGCGGTAGACACGGTTTTGGATGATAACAAAATCGTTTGGCAACCCCTTCCCGCATTCAGCGACATCGCCACAAAAGTAAAGGCCATTAAAGCAGAAATCGTAAATCTTCGACAAATTCAGGAACAAGACAAAAAAGGTCTTACAGTTAATAAAACCCTTACACGCGAGCAGCTGACAATAGCAACACTCAAACTCATCAATGGGTTAGCTGCATACGCTGCCCTCAACAACAACCACGAATTGCTCGCCGAAGTTAATTATACCCCTACAAATCTCACATCAGCGCGCGACACCATCATTTCTGATATTGCTTTGTTAATTCAAAACAAAGCGATAGAGTTCGAAACCCAGTTGGCTGACTTTCTGGTTACCACCGAAGACATAGCTGCCCAATTAGCCTTGCTCGAACAATACAACATCGCCGTCCCCGACAAAAGGGTTGCCGATTCCACATCCAAAGCAGCTACTGCCGATCTCAAGCTTAAGTTCAAAGAAATGGATATACTCCTTAAAGAAAAGCTCGATCGTTTGGTGAGGCTTTTCGAAACCACTAACCCCGATTTCGTTCAGCAGTACTTCAACGCCCGTATCATAATTGACCTTGGACGTCGTTCCTCAACAAACAACAAAGCCCTCATATCGGGCAGCGTTACCGATTTCGAAACCGAAGCACCCATTGCAGGTGCCAGTGTGGCAATTCTTAAAACAGGCCTGACAGCCACAACAGGAACCGATGGATATTTCTCAATTGATGTGGTAAATGCAGGAAATTATTCTATCCAGGTCGAAAAAATTGCTTACAAAACATACATTGAAGACGCAGTCCAGATCGAAAAAGGACAGGAAATAACCCTTGAAATAGAACTCGAAAAAGTAGTTTGAGTTCAACACAAAGCCGGACAATTTATTGCCCGGCTTCGTTTTTTAGCTTGTCAAAATCATTCAATTGATGCTTCTATTTTACAACCACCATCTTCTTCGAATCGCTTAGCTTACCATTCACTTCAATACTGTAGAAATAGATTCCTGGGGGCAGCCCCTCGGCATTGAACTCGACATAGAACGAACCTTTATTCAGTATTCCTTCATCATAGGTCTTTATCCGCTTTCCTACATTGTCAACGATATTAATAGTAACTACTGCGACTTCGTCCAGTTTAAACCATATTTGGGTTTGCCCGCTGAATGGGTTTGGTACGTTCTGCAACAATTCGCCCGGTTTCAACAGGCCGATGCTTTCTTTCATGTTTTCACTCAAATAATCCTCCCGTAACAGCGATAGCAGGTAATCCCTCTTTTCCTCAAATTTCTTTGAAGAAACCGGTTTATGCTCAATCATATTCCCTGAATAGGCTGCCTTCAAACCACTGTTCTCCATCAGGAAATAAGTATAGCCCAGGTCAATAATGGCAAAAATGGAATCTTCCATCGTTTCAGGGTTTTGGATCACATTTTCGAACCAGGCAATGGCAGTGGGCCAGTTTTCAAGTTTGATATCACAGAAATTTGCCTGGAAGTCTGCCAGCTTTGTTAACCCGGCATCACTTTGTATTGAAGGATTTGTTCTGTACCACCCCTTAAGCCAGCTGTAATTGTTTCCTGTATATTCCTCAAGCGCATAAAGTTCCTTGAGTGCAGCCTCCGAATAGATCGATTCCGGGTAAGTTGCTACCAGTTGCTGCAAATCGCTTTTTGCCCCGGTATAATCCTCCTGTTCTATCTTGCTCTCTGCAGTCATATATATAGCCGCATCAGCATCGCCCCCTCCGTATCCGCTCAATTCCCATACCGGCTCCCAAAGGTACAGTTCAGAAGGGTTAAGGTCGTCCAGATAGCTAAAACCGCTGCCCCAATAATTTTTCTTTACATCCAACTGTTCCTCGTTGGTAGTTGAATAACTAACCATGGGGTCTCCATACGGGTTCCCGGCATTGTCATCATCAAATATGGCATTGGCCGTAAAAGGGCAGGGGAAACTACCTTGTGTGGCATAGATTTCCCTGTAATCATTATCTGTTATTTGTTGGGTTTCATTCCAATAATCCGCATCAATATATCCGCTCAGGTTTACATGGCTCTTGTCTAAGCATTGTATCCCGGTATGGTTGTTACGGATAATGTTCCCGTTATTGATTTGCCCGGCACTGGTTATGGCGGCTGTTGAGTGGTACACAACAATTCCTATCCCGTTATCTTCAATCAAATTGTCCGAAACCCTGTTTAAACGACCCGATCCGCAATGGAACAACCCGATCCCGTTGCTGTTCAGTTCAAATTGGTTCTGGTGGATATAAAAGTTCGGGTATTGCGATAAGTGTACGGCATACCCATCAGCACCCGTAAAAGAAGATTGATTGTAAACCGTTACTTTTTTATAGTTGTCCGCTCCGTTGGCAGCATAAAGGCTTGCTCCGTCAAACTGGCAACCATTTACCACCAGGTTGCCCGCCGAAAACTCAACACCCCCTGCAACATCAAAACTGCATGAATTTAAGGTCAATGAAGCCTGGTTGCTCTGTAATAAACCGCGTTCAAAAACAGCAGTATTAATGGTGGAAGATAAGGTTGGATTGTCAATTACAAGCTGTATTTGCGCCCCTTCATCGGCAATAAAACTGACATTGGAACCCATGGAAAAGTTGCCGTTGACCACTACTTTACATATACCGGCTTTGGCATGGATGATAGCATTGTCCTCTATTACAAGCGAACTACCCTGCTCGATATGGATTTCGCTATTGTACATGTCAATACTTACCCCGTTTTCAACCGTAAGGGTAGCCCCGTTGCTAACAGTTGGCGTAAACCGTGAAACCATGTCACTAAACAAATCAAGGTCTTCTTCGATATTGGCTTCATGGGGGATAAGGTCGTAGGGGATACCTAAATAATAATAACCAAACATTGGTTGTAAGACAAATGGTTCTTCACTATAAAACAATTCGAATTCTTCGTTCCAACGATAATCTATCATTGACAAAAAATCAAAATACGCATTTTCAGAACTTGTAGGAACGACAATTACTGAAAATATCTTTCCAATATTGTTATTCTCATAGTTATTGTAAAAACTATAATCAATGGCAAATTCAAGTGGTGTATCATTATAACCATTCATAGGGAATGGGCCTCCTTGGACAGAAAGTATTTCTGATGAAAACCATTCATCAGGCTGCAAATCGTTGGCCGATTCTGAATAACCACTTCCCATACCAAGTTTAAATCTATTACCATGTGCTACTTTTCCCTTTATTACAATTCCTTTGTCTGCTAACGTTTTATCTTCAACTTCAATTACTGTTGCTGTTGGATTCGTTCCGCCGCCTGGGGTGTTTTCTGCCATTACTTTATATGGAATCCAAATAGAACCGTCATTGCTCCAGTTTCCTCCAGCACTGTTGGCAACTTTAAATGCTCCAATTTCCCAATCCCTAACATTTAAAATATTATCACCATTTAAGTCTATATCATTTGTAAACTGATTGTCACCATTAAAGTCATATTTTACACCATCACAATAACCTACAATAGTTAACGCATGATTAGAGTTAGGTCCCCATTGCGTCACAACTTCTTGAAATGCATAATCACTTTCAATTGGAAGTTGTGCAGGTATAATGTTAAATTGATCTGAAATAACAGCTAATCCACCTGAAGTTCCGCCTTCATTATGATTATGTACCCAATGTTTTAATAGATTAAGCTGGGCGGGATCATACAGTTCCTGAATTTTATAAACCGATTTGACTCTATTGTTCATATTGTCTACATAACTGTCATAACCTGAAATCCATTTTTTTATTTGTCCCATATTGAAATCACCCCAGTTCGCAACAGTACAACCTCCGGCTTTTAATAAAACATCATATGTTTCAGACAGCAATGAACCGTTATTTCCTCCTTCATTTAAAAAATTCCAAGTCCAATTGGGCATATAGTAAGATTCCCAGGAATTACTTGGAATATTTTTTATTCTATTTATTTCATATGTGAAACAAAAATATGTTATAGCTGCAGATGCGCACATATTGTAAGGTCCTTGATTTAGCCAGTTAACTGGCCAATAAATCTCTTGAAGTATTATCAACTTCATATAGCAGGATAGTATTTTCCGAAACAGAAAGATAAAACAAGTGCAGGTAAATTTTTCCAACCATTGGTCCTCTTCACTGCTTATCAAGACTCCTTCTTGGCGAAGTTTCGTATTGACCAAATGTAATTTAAATACAAATAATATTAAAGTAATTTTAAATAAGCTAATTGTCGTTTCATTCTAATTAATTTTAATGTTTGTAAACTTATTGACTGTATAAGAAAGAAAACATGAATTTGCAAAAACAATAAAAGTTGTAATTGATAGCTATTATTATTAGAAAGAAGGATAAAAAATATTTCTCCGATTGAATATTTTGTCCGGAAAAAACATTAATAATATAAATTCCGACTTTTTTTACTAAACTATAATCGAGCAGATTAATCTCAATATTTTTTTATAAAAAATTTCTGAGGACGATTAATTTGGCCATGGTATTGTATATCCTCAACTGATTCTGTCTTATCTCTTGATTGTTTACTTGATACAAGGACAAGACACCTAAATTCTGAGTTGGGTAGGTAATTCTAAATTCTTGAATAATATCCAATTCCTCAGAAATATTAGTTATAGGATTAATACTTCGACATATAAATGATTCATCATAACTATTTACGGGAGGGTCATTATGGATATATAAAAAACCATTTGGATCTACGACTACACCACAAATCCCACCTTGATTATCAGGTATCCCATTATTCATTTTTTCAAAAGTAACACCATTGTCAATTGAAATTAACCTCCGCCCAATACATACAATTCTTTATAACCAATAACTATACTATTCCCATATCGAAGAATTGATTCACCAGCAATATCAAGGTTCAATTATTGACCAGATTTCATTCTCATATTTTTGAATACCAAGCCAATTTGTTCCAGCAATAATGTATTTATCATTCAATGTTTCAAATCGAATGAACGGATGCATCAGGACCAATATACTCCCAATTCACCCCAATCTTCTGATTTGCTTATACGCCCCTATTGCCAAACACATTTGCTTGTACCTGCGTATATGATATTGTCAGGTGAAATTGCAATATCAAATACAAGTTCTTCAAATTCAAAGAATCACTGTTTCCCAGCTTTCGAACGGATAATCCCATGCAAATTATCATGGCCGCCTGCAAATACATATCCATTGTTCAATGACAAGATTGAAGTCATATTACCGGATGAATAATATACTTCGTACCAGCTATTTCCATTGTCATTCGATTTATATATGCCATGTGTAATCCCAGCAAGGATGTCTCCGTTACTACAAACTTCCAGTTCATAAACCGGTTTTCCATCCAGCCCGAGGTATTGCCAGGTCTGGGCATCATCAGTTGATCGATAAATGCCTCCCGGGTATTCAAAGCCCCACATTCCCAAAAAAATTTCTCCATTTGGGTCCATTTCCATACAGCGGTAATTCAGAGAATCGGGAACTATTATTCCTTCCCAAAAGTCCTGCGAAATAGAAAGTGCAGAATAAAACTGGATTACAAGAACAAATAGAAGAAGTTTTTTCATTAATTTAATTTAATAAGTCATCAGGTAAAAAGCATTGATAAAGATACAATTTTTTTCTTTTTAAGGGGGCTCTAAAACAATCGGTTTCAAACAGCAGATCATATTCAAAAGGTTTTAAGTAATCTGCCGCCAATATAAAATAGTTAATGTTATTTCTTGTGGTACTTTCAGGGGACAAGGCCATATTTATTTTGTGGTACTTTTGGGGGACATGCCTTGTAGTACTTTTGGGGGACATGTAATTCATAACAGTTTGTTTTTTACGGCCCAATACATTAGCCCGGCAGTGTTTTTTGTTCCCGATTTTAGCATAAGCCTTTCCCGGTAAGTTTTCACCGTATTGATGCTAATTGACATTTTTTTGGCAATTTCAGTATTGCATTTTTCTTCTGCAATGAGTTTCAAAACCTGCTTTTCCTTTTCCGAAATATGAAACGGATTATGGTCATCAACGACAGGTGCAAAAAACCCACTCTCTGGTTGGCAATTTGCATTATAAAAAATCCCACCCATGTAAACGGCTATAATTGCTTTAATTAATTCCTGCTTTTCGCAATCCTTTAACAAATATCCCTCGACCCCCATTTCCATGCATTTCTTTATAAAGCGTTTTTCGCCAAATTGAGTCAGCATGATGATTTTAACATAACTGTATTGCTGCTTTACAATTTGTGCTGTCTCCAAACCGTCCATTTCCGGCATGTTAATATCCAGCAACACTATATCGGCCAGGCTGTCCTCCAGAAGTTCAAGCAATTGCTTTCCGTTGAGAGCTTCGCCCACTATTGCAATTCCCGTTACATTGGATAGGACAGTTTTTAGTCCATCAATAAAAATCGGATGATCATCGGTTATAATGAGGTTAATCATAATCGGTTCAATGTTTCAGGAATAATGTTTCAGGTTGGGCCTGGGTTTTCCACTTTTGCAGTATACCAAAATCGATTCTTGGAGATTGGATTTTACTCTCCCGTCTTTTGGGCCGGGCAGGCTCTCTCTCTCTCTCTCTCTCTCTCTGTAAAATCAGGTTTTTTAAGCATGTGTAGAGGTGTTTTGGTAAACCAAAGCAAAAGTAAAAGAAATTTGAATAATTACTCCATTTTCTTCAAAACTTAGTTTAAAAAAATCAGTGATCATACGATATTAAGGATGAATATAATTACCCAACCCGCACCTTCAAGTTTGTACCTTCAATAAATAAAGCCACTGTCCCAAATTTGTATCCAAAACACCACCAGCCGTCAACAAACACTGTCATTCCGAACGAAGTGAGGAATCCCCAAAAATAATGACTGCCCCGCTGTTCCCAATTTGAAATAAAGCTCCCCAAATTCCTATTAATCCACAAATACACTGCTTATTTCTTCCTTACATCCCCATCAATTCCTTCCAGGAGCTTAGTATGCCTCCACACCTGCCTGCAATTCACTTCAAAACAGCTATAATTCAAAAAAAAGTAACTAAATGTTTATCATTTTATATATAGATTATACAAAGTATCCATTTTTACAAATTATATTTATATTTATAGGATTATATCAAAAATATATTATTTGATATTATCTATTATATATAATTATTATCATTCATTTTTACCTATATATATATATTCTTTATAAAACTATATATTTACTTTATTCTTCATATAATTTAACTACATTTGCTATTCTAAAAACACCATAAACCTTATATAAAATGGTACAGATAGGAAAAATCATCCACCAACAGGCACAAAAGCAAGGCATAAGTGTAAAAAAACTCGCAGCAAAGCTCAATATTTCCACTCCCGCAACCTACAAAATCCTCCAACGCGAGGATATGTCAATCCAACGTCTTCTTCAGTTCTCCTCAGCCCTCAACCATAACTTCTTCAAATACTACCTTCCGGCCCCCAAAGTCTCCCCCGAACAATACAAAGCGCTTCAGAACGAAAACCAACAACTCAAACAACAAATCCAAATCCTCCAGCGCGAAAATAACCTCCTCAACGATTTCGTCCAACTTCTAAAATCAAATAAATACAAGGATTAAAAAAATTAGATGTACCTTATGAAATACTAAACAAAAAAAGCCACATGCAAACACATGTGGCTTTCAAAAATATAGTTTACCGCTTCTAATCTAATTTATGTACTACCAATCCACTTCTTAACTTAGGCTCAAACCAGGTAGTTTTTGGTGGCATGATATTTCCGCTGTCAGCAATATCAATCAATTGCTTCATCGAAACAGGGTAGAGGGCAAAGGCTGCTTTCATCTCACCATTGTCAACCCTTCTTTTTAATTCTTCCAGCCCGCGTATTCCGCCAACAAAATCAATCCGTTGCGAGGTACGCAGGTTCTTAATATCCAGCAGAGGGTCCAGAACGTGGTTTGATAATATGGTTACATCCAATACCCCGATGGGGTCATTATCGTCATACGTGCCTTCTTTCGAAGTCAGGGAGTACCATTTGCCTTCCACGTACATGCTGAAATTATGCAATCCGCTGGGTTTGTAAATCGCTTCCCCTTTTTGTTCTACACTAAAATTTTGTTTCAGTTTTTCAATAAATGCCGGTGCATCCATTCCATTCAGATCTGTGACAACCCGGTTATAGTCAATAATGGTTAGCTGGTCATCGGGGAAATGAACTGCAAGGAAGAAATTGTATTCTTCCTCTCCGGTATGGTTCGGATTGTTATCTCTTTTTTCTTTTCCCACCAGGGCAGCAGCAGCAGTTGTGATGTCCGTCAGCCACATACGTATAGGGAATCGCCTCAAACAATTCCAGTAAGGCTGTTGATGATGCCTTTGTCTTTTATCACTAAAATGATGTGATTCCATCATCCGAAACAAAATCATATTCCAGGGCATTGCTCAGGATAAATGCTTTAACAATTTCATCAATTTGTTCATTGGCGGGTATGAGAAAAACACCGGCTCAGATTGGCATTGTTTATCCGAACGTGTTTTCATCCGGTCTTCTTCCTTATCAGGACGTGTCAGTTCATGCTTTTAATGATCCCTTCAGGTAATCATCAACAACGCTTCAACCTACAAGACCATACTGAGTTTTACCCCACATGGTTTGTCCGTATATATAAAGGTAATCTTCTTCGTCATCAAGCAGCCAACCTTTTTTTTTGGAAATCCCAGAAGAAAATTTTCCCGGGCTTTTTCATACACAACTTCTGCATGAACATCAATTTCGGGGTCAAGGTCAATTTCCGGTTTAATAATATGAAGAAGCGATTTTTCGTTCCCATTTGCTTCTTCTCTTGCTTCTTCCGAATTAAGAACATCATAAGGACGAGAAGCAACATCCTTAGCAAATTCAGCAGGTGGCCTGAGCCCCTTAAAAGCTTTTAATACAGCCATGTTAAAAAATCTTATTTAATGAATAATTTAATACTGTTATAATTGGTCGGATCTTCAATAGCCATTTCATTATTAAAGTCCCTTCGGTTGTTTCGACCATTATCACGGTGGTTTCCTGTGCCGGCTCCCGATCGTTGCAACAGACAATCAACGCACCAATCATTTTGGTCAATTCCATTAACACTTCACGCGATTCATTCACAGAAGATTCTCCAAATACGTTTTGTTTTTCTGCAATGGAAGTTAAAACAATGCATTCGCGGATAGCACTTTTAGCCAATTTTAAATAATAAACAAACTGGCTTTGTTTCGAAGATGAACCTTCGGCTTGATATGTAAAAAGCAATAGCCTGTGATGAGGAGACGAACTTTAAATAGAGTTCCCTGTTGTAAGTTTCAGGGAGCATACTGAAAGTATTGTAAACCCAATCAATATAAACCAATGATTTATCATAAACCCTTAGGTCTTCAAACTTAAAAAACGTGGATAAATTGGTAGAATCTTTTTCCATTAGTAAGTATTTAGTAATTATTAACCTCTTATTTTAATAATATTGTATATTCTGTAAACCTGCAAGTTAAAATTAATTTGCCTGTCATTTTATTTTCATAACAGGCAAATTATAGATAGCCTTAATTCCGCTTTAAAGGTAGTATCACCATTTTCAATAAACCCAACTATTTGGTTTGCAGCAGCAATTCCTGCATTGATGTTGGCTTCTGCTGTTTGCGCACCCATTTTTTTAGGAGTAAAGAAATACCTGCCTTCAAAATCAGCAGCAATTTCATTTTTGCAATCAGGTGCAATATCAGAAATGTAGGTAAGCTCTGGCCGCTGTTCAGACATCATTTTCAACCCTTCTTCATCAATCACTTCTTTTCTTGCGGTATTTACCAAAGTTGCTCCTTCGAACATCAGCGACAATATTCAAAGTTGATCGACTTCTTTGGCATGTTCATTGGCAGGAATGTGCAATGAAATATACTGGCAAGCGGAATGAGTTCTTCAACTGTATCAACAGCTTTTACGCCATAATTTTCTATCTTTTCTTTTGCAATAAAAGGATCAAAAGCGTATACTTCCATCCCAAATCCTTTGGCAATTTCTGCAACCAGTTGGCCCACATTACCAAATGCATGAATACCAATTTTTTTACCTTTTAACTCTGTTCCTGCTCCACCACCAAATTGTTTCCTGGCCCGGAAAACCATCATTCCCAGGCCAATTCAGCCGGCATTCGAATTTTGCCCCGGCGTGTTCATGGCAACTACATTATTGGCAGTTGCTGCTTCAAGGTCAATGTTATCGTATCCTGCACCGGCCCCGAACAATAATTTTCAGGTTTTTTCCGGCTTCTATCACTTCACATAGTAGCTTTATCGCTTCTTATGATAGAGGAGACATCCACATCTTTAACAGCATTTATAAAATCTGCCTGATCGGTGTACTTTTCAGTAAAGCAATTTCGTAACCGGCACCTTCAAATACTTCGCGAATGCTATTCACCGCTGCGGGAGCGAATGGTTTTTTCAGTTGCTATAGTACTTTAGTCATATTTTTATTTTTTTATTTAATACAGTTGTCATTTTTAATATCCAACTTCAATCTCCGAACATCCCGAACTTCGAGCTCACATCTTTCAAATTCCTGCATCGCACTAACCAGTGCCTGCACGCTTTCAATAGGTAACGCATTGTATGTAGAAGCCTCGAATCCACCAACAGAGCCTGGTGTCCTTTTATTCCAACCATCCTTGGAAGTTGCAAAATCAGGAATTTGCTTCAGATCACTACTCTTCATTCATCACAAAACAGATGTTCATCAACGATCTGTCTTCCTTTGCTACAGTTCCAACAAATAGCTTATTGCGATCAATTTCGTTGTACAGCAAAATTCGCTTTTTCAATGTTCTTTTTCGCCATGGCTGCAATGCCCCCGTTTTCTTTTAACCATTTTCAGCGTTTGCAAAGCCGAAAATACAGGTAGACAAGGAGGTGTATTGGTTACATGGATTCTTTTTATCAATATGTGTTTGATAATTAAGCATCGTTAGTATATGCCTCTCATTTTGCAGAACGTCGTTTTTAACAATTACAAATGCTCTTAACCTGAAGGAGCCAGGTTTTTGAGGAGCTCCACCATAAATAATGGCATATTTTGAAACATCAAATCGGGCGGCTGAAGATATCAGATGACATATCAGCTACTAATGGTATGGGGCAATCAATATCTTCACGAATTTTCAGTACCGTAAATAAGTGTTGGTTGTAATGTGGAAATAGTCAGCGTCTGCAGAGATATTTATATCCTTTTGGAATGTAGTTGAAGTTTTTATCTTCGGAGGAGGCAACAACGTCTACTTCTCCAAAACCTTTGGCTTCTTTGGTGGCTTTCTTTTTGCTTAAGGTTCCCGTATTGAGAGTGAAAACGGCTTTCGTTTTCAATAAATTGAAGGGGATAAATTTTGCAATTTGCAGGCTTGCACCTCCTCCCAGAAAAATTACGGAGTAACCTTCCAGAGATATTGATAAATTCTTTAAACAGAGGCATAAACTGCATCCATAACAGCTACAGAATTCTTTACTTCCTATGTGAGATTTTTTTCAGTACCGATAAACCGGTTCCGGCAAAGTCAATCACAGCCTTTGCTGTGTTTTTCAATAGTGTATTGGGGCAGAATGGGAGGCCCTGCATAAAATTATGTTTCTTCATATCTATACGTTTGTGTCAACCAGCTTGGTTTAATTATCAAAGGAAGCAAAGTAAAATTTTTAGCATTAATTTTTACTTAACAAAAAGAGAATATTATTTTTGCAGGTACTTTCAGCCCGAAAGAATCTAAAAATAATTATCGGATACTTTGAAGTATTTGATGACGAAGAAGAATTTTGTAAGGAATATGCCATTTGGAAAAACGGGTTGGCATTCGAAAAACTTGGAAACTATTTGCAAAGTTTAAATGGATTTAAAAATGGATCAGAAGAACAGGATAAATTGAAATTCTGATTGGAGATAGTCATCATTACAACGCCTGGTTTACTCCCGAATATGTTGCCACCATTGAATGCCCCTCGGTGAAAGCTTAACAGCTTGATAGAAGTAGAGAAACAGTTATTGTCTGCATACACATTAGAGATATTTCGAAATAACGATTCTGTTAAGATATCAGGGTGGTAATGGCGAGAAATATTCCGGTTGTTGGTTTTTCATGACTTTTTATGTGTATTGATCTCTGTAACAGATTCTTAGGAAAACCCTCATCCGATGACAATAAACTTTTACAAGCAATTGCGAAGATAAATTAATTGAACTAGAACCTGCGTTTAGTGATTATATAAAGTTTTTTTGATAATGAACCTGTGGTTTGATGCAGTGATCGCAGCCAGTAGTAATATTGATGTTTTGAGTATTATTTCGGAAAATATCCCACATCATTTCGAAAAAACAAATGGGTAGGAGTGAAGGCGATTTTATGAATCAGAAAAAGACTCAGGGGTGGGTAGTGATCTTTTAGTTTATTTCAGTATGGGATGCAGGGCGTGTCTAGTATTTGTCTGGTAATTATACTTTTGACAAACTTTTCAAACAATTGCTGAATATAAAACCGTTTCAGATCATCATAAGTACAACAACAATTATGAGTATTACCGATCAATTTTTCTCATTAACAAAGTGCACCATTTCGATAATGGCTTCTTGATGATTAAGGAAGATTCTTCCATTGCTTCACCCCCTTCAGTATTATTTTATGAATATTATGATTCAATTTCTGATGTAAATGAATGGATGAAAGCCAATGAAGATTTGGTTCAGTGTGTTGTAAGTAATATCCCTGAAGTAGAAAATTCAATTCCCTTGGGGAGAGCTCAAAATCCTGAATTGTGGGATTATGCGGATGGGGTGGATACGCTACAATTTTTATTGGAGTTATAAAGAAAATTCTGGTTGAACTTATTCTTTAATAAATTTTCCCCTGTATCTATTTTTACCCGCAACTATTTGCATGATATAGAATCCCGAACCCAATTCTGAAACATTTATTGAGTTTTGAATAAAAATTGATGATTTATAAACGGATGCTCCTTGAGTGTTATAAATCGTAACCCTTTCTGCTTTGTTTTCAAATTGAATTGGCAGATATAAATATTCGCCAACTGGATTTGGCGACACTATAAACTCTTTTGTTATAACCTGGTCATTTATCGAATTAGCAAAAGAATAAAACAGCCACAGATAGGCTTCTTCAAAGTTTTCCTTCCATAATTGCTCATTGTGCTCTCCTCCTTCAATTATTGAAGTGGATAACTCATTCTCGCCAAAGCCAAGGTTTGTAATTGTATCATGCATGCCCCAGGTATTTGGCACCATGCTACCACCCTCAAGGCTTCCGGTCATTTGGTAAAAGCGCATCTCTTCCTGACGTCCTGTTTCGGTAGTGAACATCCATACAGAATCTGAGAACCAATAAGATGGGGAATAAATACCTGCCTTGCTGAAAACGTTTTGATATTTTAATGCACCGTAGTGAGAAATCAATCCACCCAAAGAACTACCCCAAATGGCTGTAGATTCTCGGTTTGGAAGGGTTCTGTAATGCTGATCGATATGGGGTTTCAATGTTTCGACAATAAAATCAATATACAGGCTGCCGTCTCCTCCTCCATATTGACTGTTTGGCCAGGGTGTGTATTCATTGATCCTTTCTACACCGCCATTGTCAATACCAACTACAATGGGAACAAAATATCCTTGCAAAGCGAGGTTATTTAAAGGTCGTCAACTTCCCACTCGCCGAAAACAAAAATAGTGTTGAATATCAAAAATTTGGCCATCGTGCATGTGCAGAGCCGGATGGCATGCAATATTATTCGTCAGTCCCAGGGTGGCAAATAAATCCACATCTACATTTATCGGTCAAGTTGGGGCATGTAAAAATCTTCATCACGTGCTTCCACACTATCTGTGCTGTGCTTCCTCCGCCGCCATAATCACAATTGAAAGAAATAATGATCTGTGGTTCTCCATTTCAAAAGTAAATTGCCCGTTGGGTTATCATCCTTCTTATACCGCACATACACGATACTTCACATGGTATTTAAAATTAATAGTAGTTCCGGCAGGCATATCATTAACTCAATAAACCATTTTCATCATTGTTTTTGTAAAAACAAGTTTGGATCATATGGATTCCAGCCTTGAAAAATCCCTGCAATATATAAAACATCTCCCAAAGGTGTATAATCAGGAAGGGAGTCAACAACAAATGTAACCTGAGCGGACAAGGGCACATTTAAAGAAAACGGAAGAAATGGTAAATAAGTTGAGTTTCGCTATT
Source organism: Bacteroidales bacterium (assembly GCA_041393255.1). Taxonomy (GTDB): domain Bacteria; phylum Bacteroidota; class Bacteroidia; order Bacteroidales; family JAADJA01; genus JAADJA01. The sequence continues at coordinate 20,092 of JAWKKM010000034.1, read as the reverse complement.
GTTTTACTTTTCGATTGTTCGACTACGTTAATTATCAAGCAAAAGTAACTAAACATTATTATTAATAAAAACATTACAATTTACTCTGGAATTTGGGTCCCTTCCTACGTTAGGCAACCAGCAAGTATCATATCCAATGTTGGTGTCTGAGAATCAGGTTTGGTCGAACCTAAATAACCTTCTTCACCATGACCAAATTGTTCTACAATTGGTTTATCGTATACGTCGAAATCATTCCGCTGACATCAGCATCTCCGGCACCATTCCCATATGCCTATGGCTAATTCTTTATAACCCGGCACCGTTATAAACTTTATACTGGCAGTGGTTAAATCATTACTCATAAACTCCGTTGTTAACATTGCAAAAATAGATTTGCTGATAAAATACCAAGGTGATTCCGGTGATATATGGCAATGAATAGTTGATTTCGTAATATCGGTACTAAATACGGAGATGGGATGAACCGTCAATCCACAACAGGAACTAATCATTCAATAAAAAGGCGGCTTTTTCGCTCAGCGATGGTTTCATTAACAACATATTCGGCCTGCGTAGTATCCAATATTTCAATCAAGGCAATCAACTATTTCTTCATTTGGAATGCTGGAAACTGATTCAATTACCCGAATAATTGGGGAAGTTGATTGAAGAGCTGCTCAAGGTAATTGGGATGGGTTTAAATATAACATCATAAGGCCTTCTCACTGGATTATAGCACCACTAGGATCACTTTAAGGTCAAGATTTTTCATATGTGTGATGAGTTGATTTTGTTTAGTATCAAATTGTTCCGGATCAATTGTCAGGCTAATTTTTTTCAACCTCATAAGGGACCATTGCTTTGAAAACTGTCGTTTGAGTGTTGATAAAGCAGGTAATCTGATCGGGGGCTATTATAATTAGGAAACTTAACTTCAATGGGTGTTTTAAACAATGGGATTATCTCTGATTGATGTGGATTGAACAGACCTTACATATGCCGGTATCGCCAATTTGTAGTAAAGGAAACATCAAAATGGGATATCCTTCACCAAAGTACAGTGATCAAAAAAGTGGTAAAATCTGGTTTTTGACTTCCTCACAAACATTTTTAAAATCAAGGCCGGTAGCAATGCTGTCTTTATATTCTTGCTGATAGTCGTACAATGTTTTAAGAACAAGGAATCATTATTCATTTCATGGCGAATCATATACAGGGCTGCACCTTTTCGTGGGTAAGACGCGTTTCGAATATCCTTCCTGAACTGCTTAAATCCTCAACAGACACATAAACGGATCCATCGGGAATTGACATTGCGGTATTGTGATATGAATTCATCAGGCTGTTTGCATTGGCTTCCGAAATTAAAATACTCCGGGCTATGTATTGGCCATAGGATGCAAATCCCTCATTTACCCATATATCGCTCCAGGTTGCACAAGTTACGTTATCCACTTAAATAAGGTGTCCGAGTTCATGTGAGACAAGATGCGAAGACGAAATAGCGCATGCCACTCATGGTGATGTGCTCCATTCCAGAGAAGGCTGGAAGGTACCACATATAATGACCATATTTTCTTCATAAAAAGGATACAATCCAAATACCGGAAAAATTCGATCATATCTGCCGTTTGGTCAATGCTTGTTTTGTTCGATTCAAGGCAATTGGGATAATCGTATACATAATTTAACACCCATATTGAATCGTTAATTAAATTTTCGGGTTTGGCATAGATGCTATACCCATGGTAATCTGATATGGCAAATGCTATCAGGTAATGTAAGTTTGTCATTTGATTGGTCCGCCATTCATACCTTGCCTTCCCATCCGGGAGTAAAACTTCAGTCAACAATCTGGGAGCCTGCCACTTTAAACTGCTGTCAGTAGTAACAAAAATATGGACAGAATCTGCCTTGTCTTCCAATTCTTGTTTACAGAACATCCATTCGTGCATCAGGCGGGTTCGGAAAAGGATTGGGATACATTGAAAATCTCCGTAAGTGGGGGCCGTTGTAGCACTGTAACTAGGAGGATGAATAATTGGAAGGAGTATGATAATAACATTGAAAAGTCAGTGATTCCCTGCGTCAGGGAAAGTAGGGATGGCTAACTTATGGGAAGCATGTGAATAAAGATGTTTTTGTTCCATTAATAAATACTGAATCGGCCTGTAATTTGTTGCTCAATTCAATGGGGAGGTATCCATCTCGGGGATTACTTCCGCTGATATTATGGCATTTCCGCTAAATTGGTTTGTCGTGTCGTAGGCTTCAATGTCAGAACACATAAAATTTTACATCATAGTCAAGAAAGCAATGGGCTGGGATTGATCACAGATTTACTACCTTTTCGTAAATGAATTTATGCAGACAACCAGAGTGTTCATCAATGTCAATGTACTTTTCATGAATACTCTGGCTGTATAGTGCAGAAATGTTTAGTACACACATTAACAATGATAAAAAAAATGTTATGCCTCCTTGGTTTGTAGCTCTTCAATCCAACTGTGGATCATTGAATGAAACCCAATAAAATTACAACTTTTCCAAATGGTGACGGATTTAAAACAAAAATGGTTCAGTTTGGATTTAACTATTCAATTCAAATCTCTGGCCCGTTAATTCATTTATAACTTAATCTGCTTTGAATGTTTAATATTTCTATATTTGCGGTTCAAATATCTGGCTAGTGAAAAGAATTTTTTCAATATTATTTTTATTTGTTTTTATTGAACATTGCCGGTTATTATCCTTTGTTTTTAATTAAGCAAGCCCGAATCAGAGGAGAATTCAAGAGTTCGCAACAACCAAAATCCCCGTTGATAAATTAACTTATCTTTTCATTGCTGCAAATAAAACGGAAAGCCTGAGATGGTTAAAACCGGATGAGTTTATTTATAATGGAAACCTGCGATGTAGTTTACCAAGAGCAGGATCAAAAGGGAAATGTTCATTATTGGTGCATAAACGATACAAAAGAAGGACTTGATAGCTCATTTTGAAAAAAGAAGTCAGCAAAAATCAAACTTCCAACGGGACTGATCGAAATGGTAAAAATCCTTCTTTCAAAAATACGTTAAAAGATTTATTTCATTCCGGAAAATTGATTACTTCCCCAACAAATGAATCGAAAGTAGTTTTCTTTGTCAGGAATGAATATAGCCTTTCAGTATATTGAAATTAGTACCCCGCCTCAAAATTATCAACAAGTTAAAATAAGGTTTAACTGTAGCACTTTTTAGTTAGCATTTGTTTTCAGAATTATGCCTATGGTATATTTATTTTATAGTTTTGATTTAATTGGGTATTTAAATTTCAGAAAAATGAAACAATTATTTTTTTTATTCCTATTTGTTGCTCCAGCTATTCTATCATCTGCCCAAATCTTAACCATTAAGGATAAGAATAGCCTGCAGCCCGTTGAAATGAATTTTACTTTATATAGCGAGATGCCTGCTGCTAGGCTCTTACCAATACTCATGGCCAGGCTGATGTATCTACTTTTGCCGACTCTGTTAAAATCCAGTTGAGATTAATTGGTTACAAGGATGTTCATTTAGTTATGCTGAATTGAAAGATTCGGATTTTGTAATTTTATCGAGCAAACCAATATTTCATTAGAGCAATATACCGTTGTTGCTTCCAAATGGAACCAATCAATAGGGACATTCCCCGCTAAAATAACATCCATATCCCCACAAAAAGCAGGCTACTCCTGAATCCACAAACAGCGAGTGATTTGCTGGCCACTTCGGGGGGTTTCATTCAGAAAAGCCAGGGAGGTGGTGGAAGCCCTATGATCAGGGCTTTTCGACCAACCGGATTCTGATAACAGTGGATGGAGTCAGGATGAACAATGCCATTTTTCGAAGCGGAAACCTGCAAAATGTTATTTCTATTGATCCTTTTGCAGTTGAGAGAACTGAAGTGCTTTTTGGCCCCGGTTCCGTTATTTATGGAAGCGATGCTATCGGAGGGGTAATGGGTTTTACTACCCTGACCCCAAGGCTTGTCTGTTGATGATAAACCCGATGTTTCCGGGAGTGCTGTTGGCCAGTATTCTTCCGCCAACAACGAGCAAACAGGCCATTGGAATGTCAATGTGGGATGGAAAAAATAGGCCATGATCATAGGCATTTTCTTATTCTGATTTTGATGACTTACGCATGGGATCGCTTGGGCCAGATGAATATTTACGGTATAATTATGTCCGGCGTGTTGATAGTGCGGATGTTGTGGTTACAAATGACAGCGATCCTCTGGTACAAGTTCCATCGGGCTATGCCCAAACAAATATCATGCATAAAAGATCGAGTTTAAGCCAAATGATCAATGGGATTTTGTTTATGGGTTTCATTATTCAACTACTACTCAATATGCCCTTTACGATCCGTTTGCTGCGAACAAAAAATGGCTTGCCACGAAGCGCTGAATGGAATTATGGCCCCAAAATTGGATGATGAATAACCTTGCCATTACCAACTCCCGGACTTCAGAAATTTATGATGAACTGACCATCCGATTGACTCAGCAATTTTTGAAGAGAGCCGGATTGATCGTGACTTCAATAAAACTGAGCGCAGAAGCCAGGTTGAAAAGGTTAATGCGCTGTCGGCAAGTTAGTTTTACCAAGGCACTTAAATCAAGAATAGCTTTATGTATGGTCTGGAAGCAGTTTATAACGATGTTAATTCCACCGGAACAGATAGAAGATATTACCACCGGAAATATTGTTCCGGGGCCTACTCGCTTATCCATGTCAATCTGGTCCTCCTATGCTGCATACCTGACATGTTGGCCTGGGTAAATCAAAAGGTAACGCTTCAGGCAGGTGCTCGATACAATTACTTTAATCAACAGAACGATTTTGATACAACTTTTTATCATTTTCCTTTTACCTCTATGGAAATCAACAGTGGTGCACTTACCGGAAGCCTTGGCCTGATTTACAAACCGTTAATGCCATGGACAATCAGTACGAATTTCTCGACCGGTTTCAGGGCGCCCAATGTGGACGATGCGGGAAGGTTTTGATTCTGAACCCGGGTTTTGTAATTGTTCGTCCGACCACAGCTGCCGAGTATGCTTACAATGCCACCGAAATTGATGTAGCAAAAGGTTTTTAATGATTTTCTGAAGATTGATGTTGCTGCATATTATACTTTTCTGGATAATGCGATGGTTCGCAGGGATTATACCCTGAACGGACAGGATAGCATACTGTATGATGGTGAGATGAGCAGGGTACAGAGCTATTCAAAATGCTGGCTCAAGCTAAAGTTTGGGTCAGGCCAGCCTTGAGGTTAAGTTACCTGCCGGTTTTAGTTTTCAAGCCATTTCAATTACCAAAGGGCGAAGAAGAACGATGATGGCTCGACAAGCCCTTTGAGGCATGCAACGCCCTTGGTTCGGGGTTTCTTCACTGACTTTTACAAAGGCTCCAAAAATTAAAACTTGACCTCTATTCAAACTATGGCGGAAGGATTTCCGCCGAAGAAGACCTGGCCAAAGAGGAGCGGGGCAAAACATATATTTATGCAACCGATGAAAACGGAAACCCCTATTCGCGGGTTGGTGCTTCATTAACCTTAAAGCAATGTACCAATTGAATGAATTTTTTCCATCGGCGGGCTTGAAAACCTCACAAACCAAAGATACGAGCCATACAGTTCAGGCATTGTAGCTTCGGGAAGAAGCTTCATACTTTCATTAAAAGCCACATTTTGAGGGGACTGATGGTTTTGGTTTTTAATTTTTCGTCTTTCATAAAGTGAATAATTTTGAAGAACAATTTTTCATTTTCTGAAATGATATTCAGATTATGTTACTTTTGAAATATCAATATTATTCACTTTATGGAATATTGGAACCGGGATCGTTTCTTCAACAAATCAAACATAAAAAGGCTTGTTGATGTTAGGTCGCCGGCTGAATTTGAGCAAGGCCACATTCCCGGGGCCGTTAACCTTCCTTTGTTTAATAATGATGAGCGAGAAATTGGGACCTTGTATAAAAAATCGGGCCGTGAGGCTTCTGTTTTGGCAGGACTTGATTTTGTCGGGCCAAAAATGTCGGGCTTTGTAAAGGAGATAAAAAAACAGACTTCCTCTCGGGAACTCTTTTTTTTTTATTGTTGGCGAGGCGGCATGCGGGGTGCGGGTATGGCATGGCTTTTTTGAGTTTTACGGTTTCAGGGTTGTGTTTTAAAAGAGGGGTTATAAGGCCTTCAAGGACATACATTCGAAACTTGGATAAACCGTTGAAGTTATATGTATTGGGTGGAAAAACCGGTTCGGGAAAAACTGAGATTTTGAGCAAGATGGCTGAATGCAGCGAACAGATCATTTGATCTTGAAAAACTCGCACATCATAAGGGTTCTGCTTTTTGGTGACCTGGGGCAGGAAAAACAACCTACCAACGAACAGTTTGAAAATTTGCTTTATGAAAAGCTATCGCAGGTAATCTGAACGATCGGATATGGGTAGAGGATGAGAGTCAGGGAATTAGGTACTGTTATGATTCCCAAACCTTTCTTTCTTCAAATGCGGATAAACCCGGTGATTTTTCTGGATATTGATAAATCTGTACGAATTAAGCGCCTTGTAGAGGAATATGGTAGTTTCAGCAAGGAACAATTGATTCATGCTGTAAATAGAATTACAAAAAGACTTGGCAGGCTTGCCACGAAACAATCCGAAAGCAATCTAAGAATGACCTTAAAACAACTACACTCTTTGCTATTGGTTTATTACGATAAAGGGTATTTAAAGTTGTCAAAAGAGATCCGGATAAATTTATATCACTTAATAATTGATGCGTATGAAATTGGAGAAATAGCTCGGTTGATAATTGAAAAAGCCAATGAAATCCGGCAGATAATTTAAAAAAGGGATTTTTTTATTGATCCCACACAAATTTTTTTTGTAATTTGGTTTGTCAGTAACCTTAAATAAATTTAAATTATTATGATTTCCCGTAGAAATTTTGTGAAGGGCACAACCGCCGGAATGTTGCTTGGCCTGGCTATGCCCCACAAGAGAACCTTATAGCATCATGCCCGTTGGAAAAAATATTGGTATTCAACTTTATAGTTTGCGCAGCCATAATTGAATGAGGATTTTTGGGTACCTAACTCAAATTGCCACTATTGGTTTCAGGTCGGTTAACGCAGGCTGCCGGTTATGCCGATGGCCGGTTTTTATGGCTATTCTCCTGCCGAATACAAAAAATTGTCAAGGATTTAGGATTGGACCCCATTGTAGCCATTCCAATGTGACGGTAAAAAATGTAAACCAACTCATTGATGATACCCTTGAGGCAGGTATGAAATACTTAGTTTTGCCTTCTCTCGTCCAATCGCGCAGGGATACCCTTGATGGTTATAAGATTTCAGCGGAAAATTTAATTTCATTGGCGCCCGATGCAGAGACGCAGGCTTAAAGTTTGCTTACCACAATCACGACTTTGAATTTAAAGAGATTGATGGTGTGATCCCCTACGATATATTACTAAGGAAACCGACTCAAACCTGATGACAATGCAACTGGATATTTATTGGATTAAATATGGTGGTGGTGATCCCTTATCTTATTTTGAGCGGTTTCCGAAAAGGGCTAAACTATGGCATGTAAAGGATATGGACCATACAGAGCAACGCGAATCAACGGAAGTAGGCGATGGTATTATAGATTACAAAGAGATCTTTAAAAAGAAGGGATGAGGCTGGTATGAAATGCTTTTTCCTTGAACAGGAAGGCTTTTAAAATTCCTCCATTTGAGAGTATTGAAAAAAGTTATAAGCATCTTTCCCATCTTTAAAACGAAAACCATGAATCAAAAAAAAATCAATGTTGGAATTATTGGTTACGGGCTTTCCGGAAAGGTATTTCATGCCCCGTTCCTTGATGCGAATCCCGGGTTTAATCTGAAATCAATTGTTGAGCGTAACCATGATTTCTCAAAGAAAGATTATCCATACATCGGTATTGTTAGTGATTATCATGAGCTCCTGAGCGATGATGGCCTTGATTTAATTGTTGTTGCAACTCCCAATACCTTGCATTTTCCCATGGCAAAAGCTGCTTTACTGGCCGGTAAACATGTGGTAGTTGAAAAACCCTTCACTCCAACAACACAAGAAGCTGATGAATTAATTGAACTTGCCAATTTCAAGGACAGAAAGCTTTTTGTTTATCATAACCGGCGTTGGGACGGCGATTTCCTGACTGTTAAGAAAATCAAGAAGTACAATATGTTGGGTGATTTTGAATATTTTGAATCCCGTTTCGACAGGTTCAGGCCTGAACTGGTTCCCGGTGTGTGGCGCGATGAAGACCTGCCCGGTGGAGGTGTTTTGTACGATTTGGGCCCGCACCTGATTGACCAGGCTTTGCAATTGTTTGGCAGGCCACAGGGTGTTACAGCCATTATTGAAAACCAACGAGAAGGAAGCAAGGTTGATGATTATTTTAAACTAATCCTGAGTTATGAGAAATGCGAAGTGGTTTTAACTGCCGGGATGTTGGTCGAAGATTCGACCCCGCATTATATTATACACGGAAGCAATGGTTCTTTTGTTAAATATGGACTGGATCCTCAGGAAGGGGCTTTGAAAAGAGGAGAAAAACCTGATAAAGAAGGGTGGGGAAGAGATGCAGAAGACAACTACGGATTTATAACCCTTGAGTATGAAGACGAGCAAACGGAAGGCCGGATCATTACGGAAGCCGGTTGTTATCAGGAATTTTATAACAATGTTTTCGACGTTCTTATAAATGGTGCCGAAATGGCTGTTAAACCGGAGGAAGCCCGCGAGGTTATCGGCATTATTGAAAGGGCTTTTAGCAGCAATGAAAAAAGATTGTCTTCCGGTTTGGATATCAAATAGACAAAAATTCTTTAAATAAATAAGCGATTCTATGGAAAAAGGAAATTTTAATTCAATGAGCCGGCGCAGGTTTATTGGCAATGTTACAGCTGCCGCAGCCGGATTTACGATTTTGCCAAGTACCGTAATTAGTGGATTGGGCCATGTACCACCCAGCGACAAACTGAACATTGCCGGAATCGGCGTGGGAGGAGTGGGAGGTACCAATGTCAACAATTGTGCAAGTCAGAACATCGTTGCATTATGTGATGTTGACTGGGATTACGCTTCCGGCCTTTTTGGAAAATATCCCGACGCCAAAAAGTATAAAGACTACCGTAAGATGTTTGATGAAATGGGGGATTCAATTGATGCAGTCGTTGTTGCTACTCCCGATCATACCCATGCCCTCATCACTGCTGCGGCCATGCGGATGGGCAAACATGTTTATGTGCAAAAACCATTGACCCATACGGTTTACGAATCACGGAAATTAGCCGAACTTGCCAAAGAATATAAAGTTGCCACCCAAATGGGTAACCAGGGTAATTCGGGTGATGGAATCCGTCAGACTTGCGAATGGATTTGGGATGGGGCCATTGGAGAGATCACTGAGGTTCATGCCTGGACGAATCGCCCCATTTGGCCACAAGGATTGGAACGGCCCACAGAAACACCTTCAACACCCCCAACCCTTGACTGGGATCTGTTTATCGGGCCTGCTCCCTGGCGTCCCTATCATCCTTCTTACACTCCCTGGAACTGGCGTGCATGGTGGGATTTCGGGACCGGTGCTTTGGGTGATATGGCTTGCCATATAGTTGATCCTGCTTTCTGGGCTTTAAAGCTGGGTAGTCCCCTATCCATCAATGCAAGCTCAACACAGGTTAATACCGAGAGTGCCCCGTATTCCGAAATTGTACATTATGAATTTCCTGACAGGGGCAACGTGGGCAATATTAAACTGCCTCCGGTAAAATTGACCTGGTACGATGGTGGCTTGCTTCCTCCACGCCCTGAAGAACTGGCGGATGGCCAGATCATGGGTGATCAGAGTGGAGGTGTTTTATTTATCAGTACCAAAGGCAAATTGATGACAGGTTGTTATGGCCGGAATCCCATTCTATTGCCTGAGGAATTGCACAACGATTACAAACGTCCGGAACCAAGTATTCGCAGGATTGAGAATGCCATGAGCGGCGGCCACGAACTGGATTGGATACGGGCCTGTAAGGAAAGCCCTGACAGCAGGGTAGAGACCAGAACTCAACTTTGCTTATTCCGGGCCTTTGAATGAAACTGTGGTAATGGGAAACCTCGCTGTCCGCTTGCAGGATTTGAAACGCAAACTGCTGTGGGATGCTGAAAACATGCAGATCACCAATATTTCGGATGAAGATGAGATCAGGGTGGTGACATCCGATAAATTTACGGTTATCAACGGACATCCTCATTTCGATACGCACATATGCCACCATCAAAGCCAAACCGGCTGCTGAAGAATACATCAGGCATACGTATAGAGAAGGGTGGAAACTATAGATAATAAGTTCAAAGTTCTATGTTTTTAGTTCTTGGTTGAAAATTGAAAAAATCTAAAATCTAAAATCTCCCGAAGGGATGCCTTCGGCATAAAATCTAAAATCTAATATCTAATATCTAATATCATATATTAAACATCATAATTTAAAAATTTACCACAATGAAAAAATTATTTATATTAATCCTGATAGCCGTCACGGCTCAATTTATCATTGCTTGCTCTCCAAAAACAGAACAAAAAAAGGAAGCAGAACAAATAGAAAATGCAACGGTTGAGGTTGCTGCACCCAATCAACTCACGCAGGCCGAAATGGATGACGGATGGGTATTGTTGTTTGATGGTAATTCCACATCGGAATGGCGGGGATACAATCTGGAGTCGTTCCCAGAAAAGGGCTGGGTTGTCGAAGACGGAACCCTCCATGTCATGGGATCGGGAAAAGGGAAGCCGGTGGTGGTGGTGATATTATCACCGAAAGAAATACAAAAACTTTGAGCTTTCGCTTGAGTGGAAAGTTTCGGAAGGGGCCAACAGCGGCATTTTTATCTTGCACAGGAAAAGCCCGGTCAACCCATTTGGAAATCAGCGCCCGAAATGCAGATGCTGGATAATGAAAAACACCCCGATGCCCAACTGGGTGTTGACGGAAACCGCGCTGCCGGTTCACTTTATGATTTGATACCCGGCAAGTTTGAAGCCGTTAAGCCGGTGGGTGAGTGGAACCATGTAAAAATCCTTGTTTATAAAGGCACCGTTGTTCATTGGGTGAATGGTGAAAACGTACTGGAATATCATCTCTGGACTGACGATTGGAAAAACATGGTTTTGAACAGCAAATTCAAAGATTACAACGATTTCCTCAACACTGCCGAAGAAGGCTACATCGGCCTTCAGGATCATGGCGATGATGTGTGGTTCAGGAATATTAAAATTAAGGAGTTGTAGTTTTAAAACCAAACTGACTAAACCGCTTAGCCGCTCAAAGCCCACTCACCGCTTAGCCCCTCAAAGTGGCTTAGCGGTTTAGTCACTATAACTATCTAAAAACAACCAATATGGCTCTTAGCAAACTACAAAATATACTTCTTGCAAGCGCATTTGTAGCAGGCGGAGCAATAGCAACTAACCAAATGCAAGCACAAACTGTAAACGATACCATCTGGGGAGAAGTTGTAACAAATGTCTCAAGCATAGAAAATTCGACACCAATAGAAAACGCAGAACTATTATTTACTCCTCTTCAAATGCAAGGAGACACCATCCCTGACACAACATATCAATTCTTCACAAATAACGCAGGAACGGAATTAGTTAAAGTTCCAATATATATAGATCTAGAAACTGGAAGAACAGATCAAGAAAAGAAATCTATTGATGAGTTTCTTGTATACCCAAATCCTTCAAGTGATTTTAACATAAGAACTTTTGGCAAACCACTAACAAACTTAAAAGTAATAAACATCCAAGGACAAGTCGTAAAAGAAAAAAAATTAAATTACGATAATGCAAATAATTATTCTACTGCCTACGTTAATCTTAGCAATCTTCCAACAGGAACATACATACTCAACGCAAATGGTGTAAGTAAAAAAATAATTAAAACAAATACGCCTACAGTTGGAGAAAAAACAACTACAAACATAAAAGCAGTACACAAAAGCACAAACAATTGGGAAGCAACATATAAATTAATTATTAATGCTGAAGGATATAATTCTCTAGACACAATAATAGTATTAGAAGATGGTTTCAACGGACAAATGCCATTTCAATTAACACCCCCGCCAGGAACCCCCCAATATCAATTCATTGCAGGAAACGTCATCGACGAAAATGACAATCCTATTGAAGGAGCAACTGTCTGGATTAAAGAACAAGGAACAAATAATTTACTTGGAGAAACATCTTCTCTCGCCAACGGATCATACATCTTACCAGACTCACTCCTACCAGGAACACAATTTTATTTTGGTGTTGGTGGTATAGAAGGTAAATTTAGTTTTCAAGGAGATGTGGGAGAAGTACCAATACAAATTACCAATCTCGCAGATACATTAAAAGCAGTCTATAAATTTATTCTCCCAAACAAAGTTCATGAAGTTGAGTGAAGCTAATAGGAGTTACTGTCCAACCAACTGCCGCACAAATTGCTGAACTTCACAATGGATCACAAATAGAACTTTCAGTCAGAGATAGTATTTTATGGAATCAATCAACATTCTCCTGGACAGAAAATCAAAAAGAAGTAAACAGAAATATGTTAGAAAACACACTTGTTCTTTTCGGCTTAGAAGGAATGTACTCAGAAGTAAATTACGGGAAGATTTCAACAATGTAAACTTTATCGAGTACGACGCATACACAAATCCCTTCATCGGACAGATTGGAGTAAATGTCGCTCCAGGAACAGATAATACAAGCACATACAACATAAGCATCAATACATCTTTGGGAAACTCATTTTTTTCATCACCAGCTGCAGAAACGACTATTTCAGGAAATCTGAATGCATTTGTTAAAGAATATGTTATTAGAGTTCTTGAATGCGACGAAGTTGTTTCAAGACCAAGTTGCGCCAATCCAGTTCCTGCAACACCAGATCATCTCGATAGAGCCATCGTTAATCTGATTGTCAATCATTACAAAAAGTATTTAATGAAAATGAACCCCAAGCATATTTTGGGTTAGAGAACATCAAAGAAGATCTCTCTGAAGAAAAAAGTACAAACAAAAATCAAGGTATGTACTTACTTCTCATCCAAAGAAAAACCACTCCCTTCTGCAAGCTATGTCTCAATTAATAACAACTTCTAGAAAAAAATAATTAATAAACTTTTATAGGCGTATTTTTCTGGATTCTACTGGTATAACTCAAAGCCATTAAATGCACTTTCAGGCGAACGATTACCTAACAGGTTTTTATGAAAAAGGTTTTTTCAAATCTACATTAAACCACGATTTTGATTCTGTAAAAGTTCTTTTGTAATTTTGCCTTAAAGCATAAACTTTGAAGGTTAAAGAAATTATTAAAATCATTGAAAACGATGGCTGGTATTTGAGCAAAAAGGAAGTCACCGACAATTCAAACATTCTTTTAAAAGTGGGTTGTTACAATTGCGGGACACAAATTATCTGATGAGTAGCAAAAGGGACTGTTAACAGTATTTTTAAACAAGCAAAAATTGAAAACAATGAATAAATATCTTGTCATTTTTGAAGAAACCAATACCGGATATAGTGCGTACGTACCTGATCTCCCGGGTTGCATAGCCACCGGCAAAACGAAAGATGAAACAGAGAAAAACATTTACGAAGCTATTCAGTTTCATCTGGAAGGTTTAAAAAGAGGAAAAACAATTCCTAGAAATAAATCCGAGGCAGGCACATTGTATATTACTTCGCAAAACACACCCCGTGCCCATCCGCTTAGCCGTTCAAAGCGGCTTAGCGGTTGGTCAATACTTTCAGGCAATACATCTGTCTTATCAGGCTTGCTTTCAATACCTCTTTTTCGATAAATGTGGTGATTTGCCCAATAATTCTGCCCTCAACTCCCACATATCACTTGGCCAGGGAGGTTTCCAATGTCGGTTAATGTTGCTTCGGTGTGGCCTACGTCTTTAAGATTGTCGAGTAGTACCAAAAGTATTATTAAAATTGTTTTAATCATCTTTAGTAATGACACTGTAATTCATTTGTTTATGTTCATTTTGCCTTGATGCAAAACGAACCAAAAAATCAAGAAAAAACGATCCTATCCTCCCACGAGGCCAGTCCACGCCCGGCGTTTTTTCAGGCCACCGCACGGTAAATGCTGTCGCATTTATTTTTGTGTTACTACCTTTCCTGTATATATTTTATTTTCAATTTCTATCCTGTAGAAATAAACTCCCTTCTTTACATTCCGCAAATCAATAACAGTTTTTTCTGAAACTACCGGCTTTTTTAAAACTTCCCTCCCAAAAACATCAAATATCTGAATCTGTGCGGTAGGTTTCCCCCCGGTAGGGGGTACCAAGGGGGGTGCGCTGAACTCAAACACCACATACTCCCCCGCCGGATTAGGATAAACCTTTACCAAATCCTTCCCATATTCATTTTCTACTGCCCCCGTGGTGTCCAGACTGTCTATCTCGAACACCCACCAATCCGTATCCACGCCATTACCACCATGGGGTGTGCAGCCAACATCATAAGATGGGCCGTAATCCGTTTGTGCAGCTATAACATAGTTGTTGTCGCTCTTTTTAACTACACCAAAATTTATTATTTCACTTCCTTCGCCACCAAAACATTGTTGGAAAATTAATTCTCCTTCACTATTTAATTTTACAAACCAGATGTCAGAATCAAATTCACTCTGTGAATGATTTCCACTTACATCTCCGTTATTTGAATAAGTACTTACGAAGGAAATTAAAACCTCGTCAGTTGTTTGTAAAATATTTGAACCAGATTCAGACCTTGAACCACCGAGTGGATTTTGCCAAACAATATTACCATCAAAATCTAATTTAACAATCCAGGAGTCAGACTCTCCATGCCAGCCTGATACATCGCCATCATTTGAAGATGTTGAACCAGTAAAAACATATCCATCCTCAATTTCAAGAATACCAAATATTCCATCATCGTTACTCCCCCCGTAGCAACGTTGCCATTCGATATTTAAATTAGCATCTAGTTTAAATAATACACCTTCAAAAAATCCATAAGAATGTGGTGTACATGTAATATTTCCAATAGCATCCTCATGAATTGAGGAATTACTTGAAATCAGGTACCCACCATCAGAGGTTGCCAATATGGCCTGACCTTTGTCTATCCAGTCTGTACCAATGGTATAGTCCCATTCAAGTTCTCCTTCGCTGCTGATCTTTACTGCCCACGTGTCGGCGCTACCATAATTTACGCTTATATCCCCATCGGTTGAATAGGTCCAGCCTATGGCTACAATCCCTCCATCAATAGTTGGTGAGCCAGACTTTAAGACATCAGATTCATTGCCACCTATTATTTTATCCCAGATAATATTTCCCTCAAGGTCAATCTTTAATATCCAGTGGTCCCAGGAATCTGTATACGGATCGTAACTTATATCACCATCTGAAGAATTTGAGACTCCTAGTATAAAATAATTTCCAGAATTATCAGAAAAGATTCGGAAAAAATTATCCCCTTTGGAACCTCCATACGTTTTATCCCACAAAATATTTCCAATACTATCGGTTTTCAATATCCATCCATCAGAACCACCATGATTAAATGAAATATCTCCATTATTTGATTCTGTCCAACCTACAATTAAATATCCACCTGGCACTTCAACAATATCTTTTACATTGTCCTGTTCACTTCCCCCAAAGCATTGCTGCCAGGCTATCTCCATGGCCTGGGAAAAAACAGATATTGGAATAAGAACCGCAACTAATAAATAACATAAATTTTTCATTGTTATCATTTTAAAAAAGCACTTTGCCAATATCTTAGCAAAGTGCTTCTAAATGTTATTTACTAACTACTATTTTTCCATTCTTTCTAAATCCATATACATTTAAAGTGTATAAGTACACACCGGATTTAATTTGCCTTGTATCCCAGGTTTTCTGTCCTTTTTTTCCGGTTATTGGTAATGTTGCAACCAATTTACCCGAAATATCACTTATCTTTATCACACCTTCCGCATTACTATCAGGCAGAGTATAGTTAAATGCTGTCCACTCACTCGCTGGGTTGGGTTCAACGGTAATTTCAACTCCATACAATTTTTCAAATGCATCGGGATTGAAAGCATTGCTGCTCTTATAACCGGAGGTATCAATACCAATACAATTACAGTAATGATAGCCATGGGCAAATTCCAAAATTCCTTTTGCCTGGGCACTGGCCGTTCCATGGCTGTTATCAGCAATATATATCAGGTTGTTTACCTCTGTACTGTCAAGGTCAAAGATTGTCCTTTCCCCGCTGTTAAGGGTTATTTGCAGGTTAAGCATCTCCATAAAATAACTATGTTCCACCATCTCATTATCCGAATAATCATAAAGCGAAGGCATCATATTTGCTAAAGCCATTGCATTAGTGTAGTTACCTTCACTAAAATAGGAAGCAATTATTTGTTCATCGGCACGTTTGCCACCAATATTGTCTAACCAGTCACGGAATTCATTGTTATCAATTACACTGTCATTAAGTATACTACGGACAATATCATAAGCAGCCCTTGTTTTCACCTGGTTAAAATGGGCCATCTGCCTTATCAGCACAGTTTTATAAGTTGAACCCAAAGCCACTTGCTTTAGAATATCCACCATATATTCAGGTAATGGGTTCTCCTTATCTTCAAGATATTTGATCAACTCTTCCTTTTTCAGTTCGTCAGGGTTGGCTGCCATAATCTCGAATATAACATTATCCGGTAAAACGTCTGTTTTATTTGCCGTAGCTTTCAGCACATCCATTGACAAATGGGGTGATTTGCCCAACAATTCTGTCCTCAATTCCCACATATCCGATGGCCAGGAGGTTTCAATATCAGTAATTGTTGCATCGGTGTTTCCACCGTCTTTCAAATTGTCAAATAAAGCTTTTACATTATTATAATCCGTAAGGTTGGTTGCAAACTCCTGGACAGTCTCTGTTTTTTCTTCTGGGGAAAGTACCAGGCCCCTGCCTATACCTCCGCCACTACCGCCTCCTCCGTAATGTGAAAGGCAGGGATTTTGAATACCAACCACAGGTTCACGGGTTACCCGGTTGATTTCTGCAGGATAATAAATCGTATTTATGTATCCCGGTGATGGGGTGTAGTAATAATACCCTATCCAGTCGTTATTGTCCCAGTTATTAAAGTTATAGTTTGCATTTGCCGAAAAGGTATTTCCGGCCGGCATCTCCTCAGAGCCTTGTGGATCCTGTATTCCATCATCCTGGTTTTGTACATCTTTAACAGTAAAATCCTCCCAGTTGCCAGTGTTTTCATTGCAGTAGTAGGAAAGTCCTTGCCAGGTTTCATCCAACTTCCAATTCTTCCCCACCGCATAATTCCCATAGCTCAAACCTTCGAAGATGTTTTTATAGACCTGGTCGGTGGATTGGGTTTCGGCAATGCGGATGCCTGTATAAGTCCCGGCCGGTGCGCCTCCATCCTTCGTAAAGTAATTTTCTTCAATGGCAAAGCCACTGCAATTGATCATATCAATACCAATACCTGATGCAGCTTTTCCACCGGATTCACATTCCTGCTGGTCCTTGGCATTATAGCCCACATAAAAATCACTGAACAAAACCGTTGCATAATGTACATTGCTCATAAGTATGCCGGTGGTATTGTTTGTAAAAAGGGCATCCTGCACCGATAAGGTATGTAGGGAACACGTATTAATACTGATCCCTTTCAGAAAATTAATAAAAATGCTTTTAATCTGGTTTGGGTCGGGGCAGGGGTCAATCAGCGAAGTACAAATGGATTCAACACTGCACCCGCTTTTATAGGCGTTTATTCCCCCTCCGGCCGGTTCCACCGTGCTTTGGTTGAAAAATTTACAACCGTGAAAATCAATTCCCCATACTTCGTAAAGCATAACCTGCGAACCATTTATCGAAAGCATATAATTAGGGTCGAGCTTAAACTCACAATTGTAAAAACAGCTAACATTAGGATGCTTAACTAAAGAGTTGCTGGGCAAATAGTTTTCATATTTAGTAAACCATAACGAATGCTTGTTATTTAAAAAGTAAGCATCCCTTGCATGGGGATCGTCTCCGTATTCAATCTTTACAATTCCCCCTGCTTTGGCAGCTATGAAATAACCTGGATTTACCATATCCCTGGCACCAGCCAGTATCCCGATTTCTGCATATTCTATGGAACTTCCATTTTCCATAGAAAGCGATCCCTGGACAATTTGCCCCGTACTATTTATGTATTGATGGAATAAATTATCTCCCCACACCTCTACACCTTTCCACATATCCGGACATGCCTGCAAATAGGTAAAAGTAGTGTTGTCCATAATTAGTTTTGATCCCGGCTCCGCAATCACCTTCGCATCCTTTGCAAACTCAAAATAACAATCTTCAAGCGTCAATACCGAATTGTTCATCACTTTAATGCCTTTCTCAAACCGGTAGTTGGCAGTAATTGGATTAAGGGGTGTGGCAGTTATTTCCCAAAAGTTAGTACTATGCGTAAACAAGTTCGGGTCTACAATTACAGTAATGGTATCACAAACCGTTACCGGGTTCAGTGTGCCCAAAGTGGCACAAACCGTATACTCTCCTTCACAAAGATTAGTAGCATAATTATCTGTACTTATAACGGTACTGTTTTCATCTGTCCATTCCCAGGTATAGTCCGATATTTCTCCATACGACGGGTATGCTGTGGCTGTTGCATCACATTCGCCCGGACAGCTAACATAAACAGTGTCCACTCCCAAATCAAGTACCCTGAAATCCGTTTCAGGCAGCACAAAAAATTCAAAACCGTTATCATTAAATATCGAACTCACCTCGATAGACACTGCATTGGCCGTAAAACCAAAGGTGTTCATATCTATTTTCCCTAAGTGCGAGCCATCGTTCGCAACCCCGTAAATATGCCCGTCAGGGGCCGTTTGCAGGAAAGTCTGGTTAAATGTCCCGGTCGCCGAAACCTGTGATAACACATTACCCGTGGTATAGTCACATTTATAAATCCCACCCGTGCCCGAAGTGCCATAACACGACAAATAGATAACATTGTCCTCCACCGGTGAAAACTCCAGGCCCACTATCCGGCCAAGGCCCAATGAAAACTCATCAGCTGTCCAGGGCGATCCTTCAGTGCATACGAATAATTTGTTGGTGCCTCCTGTAACGTTTGTATTCCAGGCTACAACCTTCGTCCCATTTATATCAGTTTTGAGTTCCATATTGATATTATTAAAATAAGCATTAGTGGAAAGCTGGGCGACAACAGTTGTTGTAGAAAAACCAAAACCGTTTTGATCAAATGTGTTTTTTCTTAGGCCATAGTTTGGGTCAGCAAAATACACATCCCTTTCTCCATCCACCTCTTCATCCAGTGCAAAGCCAGAATAATCATATGAATCAAAAAGATAAATCATATCTTTGGTTATTACTGATACGATTTCATTGCCGTTTGAAGTGTAAAATCTGATTTCAGTCAAACCGATCCTGCTTTCTTCAATTTCACTTATATCTCCAAGTTTTGAATACAAAACATAAAACCGTCCTTCTTCCCCTCCTGGCTTATTAACAACTTGTATTTCAGGTCTGATCCCATTAAATCCTCCCACTGTATATTTTATTGAGTTATGGTCATCAGTATCATAGGCATCATCGTCCAATAAATAAAACAACACATCACCTGCAATATTATATCCCCCGGCAGAGTTGAATGCCCCAGTATAAGGGTTTGTCGAATTGACTTGCTCAGTTTCATAGCCTTGAGTTTTAAAAATTAACCGGGTAACCTGGTCATTGGGTGAGTCCTTTGGCAATATCCAGCTTCCCAGGGTTTGCGATTGTACCAAATTGCTCATTGAAATAAATAATATAAATGCTAAAATAAAATTCAAATTCTTCATTTTGTTTGTTTTTATGGATTACAATTCTTTTTATTATTCTTGGGTTTTCCGGCAGAAAAGCATCCGTCAAAACAAACAATACCGGTAAATGCCAGGGCAACACACAC
>JAWKKM010000033.1:0-70239 GCA_041393255.1 Bacteroidales bacterium | reverse complement strand
TGAAGTTCCCAAACCCAGGCTGCCACCATTGATAAAACTGGTCCCAAGCCCGTACAAAAAAACAGTATTGTTATTGGAGTCGTCATAAAGATATAAGGAACCTGAACCATTTCCGGTATGCCTGAACTTGGCCAGGGTATTATTTGTATTGCTCAGAATTTTAAACACATCACCAGCCCCGGGCGATTTAATCACAAGACGATTATCCGGTTCAGTGGTGCCAATCCCAACATTACCGGTGTTTTTAATTGCAAATAGTGTGGAAGCACCGTATTGAACCCAGAAGGGATCTCCTCCATCTGAGCGAACCAAAAGTCCTTTATCCGAAGTATTTGTTCCTAAATTATGAATTCCTGCAAGCCAGTCACCCCCGCCGTACTCTTTGATATGAAAAGTATAATCCGGATCGCCAGTGCTTAGTATTCCTACTCTTCCGCTAAATACTGTGCTAGCGGGTTTCAATTTGAAACGAATTCCACCCGAAGTGGGAGATGAGTAACCAATTACACCATAATCTGTTTCTGTTCCAATATAAACACCACTTTCACCCTCCCTGAACAACCCATTTCCATAAACATGAAACAGGGTGGCCGGATTAGTTGTCCCAATTCCTACATTTCCCCCATTGTACTATATCTCATCATTGGATTTATCCCAGTAACCATCAGCCGAACTTCCGGAAAAAAGAGAATATGGCACAGAAAGTAGTTCTGACACACCCATGGATATATAATTCGTTCCCCCCAGCGGGTCAACTTCAACTTCCACAAATTTGGCATTTTGTTCCCAGGTAATGGTTTCAAAGTCATAGGAACCTACCGGAGTTCCCATCCCGATGTTTAGTGTCATCAGGCCAAAATCATTGGTATTTGCCGCGTGGGTTTCCTGATAAATGATGGGTCCGGCAACATCGTTGTTTCGAATACTGATTTGCACTCCTACCGGTTGGTTTGCGACAATTTCACCACTTGCGTTCCGAACCACAGCCTGGTATTTGAACGCTTGAGGGGGTTGCGCGGATGCCATTAATGATATGCAAATGCTAATTAATAAGTAAATAGATTTTGTCCTCATATCTTTTATCATTTTGATTAATTATTATTGTGTATTTGTTTTTTCCAACTTTTCGATCCTTTTTTGAAGGGTTTCGATAATTTTCTGTTGTTCCTTTATTGCTTCTGTAAGCAGAGCTGTGACTTCCGCATAATTAATCCCTTTATAGCCATCTGTTTGATTGGTAAAGACCAGTTCAGGAACAACCTTTTCAAAATCCCATGGGCAATAAATCCGATACTTTTCCCTTGCCCGGATCTGCTTCAAGAGTAAATGAAACGCCCTGCAATTGGTTTATTTTTTCGAGACTACCTTTAAGTGGTACAACGTTTTCTTTAAGCCTTTCATCTGAACTTCCTGTTATAAGTGTGCCATCGGATGTCATATAAACACCACTATAAACGGTCTAGTCGTTAGCTTCTATACCTGCCTCCACCATTAACATCGAGCGTTTGAGTTGGAGTAGTTGTTGCAATGCCAACCTGGCCTCCCGAATTAAAAACCAGATCAATATTTGCACTGGAAGGCACGCCATATCCCATAACAAAAAGGTTTTGATTAGCCCCGCCACCCCATGCGCTATTGGTTGATCCTATAAAAAATTGTGCACCATTGGTCCCCGTATTGTTCAGTTTAATCATAGCATCATAGGCTTCAGTACCTTCAATTTGAAGCTTAGCATTGATGGGAGATGCAGTACCTAAGCCCAGGCTATAGCTCTTGATATAGCTATTTCCTCCGGCTGATAAATATACTTTCGTCTCAAAATTGTCATCGTATAGATACAGTCCAGCAGAACCATCTGAAGCTTCTGTTACACGAAAAAGAGCAGTACCAGTTGTGTTAGTAATCCGTAAACTCGATCCAACTCCATGTGATATGATCTCCAGCGGACTAATGGGATCGGATGTGCCAATTCCAACATACCCGTTTTGACGTACAATAAACAAATTTGAAACATCATTTTGCACAAGTAAAGGAGACCCCCCGTCTGCACGAATTACTAAACCATTACTTGATAAACTTGTACTGGTATTATGGAAGCCGGCTATCCAGTTAATACCAGATGAATTTATTAGATGAAGTGGGTAGGCAGGTGAAAGTGTGCCTATTCCGACATTCCCTGAAACAACATTGAATATTGTATTTCCATATCCCTGATAATTGATAGCCAGATCGGTGCCAATTGATTCAATATCTGCAATTGCCCCATTGGTTCTAAAGCGTATAGCTTTGGTTACATTTCCTACGAGCGTTGTACCGTTAACTTCAAGTTTATTGAGCGGATCGGTTGTCCCAATCCCCACATTTCCCTGAGTATAATAAATCTTATCATTTGATTTATCCCAGTAACCATCAGCCGAACTTCCGGAAAAAAGAGAATATGGCACAGAAAGTAATTCTGAAACACCCATGGATATATAATTCGTTCCACCCAGCGGATCAACTTCAACTTCCACAAATTTGGCATTTTGTTCCCAGGGAATGGTTTCAAAGTCATAGGAACCTACCTGAGTTCCCATCCCGATGTTCAGTGTCATCAGGCCAAAATCATTGGTATTTGCCGCGTGGGTTTCCTGATAAATGATGGGTCCGGCAATATCGTTATTTCGAATACTGATTTGCACTCCTACCGGTTGGTTAGATATAATTTCGCCACTTGCATTACGGACTATTGCCTGGTATTTAAAGGCCTGGTGGGGTTGTGCATTACAAATGATCAGGATGCAAAAGCATGAAATCATTAAAAGAAATGTTTTTTTCATCATTTAAATTTTAAAATCTTTAAAGTCATTTGCGTAATTTTTAATTTTACTGGAGTTTTATACTCCCACCGCTTTTTAATCTTACTCCGCCTCCTTTAATAGCAACACCTTCACTTAAATCCCCATCCTTATAAATCCGTGTATTTGATGAGGACGACCCATAAAATTTTACATAAGTACTCGTTCCGGTTCCTTTAATGGTCAGTTCTGGAAGAATCTGCAGCAGGTGCCCGTTGTTAAATGTCGCACTCGAACCGGAAGCATCCAGATCGAAATAGCGGGGTAATGAAAGCGGTGTATAGGTCCCGGATAAATTTGCTCCTATTGCCGTCAGGGGGACAATGTAAATGACCATATACTCTTCTGCAGGATTTCCACCCAGCAGGGCATCTACTGCATACCAGGCTGTAGCACCATCTGCCCAACCATAATTCATGTGGTATATCATGGCTGTCCCAAAATAATCCCAACCATCACACACAATGGAGTGGCCTGGTATCCGGTACTGAATAGGTCGGTTTACGTTGATATTCCACTTAATCAAATCGAACCAGCCGAGGGCCGTATGTGAGGTCCTGTAGGTATACGTAATTGAAGAGTGATAATAATATCTTATGGGATAAACTGAAGTCATGTCATAAGTATATGCACTTGAACCGTCACAGCCATAGGCCATACTAACTGCAATTCCAATTTCTGAATTCAATTCAGCAACTGCATTTTGTTGTGCTGTAGGAGATGATGTTGTTGCATTATCAGGCATATTGGCCCAATCGTAAGGATCATTCCAACCGTAACCATAACCATAGGGTGGCCAGCTCCAGTATTTCATGATCTGGGCACCTGCTGTTGCAACACACCCTACAAGAGCATTGCCGTTGCTTGTTTGCGTGCAGTTCATATAGGGACAATCATTATTGTAAGGAGGACCTGATCCAGTTGGAAGTTATTAAAAACTCCCCTTGCACATAATTCTCTGTAACGGAATTATTTTTCTGTATTGTTAGGTATATAATTTTCAACATAATCCCAGGACTGACGATAGTCTATTTCGACAGTATTTGCCAAATCAGTATTATTAATAGCTTCCATATTTCCCAACCTTGATTCAATGGTATCAATGATCCTGAGCATAGAGGATTTGATCAGATCGGTCATTCCGATTGTCGGATGGATCAAAGTAAACTGGTCATCATACGCTTTAACAGGCGCCAGTTCTTTACGCAAGGAACAACGATAAATCCTTGAGGGCTTACCGGGCAAAAGTATCCTATCAAACGGTCTCTTCCTATGAGTTCCTGCATGGGTTGGGCAATTGCTGTTTCACTACCACCCCATTGTCCGTGTTGGTCGATGACCATTTGAATCCATTGTTTTGCAATGGGTAGCTTCCTCTTTATTGACCAACTGACTGTAGTCACTTTCAAAGCAGAAAAAGTCACAAGGAAAGTGATATATAAAATTATCTTTCTCATCACACACCTCCAGATTATTGTAAAGTGACTAGCACAAGAATTTGTCCTTTATGCCCTTTTGCAAGGCTTTCCATGGCTTTTCCCAATATGGCTCCACCTGTGCTTTTTCTCCCTGTCTAAAACTTTCATTGCATAACCTGGGAACAGAAGACGTAGTCAGATCACCGGTTGCATTCCTTACCACAGCCTGATAGTTAAAGGCTTCCGGCGGCTGAGCAGTTGCAATAATGGCCATAGTTGCCAATAACAAAAGAATTATAAATTTTTTCATGGAACTGGATTATTATTTATTGTGTGAATTCAATTTTGTCATTTCATAGTTCCTCCCAGCTGTTTCTGGATAGCCGTATGCTTTTGGGTAAAGTAGTTTCCCTTTTTCACAAAGTTTATTATCACCACCTTTTTCCTCTTCGACGGGTCTAGCCAATTCATGAATAACCGGATCGTCCCGGTCAGCGCAAACGATCCATGAAACGGAACGGTTAGGATCACCGTAGACTTTAAAACTTTCATTTCCATTTTCCCATTCGTACCCGGTCATGAAGGGCCTGCCAACAGAAGTCACAACAATGGACGCTTCATCCTCTTTTGTTAATGCTTTAAAATAATCCGGCATCTCGACAATCGCTTCACCATTTGCATTCAATTGGGCTTTGCCTCGATAGATTAAAAGATTTTCAGGCGATTCAACGAAGTTATGTCGAAGCAATTTATTTTCAGGATCGAGTGGATGGTCTATCACAAACGATCCGCTGCCTTTGGAAAGACTCCCCGACACGTAAACAGACCCTGAGAAGAAGCCAGCAAATCCTGAGGAGCTTTGACCATAAATACCGGTGCTTGTCCCTGAAGAACCATACACTGCGGTACCGCCTGGACTGTGTCCATAAATGACATTGCCTGAGGCCGAACTCACTTCAAGAGCGGCAGTTGGTGTTGTGGTACCAATACCCAATCTTCCGGTGCTGGTTACTACCATGTCGATATTTGCACTAGAAGGTGCACCGTGACCCATCACAAATAAGTTTTGATTGGCACCTCCACCCCATGCGTCATTGGTTGAACCCATAAAAAAACTGGCGCCATTTGTGCCTGTATTGTTCAGTTTTACCATGGCATCATAGGTACCAATACCTTCAATCTGAAGTTTGGCATTAGACACACTGGAAGTCCCAAGACCCAAAGGGCCACCATTGATAAAACTGGTACCCAATCCGTACAGGAAAACAGTATTGTTATTTGATCCATCGTATAAATACAATGCGCCGGAATTGTTGCCGGTATGTCTGAGCTTAGCGACGGTATTATCAGTATTGTCCAGAATTTTCAAAACATCCCCGGCAGCAGATGTTTTAATAGCCAGGCGGGTATCCGGAGTGTTCGTTCCAATACCCACATTCCCTCCATTATAAAAAATGTTGGAGTTGTCAAGTTCCCAGTATGCATCAGCGGATCTTTCCGTAAAAAGGGCATAAGGAACAGAAGATAGTTCGGACGTTCCCAATAAATTATAGACACTTCCCTCTTTTTTATCAACTTGCATAAACTTTGAGCCTGAACTCCAGTCCACATCGGCAAAAGTGCCAATCAGAGGTGTTCCTGTCCCAATATTCAGGGTAACCATACCAAATTGGTTTGTTGTTTCAAGGAAGGTTTCCTGGTACAAAATGATTCCGCCCGAACTCCCATTTCTGATGCTTATCCTGAGATCAACGGATTGATTCGACATGATTTCTCCTGTTGCATCCCTGACCACCGCCTGGTATTTGAAGGATTGAGGAGGTTGACAAAATACACTTGCTGAGGCTATAAAAGCCAGCAACATCGAAGTAAATAAATTTTTCATAATAACCAGTTTTAAGTATTTTACATAAAATTTTTGTTCAGATTTCTGAACATAAAATTAAAACCGACATTCGACCTGTGAAAGCACATATGTTGCAATCTTTAACACGGATGTTGCGCCAATGCCCGTTCGAATTTTAAATTTTGAAGTTTGGGGTTCCCTGCGCTACTGTGTTATACACTTGGGGGGTGGGTTAGCATTGTTCGAGGTATTCTTTGGGGGTCATGTTAAATTGTTTGTGAAAGCATTTGGAGAAATAGGATAGGCTGTTAAAGCCCACGGCATAAATTGTTTCGGCGATGGTACCATGGTGTTGTTCCAACAATTGGGCAGCCCTTTTTAAACGGATGGTACGGATAAATTCCGTGGATGATAAACCGGTGAGTGCCTTTAATTTTCGATGAAGTTGTGAGCGACTAAGATTGATTTGTCCGATCAACGAATCAACATTCAGATCGGGGTCAGCCAGGTTGTTTTCAATGAAAAGAATCAGCTTGTTAAGAAATCTCTCATCTGCTGAAGTTACGACTATATCCTTAGCCTGTATTTTTACTTCTTTGCCAAAACGCTCCCGTAGCAATTTTCTTTGTCCGGTGAGGTTCTGTACCCGAACAACGAGTTCGTTGCGGTTGAAAGGTTTTGCAATGTAATCATCTGCTCCGGTTTCCAGGCCGCGTATCCGGTCTTCGACTGAAGACAATGCGGTGAGCAGGATGACTGGTATGTGGCTTGTCCGCTCATCGGTTTTAAGTTTATGGCACAATTCAATCCCATCCATTTTTGGCATCTTCAGATCAGTGATAATGATATCAGGAATTTCTGCAATGGCCGTTTCAAACCCTGCAATACCGTTCGGTGCTTCTAAAACATTGTATTGGTTGCTAAAGCAATCCCGAATATAAAAACGCATATCCTGATTGTCCTCCACCAACAGTATCTGTGAGACTTCTTCCAATTCAGCTGACGGGAGGGCTGTTTCTGAATCTGAAAATATACCCTTCGGTTCAGATTGAATATTGCCCGTATTAAAAGAAGCCGCTGAAGATTTTTGTATGTCCTTCAAAATTTCATTGGTACTAAAAGCTTTTTTATCTATTGGAAGGTAAACATGAAAAGTACATCCATGACCAAATTCACTTTCGACAAGTATTTTTCCGTGATGAAGCTCAACAAGTTCTTTTGAAAGCGACAAGCCCAAACCGGTCCTTTCAAAAACTTCTGTTTTGCCTTGAATCAATCTGGTAGAATCGGTCAAAAATATAGGGTAAATGGTCCCTGGAAATTCCCGGGCCGGTATCCTTCACTGATATACAAACCAGTGATCCCGGTATTTTCCTGATTTTTTGCGGTAAACCTTTTTTATCAATGGTTGAAAATTCAGATAGCTCAATGGTTACCCGGCCATTTTCCGGGGTAAATTTTAAGGCATTTGAAAGCAGGTTATAGACAATTTTTTCGAGCTTATCCTGGTCGAAGAATGCAGGGATTTCGTGGTCAGGAAAAAGATAATTAAATTTTATTTTCTTTTTTTCTGCAAAGGACTGGAACGACATCGCCATTCCTTTTAAGGTTTGTATTATTTCTGACTGAGATACCTGAAGGTTCAATTTGCCGGCTTCGAGTTTCGACAGATCCAGCAGCTGATTGTCGAGGAATAACAGTCGGGTTGCATTGCGATGCATCATCCCGATCATTTCCTCGTCTTCGCGTTTGGCATTGCCCAAAAGCTTTTCTATCGGGCCAAGCAGCAAGGTGAGCGGTGTCCGGAATTCGTGTGAGATGTTGGCAAAAAAGCGGGATTTTGTGAGATTCAGTTCTTCAAGCTTTTTATTTAGTTTTTGTTTATTTCTATATCCCCAAAATAGAAAAATTAAAATAGTTGATACCAGTGCTATAAATCCGAACATCATGTTTCGCTGAAGGGTTTGCTTTTCGATTTGCAATTCATGCTTTTCTTTCTGTGCGCTTAATAATGCGATCTCTTTTTCTTTTTTGTCCATTTCAAATTTTGATTCCATCTCGGTGATCTGCCTGACCACTTCAACATTCACCGTACTGTCGTGGTAAATTTTATAGAGTTTCTGGCAATGAAAGGCTTCATTGTATTTACCAAGTCCGGCATAGGCTTCCGAAAGAATACGGTAGGTTTCGGTTTGGGTTCGTTTTAAATTTATTTCTTCTGATATGAATAAAGCCTTACCGGCAAATTCGATTGCCCTGTTAAAATTTCCAATTCCTAAATGATCATTTGCCAGGTTGGTCAGGCTATTGGCGATTCCAGCTTTATCGCCAAGTTCATTGTATTTATTGAAGGCCTCAGTATGATATTCCATGGCTTTTTGAAATTGTTCCTGATTGGAAAATATCAAACCCAGGTTGTTTAAAATCGTTGCCATACCGGAATTATCATTGATCTGTTTTTTAATTTCAAGGGATTTCAGATAGTTTTCGGTGGCCCTGTTGTATTCATTCAAATCAAGGTAAACATTTCCAATGTTATTATAGTTTACCGACATTCCCAGCTGTATATTCAACTCCTTGTTGATTTTAAGAGACTTCCGGTGATATTCAAGGGCTTTTTCAAATTGTTTTTGTGAATAATAAATGCCACCAAGTTTGCTATATATCCTCGACAATTTTTCTGTGTTGTCTGTTTTGATAATCAGTTTTCGGGCTACGTCCAAATATTCAAGTGCGACCTGGTAGTTGTTTTGTTTGGTATAAATATCGCTAATATCAGTGAGGCAGGCAACAACACCAATTGTATCGTTTATTTTAAGAAAATACTCTTTTGCTTGCAGCAAAATGTTGTTGGCCGTATCATATTTCCCTAATACTTTTTGTATGATGCCGATGTTGTGCAATGCGTGTGCAATTCCCCGGGTGAAACCAATAGACTGAGATATATCAAGTGCCTGGTTTGCATATTCTAAGGCTTTATCCGGATCGGCCCTTCGGTATTCCCAAAATAATTTTTGAAGGATCTGTATTTTCATCGAATCATCCCGGGCTTCAGTTATTGAAACTTTAAGTGAGTCGGTCATTTTTGAATTCTGCGAGACAGACCTTAGGCATACTAAATTAACTCCCAGTAGAAATAAAGCCGAAAATAGAACGAACCTCTTCATTTGTCGGGAATATTTTTTTACTAAAATAATTCTAATTTTTCTAAATCCAGAATTTAAAAGAGCAAACTTTATGTTTTTGTGAAGTTTGCTATTTTCCTGTTTACTATTTGTATTTTTAAAAGTAAGGGTATACTATCTATTTACCGCAACCGAGCCATGGAGTTGTTAACCCCACCTGCTGCTGTATGAGAGCCGGGAGTCAAGGTTTGGGGTGTGGACGACAGGAGGGGGCGGGTTTCGGGGTTTGGGATGGAAGTATTTTGCATTGGTTCGGTAATTGGTAATATGGTTTAGAAAGTTATTGTATTGGATTAAATAATTACCATCTGTGTTTAACAAATAATTATAAAGGTTTAAAAAAATTCTATTGGTGTTTAAAAAAATTTAATCCGTGTTTAGAAAAATACTTTAATTGTTTAGGAATATACTATAAAGGTATTAAAAGTTAAACTAAATCGATAAATAGTTAAATTAGTTTGTTAATTTTGCAGGAAACCGAACTCTTATGGAACAGATTCATGTTGGTAAATTGATTAATGAACAGGTTCCCCCGTTTATGAGCAAGGCTAAGCTTGCGCGGCTGATCGGAGTGAGCCAGCCTGCAATAGCACGGATACTGAATGCGGAAACGATACAGGTGAAGAGGCTGTTGCATGTTTCGGAGCGGCTGAATTGTAATTTTTTCAGGGTGATTGGGGAGCAATTGCCGATTGAGGAGCCCTCCTTCGCTGAAGCTACGGAGGGCAAGGACAAGGAGATCGCAGTATTGACTGCTGAGTTGGAACGGTTGCGGGAGGAGAACCGGTATTTGAAGAAGGCGATTGATTTGATTGGGCCCTCCTAGGCTGAAGCTTCGGAGGGCGAGAATGGGTTGATGCGGGAATGCTTGAATGTGAGAATGCTTGAATGCGTCAATGCGGGAATGCTTGAATTGGTACCCTTGATTTGCAGCTTGAATTTTATCATGGATTTTTTTTGGGGTTAACCTAACAGGATTTAGGGAAACCTGTTGGGTTTTTTGATCGGGGGTTAACCTAACAGGATTTAAAAAAACCTGTTAGGTTTAAGGAAACCTGTTGGGTTTTTTTAAGAAAATTATAACTCAAAAGGTACAAAAAACTGATCGACTTTTTTTATTTGCTTAATCATAGTACTATCTTTTATTTTAAATTGACTGTATAAAAATGAACCATCGGCAACAGGATCTTGATAGTAAATTTTAAGGTGAGGGTTGGCTTTAAGGACATCAAATATTTTTTTGTCAATATTTCGATTGAAGAACGGAAATGAATATCCAATAACAATAAGTATATCTGTTCCCTGAATAATTGTTTCGGCAATTTCTAATGCCATCATTGATTGAGGATGGTTTTCCCATGCAAAATGCAAAAAATCATCTGATTGATTTGCGGTATGACTTATGTCGTTGCAAGCTGCAATAAAGTCTTTGCCCGCATCTGTGTAAATTAACTTATTTTGAAAAGCATTTCCTCTTTGATAATGACCAGCAATACCATTTAAATGTACAACTTTATATTCTGTATTATGCATGCCAAGCCGAATTCCGACGGGGGGAAAATAACTAACAAGAGGGGGAGAATGTTTGGAAGTTACAGAAATTCCTGATGAATGGGATGTAAAGTCTTCTTTTGTAAAATATGAAGCTGCAATTTCCAATTGAAAATCGTAATTCCATGTTAAGATGTTAATATTATCAGGGAATAAAAAATTATTTAATATTGTAGTCAAAAAAACGAGGTACCTTTTATCAAATTTTCTAAAAGCATACTGTTCTAACATGAAAAATTTGGAAAGGGTAATTTTTAAGTAGGACAATTCTGATTCATTATTTAGGAATAAATATTTTGCATATGTGTCTACTGTATTAAACTCTTCAGATTCCCTGGCAAGTTTTTCAAATTGTTTTATTGTTGTATTGCAGAAGTGATGAGCTTTTGTATTGGGGTTTAATTTATCCTTCTCCTGGGATAATACACTTGCTAAAGTCATTAATGCTCGTGACAATCCAATGATCTCTCCAGTACTCGTTTTTACATCTTTTGCTAATGGTAATGCATGGCAACTTGCTCCGGCGCCAAATAAGTAAGTAACTTTTGTCATCTGTTTTGTTTTTATTAAAATCTAAAGTAATTTCTTTTGCCATTTATTCTCTGATGTTTCAACTTTCGTCGTATTGAATTTTGTTTTTGATTAGTGTTGGAGCTGTCAGCGTTGGTGGGGTTAGGGATTAATTAAAGATGAAGGTATACCATAGCCTCCAGGAAATTTGAAATCAAAAAGACTAACTCCACTTGATTCTTCCAAATTTGAAAGGTAAAAAATACACTGGTTGTTTTTGTAAGTTGCTGATAATCTTAATGGGAAAGTTAAACTATCATTTTCATCACGAACTACCAGTTTGCTATTAATTATCCTTTTACAGTTCTCTTTAGCTAAACTATCATGTTTAATTTTTTCAATGAGGCTTTCATCAGTGAAATTCTTAGGAATTTCAGGGATTCTTAATTTAGACCACCTGAAATCATGATAAAAGAACTCATAAGCCAAATAGTTTTCATTTTTCGATATAGAGTCATTATTAGCAGGTATTATAAGGCAAATTTGTGATGAATAATAATCTTTGGAATCATCAGAGTTTTCAGATTTGCTATGTTTTTCATAAAACTCATTATCCATTGAAATTAATTTGAAAGTAGCAGTTACTTTAAAATCTGTGACATTTCGTATTGAGAAAAGTTTTTGATTCAATGCTATGGCGCAACTTCTAAGCAATATTTTTTTAGAGATGGTATCGATGGTAAATTCGCATAGTGAGTCGGCTTGACCATCAAGTGTCCATAATGGGCCTTTCCAATTGCTATAGTCATAGAAGTTAACATTTTCATCTTTGAGGTTATAAGGAAATCCATCTTTATCATAGTATTTAACTTCAATATCAGAAATTTCGACAATTGAGGACCACGATCTAAAACCGACTGTGTATGCTATTTTTTTATTTATTTCGGCAGACTCCTTATTATTCTCTTCCAGCTCATCTGAAAAAGCAAAAAAAGAGGCGTATAGTGCAGCCATTCCTAAAAATGCAAAAAGGTGATTAGTAGTTGACCTCTCTTTATTATCAAACAAAAACATAATATAGAATATGTTTGCAATAAATAAAACACTAGTCCATATTAGTGTTTTATTAGCTCCGTATGATTCATAGTAAAAATAAGCTATGCAAAATGGAATTGCAATTGCTAAAATTGCCGATACAATCTTAATGGTTTTTTTCATTGAACATGAATTTAATAATCTTTCCGAATAATTTATAGTTATCTACCCTATATTTAATTTCTCTATTACAAAAGAGAAATTTTTCACTTTTCACATTTGTGATAATCCAAGGGGGTTTTTAGTGCGTGAATTTAAATATTTTTGATATGAATTCGGAGGTAAATCGGGAGATTTTTGCATTTGACAGCGTAGTCAGGAGACTACGCCGAGGATAGGGGCTGATGGGGCTTTGGACTTCGAGCGTGGACACTCGAAGCCGGTGGGGGATAGGGGCTTCGGGAGGGGTAATAAAAACCGGACCAAAGCAGCTAATATGGATTTGTAAACCACAGACTACTTTAGCCCAGCTAATTATCAATCAGAAATGGAGTCCTCGGAACAGCCGATTGCCGCTTACTTTCAGATCGATACACCAAAATTAATAAAACTTTTCTAAAAAACTTCGCCGTCGCTGGTGACAAAACCTACAACAGTTAGGGGGGTTGAAATCTGAGATTTCTGCTACACGAAGCGTAGTCAGGAGACTACGCTTAGATTAGGTATTGTTGTCGTTGGTGATAATGCCAACAACAGGCAGGGGCTTTGGACTTCGAGCATGGACGCTCGAAGCCGGTGGGGCGTTTGCGCCATTTGGGGCCGTTACCAGATACTGATATCGATTTCGATTTCGTTTAGGGATTCGGTTATGTATTCTTTGAAATTCATAGCATCAATTACAAAATCGTTGATGCTGTGTTCCATATAAACCCTATCGCATTTGATTTTTTTGTCGAAATGAATGCCGGCCCAAAAGTTAAAACCATCGCCGTAATGACCTCTGTTGTCGGCAGTATGATAGGTCTCGGCAGTAATTTCTAATTTGTTCATTTCGAAGAAGACCCACCATTTGCGCTAATAAATGCCTTGTTTCTCAGGATAGCCATTTCGGATATCCTCATCGAAAATATTGAGGCAGACGCACCACTCTTTTGGTGTTTGGAGGTTGTCAATATTTTTGATGAGGCGGGTTATTTCTTCTGCTTTTTGCAGGTGGTTTTCGGTGGCACGCTGGAGGGTGTCTACAAATTCAACAAAGGGTATAAGTTGCTGTATGGCGATGTAGGTGTCTGTATCGGGTATCCAGAACTCTGTATTGTTTTCGTTTGTGATTGACATGATTTTTATGGGGTTATTGTTTGTTGATGCAGTGTGGTTGGCAGGAGGGGGCACAAGCGGACGCTTGCGCCAGATGATTAATGGAACTAACCTCTTTATTATCGTTACATGAAATAAATATCAATGCGATTAGTAGCTGTATGATGGTTATTTGTTTCATTATTTTAGAGACTGTTTAAAATTCATATAGAAATTCGATTAACCATTAACCGAATCATTGATAGCTGGATAAAGGCGATACCAGATTCGGTTAATCTTTCATAATCTTTAGACATTCTTCGATGAAAAGAAAGCCAGGCAAATGTTCGTTCAACAATCCATCGTTTGGGCAAGACCTTGAAGGTCCCTGTTTCATTTCTTTTCACAATTTCCATCGTCCATCCAAATTGAAGCAATGCCCACTCAATCAATTCACCTATATAACCTCCATCTGCAAATATTTTCTGAATACCCGTAAGGTACTTGTCTTTCAAGGACTTCATTACTTCTTTTGCCCCAACACTATCATGGATATTGGCAGCATGGATAACGATTATCATAACCAAGCCGAGCGTATCAACAACAATGTGCCGCTTTCTTCCTTTGGTCTTTTTTCCACCGTCATAACCAACATCTCCTTTACAAAGATTACAAGCCTTTACACTTTGGCTGTCAATAATACCAACCGATGGTGTAGG
Source organism: Bacteroidales bacterium (assembly GCA_041393255.1). Lineage (GTDB taxonomy): Bacteria > Bacteroidota > Bacteroidia > Bacteroidales > JAADJA01 > JAADJA01. Next base: position 55,842 of record JAWKKM010000033.1, on the reverse strand, counting down.
CTTTTTGCCAATACCAATCCTGACTTTTTCTACAAGGAAATCATGTATCTCTTCGATCAAGCCATCCCTCTTCCATTTACGAAAATAATAATATACAGATTCCCATGGTGCATAATCGTTGGGAAGCATTCGCCACTGTATTCCGCTTTTGGTAATGTAAAGAAGTGCATTCATAATATCCCGAAGGCAATATTTTCTCTTTCTTTGGTTAGGGTCAATAAGATTTTCTATAACTTGCCACTGGCTTTCGGTCAAATCACTTGGATATGTTTTCATTTTCGTTTGTTTTATTGGTTATTACAAACTGAAGAAATCTATCCGAGGGTTGGCCAAAGCCTTTTTAATTATTATTCACATTCGTTTGTTAATCAATATGATCATTAGTTTATCTTAAATTTTTAAACAGTCTCTTAAATGTTAAAAACATAGACAAAGTTAGTGTTATTCGGTAAACAAAAATAAAATGCATTTATAGAAGTTGTCAAAAGTTAAAACATTGAAACACTTAGTTACTGAAAAATGATTAAATTTTATATTGACACACCCCTGTTTCCCCTCTCTGAGAGGGGAGAATTGGAAATCATTTTTCAGAATTTAGTCATTTACTTTTAACTTTTAACAACTTCATAATCTTAAAGTCGATCTGCTACGCGATACAATCGGTCGTCAGTGTGGGAAAATAGTATATTTATCCACAAAGGTAACGAAGGAATTGTAAATTCTGAAATGATAAAATACTACAATGTAAAGGGGCAATAAGGGTAGGTCCTGCAAGGGCCCAAATCATGCTTGCACACGATGCCATGCTTGAAGACATGAACCAGCGGGGTTTATGCCATTTTGTTTTGGATAATAAAATGCTGGTATAGTATCGCCCGTGTTGAAACGGGTGCGTGAAGGGGGTCGCAAACTTGCGCCGTTGAGGGGGCTTTAGCTGCACAAGCGGACGCTTGCGCCATTTGGGGTCACTTGAATAATAAATACGGTTTTTTAGAAGAAAATCATCATCTTCGCCAATGTATTTAAGTCTTCTTTTACAAGGTTTTCTTTCAGCCAATCCAATACATATATTTGGATTAACAATGTCAAGAAGTTGACAAAGAGTTTTAATTTTATAAATATTTGGACATTGCTGTTTTAATAGCTGAAAAGCTTCGTTGAATCTTTCTTCTCTTTCAAAACCTATCATATGTTGGTCATGTTCCATGAATTCTATTGTTTTAATAAATTAGATAATTGTTGCAATTCATCATCAGTCCATCCTGCCATACCACTTAATTGATTTGTTAAAATAACTGTTCGTTTTTCTTCCGCATTTTTATAAAAAAAATAAGCTTGTTTGCCAAAATGATTATGCTTTATAAAATTGACGTCAAATATTTTCTCTGTTAAGTAAGGGTTGTCCTTATCATATGCTTTATAAGTGAGTATAATATATTTGAAAGATTTGAAAAAATCATGCTTTAGAAATTCTTTTCGTTCTTCACTCAATTTATGTTTGCCATTACTGTATTTTGAAGGTAAAATGTTAAACTCTGTCAAAAAGCAATAATTAAAAAATGAATTGTCTAAATTACAAGTCTTATTTATAATCATTGAAACAACCATATTGTACTTTCTCCAAGTGTGTCCACTAGGTAAACCCAAATAATGCCCATTGTATGGTTTTCTCGGGTTATAATAATCTGGGACTACTATATTCTTTTCTTGAAGTAATTCTTTCCAATCAAATGAATTTTGAACAACCTCATTATAGAATTGGCAATTATTTTCTTTGTCGAAACCAAGCTCCTTTCCAATAATTAAAATTTCTGATTTGGGATTTCCTGTACCTAAAAAATAAGGGTTTGATATTTCGTTAAATGAAAATGAAGCAAAGTTACTATTCCAAATTTTTTTTCTTTCGACTCGATCATTTTCATTTAAAAGTTTGACAAAGCTTTTTTTTACTTTCTTTTTTTTACAGTGGTCGATGTATTTCGTATTGCTAATTGATACTACCTGTTCAAATAATGATAATTTAGAGTCTGACATGATGTATAAATATTTTCGTTTGAAATACAACTATTATACTACACAAATCAAAAATGTACACCTGTTTTTTCAACTTTTTCAAATTTGTTTTGCTGTTTCTTGAATTTTAGTTAGTTAAGTTTTGGATGGATGATGCCCAATGGATTGCAAATCCGGAACGGCTGGGGCCAACGCGCGGTAAATGCTGCGCATTTATTTGGTTGGCTGGAGTGGCTATGATAGCTTAATGCACGTAGCTGAGGACGTTACGGGCAACGAGAGTAGTTATATTTCTATTACTTTGTCTTGATACAAAGTAACCAAAAATCAAGGCTACAGATATTTTCCTTGTTTTTCTAATCCTCTCACTGGCCGCGAAACCCAAGCCCTGTTAGTGTGTGACTATTTGATGGCTTTGTAACAGGAATTACGTAATTTTTATTTGGAACTGAAGTGGTTCAAGGGTTTCTTACATAGGGCCATCACTTTAGTGCTTCGGATTGAAAAAGCTACGGAAAAAATCTAAGGCCCTATGGTAGATGCTCCGCATCTATTTGGTTGGCTGGCGCTAACAAACTTAATGTCTGTAGCTGAGGATGCTACGGATAACAAGAGATTGAGCGGGCACAAGTGTGCCTGGCTTAGCCGGGGTTAACACTTGCGCCAGTTGGTGAATTGGCATTATAAATGCCGGAATAGATTTCATCCTCGTTGGCCTGTTCACGGGCTTAGCTGAAACGAGGACGAGTTGAGGGTCAGATATGGATATTACAAATAAAAGATTGCAAATAGTGTAGTTAGATAACCTAATGAAGTGACTTTATAGAAAAACTTATATGTGGAATCTGATTTATGGTTGAAATATTTTATTATCCCCCATATACCCAGACTATTGCCTATTATAACCGGGATAAAAAAGGCATAAGGTAATTGATAATTAAAAATTATAACAGAAAAAACAAGCATTCCAATGGTTAATATAAATAATGATGTACGCTTCACTGCATAACTTCCAAAAATAATCGAAAGTGAAGTTTTTTGAACTTTTAAATCATCTTCTTTATCATAATCATCAACAATAAATTCTCTAGAAATCATATAAAGAAAAGCAAAACTTGATAGAAAAGCTACATGGATAAGATTCGAATTGTTTATGGGTGAAATCCAAAAAATGAGACTTACACAAAGACAAGTTAATATATTTGCGATTATGCCATACTTGTTATTTATATAGGAATAAATTGTTAGGATTAAAAGAACAATTGTATTAATGATTATGCCTTGTTTTTGCAGAAATAATGACGAAATTACTGAAAGTAATAATAGAAGAACTGCTAAAAATTTCGCTGATAATAGTTTTTCTTTATTGGCCACTAAATCTACATTTTTTGCACCTCTCATACTATCTTTAAAACGATCAACTATATTGTTGATAACAAATCCATAAGCGGTTGTCCCGAAAATCATTAAAGCACTAACTAAACTGGCATATATATCATTAGATAGTTTATAAAAAATCAATCCACCGAGAATACCTGCTGAAAGAGAATGCCACCATCGTATCAAAATTGATGATTCTTGCAAGCAGCCAAGGGTTTTACAGCTGAAGCGCTGACCGAACTGGAAGACCTTAAAGAGTCGATACGTAGCGGGAACCTGGAGCAGAATTTGAAAATGGATGAAAAGGAAGCAGGGGTACAAGCTAACCTAGGACTGATCATGGAGCTCTGGGAGATTATAGCTGAGGTTATGGATGTGGGTAAAAGGCTGTATAAATATGATAATAAGGAAAAGGCAGGGGATTATACGATAGCTACGGTAAAGAGCAGGATACGGCATGAAGTGACAGCGACAAATCCTAATGAACCTGAGCCCGAAACCAATTAAATTGGGATTTGGAAGTCTTGGATTTGAGCGGGTAAAATGAATTTCGCGAAGGAGTCAGAGGCCAATAGAGTTTTGAATTTTTTCGCCTTCCGTGAATTGGAAAATTATACAAATGCTTAAACAAAACCCCCGGTTTCTGAGGCCGGGGGTTTTTTATGTCCCGATGGTTCGGGATTGCGAAGATTAAAATGCCTTTCCTTAACGCTTTTTTCTTCGGTGTTAAAATACGTTCGAGAAAATCCTCCTTTCAAAAATTGAGTTGTTATTTTAAGAACTTTTGTTAATCGGGCACCTGTGTTTGCTTATTGACATTCAAATACCAAACATCATTCTTATCATGGTTCATCACTTGTCCGTTCATATCAAAATCACCTGAGTGGTAACCGTTCATACCTGCCTGGGTTCCCCATACTGATGATTTATCGGCTGTTTCGATGGTGCCATTTGCATCTCCATCCCCTCCATACATACCATATAATCCTCCCAAATCAACCTGGGGGTTTGTCCCGTATGCCTGACCTGATCCTGTTGTAAAATCCCATGAATAGGTGGAGCCAACATTTGTTAAAGGCCCGGAAGACATGATGGAAAGATGATTTCTATGATAAACAACAACATACAGGTTTTGCGTGATGAGAACATCGAAGTGCATCCTATTGGCACCATCAGTGGCAACAATGCTTCCATCATTCAGGATGAAACCTGTCTGTTGAGCGATCATTGTCCCTCCGGTGGCCGTTGAAGCCCCGCCACCTGTTTCTCTTAACTCAACCAATATCCAATCGGTAATGCTGGTATTCGGGATGCTTGCAACGTATTCTGTACCGGAATAATACCAGGGCAATCCCGAATATGGATGATTAAGAGGCAACAGGTTGTTGGTATTCAATGTTGTTTCCATTGTTGTTCCGCTAAACGGCCCTTCAAGGAATGCCTTCAGGTTAAGGTCAATGCCTGCGGTTGTTACCTCAACCAACATATTATCCGAACCTGAACAACCTGCATCATCCACTACGGTTAAGGAATAAGTGGTAGTAGATGGTGGGCCGGCAATCGGGTTCAGAATGGTTGGATTGGACAACCAGCTTGTGGGTGTCCACTGAATAGTATAGGGAGCAGTACCTCCGGTTACCGATCCATTCAACTGAACCGAACCACCGGGTGCAATGGATTCATCACTTCCCGCATTTACGACAACAGCATTAGCCGCTATTGTAATACCTCCGCTGGCAAATGCCATCGCGAAAATATTTCCGTTTGGATCACTGTATTCACAGTTTCCCGGCGTTTGAGTATCCCAGGCCAGGCTTGTGGAAATTCCGGCATTTGCTTTAAAGTTGAATTCGATCAATGTGCCAAATCCGATATTTGCGGGATTAACTGAAGCCCAGCTGAGTACAACCTGATCCGTTGTTGCGTTTACAATCAGCATTCCAGATGTCAACTCACTATTGGGTGATTGATAACCTTCGTATGCCAGCTTTGTATTGTCATAATTCAAAGCCAGTGAAATGGCACCCACATTTGAACAATTGCTTACCGCTACCGGTATGGTAATATTACCTGTACATGAATTTGAAATATCTCCTGCTGAAGTGTAAATTATCGGAGGTATTGCATTTAATATTGCTGCATTTGAAAATACCATTGGCGGACATGTACCGGAAACCCTGCACCTGTATTGATAATCATCCATTGATTGGACAACCGGATTGATTTGCATTGTTGCTGTATTTGTTCCTGAATATGGGCCACTGTTAAACACGTTTGTCCAGTTGTTTCCATTGTCAACACTTTCCTGCCATTGATAAACCAGGCCTGTACCTGTGGCCGAAACAGAAAAATTGGTGCTTGTCCTTCAGGGGCTGTTTGATTTGCTGGACCATTTGTGATGAGGGGCGGTTGATAAACCGTTGCACTTCCATTCACATAGTTGTCAAAAATAATGTTTCCATCAAGGTCGCTAAATTCGCAACTTCCGGCTAGCCCATTTTCCCAGTTAAGGATGCTATTTCCTGTTACACCTGTAAATACAAGTTCCAGGAGCAGGCCATCACCAATTGTAGCCGGGGTTTTGGATGACCAGGCAAACCACACTTTTCCGTCAATGGAATTCACAACAAAAGTTCCGCCCGAAAGTGCAGGATTTAATGATTGAGAATTATTGTAGGAAAGAACTGCGGGATTGAAGTTCAGGGTTAAGGAAAATGATGCCACGTTGATAAAGTGTGTTACATCAATGGGCACAGTTACTGTTCCCGGACAATCGGATACGGTTCCGGCAATGGCTGTTATTCTTGGCAAAACAAGCAATTCAGCGGGATCGGAAGCAACATCGGGCATACAGTATCCGGCAACAATACAACGATACCAATTGCCACTCAACCCAAGTGATGCATTGCTTATGGAAAGAGTTGCCGATGTAGCACCACCATAATACCCTCCATTGACAAGGTCATTCCATAAACCACCATTGTCAGTGCTGACCTGCCACTGGTAATTAATCCCCGAAGCAATGGCCGAAACACTAAAGCTGGTACCTGTATTTTCAGGGATAAGCCTGTCAACCGGTTGGGTATTAATTTGTGGAACCTGTAGAATGGTAAATGAATTGTTCTGAAAACGGAAGCAATTTCTTCAGCATTTAAATAGGTATATTCACAATTTCCAGCAGTTTCCGTATCCCATGTAAGGTTGCTGCTTCCGGTAAGCCCTGTAAAAAGGATTTCTACAAGCGCTGTATCTGGCAAAGAAAAAGTCATAGGTGTTGTTGATGACCAACTCAAATAAACTTTATTCTCAACCGAATTGCATACAAAATTACCTGGAGGCAATGCTGCATTTAATCCCTGGAAACCTGAAAAAGTGAGCACAGATGCATTATAACTGAATGCCAGTGAAAAAGCTGCAACATCATTAAAGTTGGATGTAAGGATTGGAATAGCAATAGTTCCCGGGCAAACGTTCTCAACATCAAATGATGAAATCAATGGTTCGATGATTATCAGCATTGCTGCATTCGTTAGAGCCGGTGGTGAGCAAGTTCCAGTCACTTCACAACGATACAAGTATCCGTTGTAAGTCAATTGTGTATTGTAGATAGTCAGGTTTGCTGTTGTTACACCTGAGTATAGACTGCTATTGCTCAATTCTATCCAATTTGCTCCTCCATTATAACTTCCATACCATTGGTATTGAATTCCGGTTGCTATTGCCCCAACACTGAAGGTGGCGTTTTGGTATTCCAACACCGATTTATCCGATGGTTGTGTGGTTATCAATGGTACCTGGTATACCGACACCGAACCATTGGTATAGGAAGACGGAAGGATATTTCCGTTTGAATCGCTGTATTCACAATTACCTGATATTTGAGTATTCCATGATAAGCTGCTGCTTCCTGTTATCCCTGAAAACCTGAGATCCATCAGTTTCCCATCACCAATATTGGCTGCGTTGGTATTGGCCCAACTAATGATTACCTTATCTCCCGAATTGTTAACAATCAGAAAACCTGATGAAATCTGCGGATTTATATTTTCATAGTTCAGGAAAGTCAGGATTGATGTATTAAATTGCAGTACCAGCGAAATAGCGCCAACACCATTGCAATTCGTTACATTGATGGGAACCACAATATCTCCGGGACATTCTGAAACCGTTCCGGCTGAAGTATTGATGGTCTGACTTTGCAGCAACAAAGGCAAGGCAATTATGAACAGTATCGAAATATATTTTATTAATTTCGTTTTCATAATTCCTGTTATTAACGTGTTACACTCATTTTATTGACTAAACTGCGATTGATTTCAGAATTCCTAAACTCCAGCTTATAGAAATAAATACCGGCTTCCATCCCCTCACTGCTGAATTCAACAGAATACTCACCTGCACGTTGTTTGGCATTTACAAGTTCGGATACAATGCCTCCTGTAATGTTATAAATCTTAAGTGAAACCTGTCCATTTTCCGGAATCTGATAGCGAATTGTGGTTGAACTATTAAACGGATTTGGATAGTTTTCGCTGAGCCATAAATCGCTTCCATTTGGATTGACAATCCCAACAGCTAATGTTACCAGCTCAGGTGCGGAAAGTGTTACATTATTGTAGGCCTGTGCCATTGGATTTGCAATTTCACAATCAGCGGAGAGCCCGATTTGAATTGCATTCTGCATCGTGCTTAAATCGTTGGCAGTGCAATGAATTACCAGCATCTCGTCCCCTGCATTCAAACTCAGTGCATTCAAATCGGCCCAGGCGATTTTCAACATTCCTCCACCGGCTGTATAAATCACATTTCCGCTTGTATTTAGCAACTCAACACCATTCATTTCAATATATTCCTCCGGGTAAACAAAACCAAGAGAAACAGCACCGGCCTCAATCACATCCTTTATTGAAACGGTAAGATCAAAATCAGTATAAGATTGGATTAGCTGTGTTCCTTCATAAACCATCAGCAGGCTTCCATCATCTTTTTTAGCCAGGGTATTTGATGAATTCACATCACCAAAACACAACATGGCCAAATCATTAATAACCTGGTTGCCATTTATTAAAAAATTCTCCGTATTATATAACCAATCACCCGACGGGAAAGAAGAGATCATATCGGTGTAGCGTTTCATGACGAATAAAGCATCGGTACCATTCACAGTTTGGCTGTAGTTCACATCCGAAGCTGCTAATTCCATTCCTTCCAAAGTATCGATGTGGGCAAAATGATTCAGGATTAGCAGAGCATCTGTAGAGTTCACACCACCCCAGGCATCAGCAGGTGTAATATCCATGGTGTAGTTGCCTGATGTAAATGAAGGAAAAGCATAGTAACCTGATGAATTTGTCGTTGTGTTGGAAATTGAGTGTTCCGACAAAATCAAAAATCTCCATCAGGGCATTTTCCATATCAATCAGGCTTTCGTTGTACCAAATATTACCACTCAGCAAGGTAGTTGTTGTTGGTAATGAGGGCACCTGGGCAAAGTATTCAAAAATGACAACGCCCTTGGCAGTATTATCGTATTTATCGTAAATGCGGGAAGCGATCATGGCTGAATCGCCTGTTCCCCAATAGTTGTAAAGTGCATTTATTGTATAAGTTGTGTTGTTGTAAACTTCATATGTGCCATTGCCAAAAAATTATTCGTATACAGTGCATCATTTCCAATAACAGGATGGCTTGTTCCGTCGAGGTAGATACCATGTCCGCCATTATCCGTAACGCTGGTATTTTTAATATCCCCTATGGTAGCGTCATAAAGCTTCAATCCGTCGCCAACCGCATCAGTAAGTCTGCAATTCTCAAATGTAGCAGGCTGAACCGTTGATTCGCAGTACAGATTATAATTATTGCCCATTTCAATATTGCAATATTTCATGGAAGAGGTTGATCCATATACATCGCTATAACCATGAAAATATATGCCTTCCCAGCCGCCGGCAAGGTCATTGTAAGGTTTGAACAGAATTATACTGTCTGCATTTCCTTCAGCGTATAAATCACCGCCATGAGAACTTAACCCAACCTGAAGTTTTGTGCTTGGATCGAATTCCAGAATTACACCTGGCTCAATGGTGAGTCTTCTATGATCAGCATATGTTCCTAGTATGATATCCGACAATACGTGATAAGGAATTCCATCGTTGTACAAAGTTCTGTTGGAAGCATATTGACCGCCAGACAGGGCGATATAATCGGGATTATTTCCTGAATAGGTATTTCCTTCCAAATGAGAATTGCAATCCCATGTTAAATAATTAATTGGGTAAGCACCATTATTTAAAAACTGGCAATCATGAACTTCGGGTGCTATACTTGAAGGTCCTGTACTTGTTTCTCTTAATCCATCATTGAATGAATTTTGGAACGTGCAATTTTCAAAAAAGGGTTCTGAAGTTTCATTGCAGTATACATTGTAATTATTTCCCTGCTCAATGATACAATATTTCATGGAAGAGCTTGATCCATAGACATCGCTGTACGGATGGAAATAAATTCCTTCCCAACCTCCCGGTGTATCATTAAAAGCCTTAAATGTTATCGGGCTTCCGGAAGTTCCTTCAGCAAACAGATTTCCTCCATGGCTCTGCAGGCCCACCTGCAGTTGTGTGCCAGGTTGAAATTCAATGGTTACCCCTGGTTCGATGGTCAGGGTTCTGTTTTCTGCGTATCTGCCTAATATAATATCATTTAGCGCCAGATAATGTAATCCATTGTCATAAAGGAATGTCCTGTCGGAAGAAAACTGACCACCTTCCAATACAATCATGTCAACCTGATTCCCTGACATGGTATTCATATCATGCTCTGGAGAGGCTTGCCAATCAGTAAAATAGAGCGGATATCTTGTATTGTTTGTAAAGTCACAATTTTGAATGGTACCATAACTGTTATAATATCTTGCCCCGTCAACAAAGCCATCCCTGATGATACTATTGTTTATTTGTACATGCGATGTATTGTGTGCATAATAATTGTATTCATTCCCATTTTCGATTACACAGTAATCAAGGACTGATGGGGCGGTTGTGTAAGCATCAGAATAGTCATGAAAATAGAGTCCGTTCCAACCTCCGGATGTTCCGTCATATGAAGTGAAGGTGATTACACTGTCGGCCGTACCAATGGCATATAACTCACCTCCATGGGATGGGCTTCCAACCTGGAGTTGAGCTCCATTTACAGTTTTGACTGTATTCCCTGGTTCAATAGTCAGCCTAACCGTGCTGGCATACAGTTCAATCGTGACAGTTCCCAATAATATGTAATCGTATATTACCGAATTCCAGACTTTATTTCCACTTGTAACAGAGCCACCGGTAAATACAATTCCATTGTACGTATTGTTTAATAGAGTCGGATCTCCGTTGGGTGGATAAATTGTATAATTGGGTGAAGGATAATGTAATCCGTAAAGATTGTTTTGAATGGTGGTGTTACTATAAGTAGGTTCTGAGGTATTGGAGGTAAAATAAACCCCGGCAGCTCCATTATTGTTTATATCACAACTTACAAAAGTTGGATTGGAATTTTCAAGATAAACACCATTTTCGCTGTTGAACTCAATATCACAAAATTCGGCATTAATATGACTATTGTTTAAGCGAATTCCATTTCCATCTGCATTTCTAATCGTGCAATGATTCAGGAAAGGCTCATTGGATGAATTGCAGTACAGGTTGGCATTGTTATTTCCATATCCACCATTGGCAATAACGACATAGTTAAATTGGGACGATACGCCATTATCGCTGTCAGGGTCAAAATAAATTCCATCCCATAAACCTTCATCATTTGTAAATCCAATAAACTGAATGGGATTTCCTGAAGTTCCATTGCAAATTACATTGGCCTGACCAATGGTTAATCTTGTTTGAGGAAGAAAATTCCATACCACACCGGCTTCAAATGTATGGGTTCCTGATGTAAAGGAAGCGTCTGCTGTTACCCAATAAGGACTGTTGGCAAGTGTGATATTGGTTAATGCATTCAGGTTCCCCGATAATTCGGTACCGGGTGTCCACAGGTTCATTTCCTGGAACGTGGGAGTGACCAATCCATCACCTGTGAAGACAATTTTATACTGGAGGTAATGATCGGTAACGCCAACGGTTATTGGGCTTGTGGATGCAAGCGCTGTCCAATTGCCCCATGCTACATCGTCACCTGCTGTTCTGTATGCGATTTGTGTGGTTGATACTGCCGGATTTGAAGCAGCAAAAGTCAACTCAGTAATAATTCGTTCGGCACCCAGTTCATAAAACGGATTGGAAACAAAAAAACCGTTCTTTTTATGATTGGAAGACAAGGAAAGGGTCGCATAGCGTGAATTATGGATGGGTGTTCCGGAAAGATTTTCACCGCCACAATACCCTATCCAGCCATTGGTAGCAAAAGCTGCCCCGTCTTTTGTCCGGTCATATAATACGTTGGTGGCAAGGTTCCAAATCAAGGGCGATGTGTTAATATCAGCAAAATATATACTGTTGCTAAGTGTACCACCACTTTCACCAGCTAAAACGGTAATTAATCCGTTCATGATCACTGAAGAATGGTTGCTTACAGCTATCGGAAGCGCAGTTGCTGCAGACCAGGACCCCAAAGCACCATTGTTTCCTGATGTTGCAAAATACACAGTGTTTTGTTTTGAGCCACCAATTGTAAATCCGCCAAGTACATAAACTTTATCTCCTGAAGTTACCATGGAATGTCCATTTCTAAAAGAAGGCAGGTTTGTCGCAATATTAAAAGCAGATAAGGAATTATCCGCATTGATTTTCGCATAATAAACATTATTGCGTGCTGCACTGGCAGACATGACACTTGCTCCGCCGGCCACGTATACATAACCATTGCAATAGGCGGCTGTATGTCCCCACAATGTAAGTGGTATTGTAACACTCGCCGTTTCCCATACGCCCAATGATCCATCTGCGTTGATAGGGGCATAATAAACCGTATTGAATATTTGCGAGTCGTTGCGGCCACCCAATACATATAGGGTATTCGTGCCGATAACCACGGCATGATCGCGTAAACCAACCGGCAGTGAATTTTCAGTAGTCCAACTGCTAATGCCCCCGGAAGATTGCAATGTTGCCCGATATACTGAGTTGGAATAGGATAAATCATTATATCCTCCGACAACGTAAACGTACCTGTTGTTCCATGTGGCAGCCTTATGGCCTTCCAGTGTCTGCGGCAGTACGGTTGTTGTTAACCATGTATTAACATCGTCGGCCTGATAGGGCAAATAAATATTATCCGAAGCCACAATCAGGTCATTGTATGCACCTTTGTAAAAATCGGCGTTCGTTGTTTGGGTAAACGATACCTGAGCTGAAACTTTCATTGTGCCCATAAAAAATAAGCACAAAATTCCCAGAATTATTCTTTTTGATAATCCTGAAACTTTAATTTGTAATACTTTTTTCATAATAATTTGTTTTAAAATTTATTGAATGTATTTGTTAAGGAAATCTATGATTATTTCTTTTTTGGAAGCTGTTACCGGAACATTATCGCCGGTGCTTAATTCAATCCTGTTTTCGCTTTGGTCAGAAACCCTTACTATATGATGTAAATTCACAATGTGGTTAGGGTGTGTGCGAAAGAATGGAAAATCCTGAAGCTGAATTTCAATGCTATCAATAGTTTCATTTACAATGTTTTTAGTTCCATCCGATTGATAAATGAAAGTAAAATTCTCAGCAGCTTCAAAATGAATAATGTCATTAAGCTTGTAAAACCTTACATGGTCTTTTGATTGAATTTTGACCTTGTGTTTTTCTTCGTACCGCCTTACAATTTCTTTTAATACCGGATTTTGACCCAGGGACAATTCATCCATATCGGAACTGAGCCTGATGTGATTCTTATTGGCCATCAGAAAAGCTTCCAGTTCTTTTTTTATTCCGCTATCGTCAATAATGATGATTTTGTCCATCCGGTAATTTGGTTGTAATATGGCCGCTAATGTAATATGTAAGACACCACTTTTCGGGGGCAAATTATTATTCGTTGGGATTGGATTATTATTTGCGGAAGTTAGATGGAAAATATTCCTCCCTCACCCATGATAGATTCTTTTAACGGTGAAGATTGAGAATTTTAAAGGCATTAGAATTTAGGTTCGACTGTTATTTTAATGGGTTAAAGCAATGATGTACTTATTCAATAAAACTAAATATAATGCTTGAATGCTTGAATGTTTGCACTGCATAAAGTAAAGTTATTGTACTACTTATAGCTTTATTATTTTATTCTTGCATTGAAGCAGTATATCATTCTTGCATTAACCGTTTACTTAATTGCACAGTGTTGTTGTTTTCCACTAAATTACGGGTAGTCATAAAATTTAAAAGGAAAATTTACCCTCCCAAACAAAACAATTCATAAATCTCATTTTCAAGTGTGTTTTATTCTCAAATATCCCAAAAACAGCAGCGCCTGATCCTGTCAGGGAAGCATAGACAGCTCCGGCATCATACAAATTGTTTTTGATCTTTTTAATTTCTGGATAAGGTTTGAAAATTTCAGTTTCAAAATCATTGATAAGGGATGATTTCCATTTTTCGATCGGGAGGGAAATGATATTTTCAAGTGGTATTTCCTTGGGGTATGGTTTAACCCGGGAATAGGCCTGTGGAGTGCTTATATGAATATCCGGTTTTACAATTACCAGGTAATAATTTTCCAAATGAAGAGAAATGGGTGAAAACTGATCACCTTTTTCATAAGCTAATGCAGCTTTGTTACGGATAAAAAAGGGACAATCGCTGCCAATTTTCCGGGCGTAATCTTCCAATTGACTAAGCTTGAGTTGCAGGTTAAACAGTTCATTGAGCAAGATAATTGTAAAAGCGGCATCGGCAGAACCCCCGCCAAGCCCTGCTCCGGATGGTATGTTTTTATGCAAATGGATAGAAACAGGAGAAAGTTTAAAATCCCTTTTAAGCAATTGGTAAGCCTTCATTACAAGGTTATCCTCCGAATTGCCATCAAGGTTAACACCGCTTAAATGGAATGAATTACTACCATTTGAGGAGGGAATAATTTCCAAAACATCGCACAGGGATACCGGCACCATTATCGTTTCTATGTTGTGAAATCCATCCGGCCGTTTATTGATGACCGACAATCCAAGATTTATTTTACCGTTAGGAAAACAGAGCATAAATGAAGTAGTTCGAATTGCAAAGCTAAATTAATTGTAATTTTGGAACCCTTAATAAAACAAAAGAAATATAAATGGCCCTGATAAACTCGGTATTGTCCTGGTTGATGAAAAAACGTTTTCACCAGATTGAGCTTTTCATGAAGTACCCGCATGAGGTACAGGATGAATGGTTCAAGCGGTTGATCAGCAATGCACGGGATACGGAATGGGGTAAAAAATACGATTACAAATCCATCAGGAGCCAAAGGGATTTCCAGGCCCGTGTTCCAATAAGCGATTACGAATCATTAACCCCTTATATAGAGCGATTAAGATCAGGTGAACAAAATTTGCTTTGGAATTCGGAAATCAAATTGTTCGCTAAGTCTTCGGGTACCACTTCAGATAAAAGCAAGTATATTCCGGTTAGCCAGGAAGCGCTTGAGGAATGTCATTTTAAGGGAGGCAAGGACATGCTTTCAATGTATTGTAACAATTACCCCGATACCCTGTTGTTCGATGGCCGTGGCCTCGCTATGGGCGGAAGCCACCGGATTACGGAGATCAACAATGAAAACTATTATGATGGGGATTTGTCAGCTTTGATTGTAGAAAATTTACCCTATTGGGCTGAGTTTATCCGGGTGCCCAAAAAATCGGTTGCATTGATGGACGAATGGGAATCGAAGATTGAAAAAATGGCCATTGATACGATCAACCATAATGTGACCAATATGTTGGGTGTTCCATCCTGGACACTGCTGTTGATCAGAAGGATTCTTGAAATTACCCGAAAAGAGAGCCTGTTGGAAGTGTGGCCCAACCTGGAAGTGTTTTTTCACGGGGGAGTGAATTTCGATCCTTATCGCGTTCAATTTGAAGATTTGATCCCGTCGGGCCAGATGCATTATATGGAAACCTACAGCGCATCGGAAGGTTTTTTTGGCCTGCAGGACAGCACCCACCGCGATGACCTTTTATTGATGCTGGATTACGGTATCTACTATGAGTTTGTTCCGGTTGATCAGCTGGGAATTGATAATCCGAAAGTAGTACACCTCGGGGATGTGAAGACGGGTGTAAATTATGCCATGGTAATTTCAACCAATGCCGGACTGTGGAGGTATTTGATCGGGGATACAGTTAGATTTACTTCCATTGACCCGTACCGTATTAAAATTACCGGACGAACAAAGAATTTTATCAATGCAGTAGGGGAGGAGTTGATTATTGATAATGCCAACAAGGCGCTTGAGATTGCGTGTCAGAAATGCAATGCCATCATCAACGAATTTACCGCAGCCCCTGTTTATTTTAAAAGGGGAGAAAATGCTGCGCACCAGTGGCTTATCGAATTTGAAAAATCACCCGATAGCCTTGAGCATTTTTCTGATACTTTGGACAATGCTCTCAAATCCCTGAATTCGGATTATGAAGCCAAGCGATATCACGATATGGTACTGAGGCCTCCTGAAATAAGAGAAGTCCCGGAGAAAACCTTTTACAATTGGCTGAAAGTTAAGAATAAGCTGGGTGGCCAGTACAAGGTTCCCCGATTATCAAACGACCGCAAGTATATTGATGAAATTCTAAAGATGGTTAACTAAAAAATATTAATTTTATCCTTTGATTCAAATTTTATTTATCACGCAATAACAATTCATTCATTATGCACATAGCAATTGCCGGAAACATAGGTTCAGGAAAGACGACGTTAACCCGTTTATTATCCAAACATTTCAGATGGGAAGCGCATTACGAAGATGTGGATACAAATCCTTATTTGAATAGTTTTTATGAAGATATGCAACGTTGGTCGTTCAATTTGCAGGTATACTTTTTAAACAGCCGTTTCAGGCAAATTGTGGAGATCAGGGAAAGTGGAAAAACCGTGATCCAGGACAGGACCATCTATGAGGATGCTTATATTTTTGCGCCCAACCTGCATTATATGAACCTGATGACAACCCGCGATTTTGAAAATTACATTTCACTGTTCGAATTGATGAGTGCATTTATTCAACCACCTGATTTATTGATCTATCTTCGCGCATCTGTTCCCACACTTGTCAGTCAAATACAAAAAAGAGGAAGGGAATACGAAGAAGCCATCAGGCTGGATTATTTAAAAAAATTGAATGAACGATATGAGTCGTGGATCCAAAATTACAAAGTGGGTAAATTGCTCATTTTTGAAGTAGATGATATTCATGTTGAAGACCGGCCTGAAGACCTGGCAATGATCATCGAAAAAGTAAATGCACAATTGCATGGCCTTTTTTAAACCCATTGATTGATTTACAGTGAAAAGAAAATTCAAGCACATTCTGTCAGGAAACTTTCCGTCCGGCCTTTTAATAGTGTTGATATTTCTGCTATCATGTACCGGGGGCGAGCATGAAGAGTATTACAATGAGCAGGGCAATCTGGTGGTGAAAGAATGGTACAACAGAAGCAGCCTGAAGTCAAGCATTACTTATCTGGATACTGGTTTAAAGAATTATTTATACGTAGCCTATCATCCCGATGGCCGGCTTAAGGATTCTGCAAAATACATCAACGATACGATTGAGGGTTTAAGAAAGTTTTATGATCCTTCCGCCGGATTGACCCATTATGAAAATTATAGAAATGGAATATTGAACGGTGTTCATAAAGCGGAGTATAATTCAGGTGTTACAAGTTTTGAAGGCTTCCGGAAAAACAATCAAATGGTGGGGGAATGGAAATTTCACTTTCTCAGTGGTAAACCTATCACCTATGAGTATTATGATTCAATCGGAAAACTTCTGTATTTCAGGAAGTATGATGAAAATGAAAATGTGTTGAAGGCCACCGGTACCGAATTGATCAACGTTTTTACAGATCATGATGGCGTGAGTGTGAATGAAATTTGTTCCGGCTATGTGGAGGCTGCCACGCCTAATCATTGCGAACTTTTCCTGACAATTGCAGAGGGTAGCTCATCTCAAGTCCTTTTTTCGAAAAATATTGAAAATCCCATTACTTATTGGGAAATCATTTTCGATGATCCCGGAGAGAAAAAACTGGAATTCAATTTGTTGGTTAAGGATAAAAAGTCAGGGGATTCCCAATCTTATTCAATCCATCAGAATATAATGGTAATAGCTGATTAGCATGAACGTTTTAGGAATAATTCCATCCCGGTATGCTTCCACCCGTTTTCCGGGAAAGCCCCTCACTATCATTCATGGGAAATCAATGATCCAAAGGGTTTTTGAACAGGCTTTAAAAGCTTCCTTGGTAATGGATGTTGTTGTGGCAACAGATGATGATCGGATAAAAAATGAAGTTGAAGGATTTGGCGGAAAAGTGATCATGACATCGGACCAGCATTCAAGCGGCACGGATCGTTGTCAGGAGGTTGTTGAGAAGTTTGAAAAAGCAGGAGTTCATTATAATGTTGTTGTCAATATTCAGGGGGATGAGCCATACATTAATCCCCTTCAGATAGATGAGGTGGTAAGTTGTTTTGAGAATCAGGATGTGCAGATTGCGACACTTATTAAGAAAATCAGCACACTGCAGGAACTTTTAAGCCCAAATGTAAATAAGGTTGTATTCAATCATCGGAATGAAGCTATTTATTTTAGCCGGCATCCCATCCCATATTTTCAGAATCTCGATCAAACTCAATGGCTTTCAAACCATATATATTTTAAGCACATTGGCATTTATGGTTATCGAACAGATATTTTAAAAGAAATTACACAACTTGAAAAATCAAAGCTTGAAATTGCGGAATCGTTGGAACAATTGCGCTGGCTTAATAATGGATATAGAATTAATGTGCTAATAACAGAACTGGAGAGCTTTTCGGTAGATACTCCCGACGACTTGTCAAAATTTTTGAACAAGTCTTGAAATCGCCCGTATAAATATTTATTTTTGTCAAATGAACGAATCCTTACCGAAAGTTGCACATCACATCAGCGAGCTGCTGTTTCGTTATGATTGCATTATCGTTCCTGGCCTGGGTGGTTTTGTGACGAATTATGAGCCGGCACGGATTCATCCTATTAACCATACTTTTTCTCCCCCTTCAAAAAGCATCTTGTTCAATTCAAGTTTGACCAAAGATGATGGATTGTTGCTACACACGATGTCTTCCGCTGAAAATATTTCATACGAAGAGGCTAAAAGCAATTTGAGTGAATTTGTGAAAGCGTGCTTATTGAAATTAGAAAATGGCGAAAAGCTGAATTTTAAGCATGTTGGGATATTAAAACGGAGCATCGAAGGGAATTTATTATTCGAGCCCGATACTTCTGTTAATTACCTGGAAGAATCGTTTGGACTGCCTTCGTTTATTTCTCCACCCATTATTCGTCAATCCACATCCAAAAGGTTAGAGAAGAAGTTTATTGACAGGAAGCCTGTCCCCGAAAAAGAGAATAACAGAAAAAAGATTTTGGTGGCTTCCCTCTTATTGATTCCCATTTTGTTCTTTACCGGATGGTTTACCTTTAATAGCGGGGTCTTCAATAATAACAGCCAGCATAGCTCCATGCTTCCAACACAGAGTGATGGAGACATATCACTTGATGTATCTTCTGCCAAACCTGAAAATACAGAAAAGCCCAATGTTACTCCCATTAAGGACCTGAATTTTGAAGATGCCACGGATGAAATTTCATCGGAAGAAACACCAGTAAAAGAGAATCCCGAAACTC
The DNA here is from genome assembly GCA_041393255.1 of Bacteroidales bacterium. Classification (GTDB taxonomy): domain Bacteria; phylum Bacteroidota; class Bacteroidia; order Bacteroidales; family JAADJA01; genus JAADJA01. Next base: position 36,588 of record JAWKKM010000033.1, on the reverse strand, counting down.
GGGAGAGTGCAATTAAAAAACCAACTTATTATATCATCGGAGGTGCGTTTAGTGTTCCGGAAAATGCAGACAAATTGATTACCCGATTGCAACAAAAGGGCTATCGTGCCGAAGCGGCTGGACAAAGCCCTTCAGGTTTGTTTATGGTGTGCTACTTCAAAACGGAAGACAGGCCGGAGGCATTAGCCAACCTTGAGATGATCCGTAAAGATGACAATCCATCTGCTTATAGTTGTTGAAAAAATAAATACTGTTTTTTTACCTGTTCAATTGGATTGCATGTTTTACAATCCCAATACCAATCCCCTTTTGCCCATTAGTGTATCACAATGAATTGGATTGCAAGTTAATTTGCTGACCCATTTACTTTATTCCCTGCATTTTCCTTAAAAACAATAATTTTGCAGCTACTAATCATTAAATGGAAAATCACTTTGGGCAAGGATAAATTAAAACGATTTGCAGAAACGGCCACTTTCCCCAACTTTCTTCAGCCGGATTTGGAAGATATCAAAGAGGGTTATTACTTGAAAGGTAGATGGGGAACTGATTTTTTGAGAATTCCCAGCCCATCACGCTGGAACTTGGATGTGGAAAAGGGGAGTATACAGTTGGACTTGCAAAACTTCATCCGGAAAAGAATTTTATAGGGATTGACCGGAAGGGTGCCCGGATGTGGAGGGGTGCAAAAACAGCTGTTGAAGAAAATCTAATCAATGTTGGGTTTTTAAGAACCCGGATCGAATACATAACAAGCTTTTTCAGCTCTCACGAGGTAAGTGAAATCTGGATTGTATTTCCCGATCCTCAATTGAGAATGAAAAAGGAGATGAACCGGATGACTTCTCCCTTGTTTATTGAACGGTATAAAACATTCCTGAAACCCGATGGGATCATTCACTTAAAAACCGACAATACGGAACTTTATGAATATACCTTAAAGGTCATTAACGATTTCGATCATTTGCTGCTGTTTGAAACAGATGATTTGTACAAAGAAGAACCCGGATTGGAGGCAGCAGGAATTAAAACATTTTATGAAAGTAAGTTCCTTGAAGAAGGGAAGAAAATAAAATATATACAATTCACATTATCAATGAAAGAGCAGGATTCCTTTTTCGACCGCGTTTACGAAGTTGTTAAGCAAATTCCTTATGGTAAGGTTACTTCCTACGGTGCTATTGCAAATTATTTGGGATCACGGGGTTCGGCCCGCATGGTAGGTTGGGCGATGAATGCTTCTCATTCATCTGCCGAATCCATTCCTGCCCACAGGGTGGTTAACCGCAACGGAGTTCTTACAGGACAACATCATTTTGGAGGTGCTGGGATCATGCAGCAATTGCTGGAGAGCGAAAACATAAAAGTCGCTGATAATACGATTGTTGATTTTAACAGGCATTTTTGGGATCCTTCCCAATCCCTGATTCCTTAATCCTCTTTTAGTCTTCCTGTTTTATCGAAAAAGAGACCCAGTTTTTGTGGCTGAAGGTTTTTCTTTTTACTGATCAGTTCAACATAATAGTGGTCGTTCCGGTCCTTTCGGGTTGCTTTTTCTGCATACATCACCCGATAGTCGGAATATTCACTATCAAGGGTTCGTTGAACAGGAGCATAAATATTTTTGATATCCATTTCAGAAATGGTCATGATCCATTGGGCTGAATCTGAAAAAAGTGCTGTGGTTGGCAAATCCCTGTAAGTAAATGTCGCCTTCCAATCTCCTTCACTGGTTTCCCATTTTACATCCTCGGCAGTTGAGAACCGGCTTTTGAATTTTTTCGCAACCGGCTCAGGAATATCTACGGTTAATAAGTATTGGTTCTTCAATTCCTGTGGCCTTATGACTTCCTTTATTTTTCCCGATTTATCAAAAAATAACTCAAAAACGTACGGCCTGAATTGGCCTTTTACAAAACGTTCCATTTTTACATAGTAATAATCATTTCGGTCATTACGGGTCACTTTCTCAGCAATGATCAGGTCATCATCCCAATGATTTTCTTCAATGTATTTTAGCACCGGTGCATAAAGATTTTTCTCTTCGTACTCAACCCTTGTTTCCACCCAGTAGCCATCCGGATAAAATGTTGCTTTGGTAATCTGTTCCCGGTAAACAAAACTTGCTGTGTAATCAAAGTCAATTGTATCACTCGGATTGATCTGTTTCGACCATTCGATGTTTTCCGCTTTAGGAAAGCGTTTTTGCCAGCTGTCAATTACTTCAGCCGGTGTATCAATATTGGGGTCGTCAATACCAACAACTGTTTGGTCATTAATTCCTTCAGGAAGTTTTACCTGGTCAATTTGTCCTGTTTTGTCGAAGAATAATTCTATTGTATGTGTTTCTTTGGTTTGTTTATCTTTCCTGGCGAGTTGTACATAGTAATAATCATGTTTATCAGATTTCATTGCTTTTTCTGCAAAGACAATTTTATCCTTGGCGAAATTTTCATCAATATACTTTTGAACCGGAGGATAAAGAGTTTTTAAATCCAGGTCAGTAATGGTTTGAACCCAACTTCCCGAAGGGGTAAATTCTGCATAGGTTCCAATTCCCCTGAAAAAGAATTCCGCAATAAAATTGGTATCTACTTTATCCCATGCTATATCTTCAGCCTTGGGAAATTTTTTGTTGAAAGTTTTAAATACAACTTCCGGAACATCCCGGTTCATTGAATTTTGAGCAACTATTGTAAAGGAAATAATAAGGAATAAAAAGCTAATTATTGATTTCATACACTGATCAGTTTGGTTTACATTCAAAAGTGTAAAATTAGTAAAATTTTAATCATGGTTTTTATACTTGAAAATGGAAATAAAGTTGTGCCCGTATAGTTGATTTTTTGAGTAATGAGTAATAAGACAAAACTTAAACATTCAAACAGAAACAATTAAAGGTGGATAATTTGTTTTCTGTCGGGCCCAACCGAAACCAAACCAATCGGTACATTCACCTCTTTTTCAATGGAGGCAATGTATTCCCTAAGTTGTTTTGGCATGTCTTCTTTTTTAGTGGTATTGCATGTTTCGGCCATCCAACCATCCATTTCCCTGTAAACCGGTTCCAGCTCTTCATAGGAAGCTTCAAAGGGAATGTGTTCAATTAACTCACCCTTGAATTGATACTTTGTGCCGATTTTTATTTTTTCGAAATTATTAAGCACATCGGCTTTGGTCATAAATAGCTTTGTAACTCCATTGAGCATAATGGAATACTTAAGTGCGGCCAGGTCAACCCATCCGCAACGTCTTGGCCTGCCTGTGGTTGAGCCGAACTCATTTCCTTTGTCTCGCAATAACTGACCATATTCATTTTCTTGCTCAGTTGGAAATGGCCCGCTGCCAACACGGGTGCAATAGGCTTTGAAAATACCAAATACTTCCCCTACTTTGTGTGGTGCAATTCCCAGGCCGGTACAAACCCCGGCTGTTACAGTATTGGAGGAGGTTACAAAAGGATAGGTGCCAAAGTCAATGTCGAGCATAGTTCCTTGCGCCCCTTCAGCCAGGATTGTCTTGTTATTGTTCAGGCTTTGGTTGATAAAGTATTCACTGTCAATTTTCTTAATGCCCTTTATTTTTTCAATGGCTGCAAACCATTGCTGCTCATATTCTTTAAAGTTAAGCTTGTCGAGTTTGCAATTGAGGTAGTCAAAGTTGTACGATTTGATGATTTGTAAATGCTTCGCTTTTAGCTTTTCGTATTTATCCGTAAAATCATCCCGGTCAATATCTCCAATTCTTAAACCTATGCGGGCAGCTTTGTCGGTATAAGTTGGGCCAATTCCTTTAAGCGTCGAACCAATTTTATCTTTCCCTTTAGCTGACTCGTAGGCAGCATCAAGCATCCGGTGAGTTGGCAGGATGAGGTGAGCCTTCTTCGAGATCAAAAGCCTGTTTTCAATAGAAATATTATTTTGCAATAGGTTTTCAAGCTCATGATTGAATATGTAAGGATCAATGATCACTCCGTTCCCTACAACATTCAGCGTTTCCGGATTAAATATTCCTGAGGGGATGGTGTGAAGTACAAATTTCTTGTTGTCGAATTCAATGGTGTGCCCGGCATTTGGCCCACCCTGGAAGCGGGCAATAATGTCGTATTGAGGGGTAAGGACATCCACAATTTTTCCTTTGCCCTCATCACCCCATTGAAGGCCTAATAATACATCTACTTTCATTGAAACGGGAATAAATTATTCAAATAAATTGGCTATTGTAATTTTGAACCATAGAAAGTAAGCGAATGATGGGAAATATTAACTCCCAGTTCCTTCTCAACGGTATCTTTTATTTGTTGTATCCGGGCATCACAAAATTCCAGCACTTCTCCATTATCAAGATTGACGAAGTGGTCGTGTTGCCTAAACCGGAATGATTTTTCAAATTGTGAGCAGTTGTTTCCAAACTGGTGCTTGGTAACAAGATTACAATCAAGTAGTAGCTCGATGGTATTGTATAGTGTAGCCCGGCTAACCCTGTATTTATTATTCTTCATTCTGATGTAAAGAGTTTCAATATCAAAGTGTCCTTCCGTTGCATAAATTTCCTTCAGAATGGTAAAACGCTCCGGGGTCTTACGGTGGCCTTTTCCTTCAAGGTAATCGGTGAATAATTTCTTTACCGTTTCAAAAGTTTCCTTGTTCGAGCTTTTCATTTATTTGAAAGTTATTTTATTTCTGTACTATAATTCAACAAAATCGACCATTATTCGTTCATTTTTGTTGATGAATTCCTGTTAAAATCAATGCTAAAAAATCCCGATAAAAGTATGAATTTTTTTTTATTACTATTTGGTATAAATAAAAATTAGTTATTAACGAACAAATTCTAAGTTGTTAATGAAAAGGTTTAGGAAAAATACAAAATTACAGCAATTTGGAAGTGAGGATTCATTGAGTTAATGATTTGAATTACTGTTGGCCTAAGCTTTTATATGAGGCTTAATGATCCGGTCCACTTTTTTAATATCAGGAACTGTTTTCAGGTGTTTGATCAGTTTGTTCAGGTTTTCGGTACTGTAAACATAGAGCATAACAGTTGCATCAATCAATCCGATTTCCGATTCAAGGTGAAATGACTTAATGTTCAAATTATAATCTACGGTAATGACTTTGATAATATCCTGTATAAAACCTTGCTTATCAATTCCACTAATCTTAATACCGGTAAGGAAACCAATAGACTCCTTATCGTTCCATTTCGTTTTAATGATCCGGTTACCGTATTTCGACATTTGGCTAATGGCAACCAAACAGTTTGTACGGTGTATTTTTATAGCTTCATCTGCCTCAATAAATCCTACAATATCATCACCCGGAATGGGATGGCAACAAGTGGAAATTTCATAACTGATTTTATGAACATCTTTATCAGAGATGTTTGATTCCGGATTATCTTTAAGCTCATCAATAACCGTTTCGGTAAGGGTTTTTCGTTCTGTATACCTTGATTTTGAAAAAGGATTGATCACTTTCGAAAACCAACTTTGTTTGTTCTCTGCTGCACAGCAATCTTTAATCTCCTTCAGCCCGATAAGGCCTTTGGCAAAGTCATAATACAAATCATTCGGGCTGGAATAATTATATTTTTGCTGTAATTTTTTGAGGTTTACTTTGTTTTCATCGATATCCAATTCCTTAAAATACGACTGCATTTTATCCAGGCCAATTTTAGCATATTTCTTCTTCTCCTCTTTGATCCCCTCTTTAATCCGGGTCCGTGCACGAGCCGTTACAACATACTTAAACCATTCTTCTTTTGGGATTTGCTTTTTAGAAGTCAAAATTTCAACCTGGTCACCACTATTTAATTTATGGTTAAAAGGGGTCAATTTATGATTGACCTTTGCACCAATGCATGTATTTCCTATTTCTGAATGGATTGCATAAGCAAAATCGAGAACAGAAGAATTGGCAGGAAGATTTCTCAATTCTCCGTGCGGGGTAAAAACGTAAATTTCATCTGTGAACAGAAATCCCTGAAAATCATCAATAAAATCAAGAGCATTGGAGTCACTATTTTGCAGCATGTCGCGGATGCGTTCCAGCCAGTTGTTGATGTTGGCCTCTGATAATCCCGGAGAGGAAGATTTATACCGCCAATGGGCTGCATATCCTTTTTCAGCAGTTTCATTCATCCGCTCGGTCCGGATCTGCACTTCTACCCACTGCCCGTCTTTCGACATAACTGTTGTATGCAATGCTTCATAACCGTTGGCCTTAGGTATGGAAATCCAGTCGCGGAGCCGGTCAATGTTGGGGCGATAATTATCGGTAATGATGGAGTATACTCGCCAGCAATCAACTTTTTCCGTTTTTTGAGGGGTGTCAATAATAATTCGGATGGCCGATAGGTCGTAAATCTCCTCAATGGGAATTTCTTTCTTCTTCATTTTGCTCCAAATGGAGTAAATGGATTTATCACGGGCGACAATTTCGTATTTAAAACCCTGCTCGTTCATTGCCTTTTTTATCGGATAAATAAAACGATTAGTAAACCGTTTCCGTTCCTTTTCCGATTCAACCAATTTCTCTGAAATCGTTTTATAAATTTCCGGCTCCGTGTATTTTAACGAAAGGTCTTCAAGTTCAGTTTTAATGGAGTAAAGGCCAAAGCGGTGTGCCAGCGGAGCATAAAGATAAGCTGTTTCGGAAGCAATTTTTAATTGTTTGTCGGGCCGCATCGAATCAAGGGTTCGCATATTATGAAGCCGGTCAGCAAGCTTAATTAATATAACCCTTACATCGTCGGAAAGGGTCAGCAGCATCTTTTTAAAATTTTCAGCTTGCAGAGAGGCTGAACTGTGATCGAAAATATCCTTGATCTTGGTAAGCCCGTCAATAATTATGCTTACTTTTTTTCCGAAAAGGTTTTCAACGTCCGATAATGTATATTCGGTATCCTCCACAACATCATGCAGAAGTGCGCAAATAATGGATGTTTTCCCAAGACCGATCTCTTCAACCACGATCCTGGCTACTTCAAGTGGATGGTAAATGTAAGGCTCTCCGCTTTTCCTGCGCATGTTTTTGTGGGCTTCAGTGGCGAAATAAAAAGCTTTGCGCACATCCTTCTTGTCATCTGGATTTGCAGGCCTCCAGGCGCGAAGTAGGCTCCTGTAGCGATTAATGATTGCTTTTTTTTCCTGATCGGGGTCGGGAGTGAACATGCTTGTTTAAACCTAAAATAATTTGAACAAAATTAAACTAAAATCAATTACTTCAATGTTCCTGCTGAACTGTTTTGAATATTATTTTTTTGCAAACAAATATTCATTTCTTCGTATCGTTAGTTTATTACAGATTATTATTTGTAATTTTGACATGAATAATTGCTTGGTTTACATGCACGGTAATGATGAAATTTAGCGTAGTTTTATTTTTGTTTTTTTGGATGACGATCAATGCTTTTGCCACGCATGAAAGGGCCGGTGAAATTATTTATAAGCACATTGATGAGCTGACATATGAAGTTACTATCATTACCTATACTTACGCTCCCAGCCTTGCCGATAGAAAAGAACTGGAAATTATGTGGGGCGATGAAACGTCGTCCATCCTTCCGCGGGTAGAAAAAATTGAATCCGGGAAATGACATCCGCCGAAATGTTTACAAGGGACAACATACCTATGTTGCCGGAGGTATTTTTACAATTTCAGTGGAGGACCCCAATCGCAATTATGGAATTGTGAATATTCCCAATTCTGTTAATATCCCATTCTTCATTCAATCCGAGCTTGTAATTAATCCTTTCGGATTAATAATTCTGTTGAACTGCTCAACCCTCCTTTGGATTATGGCTGTGTCAATAAACTTTATGTTCATAACCCCGGTGCGTACGACCTGGATGGTGACAGCCTTTCTTATAAGCTAACCATTTGCAGAGGTGCAGGGGCCTGCCCATTTTGGGATATGAGTATCCTTTTGCATCCAATGCCTTTTATATCGATGAGATAACCGGGGATTTGTATTGGGATACTCCTCAGATGCAGGGTGAATACAATGTGGCTTTTATCATCGAAGAGTGGAGGTATGGCCAACGGATTGGTTATGTGACGCGTGACCTGCAAATTCACATTTCGGCATGTTCCAACAATCCCCCTTATATTACAGCTATTAATGATACCTGTATCGAGGCCGGTGATTATTTATCATTTGAGGTGACGGCTACAGACCCTGATGGCGACGTTTTGACCTTGTCGGCAACAGGAAGTCCTTGCAGAACAGTTCACCGGCTTTTACAAATCCAGCTCTGCCTTTGACAGGAAATGTAACTGTTTCAACAACATTTAACTGGCAAACAAATTGTTCGCACATCAAGAAGAATTATCATACTACCTATTTCAAAGCCACTGATGATCATGATACCGTTCCACTAACAAACTATAAAACGGTAAATATACTTGTCGTTGGACCGGCACTCAGAAAACCTTGAAGGTGCCCCCTTTGGGAACTTCAATTCTGCTCAACTGGAACCGTTCGGAATGCCCTAATGCTGTAGGCTATTATTTATATCGCAAGGAATCTGAATCGGGATTTGTCCCCGGGTATTGCGAGACTGGGGTTCCCGGATATACCGGATTTACACGGATTGCCGAATTTCAGGGTATTGATGATACCCTTTATACCGATAACAACAATGGTGAAGGCCTGATTCATGGTATAAATTATTGCTATCTGGCAACTGCTGTTTTCCCCGATGGAAGTGAAGGCTATGCATCCAATGAGGCTTGTGCTTATTTGAAAAACGACTTGCCCATTATTACAAATGTGAGTGTGGAAAGCACAGATGTACAGAATGGATCTATGTATGTTGCCTGGTCGAAGCCAAGCGAGTTGGATACAATTCAATTCCCCAAACCATATGAATACCAGTTGTTTCGAAAAATAATTCCACAGGATCAGAGTTTGAATTGATCGCTTTTTTAATCTTTCGGATACTTTGTTTACAGAGAATCAATTGAATACCCGGGATTTTCAGTATCGGTATAAAATTGATTTCTATTGTACAATTGACGGCAGTAAATTTTATGTTGGATCAACTTATCCTGCACCGAGTATTTACCTGAGCATTTCAGCTTCTGACAAGATGCTAAACCTCAGTTGGAACAATGATGTTCCTGGATCAACGATACTTTTGTGGTTTATCGTCAGGGGCCAACCGGATTTGATTCCATCGGGTATTCAAATGTGCCTGCTTATGTGGATACGGGTTTGAAAAACGGACAGGAATACTGTTATAAAATACGAAGTATTGGACAATATACCGTACCCGGCCTTGTTTTTCCGATCATCAATAATTCGCAGGAAAAATGCGGAATACCTATGTGGACAATATTCACTCCCTGTTCGCCAGCCTTAACAGTTGGAACAAATTGTGAAACGTTCATCAATGAACTGAGTTGGATTTATCCCGACACATGCTTGGACGAAGATGTGGTTTATTATATATATTATGCAAGCAACTCATCATCTGATTACATTATTCTTGACTCAACGGTATTGGATTATTATACATTTTCAACCAATCCGCCCTCTGTAGTTGGTTGTTTTGCAGTTACTGCGCTTGACTCCCTGTGGAATGAGAGTAATTACAGCAACCTGGAATGTGTTGATATTAATGCCTGTGGCCGGATTTGGTTCCCGATAGTTTTTACACCCAATGCGGATGGCTATAATGATTTCTTTTTTGCTGATTCTGTCAATTCTGTGGATATCAATAAATTCAGGCTCACCATTTTTAATCGCTGGGGAGGAATCGTTTATGAAACCGATGACCCCTACTTTAAGTGGGATGGACGGGACCAGCAAAATAACAAAGAGTGTGTGCCAGGAACCTATTTTTATGAAGGTACCGTAGGAGAATTTTCATTAAGGGGACCTGTTGAACGACAGGTCAGGGGATCGCTTACCCTGCTAAGATAAAAAAAGGAGGGTGTAACCCTCCTTTTAACAATGCTTATCAACTTTTTATTCAAATTTCATTAATAATCCAATCAGGTCAACAACCCTGTTCGAGTATCCCCATTCATTATCGTACCAGTTCAAGGTCTTAATTACACGTTTGCCCAAAACCTTTGTAAATTCTGAATCGTAAATCGACGAATAAGAATTACCAACGATATCAGATGAAACCAGTTTATCCTCTGAATAGAGAAGAACATTTTTCATTTTTTCAGTTTTGGCAGCCATTCGAACTGCAGCATTAACCTCTTCAATAGTGACATTTCGTTCTACTTCAACCACGAGGTCAACAATTGATCCATCCGGAACCGGAACGCGTGATGCAATTCCATCCAATTTCCCTTTTAATTCGGGGATTACTACTCCAACAGCTTTTGCAGCTCCGGTTGTTGTTGGGATTATATTTTCTGCAGCGGCCCTTCCCCGACGCCAATCTTTATGTGGAACATCGGCAAGACGTTGATCATTGGTATAGGCATGGGTTGTTGTCATCAGCCCTTCGATGATACCAAAATTATCGTTTAATACTTTGGCCATCGGAGCCAAACAGTTGGTAGTACAACTTGCGTTGGAAATAATCTTATGCTCAGGTTTTAATCCCTCTTGGTTTACACCGATTACAACCGTGAAATCAATTTCATCTTTGGCCGGAACAGTAAGAATAACCCGCTTTGCACCAGCATCAATATGCTGCTGGAGCGCTTCCCTTGAACGGAAAATGCCAGTTGCTTCCACAACTACATCAATACCAAGTTCTTTCCAGGGCAATGTTTTGGGATCCCTGATGGCAAGCATTTTTACAGTTTCATTGGGTGTAATTAGTTCATCACCTTTGATTTTGATATCTTTCCTAAACCCTTTCATAATTGTGTCGTACTTTAGCAAATAAGCCAGTACATCATTATCAAATAGGTCATTTATAGCAACTACATCAATATCTTCTCGGTCATTTAAAATGCGAAATACTGACCGTCCGATTCTTCCAAATCCATTTATCGCGACTCTCATTTTACTCCTCCTTTCTTATCAATTTTATCATATGCCAAAATCAATTCTTTGATTCTGGCAGCCATGGCAAAAGCACCATGATACCAAACAAGTGTTTTAACCATTCTCCCCGGTGATAGCATGGTAGCTTTTTTATCAAAAACGAGGGAGTGTGGGTTATCAATCACATCTGTCGATACAATAGGGTCATCTACCAATTGAATAATGTGTGGTAATTCTTTTGCTGCAATTTCAACAGCTTTGTTAATGTCTTCAATTTTAACTTTCTGTTTCAACCCGGTATTGAGATCAAGTAATGACCCATTAGGAATGGGAACATTAATTGCAGAGCCTTCAACTTTCCCCGCTAATTCAGGCATAATGTTTTCAATCCATTGAGGCACATTTGTGTTAAATGGAATGATGTTTTCTGCTGCAGACCGGCTTCTGCGGAAGTCGGTTCCTACTTTATCTCTTAAAGGCTGATCAGATGTGTATGAGTGCACCGTTGTTAACATGGCATAATCGATACCGAAATTATCCGCCAGTATTTTTAACATCAATGCAGCTGCATTCGTTGTTGCCGAACCGGCAGATACCAATTTGTCGGAAGGTTTGATGGTGTTTTCATTTACTCCCTGAACAACAACCCTGTCAATCATATCGTTAGGAAGGGATGTTAAAAAGACCCTTTTGGCTCCTGCTTGAAGATGTTTTTCCATATCGCTTTTGGATCTGAATATCCATAGGTTCCGTCAACAATGACATCAACATCGAACATATCCCAAGGAATCTTTCCGGGTTCTCCACCTCCAATAAATCTTGATTTCCCATTTTTAGAGACGATAAAATTTCCTTCTAATTTGGCTTTTACCCGTCCCTTTGTTTCCGCCTCAACAAGGTAAGTAAGAATTTCAGGCCGTCCAAGATCTGAAATTGCAACCACTTCTATCCGCTCATCTTCCTGGCACATTCGATAAATATGCCTGGGGATTTCTCCAAATCCCTTTAATCCCAATCTAATTTTTTCCATAATAATACATTTGTTAATTTATTTCATAAGGCTTCTTTATACAAACCTTGTATTTTATTATTTGTAATTTTTCGTATGCTACCAGAAATTGTACCTTCACTTCACTATTGCTTAAACTCAAAATAAGCCGGCAAAAGTATAAAAACAAAAGAAATTTAAAGTTAAGGAAATCTTAATTTTATTCAACAATCGACTTTTCAGTAGTTTGTGCAGTGCCGTTGATGGTTTCAACAATGTAAACTCCTCGTGTCAAATCTGAAACATCAATTGTTTGGTTTTTCTTAATCTCGGTTTTTTTCACTGTCCTACCATCCATTGAAAGAATCAAAACGGAATAACCAACCTCATTTGATTCATCAAAATTAAAATGCAGTTTGTTTTTTGCAGGATTGGGATACATTTCGATTGTGCCAATTGAAGCAGACACTTCAGTTTCGCCTGTAAATGTTACATAAAAACTGTGCTCTTCCGAAAACTCAGAAGTGCCATATGCATTATCAATTGTTTGAACACTCCAGTAATACATTTGTCCTTCTTCCAATCCGGCAATTCTCCAAAAATTGGTTTGAGTCGTATTTCCGGGTGATGGAATTCGCCTGTAGCCATCCACAACATCCGACATAGGCGACAAACTGTTTATGTCAGCAGGAGAAGTCCCAATCCGGATATTGTATGTCAAAGCATCCTGTGGGGTTTGGGCATCATTAGCCTTATCCCAGGTAAGGACTACATTTTGATTCTCGAAAACAGTTGACAGGTTTTGAGGAGCTTCTGGCAAAATATTGGGTAAGCTTATATCATTTCTGTAAATTTTAGTGAAACTCCCACCACTGTAGCTGCTTCCACATAAAACCAAATCAAGGTCCGTATCGTTATCAAAGTCGCCCCATGAAATATAGCTCCTTTCTGCAGTGGTAAGCCCTGTATTTATATCATTAAAAAAATTGTTGCCCATGTTTTCATAAATGGAAGAGGCAAATACCCCGCATCCAGCCAGCTTGCCTGTAATAGCCACATCAAGGTCTCCATCGTTGTCAAAATCACCCCAACTTGCGTTGCCCAAGGCGACCGGTGGCAAACCTGCGTAAGTATCAGAGAATACATGGTTCCCATTGTTCTGGTAAATGGTTGCATAAGGCTCAACATTATCGTTAAAACCCATGATTAAAATATCCTGATCCCCATCGTTGTCATAATCGCCCCATTCAATAGAACCAGAACTAAGGCCCATGTTGGGTAAGGGTTTTTCTTCAAAGTAGCCACTGTGGTTTATGTAGAGATACAATTCCATCCCCCCTCCTGTATCACCTGTTAACAACAAATCCAAGTCTCCATCTGCATCGTAGTCCGACCAGGATGAACGGCTTGCGCTCAGCATTGCAAATTCGTTTTCGGTTTCAGTGAAAAAATCCTGGCCATCATTTCTATAAAGTTTCGAGTTCCAGTTTCCGGTGATGAAAATATCAAGATCCCCATCATTGTCATAATCTGCCCAGCAGCCTGTGCTGTAATCGCTCAGATAGTCAATGCCCGATTCTAATGCAGTGAACTCCCCTTCATTGTTCTTATAGACTAATGTCTGTTGTATTTCCGTGTTTCCGCAAACCAGTAAATCCAGGTCCCCATCGTTGTCATAGTCACCCCAGGCAAGGGAGCCTTTTTTCATACCTGACAGGTTTTTATCGGAAAATGAAAAAATACCCGAATCGTTTTGGTAAATTTTTGAAATAATAGAGCCTGACAATGTTTCTCCAGAAATAATAAGATCAAGATCATGGTCATTGTCAAAATCCCCCCATTTTGCTGTACCGCTCAAAACTCCTGTAATACCGGCATTGATGTCAACAAACGCCTGCCCAAAGGAAAGTTTGGGAGCAAGAAAAAAACAAGAAAAAAATAGAATGCTTATGGATGCGATCTTAAGTAAATGCGTGTTAGTCATTATATAGTTTATTTAGATAAATGCATCGAATGTTTCGCTAAAGCAAAATTAAGTAAATACATTTGAATTGCAAACTCTTCAATTGCCAACGAGTAGCTTAGAAGTGTTAAAAAATTGTTAAAGATGGGATCCGTTTTCGAAATTCTCAATCCCTGTGTCTAAAAATTTAACAAAGGCTTCAACATCCAGGTCATATGCCCGCGGTTTGGCTAACAACTCTCCATTATGCCCGAGTAAAATATAATAAGGCTGGGCATTGATATTGAAATTATGAATTTGCATATCGGCATAAATTTTACCGATTGATTTTTTCAGTTTACCGTCATGCGATGATATAACCCACTCCGATTCCGGTAAAGTCGTTTTATCGTCTACGTACAAACTTATTACGATGTAATCATCTTTCAATCGTTTCAATACCCTTGGATCGGACCATACATTGGCTTCCATTTCACGGCAGTTTACGCAACCATGGCCCGTAAAGTCAATATAAATTGGTTTGTTGAGTTTTTTGGCACAGGCAAGCCCTTGCTCATAATCATAATAGCCTTCAAGCCCATGAGGCAGATGAAGGAATTCGTGGTACTTTGGTGTTTCGCAAATGGATGACCCCTCTTCAACTCCGGAAGCCGCCACAGCATTTTGCCTTGAAATCCTGTCCAGGTCAAAATCATGGGTTGCCATCGGAGGCAAATACCCGGATAAGGCTTTTAAGGGTGCACCGAACATGCCAGGAACCAAATACATAACAAAACTAAAGGTAATGATTACCAATGCTAACCTTGGAACACTAATAAATTTGACATCACTATCGTGCGAAAACTTAATTTTTCCGAGCAAATAAAATCCCATAAGAGCAAAAATGATAATCCACAATGCGAGGTATACTTCCCGGTCGAGAATGCCCCAATGATAGGTTTGGTCGGCAACGCTTAAGAATTTTAATCCCAATGCCAATTCAATAAAACCCAGAACAACCTTTACAGAATTTAACCATCCGCCGGATTTTGGTAGTTTATTCATCCACGATGGGAAGAAGGCAAACAATGTAAACGGTAGGGCGAAAGCTACAGAAAAACCCAGCATACCGACTATGGGCTCAAGCCAGGCCCCTGTTGCTGCCTTTACCAGAATTGCCCCTACCAAAGGCCCTGTGCAGGAGAAGGAAACCAAAACAAGGGTGAAAGCCATAAAAAATGCTCCGGTAAATCCACCTTTATCAGCCTGTGAATCCGATTTGTTGATCAGCCAACTGGGAAGGGTAATTTCAAACATTCCGAAAAATGAAGCGGCAAAAATGATAAATATCAGGAAGAATAATACATTTGGCAACCAATGTGTACTCAACCAATTGGCAAAGTTTACTCCCAGGGTTACTGCAATCAATGTTCCAACTACAGTATAAATGGCAATAATGCTAAATCCAAAAAACATGGCCTGCATTTTACCTTTGGCCTTTTGTTCTTTCATGAAAAAGCTTACAGTCATGGGTATCATTGGAAAAACACAAGGTGTTAAAATGGCCGCAAGCCCAGCTAATATGGAAAAGATAAACAATTCCCACAAGGATTTATCGGCAAATTCATCAATCTTTGCTCTTTCTAAAACCGATTTATCCTGAAGAATTTCAGTGGTCTTTTTGTATTCACTTATCTCCTCTGTTGTATTATTAGTTATGTTCTGAATGTCAACAGTTTCAACAAAAACCGATTGCCCGGTTTCGGCTTTGTCGTCTGCTGGGGTTGAGATACTCGCTCCGTTAAAGGCAAATTCAAATGTGTTTTCATCATTGGGAGGAAGGCATTTCGAATCGTCACAACACATAAAATAAACATACCCTGAAACAATGAGGGGATCTGTTGTCGTAATTCTGATCTTCCTGGTGAATTCAGCCTCATGCTCAAAAAACTTTACAACCATATTGAAATTGGGGTCATTCTCTTCATGTCCTTCAGGTTCGATAAAGGATACGTAATAATCCATATCATTTTCCTGTTCATAGGATTCCTCTTCAGTTATTTCAACATTTTCTCCCAAAAACTCAAACCCCTTTAAATCATAAAAGTAGAAAGTGGTTTTTTCAGGGCCTCCTGCTGGAATGTATTGTGAATATAGATGCCATTTGTTTTCGATAGATGCTTTGAAAACCAATTCATATTCATTGTTTCCCAGGTCTTTTTTGCTGAAGTCCCATTTAACCGGCTCCAGGATTTGTGCAAAAGAGGAGATTGCTAACAGAAGTGTTAAACCTGATGAAATTAGAAATTTTTTCATATTTTGATTTACCGTTTATAACCTAAAACTGACAGACAACTGCAATTTTTATTTAGTTGTATTGGGGTGCAAAGGTATTAAATTGAATTTATTAACGAATACAGATTCTTAATATTTTAGATGTATTTTCGGTAATCTTAAACCGGTTATCAATTCTTTGACCAATGATCCAAGCTATTTTCTTGCCCGATATAAGGAGCCATGTATTTTCTTTCTCAGGAATGCTAAGTTTTTGATCAATAAAAAAATCACTTAATAACTTTTTGTTATTCATACCAAAGGGATAAAAGAAATCGCCTTTTTCCCATTTTCTGATCGATAGCGGAAATTCCAGCTTTTGCTGATCGAGCATGGCCGCTTTGTTGTTATCCGTAAATTCAATTTTTTTTTCTCTTTCGATGTATTCAAATTCCATTTTAAGAGGTGACTCAATCCTTAGGCAGTGTAAAGGGATTGAAAAATTCACCTTTCTTTCAGAGGATCTATTAATTTCTGAAAGGATCAGGAATTCACGGTCTTTAATGATACGGTGTGTCGACGAAAGAAATTGTTTACCAGGGGTAGCATCAAGTGATTTAAAAATATCATTTACATCGGAAATGTTAAAACTATAGGGCGAAATCATTTCATAGAGATAGGTTTCACGAGGATGTAACTGGAGCAATTCCCCGATTGGGATTTTAACTACCTCATTCTCTATAATAGCTAGCTTTTCTATTGCCCTTCCAACCTCTTTTTTGTAAATTTCCTCTGCTTGCCTGAAACGCATAATGTTATTCGTCAGAATTTCCAAGTAGTCAGGTTTAATGTTTTTGATCTGAGGTAGTAAGTCATGCCTGATCTTATTTCTAAGGTAATCTTTCTTTAAGTTGGAACTATCCTGCCGGAATGATACATTGTTCTCAGAGGCATAATTTAAAATTTCTTCCCTGCTCGCGAAAAGCATGGGATGAATTAGCTTTCCTTGTTGGAGTAATATTCCGTGCAATCCTGATATTCCGGTGCTCCGCAGCAAATTCAGAAAAAAAGTTTCAATCTGGTCATCTTTGTGGTGTGCTGTTGCATAAAACGAAAAGCCATTTTCTTTAATCAGTTTTTCAAACCAAGTAATGCGCAGTTCCCGGGCCGCCATTTGAATGGACAGTTTATTATCTTTTGCATATTTTGCAGTATCAAATTTTTCAACAAAAAAAGTAGATTTATTATTATTCGCCAGGTTTCGAACAAATTTTTCATCTTTATCCGATTCAGCTCCCCTTAATCCAAAATTACAGTGGGCAATAGCATATTGGATAGTTGATTTCTCAAATAAGTCAAGCATCACAATAGAGTCAACTCCGCCACTTATACCAAGCAGGATAATGTCTTCCGGGCCAATTTTAAAGTTACTATGAAAAAAATTCAGGAAGCTTTTTAACATGTTGACAAAGTTATAAAAATATGGTCATTAAATCTTTATAGCTTCTGTATTCTTACCAAAAATTATTAAAATTCATTCTGAAGGCCGCATCGTTTTTTTATATTCATTATTCTCAAATCTATTATATAAAATATTTGCTATTTTTGCCGATTCAAAAATTATCATTAGTCAACCAAAAAAAATTAGAAAGTGGACAATTTAGAAAACATTATGTCATACATTTATGATCTTTCCATTACCTATGGCTTAAAACTATTACTTGCGTTAGTTACCCTTATTATCGGTTTATGGATCATTAAATTAATAATTAAAGGGATTGGCCGGTCAATGGAAAAGAAAGATGTAGATCCAACACTCAGGCAATTCTTGAATTCTTTATTATCCATGCTTTTGAAAGTAATGCTTATCATTAGCGTTATCAGCATGCTTGGAGTTGAAATGACTTCCTTCGTGGCAATTTTGGCAGCTGCTGGTTTGGCAGTTGGTATGGCGTTATCCGGAACTTTGCAAAACTTTGCCGGTGGGGTTATGATTGTGTTGTTTAAACCCTTCAAAATCGGCGATTTTATAGATGCTCAAGGGTATACCGGCATGGTAAAAGAGATCCAGATTTTTAATACCATCCTCAAAACCCCTGATAATAAAACCATTATTATTCCAAATGGAGGTTTATCAACAAGTGCAATGACGAATTATTCAACAGAAGAGCAACGTCGTGTTGACTTTACTTTTGGTATTGGCTATGGTGATGATATTGACAAAGCAAAAAAAGTAATTGAAGGGTTGATTGAGAAAGACTCAAGAGTGTTTGCAGACCCAGCTCCGTTTATTGCCGTTTCAGAATTGGCTGATAGTTCAGTGAATTTTGTTGTGAGGGTTTGGGCCAATGCAGCTGATTATTGGGGAATTTATTTTGACTTGACTGAGAATGTTAAGAAAGCCTTCGATAAAGAGGGAATTTCAATTCCATTCCCACAAACAGATGTACACATTTATAATGAAAAACAATAATTAACATTTACTAAAAAATTAATTAACACAATCAAATGAAAAAACTACTTTTATTAATGACAGGGATCCTGTTGATTTCTTTTGTAAGTAAGGCACAGGATAAGGCAGATACAGCATGGACTGTAAATAGTGATCTTTCATTGATGTTTTCACAGGCATCGTTTACCAACTGGGCAGCGGGTGGTGAGAACAACATTACATTTAATGGCTTCTTTAATTTTTATGCAGGTTATGCTAAAGGTAAATCCAAATGGGAAAATATGCTGGGATTGGCTTTTGGAGAAACCAAAACTGGTGAAAGGGAATTCAGAAAGAGTGAGGATAAAATTGACTTTTTATCAACTTACGGTATTAAGGCAGCTGAGAAGTGGTATTATTCAGCAAACTTGAATTTTAAATCTCAGTTTACTTCCGGGTATAATTATCACAATGATAGCATTGCCAAAGAGAAGATTTCGAATTTTATGGCACCTGGATATTTATCTTTTGGACTGGGTGTGGAATATCGCCCTCTTGATTATTTATCTTTCTATCTTTCTCCAGTAACAGCAAGGTGGATTTTTGTCAATGATCAGGATTTGGCCAATAAAGGTGCCTTTGGTGTTGAACCTGCTGAGTATAATGACCTTGGTGTAATGGTTAAAGAAGGTGAAACCCTGAAACAGGAATTTGGCGCCTACTTTAGGTTTATGTTTGTGAAGGATGTAATGAAGAATGTAAATGTAAGTACAAAGCTTGAATTGTTTTCAAACTATCTTAAAGATCCCCAAAATATTGATGTTAACTGGGATACTATGATTGGCCTAAAGGTTAACGATTGGTTATCAGCTAGTTTGGCTTTTCAGATGTTGTATGATGATGAGACCCCAATTACGGACAAAGATGGCAACATCGGACCCCGCACACAGTTTAGGGAATTGTTTTCGGTTGGCCTGACGTATAAAGTATCGAATCGAAAATAACAAAAATAATAAGCGGATTTATTTTCCCAATATTGGAAAGAAAATAAGTTGAAATCAAAAAAATTAAAGAATAGTTTGTAAAAGAGATAAATAATATTTAGTTTTGCAACTGATTACGCTGTAATAAAGGCTTAGTTGTAGAATGATATTATTAGTTTTCAATAATTTAATTAGGTAGGAACATAACAAAACCATCAATAATGAAAAAAATTATCAGAAATATTATTGTAGCTGCGTTTTTAATTTGCTCGCCATTATTTATGAATAACATTTTTGCTGATCAACCCCCTAATCCGGGCGGAGGACCTGGTGGAGGAGATGAGCCTGTGGGTGGTGGTGCTCCTATCGGAAGTGGATTGGCGTTACTTATTACGCTGGGTGCTGCATATGGAGGAAAGAAAGTCTTCAATGCCCGAAAAAAACTCATGGAATAGCGGGAAAATATAAGAGAATCAGGATGCCCCATTGTTATTAGTGGGGCATTTTTTTATCCAAACAGTAAGTGAAGCATTTCTTCTATCCTGCTAACCGGAATAATCTGAATTTTGAATTTGCTTTTTTCAATTCCTTTAAGGTTGTATTTTGAAATAAGTATTTGTTTGAAACCCAACTTGTCGGCTTCCCCAATCCTTTGCTCAATTCTGTTTACCCCCCTTATTTCCCCTGAAAGTCCGACCTCTCCGGAAAAACAAATTCCCTGATCAATATAAATGTCTTCATTGGATGAAAGAACAGCAGCAATGACTGCCAAATCAATTGCCGGGTCCTCAACACGCAAACCGCCGGCTATATTTAGAAATACATCTTTTGTTCCCAATTTAAAACCACTTCTTTTTTCCAAAACGGCCAAAAGCATATTAAGCCTTCTCGATTCGAACCCTGTGGACGACCGCTGAGGGGTTCCATAGGCAGCTGAACTTACCAGTGCCTGTGTTTCGATTAGCATGGGCCGAATTCCTTCAACCATGGCCGAGATCGCAATGCCACTAAGATTCTCATCCCTGTGCGACAATAAAATGTCTGATGGGTTGGCTACTTCACGCAGCCCATTGTTGACCATTTCATATATCCCCAATTCTGATGTAGAACCAAACCTGTTTTTTACGGTCCTTAAAATCCGGTAACCATAGTTTCTATCACCTTCAAATTGGAGCACGGTATCAACCATGTGTTCCAGTATTTTCGGGCCGGCAAGCCCGCCATCTTTGGTAATATGCCCAATCAAAATTACAGGAACATTGGTAAGTTTTGCAAATTTTTGGAATTCCGAAGCACACTCTTTTATTTGTGAAATGCTTCCGGCAGAGGAATCAATAATGTCGGTGTGCAAGGTCTGAATGGAATCAACCACAACCATTTGAGGTTGTAATTTTTCAATGTGTTGAAAAATACTTTGGGTGGAGGTTTCAGCCAAGATGTAACAGTCTTCGTTTTCCTGCCCGACCCTATCTGCACGCATTTTTATTTGTTGTTCACTTTCCTCACCGGTTATGTATAATACTCGCATTCCCTTAAGATAGAGTGCAATTTGAAGCATTAATGTAGATTTTCCGATTCCGGGCTCACCCCCAACCAAAATTAACGAGCCCTGAACCAAACCCCCTCCTAAAACACGATTTAATTCCTGGTTGTTAGTGTTTATCCGCGTGTCTTTTCCAGCTTCAATTTCAGAGATTTTATGAGGGATGTTGGAACTTTTTCCAAGCCGTGAGAAGGAATTATTTTTGTCAGATTCCCGTTGAACAATTTCTTCAACATAAGTATTCCATTCGTTGCATGCAGGACACCGGCCAATCCACTTGCTCGATTGAGCACCGCAATTTTGGCAAAAGAATATGGTTTTGGTCTTGGCCATTTACACCTTAGTTTTATTATGATTTTTTTATTTTTTCGATAATGGATGTCGTTGAATATCCTTCCAGAAAATCAAGAGTAATTATTTCCCCTCCTTTTTCTTTAACAACATCATAACCAACTATTTCCTCGGCTTGATAATCACTTCCCTTTATTAAAATGTCTGGTTGAATATTCCTGATTAAATTATAGGGAGTATCTTCCTCGAAAAAAACCACAGCATCAACAAACCGGAGGGAAGCCAAAAAAATGGCTCTTGAATGTTGGTCGTTTATGGGCCTGTTCTGTCCCTTTATCCTTCTAACGGATGCGTCTGTGTTTAACCCGATAATCAGGACATCGCCAAGATCTTTTGCTTTTGAAAGATAATCAAGGTGTCCTAAATGAAGAATATCGAAGCACCCATTGGTAAAAACAATTTTCTGGTTCTTAAATTGCCAATATGCAAGCCTTCCATTTATTGTATCCTTATCCAGGATTTTAGATTTAACGATTTCCAGATGGTTCATTTTTTTTTGGATTGTTGATAATGGGTAATAGAATCATTGAAACCACACCTGCCGAAATGATCATCAGTGTTTGGCCTGTCCAAATCAGCCATCCCATTGCATAGCCTTTAGTGCTGGGAATAAAAAACAGGATCAATATTTCAGCAACAATCCAGGGATAAATTCCTATTCCTCCCTGGATAATGATGATCCCAATTGAACCAAAAACCAAAACCGATAATCCGACATCCAGCCCCAAATGGCTTGTTTCAGGAAGACTGTAAAATACTACCTGACCCATCAACAAATAGCAAAACCAAATAAAGAATGAATGAAAAATAAACCAGTACGGGTTTTTGATTTTTAACAGGGATTTTAGTCCTTCAGCAAACCCTAGTAGTATTTCTTTTAATTTCTGATAAATCCTGGTATGAGATATTCGTTTTCGGTATTTAAAGAGTGCGAATACGATCAATAATACACAAATTGCCGTGATCCAGTAAATCACTCCCGGATTTTCAATTTGATTGTAACTGGCAATGACTTTTTGATAAATTTTTGATTTGCGGAACAGGTTCAGTTTGTCGAGGTGGATAAAAAAATTAGCTACAAATAGCAATGTCAATATGATCAAGTCCAAACCTCTTTCGGTAACAACGGTCCCAAAAGATTTCTGAAGAGGAATTTTTTCATAGCGCGCAAGAATCCCACACCTTGTAACTTCTCCCATTCTCGGCAATGCAAGGTTAGCAAAGTATCCAATCATAACGGCAAGGAAAGTATTTTTAAACCTCGGTGTATAACCCATAGGGGCTAATAACAACATCCATCTGATGGTTCTGCTGGCATGGCTTAAAATTCCGATAAAAACGGAGACCAAAAGCCACGAATAATTTGCCCCTTTAAACGATGCGAAAATATCCTTCTTTTCATCGGGCGTAAGGGTATGCATAAAAAGCCAAATGAAAAAAACACCCAGCCCCAGGAAAAAAATTATTTTGGAAGCATTTAGCAGTAACTTATTCAAAGAGTTATTTTAAATTATTTTGATCATTGGGAAATAAAATAGAGGGCTTGAAATTACGGGCCTCTTCAAATTCCATCGTGGCATAAGAAACAATAATAACCTTATCGCCTACAACCTGCTTTTCTTGCAAACTCTGCACCATTGAGCGAAATGGTTCCTGAACCACGGTCTCCTTTAATCACGTAGGTTTCGAGGCGTTCGCCATTATTAATATTGTAAATATGTACCTTTTCGTTTTCAATTAAATTGGCGGCTTCAATAAGATCCTCATCAATGGCAATACTTCCAATATAGTTAAGATCCGACTGTGTGATCGTAGCCCTGTGAATTTTCGATTTTAAAACCTCTATTTGCATATCGCAGCAAAATTAAGAAAATAAAATAATATTATCTATTAATCTGACATTTCCCAAATAAACTGCGATAAGGGCTATGACGTTTTTACTCTCAGCCCAGGCTTTCAGAGGCTTTAAGCTATACATATCAACGATTTCAAAATATTCAAGCTTCATTTGCTTCGTTCTTCTAAACTCATCCTCTATCGTTTCTTTTATTTCCCTGATGGGTGTATATCCTGCCTGTATTTTTAAGGACTTGAGTGTATCGTATATCATGGGTGCAAGCCTTCTTTCAGAAGCGGAAAGCAATTTATTCCGTGAACTCATTGCAAGCCCATCTTCTTCACGAATGGTTAGGCAGGGAACAATTTCAACGGGAATATTATAATCTTTAGTTAACCGGTGAATGATCAACAATTGTTGATAATCTTTCAATCCGAAATAGGCTCGCTCAGGTTTAACAATCTCGAACAGCTTTTTTACAACGACGGCTACTCCATGGAAGTGCCCCGGACGGTACTCTCCTTCAAGCACTTTATCAAGGTCACCGAAATCGAATTGTTCGTTTGATGGCTCTGGATACATTTCTTCAACTGATGGATGAAAAAGAATATCACACTTTTCCGTGTCTAAAAGTTTGGAATCCGCTTCAATTTGTCTTGGGTATTTTTTCAGGTCCTCCGTATTGTTGAATTGGATAGGATTGACAAATATACTGCAAACTACAACATCATTTTCTTTTTTGGCAGCCCGAAGAGGGTCAAATGACCTTCGTGAAGCGCTCCCATTGTTGGGACAAAACCAATTGATTTTCCTGACGATCTGATTTCATCTAAATGATCCTGAATTTGCTTGATTTTTTCAAATACTCTCATGTTAAAAGAAGCTAATATTAAAAAACAATCTTGTACATGTCTTTCTCCAGCGATTCTGTGGGCGATTCAATTATTCTTCCGGTTTCATTATTGTTTTTATGAAAAATAAAAGTAGGGACAAGCTCAATATTCAGATCAGATATGTCAACATCTCCTGCCAATTTATCTTTATCAACTGTAATGATCTTTACATTGTTGGTGTTGTAATCAAGTTCGTCGAGTATTTTAAAAAATCGTGGGACTTGTTGCTGGCTGTCGTGGCACCATGTAGCAAGAACCAGGGTTATGGAAGAGGTGTAAATTTTGTTCTTTAGTTTGTCAATGGTTTGACGACAGGGCGAATAAGCCTGATACTCCAGGAAAAAATGAGCACCGAATTCACCGGACTGAAGGGTTGCTCTATCGGTTAGTCCAACCGGCATTTCCGTCTGCGCTGCAATAATTCCTGTTAAGCCAAGTAAAAGGATCAACATTAAAAACTTCGATTTCATTGAATTGACGATTTTTGAACCGTAAAATTAGTGTAAAAACCAAAATCAGAAAAATATTGTCAGAATTGTTTAATCAATTAAAGTGTTGAAAGGTGAATTATACCAATTCAATTAAAACTTCTTTTTTGGTGACCTTTGTCCCTTCTTTAATATTGACTTGTTTGATAGTGCCATCGATTGGAGACACAATATTGTTTTCCATCTTCATGGCTTCCAATTTTAACAGCACATCACCAATCTTAACTTTTTTCCCTTTTTTTACTAAAATTTTTGTAACGATACCCGGAATAAATGCTGTTATTTTCTTGATGTCTTTTCTAACAAATGGTTTTTTTTGCTGATATTTATCAGGAAGTAAAGTCTTAAACTTTACATTTTCAATAAGCAACGACTTATAAGTTGGTTTTTTAATATCCTTTGCTTCTTCCATACAATTTTGGTTTGATTAAATAAAATTTTGATACTTCGCAAAAACATTATTCAATAAAAAAGGTAAAAAACACAATTATACCGGAGGAACGCCATGTTTCTTTTTAGGTGTAGCTTCAATTTTAAGTCCGGAAATCTCCAGGGCATGAACAAGAAAATTTCTTGTTTCACGTGGTTCAATAACGGCATCAATATAGCCATATGTAGCCGCTACATATGGATTGGCAAACTTGCTTTTGTATTCTTTTATTTTTTGCTTGCGCATTTCATCCGGGTTATCTGCATTTTTAATCTCATTTCGGAAAATAATGTTAGCCGCACCTTCGGGGCCCATAACGGCAATTTCAGCAGTAGGCCATGCACATACAAAGTCGGCACGCAAATGGTGAGAACACATTGCAATGTATCCGCCGCCATATGCTTTCCTCATGATGACTGTGATTTTGGGAACAGTGGCTTCAGAATAAGCATATAAAACTTTAGCTCCATGCCTGATAACCCCCATATGCTCCTGATCAATTCCTGGTAAATACCCCGGAAGATCAACCAATGTAACCAATGGAATATTAAAGGCATCACAATAACGAATAAAACGGGCAGCTTTATCAGATGAATCCACATCCAAAACTCCGGCCAGAACAAGGGGCTGGTTGGCGACAAAACCTACTGTTTGTCCAGCAATTCTGGCAAAGCCGATAACAATATTGGCTGCAAATAATTCCTGGATTTCGAAAAACTCAGAATCATCGCAAATGGCCCGAATAACACTACGAACATCGTAGGGTTGCTTTGGATCAGCGGGCATTATATCATCAATATTATACTGCCTGGTTTTGGGCGGTTTCTTTGGAAAAATTTCCGCCTTTTTTTCATTATTCCATGGAATAAAGGTGATCAACTGCTTGATCTGGTCAAAGCATTGATCTTCGCTCTCCGCATAGAAATGCGAATTCCCTGTGATTTCAGAATGCACTCTCGCGCCACCCAATTCTTCCATCGAAATTTCTTCACCAAGTACTGTTTTTATAACTTCAGGCCCCGTAATAAACATTTTGGAAACATTGTCAACCATAAATACGAAATCTGTAAGTGCAGGAGAATAAACAGCCCCTCCGGCACAAGGCCCGAGGATAACGGATATTTGTGGAATAACGCCTGATGCCTGGGTGTTACGATAAAAAATTTCGCCGTAGCCGGCTAATGCATTTACACCTTCCTGGATCCTGGCTCCACCCGAATCATTAATTCCAATGATTGGGATCTTCAGTTTCATGGCATGATCCATGATCTTGGTGATCTTTTTTGCATGTGCCCAACCAAGCGACCCCCCTGCAACCGTGAAATCCTGTGCATAAATACAAACAGGATGGCCACTTATGGTTCCTGTTCCGGTAATTACACCGTCACCAGGAAGAAACTTTTTATCCATATCAAAATCCCTTCCGGCATGTTCAACGAACATATCGTATTCGTGGAAAGATTTTGGATCAAGGATTGCGAGAATTCGCTCGCGGGCTGTTTTTTTGCCAATTGCCTTTTGTTTCTCAATGGCTTTGGATCCTCCTCCTTTAATCGCCTCCCGCATCCTTTTCTTGAGATCGGCTGTTTTATTTTTCAGGCCCATAACATATGTTTTTTATTAAACTACTGGTACTTCGAAACCCAGAATTTAATTCTCTGAAAGTCTTAATCTATTGCCCCGCAAAATTAATGATTATTAATTAACCCAATAATTTCGCTTTATTTTTTATTCACATATGCAAATATAATTGAAAAATATGGATATGTTTTTTTTTCTTTCAAGCAAAATCATACCAGCGATAGAATAGCATTATCCGGTTTTTCGGATTCGGTATCTGCTTATCGTTCAATAAATACCCTTACTGCTCTCGGAATAGGCCGAATACAAATACCTGGATTATTTCAGTTAAAAAGTTCCTACTTTTGCGTCATGGTTTATCCTAAAAATTTTGAGCAAAAAATTGGATTTGATAGTATCCGGCAATTGATTCGGGACAAATGCCTTAGCAGTATTGGCCAATCTCATGTCGATAAAATCCGATTTAGTGCCGATTATGATGAGCTTGTTAAGGCACATCAACAGGTTGATGAATTTAGGCAAATATTGATATTGCCGGATAATTTTCCTTCCAGCGATTATTTTGACTTGACACCAGAACTAATACGGATTCGAATTGATGGAACTGTTATTGAACAGGAACGTTTATTCGACCTCAAAACTTCATTGTTAACGATACTTGACTGCCTTCATTTTATCAATAAACTTCCATCAATTGATTTTCCTGCACTCTGCGATATCACAGGGCCTGTTTATGTAGAAGCTGAAATTCCTGCCCGTATTGATCGAATTATTGACGATAAAGGGAGTATTAGGGACAATGCTTCATCTGAATTAACAAACATTCGAAACAAACTAAACTCCAAAATATCTTCCATTGACCGACAGATTAGTGCCACTTTAAAAGCAGCCAAAAAGGCTGGCTGGGTAAATGATGATGCGGAGGCAAGTGTTCGTAACGGCAGGCTTGTCATTCCTGTCCCAGTTTCGCATAAGAGGCAGATGCGGGGGTTTATTCACGATCAGTCGGCTACCGGCCAAACAGTTTATTTAGAGCCAGAGGGTGTATTTGATACAAACAATGAAATAAGGGAGCTTGAAGGCGAGGAAAGACGGGAGATCATTCGAATACTGAAAAATTTTACTGACTTTGTGCGCCCTGAGATTGATTCTTTGCTTGACTCCTATAAATTTTTGGGACTAATTGATTTCATAAGGGCAAAAGCTAAATTTGCACTTCTGCTAAATGGAATCAAGCCTGTAATTGTAAGGGAATGTAAAATTGAATGGACACAAGCCATCCATCCCCTTTTGTTTTTGTCGCACCAAAAAATGAAAAAGCCAGTGGTTCCGCTTGATCTTACACTTGATGATCAACAACGAATCCTTGTCATATCAGGCCCTAACGCCGGCGGTAAATCGGTTTGTCTGAAAACGGTTGGCTTGCTCCAGTATATGCTGCAATGTGGGATGTTGATTCCCGTTAAGGAAGGCTCTGTGGCGGGTTTATTTGAGAATTTGTTTATTGACATAGGAGATGAGCAGTCGCTGGAAAATGATTTAAGTACTTACAGTTCTCATCTGATGAATATGAAGCATTTTGCATTGAATGCAAATGCCCGAACACTTTTTTTGATTGATGAGTTTGGAACGGGTACTGAACCTCTGTTGGGAGGTGCTATTGCGGAAGCCATCCTTGAGGAGCTAAATGAAAAGAAATCATTTGGCGTTGTTACCACACATTATACCAATTTGAAATTGTTGGCCAGAAAAGGAAATGGTATAGCCAATGGGGCAATGCTGTTTGATACAAGACAAATGCAGCCTCTTTATCAATTGAGCATAGGAAAACCCGGTAGTTCGTTTGCATTTGAAATTGCCCGAAAAATTGGATTTCCAAAGAGTATTCTGAAACAGGCTGAAACAAAGACCGGTAAGAAACAATTTGATTTTGATCAGCAATTACAACAATTAGATATTGAAAAATGCAATTGGCCGAGAGCCAGGAACAGTTTCGCATAGCAGATGATTTTCTCAGTGAAATGATTGACAAATATGAACGTCTAACCAAACAATTGGAAAGCAAAAAGTCGGAGATCATTTCTAAAGCTCAGCAGGAAGCAGTAGATTTGATTCATTCATCAAATAAGATAATTGAAAATACGATTCGTGAAATCAGGCAATCGCAGGCTGAAAAGGAGAAAACCAAAGAATTAAGAAAAAAATTAAAAGAAGAGGAGGAGCGAATTAGAAATTTAAAATTCCCTGAACAAGAAAGAAAAGTTGCAAAGAAAAGGGACAAACAATTGGTTGAAGAAGCAGTAATTTCAAACCAGGTGGTTGAAAAAGGTTTGCCGGATGATGAAATAGAAGTAGGAGATATGGTTTTGCTTTTAGAGCAGGACGTAACGGGTGAAGTATTGCAAATTAACGATGATGAGGTTGTAGTGGGGTTTAACTCAATAACATTTAAAACCCAACTTCATAAAGTGGAAAAAATGAGGAACACCGGAAAAGGTAAGAATGCTAACCCAATAAAGAAAAGGAGATATTCGGGAATGGTTGATGACATGAATGACAAACTGGCAAAATTCAAATTACAACTGGATGTCAGAGGGAAAAGGGGGGAGGAGGCAGTGGATTTGGTTAGCCGTTATATTGATGATGCTATATTGTTAAATGTGAATGAAGTAAGGATTTTACATGGTAAAGGATTCGGTATTCTCAGAAATATGATTCATGAGTATTTAGGGACGGTTTCTGAAGTGAAGCAATATAAAGATGAACATGTTGAGCGTGGAGGACAAGGTATAACGGTGGTGATACTTAAGTGATATAGTGGCACCATATTTGATACAAGGACATCAAAAAAAAACTATGGTAGATACAAGCAAACCGGTTCATTTAAATTACATGACATTTGACAAGGTTGTTGGACAAAAAACTGTTCTTGTTGATTTTTGGGCTGAATGGTGTGCCCCATGTAAAGTGCAGGACCCTATTCTGGATGAAGTGGCAAAAGAGTTGGATGGCCGGGCACTGGTCGGAAAAGTTAATGTTGATGATAACCGCACTTTGGCAAACAGGTTTGGAATCATGAATATACCAACAATGATTTTATTTAAAAACGGCCAGAAAGTTCATCAGTTTGTAGGGGTGCAACCCAAGGATAAAGTTGTAAATACAATTTTAAAAAACTTATAGTATGATTTTAGAACAAGCAGATACCAGTAGTATTATAAGTTATATAATTGCAGGATTAGTAGTTGGTTATATCCTCTTTGCATTTATCAAAACTAAAAAAAGGATGAATAAACCTCCGTCTGATAAACTGAATATTTTATCGGATGCTAACTTTACAGAAATAACTAAGAGTGGTGTTTCATTGGTTGATTTTTGGGCCGAATGGTGTGCCCCCTGCAGGGTTCAGGGCCCCATTATTGATGAAGTTGCAGAGGAAATTGGTGATAAGGCAAAGATTTGCAAATTGGACATTGACCACAATCAAAAAACCGCAAAAAAGTTTGGGATTCAAAGCATTCCAACAATTTTAATATTTAAAGATGGTAAGCCTGTTGAAAAGCTGGTAGGCATCAAGTCAAAACGTGTATTGATCAATGCATTAAGTGCTCACATTTAATATTATTTCGATGGAAAACATAACAACTTCAGATAAGAATATACTTAGAAAAAAACTGTTTGGTAAAATCTCTGTCCTGGTTTTGATCGGAACTGTAATTGGTGCTATTGGAGGTTATATTTATTACATTCAGGTTGGGTGTGTTTCCGGTACTTGTGCGATCACCTCAAGTCCCTGGATGAGCACCGCATGGGGTGGGGCATTTGGATATTTAATCTTTGATCTGTTTACTAAAAAAGAATCCCCGAAAGAAAATTAATCCTGAAGAAACTTTTTCTGGTCCTTTTTCGGCAATTTAGAAATGACAAGCCTATATGAATCATCAATCCACTCATGGATTTGCTCGTCATCTATTGAACCATCAAGATACACCGTATTCCAGTGTTTCTTGCTCATGTGATAACCGGGTTGAACAGCGCGGTAACGCTCCCTTAAATCAACGGCCTTTTCAGGATCACACTTAAGGTTTATGCTAAAATCAGCTTCGGTATCAGTTAGCGCAAATAATTTATCCATTACCTTAAAACACAATGTTGTTTCATCGAAAGGAAATGATTCGGTTACCCCTTTTTTGTTTAAGCAATATTCGCGTAATTCTTCAATGTTCATTGTTTTGATAATTATTACAATCACTTTAGGTCGTTTATAGATCAAACAACCAGCAAAGTTGATTTACCTGTCAAAAATTCATCTTTTCAAAAGTATATAAAAACAGGTTCACTTATATTGAGCTTGAATATTTATGATGTGATAATTTAACAATCCTCTGCTTTAATAGTTTTTAGACTTCGACATCAAAATATGAATGATTTCATGAAATTACTTCCCCATTTCCAAGGGCTGTTTAGATGTGTTATTTAAAACCATTCCATATAGTTCAATCACCAATAAAATTCCTGAAAACCCTTTTTTAATAAATTAAATAATACTTAATTTTGCACAATCATATTTAATTTATGTGCCATGCACAGAATGGGCGAAAGAATTCGTAAACGCAGAGAAATACTGGGTGTACAATCAAATGACCTGGCGAAACAAGTAGGAGTAACCTCTAGCTTAATTTCACAAATTGAAAGGGCGAAAGCCTTCCCCTCAATTCTTACTTTGAAAAAAATTTCCGATGCATTGCAAACAACCGTTGGAGAACTCATAGGTGAAAATGCTACATTTTTTGAAAATCCCCACCTTGAGGCAAAGGATCGAAAGTTTGTAAAAAAGAATCGAAATGGTGCCAATGTATACTTGTTGTCCCATCACGATACACAAAAACAAATGGATCCTTTCATTATAGATTTTGAACCCAACGGAACCTCCAGTCAGATTATGACCCCAAAAAACCCAAGGCAGGAGTTCTGTTTTGTGCTAAAAGGTAAATTTGAAGTAAAGCTTGGTGACAGAAAATACAAATTGAACGAATCGGATAGCTTTTATTTTTTCTCAAATCGTGAGCACCTTTTTAAGAATATAAGCAACGAAAAAGCCCAACTGCTATGGGTGGTAAATCAATCGTATAATTAAATTGTGCTTAATACCTGACAGAACCAATAACAACAGTTTTTTTTGGTAAAAATGAATAAATTAAAAAATCATATATTATGAATGAGACAGTAAAGAAACTGATGGATCGTAATCAGTTTTCGGATGAAACCAAAGCAATCATCGAAAAAGAAAACCTTTTACCAATAGGTTTACTAAACCGTTTACATAACAATTATAAAAAATACTCCGGAATAATGGATGATTCTGATTTGATGTTTACAACAAAAAATCATTATTCAGGTTTAAAAGGATTTCGTGAGATCGTGGCCACCTTGAATGAAAACGGTATTGACATTGGCCACATCGAAGAAAGAGAGCTATTTATTAATGTATATCGTTTTCTTGCCACTAAACATGTTTTAAATACCATCGACTGGAATAATTTTAAAGATGACCTCATTTTTCAGCTTGTTTTTCCACAACCAGGAATGGTTAAGCCCGAAATTTTTAAAGCTTATCATGCCACTGATTCTGAAGAAGAGAAACAACAACTGATTGACGATTATATTAAAAGTAATACCAATCCGCATGATGGTAAACAATTGTTGAACAAACTATGGTATGAAGATGAAGATAATGAACTAGTCATCCTGGATGGCAGTCAGCATAAATATCCACAGGTTCAATTATTATTTGATAAAACCACTCAAAGTTGTTTTGCTTTTTGTACCTATTGTTTCCGCCATGCGCAGGTAAGGGGCGATGAGGATATGTTTAACCAGAAGGAGATCAAACCTGTTGTTGATTACATCAAAAGGCACAAAGAAGTTACGGATGTTTTGGTTACAGGCGGCGATGGAGCATACATGCCATACGAGAGACTTGTTGAATACACCAAGCCATTTATTGAAGATCCTGATTTTACACATATTAAAACATTAAGGATTGGAACCCGCGTATTGACCTTCCATCCTGAATTGATACTAACCAAAGATTATGAAAAAACGCTGGAATGGTTTAAAACCTTAATTGATAATGGTGTGCAGGTTGCGATTATGGCACACTTCTCCACACCGCGTGAAGTACTAAATCCAGGTACAATTGCAGCGATCAGGAGATTACGTTCGTATGGAATTTTGATCAAAAGCCAGAGCCCGATCATGAACCATATCAGTTTGTTTACCGATAAGAATGGAAAAGTTGATGTGGACCGCTCAGCTCAGAACTGGATTGACTCGGGAAATATTTTCGCCATGGTTTCTGTTGGATTCCACTCCATGTACTGCGCCCGTCCAACCGGTGAGCATCATTACTTTACTGTTCCTTTGGCAGAAATTGATAAGGTGTTCAGCAAAGTTTACAGAACATTGCCATCAATCAACCGTCCCTCACGATATATCACCATGACATCTTCTGCCGGCAAAACGTCGATCCTTGGTACCGTTGAAGTTAATGGTGAGAAGCTGTTTGCGTTGAAATTCAACGAGTCGAGAAATATGGAATGGATGGATAAAGTTTTTCTTGCGAAATTCGATGAAAAAGAAAAACACCGTAGAAAAGCTTATTCCGTATGAAGGTGACAAACATTTCTTTGAAGATGAGCTTACTGAAATTGAAAATAAGAAAATGGAAGCTCTTGCGCGAAGGATTAAGGTTGAAGCGTAAGTAAAAGCAGGCATTTAGCAAAAATATTCTGTTAAGTGAATGGGCAAACTGCTTACTTATAAAACTCAAGCGATAAACAATAAACAAAACAAATCAATGATAAACAAAATTGTAAAATCACCAGCTGAGGCAGTGGCCGATGTTTTTGATGGAGCGATGATTATGATCAGCGGATTCGGTGAAGCGGGAAGCCCCATCGAACTGATCCACGCACTCATCGACCATGTGCCAAAGATTTGACCATTGTAAGCAACAATACAGGTAGCGGTCATGTTGGTCTGGCCTCACTGATTGAACACAAAAGGGTAAAGAAAATGATCTGCTCTTTTCCACGAACAGCTAATTCAACCGTTTTCCCTGACCTATATACAAAGGGTGAAATTGAATTGAGCTGGTCTCCAAAGGAACACTGGCTGAAAGGATCAGGGCCGGAGGTGCAGGCATTCCTGCTTTTTACACCCCATCATCCGTAAATACCCCATTGGCAGAAGGAAAAGAACATCGTAAATTTGATGGGACTACCTATGTTTTGGAGTATGGTATACGGGCCGATTTCTCACTCGTAAAATGTGAAGCAGCCGACAAATACGGGAATCTAATCTATAACAAAACTACTGTAAAATTTTGGCCCCATTATGTGTACAGCTGCTGAAACGGCCATTGTACAGGCCAAAAAAGTGGTTAAGCTTGGCGAAATTGACCCTGAATGTGTTGTAACACCGGGAATTTTTGTGAAGAAGGTGGTTGAGGTTACCAATCCTGATCATGAGTCAGTATTAATTGCAGAAGAAAGGAGTTATCCATGGAAATAAAAGAAAAGGTAATTGGTTGGAATACTGTTGAAATGGCTCAGAAAGTTGCACTTGATATTCCGGATGCATCTTATGTAAACCTTGGTATCGGGTTACCTGAATTGGTGGCTGATCATGTTCCTGCTGGCAGGGAAGTTATTTATCATACGGAGAATGGTTTGCTGGGAATGGGCCCGGTTCCTGAAGAAAACAAAAAAGATCCGGAGTTGATCAATGCCGGTAAAAAGAATATAACAGCCATTAAAGGGGCTTGCTTTTTTCATCATGCCGACAGTTTTACAATGATCCGCGGCAAACATATTGATATATGCGTTTTGGGTGCCTTCCAGGTTTCTAAGGATGGCGATATTGCGAACTGGTCTACCGGAAAGCCTGGGGCAATCCCGGCAGTAGGCGGAGCCATGGATCTGGTTGCAGGTGTGAAAAGAATATTTGTTATTACCCAGCATAATGCAAAAGATGGTACATCAAAAATAGTTAACCAATGCACTTATCCCCTTACTGGTAAAGGTGTTGTGGAAACCATTTATACCGATTTGGCCATCATTGATGTTAAAAAAGAAGGACTCTTTGTGAGAGAAATGGGACCCAATGTGGATTTTAAATATTTACAGGAACGTACTGAAGCACCTTTGTTGCAATAAATCAAATAATCAAAAACATGAGTAATTCATATAATGTAAATCGCAAATATAGTTCAGCCCTTTATAAAAGGGCTAAGGAAGTAATGACAGGCGGCGTGAGCAGAAATACCATTTTCCGTCGTCCCCATCCATTTTATGTTCATACTGCACATGGCTGCTACGTAACAGACATCGATGCCAATACCAGGGTTGACTTTGCCAATAATATGGCATCCCTTATCCATGGTCATTCTCACCCGGCCATTATTGAAGCTGTTATGGAACAAATGGTTAGAGGAACAGCTTATACTTTGGGAACTGAGATTGAGATTGAATTTGGTGAATTATTGGTTGAAAGAAACCAAAATTTCGAAAAAATCCGGTTTGTAAACTCCGGTACCGAAGCCGTCATGTCCATGATTAAAGCAGCACGAGCTTATACTGGCAAACCAAAAATTGCAAAAGCAGAAGGAGCCTATCATGGCACTTACGATTTTGCAGAAATCAGTCAAATTGTTAATCCTGGTAATTGGGGAGATATTGATAAGCCTAATTCTGTGCCCGTCACCTTTGGCACTCCTGAATGTGTAACAAACGATGTAATCATTTTTCCATACAATGATATTGAGCGGACTTTAAATTTACTCGAAGCGAATAAAAACGAACTGGCATGTGTTTTAATAGACCCTGTTTCTCACCGTGTGGGATTATTTCCTGTTGAGGAAGATTATCTCCTAGCTATTTATAAGTGGACAAGAAAAAATAAAGTATTAATGGTTTTTGACGAGGTTGTAACTTATCGCGTTACCTATGGTGGTGCGCAGGAGTTGTACCCTGTAAAACCTGATATGACAGCACTCGGAAAGATAATTGGAGGAGGGTTCCCGGTTGGAGCCATCGCTGGTGATGCCAACATTATGTCTGTATTTGACCCTTCCCGTAAAATTATCAAGCAGCCCCATTCCGGTACCTTTTCAGCCAACCCGATTACCATGACTGCTGGAAAGGTAGCAATGGAACTCTTTGACAGACAAGCTGTGGATGACATTAATAATTTGACCAATATTGCTAAAAAGCAAATTATGGAAGCTGCCAAAGAGGCTGGGATTCCTTTAGTATTAACCGGCGCCGGTTCGATGTTTCGTTTCCATTTTCGTCATAAAGCTCCAAGGAATTATCGTGAAACTTTCCAGGGGCCGGAAGAACGAAAACTTATTGTAGACTTCCTTGATTATCTCTTCCTTCATGAGGATATTATTATGATCAATACTTTTGCATGCATGTTCTCGACAGCCATTACTCAGGTTGAAGTAGACCGTTTGACACAATCCTTACTTAGCGGATTTAAAAAATTCAAAGAGGATATCCATCGTTTTGCCAAATAAAAATGCAAGTGGATCGTTGCACAGCATTGATATAAATAAGCCAGAATATTATTCAGACTAACATAGCCCATTTAAGCAGCATTGAAAAAATTTGAGAATATGACAAATGTATATTTATGTGATGCCATCAGAACCCCGGTAGGAAGATATGGTGGTTCATTATCAACGGTAAGAACCGATGACCTTGCGGCCATCGTTTTAAAAGAAATAGTGGTTAGAAATCCCAACATTGACAGGTCAGCAATTGATGATGTTTTTATGGGCTGTGCTAACCAGGCTGGTGAAGATAACAGGAATGTTGCCCG
>JAWKKM010000032.1:0-73087 GCA_041393255.1 Bacteroidales bacterium | reverse complement strand
GACGATGGTTGCATTAAAAGAGGCGGGACAGCAAAATGCGTCAGCAGTAGAACAAAGTTATGCCTTGCTATATAGCACTCAACTTACCGTTCCTTCTTTAGAAAGTCAAATCCGAGAACAGGAAAATGCCATATGCATACTACTTGGCAGAAATCCTGGAGAAATCAAAAGGTCGTCAATCGAGAGTCAATCGGTAAATACAGATTTAAAAATTGGTGTTCCTATTCAACTCCTTTCCCGCCGGCCAGATGTAAAACAGGCAGAACTTAATGTTCTTGCTGCCTATGCTATGACGGATGCGGCTAAAGCAAGTTTTTACCCATCATTGACGATAACATCTGTAAGTTTTGGATTTGCTTCCGGAGATTTTTCCAATTTTTTCCACCCAGAAAATCTCGCAGCCAACTTTGCTGCAGGTTTAACGCAACCCATATTCAACAGAAAACAATTGAAAGGAAATCTTAAATTGGCGGAGTCACAACAGGAAGAAGCACTATTGACTTTTCGTAACACAATTTTAAGCGCTGGTCAGGAGGTATCCGATATCTTATATGGTTATCAGTCATCATTGAAAAAGAATGACTATAGGGGAAGGCAGATCACTTCATTAAACAACGCTGTTATTTATTCACAGAGCCTACTTATAGCAGGTGAAGCTATTTATACAGAAGTGCTTTCTGCTCAAAGTGACTTATTATCGGCTCAGCTAAATCAAGTAAATGACAAACTGGAACAATTAATATTTGGTGTTAACCTATATAGAGCATTGGGGGGAGGTGCTTTTAAATAACTGTTATAATGTTTGATTATTTATATTATCAAATATCGTTGAAAGCACATGGAAATATATTAAATCTAAAATGGCTTCCAATATCTTCTATCATGTCAAGTGATGACTTTTTGAAACACTGTTGCCAGATAAACGACTTTATTGATATCTATTGTACCAAGATTCTATTCATTGACGGGACTGACTTTAATATGAAAATGAACCGGTCGTTAGTAAAAGACTTACAATATATCAAAGAACAAGACAGCCTTAAATGGATATTTTATACTTCCTCCAACAGACGTTTGAGAAGGGTGATTCAAAAGATGGAAAAAGAAGATATCGAAATTACTAAATATCATTCCCGCAGTGCGCTAAAGCGAGTTTACGACGAACTGATATATAATCAGGGAGAATAAAATGAAAAACTTACAGATTGAGAAGACTTCGGTGCCAAAAGCTGTTATACAAATGGTTATTCCCAGCATTATTACAATGCTGGGGATAATAGTGTATAATATGGCCGATACATTTTTTGTGGGACAAACAGGAGATGCGAATCAAGTTGCAGCCGTTTCTCTCGCAACACCTGTATTTATGCTATTTATGGCTGTTGGTAATATTTTCGGTATTGGTAGTAGTTCTTTAATTTCAAGATTGATAGGTCAGGGAGATACGTAAAGTTCCAAAAGTATCAAGTTTTAGTTTTTATGGTTCGATACTATTGGGATTAATCATGTTCGTTATTTTCCATTTAGGGATGAATGATATCTTGCGAATGATTGGTGCGAATGACCACACATACCATTTGGCAAAAATACCTGTCTACGGTGACAATTGGCGCTCCATGTGTTATTCTTTCTAATGCCTTTAGCCATATTGTGAGGTCGGAAGGAGCTGCAACCCAGGCAATGATTGGAATACTTTGGGAAATTTTATCAACATAATACTAGATCCAATTTTAATCTTGTGGATGCAAATGGGAGTTGAAGGTGCAGCATGGGCTACAGTCGTTGGGAATTTGATTGGAACGATTTATTATATTTTGTATTTAAGAGGAAAGAGAACGTCTCTTTTCCATTTCATTTAAATATAACAATTGAAAAACAGCATTTTCGTGCAATTTTTGCTATTGGAATACCGGCATCACTCGCAAATTTATCTGATGAGTATATCTAATGTCCTTTGTTAATAATGTCTTGAATAGCTTTGAAATTGGAGAGATTCAACGCGTTAAATGTATTGCTATGACGCAAGTATGCTGGTTGTATTGCTTTGGAATGGGTTTTGCAATTGGTATTCAACCTTTGGTTGGATTTAACTATGGAGCAAAAACATATCACTTCTAAAAAAATAATAAATTTACTGTTTTATCTACAGCAATTACAGGACTAATTTTCACGTCTATTTATGTAGTGAAAGTCGAGCAAATTGTAAAAAAGCTTTTATTAATAATCCTACCGTTGTCCAAAGTGGAATAAATATGCTAAATGCACTAATGCTATTGTGTCCGATTATGTGTATTCTATTTGTTTTGACTTTTTCGCTGCAAGCGATGGGCAAGTGTTGGTGAAGCGTTTGTTTTAAATATTGCAAGGCAAGGCTTTATCTTTATTCCCGTCCTTTTTATCTCGAATACTTTATGGGGGCTTAAAGGTGTAATTTATTCTCAACCTACTCGATATAATTTCGTTTTTTTGTTGTCCATTGTCATCTATGTTTCAGTGATAAAAAAATTGAATAAGCTGTGGATGCAACAAGAAACGCAATGCTTGAAAGATGTAAAAGAAAAACTATTCAAATTCTATTAGTTATGAAAGATTTTCTTAATCAAAACTTTGAGCAGATAAAGACATGTTCTTTAAAGTCGGCATAAAGAGTGTAACAATGGACAATATCTGTTCGGAGCTTGGTATTTCAAAACGAACATTATATCAAAAATTTAGCGACAAAAACCAATTAGTAAGTGAAATATTCGCAAAGACTTTTTTATTTTTCAAACACATGATAATATCTGTACAAAAGAAAAGCTCCAATTTATCAGTGAATCATACATGGTATTTGAATTAATAAAAGGTAAAACAAAAGAAGTAAGCACATCTGTGTTACTCGATTTAATGAAATATCATTACCCTTATGGACGGAAATGTCAGTGTCAATGCATCAGTTGATGGTAACGTTCACAGAAACAATCTACAGAGGGATTTCGAAGCGATATTACAGGCGTGAAGTAATTCCAGGCAAAATTGGACATATCGTTTCTCTATCTTTGAAATGTATCTAAAGAAGACACTAATTGAGTCGAAATATACAGTCTTCCTCTCAAGGATTTAATTGATTATCATTTTAATAGTATTTGTAATCAACAAGGGAAGATTCTATGGGAGAAGTTTAAAATAATATTCAGGATTATGAAAACATCATATATTATTGAAGAACTAAACTAAAAGATGTTCCTCATGATATAGTGGAGACCATCAATTGTTTTTTACAAACAGAAAATCTCTATTTAGCAGCTACAAGAGTTGTTTCAACAAGGCTTGAGAATTTAAATGATGATTTTAAATATAATAAAGAACATAACCCAATTCATCAAATTCAAACCAGAGTTAAGACGCCCAAAAGCATTATAGATAAATTAATAAAGCGGGGATATGAAGCAACTATTCAATCAGCAAGAAAACATCTGACAGATATCGCAGGAGTACGAGTGATATGTTCTTATATCGAAGATATTTATCTTGTTGCAAATCTTATCACATCTCAGGACGACATTAAAGTCATTCGGGTATCAGATTACATAAAAGATCCTAAATCTAACGGATACCGCAGCTTTCATCTCATTGTAACCGTACCTGTTTTTTTATCAACTTGTACGGAATATGTCAATGTCGAAATTCAACTGAGAACAATTGCAATGGATTTTTGGGCATCACTGGAACACCACCTCTACTACAAATATAAAAATGAGAAAAACGGCGAAGTCGCAAAAGAGCTAAAGGACTGTGCAGAAGTTATAGCAAATACAGACATGAGAATGCAACTCCTCCATAATCTTGCAACGAATACTATTAATAAAATTGATAAGAATTCAATCGATGGAACATAGAGATTAAATCAAAAGAACTTCAGTAAAGAGTCAGAGTTGTTATGGGGAAACAGATATTATACACTTGTGAGTAAGCGATTACAATTTACTATTCCCAAGTGTGATTCTTATTAAAATTCTTACCAGACTAATATGAATTAAAATATGCTTGAATATGTAACTAAACTCCGGAAAGAAACAGATGATGTTATTGACGATATAGAATCTTCTGATAGTAATATTCTAAAAAAATCAATTGAGGCTTCTCATGTACTTGCTGAAGCATTTGACCGACTAAAGACTTTTATTCTTTCTTATCAATTTAAAGATGAAGAAGAAGAGATCTCTTTCTTCAAAGAGATTAAACCTAAATTCTGTTATCGACTGATTTATTACAGAAAACTATACAACATTGAAATGAACCGTCCTGCAGGTACGGATAAACAAAGAGAATACCTGAGCGATGAATTAAATGAGATAAACAAATATAACCTCAAACGACTAGACTTTATCCGATATTATCGTTCTGGTGCCACTCATCTGGATTCCTTGTTTTTTTTAAGAGGAAAGATGGACACAGAACAATATCTCGAAACATTTTACTATGAACTTGACCCGAAATTTTCGACGAATTGCGACTTTAAAGTTGCTAAAGTATTATCCAATGATATGCTATTGGTATATCTGATGCAGGAAATAGAGCGATTGAATGGTAATGGATTATGTCTTCCCTCAGGGTTTCCCCTAACCAAATTAACATGGCAAGGGACTAAAACAGAATTAATGGAACAACTCTATTCCTGGGACAGTGACAGTACCTTCGGAGATGTACCGTTAACACAGCTTTCTGATTACATTCAGAACGTTTTCAATATCCAACTTGATAAAAATCTCTCTCGCGCATTTAGTGAAATGAAAACCCGTAATATTCCTACTCCCTTTTTAGATAAGTTAAAAACTGCCCTACTCCGGCGCATGGGGAGAAAGAAATAGAGCGCAATACCGAGTATCCTCCTATTTTTTTATGGTTGTTTTCCTCAGAAACAGCTCAGTAAACCTTTGAGTATTAACCTGTCGTAAATTATTTCAAAAAAAGAGACACCGACTTCCTTATCAGCCATTCGGATAGACAATAATTTTGCAGTAATTCAATGAGTTACTGTCATGTTTATAGATAAGGAATATTTTGAGAACTGGATGCATCGTATTTTGTCACGACTGGATGATGTTGTTGACAAGCTGGATAATTCAGAGGAGGAAGTTCCTTTATTTGATGGCGAAAAATTACTGGATAACTTTGATGTTTGTAGAATGCTCAATGTCAGCAAACGAACATTACAACGTTACCGCTCGTCTGGCGAACTCCCTTTCCAAATGATATATCACAAGACTTTCTATAAAGAATCAGATGTCATGAAATTCATTGAAACCCATTTCAGTCGTTTCCATACACGGCGTAAACGAAAAGATAAAAAATGAGTTATGTGTTTTTGCATTATCCGCTTCGTTGTTAAACGGTGCGGGATGAGAAGTTAAAAGAAAAGTGCCGGTATCAATTATAGAGTACCGGCTCTTTTCGTTGTAAGCTATATTTTCAAACTTTTGGAGACCATGGGATTGTCCTGTTTTGCCGAATGACAAATACTGGCGATGATAATTCGTCCGTCTGAAGCTTCTGCAATTTTTTGTAACCGCTCCGGTATATTAGATGATTTCTCAGGCTTATGCTCCATAACTAGAGGCTTTTGTACCTCTGCAGTTTCATTTATAGAAGCGATAGTTTGCCCTTCCGTTTCTCCAGTTGATTTCAGTGACTGCTGAATTTTCCGTTCCAGCTTTACCAATTCCGATTTTAATTCAACCAATTCCAGTTCTCTTCGCCATGTACTTTCCACCACTTCTTTGAGCACAGGAATATCTTTTGACAGTTTTTCGTTATCCGTTTTATAACGTTCTAACAGACGTGGCATATTTTCCACCAAAGCATGAAGAAAATTTTGTGAAGCCAGCTTTGGGTCAACAGCGATCTGCCCGTTATTATATTGATAAAATATTTCACCGTCGCCACGAACAGAAAAGCGGTTTTGTATGAAATCGAGACCATCTTTATTCATGGTTTCACTTTTCACGTAAAGTGAGAAGCCGTACAAACTTCCAATCAGCTCATGTTCTCCGCGTGTTTTGGCTGTACATGCAATTTCATTCAGTTTTTTACCGATTACCCTGAAATCGCTGCCGGTAACGCCTTCCAATTGTACCGGGTTACGGTAGGAACCGTCTTCATTGGTCTGGACGCGGGATTTAAAGTTCTCCACATCTTTGGTGATACGCTCAATAAGACCTTTATTCCTTTCCACTGTTTGTGTAATGTTCTCCAGCTTGTACCGGCTTGACGACTTTCCCCTGACAAATGCCTGGCGTTCGCTTTCCAGTGCGGCTATTTTCTTTTCCAATCTTGCTTTTTCAAGCAATTCCGTATTACCCGACAAAATGGCCACATACTCAGAAAAGTTCATGCCGCTTTTTTCGTCCATTGCCCCTTCGTCAATGGTACGGCATCCAAGGTTGTTGTTTTTTAACTGGCGGATAAAAAGTTGTTTGTTGTGCAGCAACCCAAATTTGTAGGCATCCAGCGATTTTTCCACGGCATAAAGAATAACATCTACCTGGTTTCCTGCAATTGTTTTGGCTATTTCATTGCCTCTCCTTACCGCTCTTCCATCGCGCTGTTCCAAATCCGAAGGACGCCACGGGCAGTCCAAATGATGAACGGCTACTGCACGTTTCTGGGCATTTACACCTGTTCCCAGCATTTCAGTGGAGCCAAACATCACCCGGATTCTTCCATTGTTCATATCGGTTATCATCATTTTCCGGGCCTTTTCGGTTTTTGCTTCCTGTATAAAACGGATTTCATGTGCCGGAATGTTATAATTTTCCACCAGTTTGCGTTTAATTTCGCTGTAAGCATTCCATTCCCCCGGTTTGTAGGTTCCCAGGTCACTAAAGACAAATTGCGTTCCCTTATGTCCGTTGTATTTTCTGTAATAGCCGTCAATCATACGGGCGCAGTGGCTTGCTTTGTTGTCGATATGGTCTTCAAAGCAGGAATCAACCATACGCATATCCAGCGACATTTTTCGGGCATAATCCGTTGCGATCAACATTTTTGCCTTCTCTTCCCGCTCGCTCAGGGGGGCACGGTACAACAAGGTTGCATCACCTGTTTTTGCAAACTGAACCAGGCGGTTTATAAAATCAACCTGGTCCGGTGTGGGTGGAATGTTATGCAGGATTTCATTTTTTCGGGGACGGTCAATGCCAATATCGGCTGCTGTCCGGTAATCGGTAATCTCGGCATAAAACTGCGCCAGTTCCGGCACTTTAATAAAATAGCGGAAACGCTCTTTTTGTACGATTTCATTGGTTACAGAAAACTCGTAGTCGATACTTTTCTTGGCAAAAATGGCAGCCCAGGCATCGAATGTTTTAATGTTTTGCCGTTCCAGTTCCTTTGGGCGGAGGTATTTAAACAAGAGGTACAGTTCTGTTAATGAATTCGAAATGGTGGTCCCTGAGAGAAAGGTTGCACCCAAATCTCTGTCGTTACGTTCCTGTATGGTACGAAGTGCGAAGAGCATATTCAATGCACGCTGGCTGCCTTCGGGATTTCCCAATCCAGCTACCCTATCGTGCCGGGTGTTAAAGGTTAGGTTCTTGAACTTATGCGATTCATCCACATACAAATGGTCAATCCCCATCAGGCGAAAATCAACCGCATCGTCCTTCCTGTTTTCAATGTTAAAAGTAATCTGTTTGAGCTTGGCTTCCAGGTTTAATTTGCGCTTCACACAGCCTTTCAGCATGGCGCGCGAAACTTCTTTACCCTGCCGTTTGAGGACATCGAGGTTTTCCTCCACACTGTCGAGTTCCGCCTGTAAAATATCACGTTGTATTTCGGGCGATTGCGGGATCATACCAAACTGTTCATGCGTGAGGATTACGGCATCCCAGTCGTTGTTTTTTATCTCGTTGAAAATCCGCTGCCGGTTTTTGGGTGTAAAATCCTCTTTGCCCGGATACAGTACACGGGCATTGGGATAAGCCGTGCAGAATGTTTTGGCAATCTCATGGATATTTGCTTTTAAACCAGTTATCATCGGTTTGTTGACCAGCCCAAGGCGTTTCTTTTCATAGGCTCCGCAACACATGATGAGCGTTTTTCCACCACCGACCTCGTGGTCGCAAATGCCGCCTCCGTTGAGTTTGTCCATCCAGATGGCATCTTTCTGACTTTGGTAAAGACTGTCAATGCCCAGCCCTTTCAGGTCAAGTCCCGGAAAACTCTGGTGTGAACCGTCGTAGGCC
This sequence comes from Bacteroidales bacterium, assembly GCA_041393255.1. Taxonomy (GTDB): domain Bacteria; phylum Bacteroidota; class Bacteroidia; order Bacteroidales; family JAADJA01; genus JAADJA01. Next base: position 64,862 of record JAWKKM010000032.1, on the reverse strand, counting down.
GGGCGGACAAAACAGTTGAAGGTGCGGTTGTACAAACCCGCAAGCCGGTCTTTAAATTCCGGCGACTGTTCCCGTAGCCAGTCGGAGAAACCGTTGCGTATTTCATCGATACGGGTGTTGGCAAGCTGGATAGCTTCGCCGTCTCGAACCTTTACTTCCTCACCGTCCACCATGATTGTTTTGGTGATGTCCGGCGAAGTGTTTTGCAAAGCGTGCTTCATCAGGGCGAGCCCGTTATAGGTACGGCTTTGTGATTTTACGGCATACTGGTCTGTAATCTTAACATTCGAATATTCGGATTGAACACTGAATTCATCACGGCTGGAGGCGTAATGGATGTTAACTACGGTATCGAAAAGGTGTGAGGCATATTTGTTATAAACTCCTGATGGAATCCAGCGTTCACCAAAATTAAAATCAAGCTCGTCAAAAGCGATGGGTTTTGGCGTGGCTTCTGCAGGGCATAACGATTCTTCAGCCTCATGGTGTCCGGGATTACGTTCCAGGAAACGTTCCACTTCATCGGCTTTTGAAATAACATTGCCCGAGATAAATTTATCAGCCACCTCGTACCCGCCAGTCATGGGGTTGAAATAAATTGTCCCTTTCAGTTCTTCTTTCAGGTCATCGGCGGTGTTTCCGGTCAATGATGCCATATAGCCGAAGTTTACCCCGGCATTTTTGTTAAGCGAAGCTGCCAGCGCTTCGTGTGGGGTATCAACCGAAGTAAGTTCGTTTGGATTGAATGCCACCGGACGGTTGAAAATATCGGCTTTTATCGCTTTCCCGTCAATGTAGCGCTCCAGTGATAAAATTTCCGTTCCCCGTGCATCCATCTTAATCAGGTCAAGGTTTTTCTTGTCGTTGAGTAACCCGAACCGAAAGGAAAAATTATCGTACAGGTGGTTCAGCATTTCACGAAGGGCGGGATTGGCTTCCAGCCGTTCGGCTTCGTTACGGTACAGGTGGTGATAAGTGTCCCGTATTTCGATGTATAGAGATACTTTTTGCTTTTGGACGGTATTTATGTCCAACGGATGGAACATGGGCTGTAAGCCTTCGATATCCCTTAAATAGCCGATACGGTTGGACTTGGTCGGACACCAGTGAACCTTCCCTGTAATGAGGTAACAATTCAGTTTTAAACGGCACAGGCTTAATCGCTTCCTCCCGTTCGCGCTGCTCCTGTTCTCTTTTAAGCCCTCCGGCTGTTCTTCTTTTCCGTCACCGTTTAACGGATGTACCTTCCTGTTCTTGAGGGGTTCCTTTTCCTGTTGCTTTCTCTTTTGCATTCCCTGGTAATGCAACCGCTCGCGCCATTCCATGAAAGGGGATTTTCCGGTTGTGACTGCGTTTTTGACTGCTGCTTCCTTCCCTGTTGGGGCGTCCCTGCTGGCTGCGTTCTTCTTTGGAAAGGCCAAATAAATCGTACAAACTAATTAACGGTTCCTGCGTAATAGCTTGCCGGGGGGGCGCCTCCATAGCAGGTTCTTTCTGAATGGCCGTATCGTCTGTATCGAAAAGCGTACCCTGCCCTGAATATCTTCGTTGTTGCTTTTGCGGTTCGGGTTTATTTTCTATCGTAGGTTTTACCGCTCCGGTTTGATTATCGTTGGGGAACCAATCATCCTCGATAGCTTGCCAAAATGGATCGAGGTCATCGGAAAAACGGGGTTCACCGGGGTTAAGCGTTGGCTTAATATTCGTGGCGGCTACTGTTTGTGATTGCACTAGTTCTACCGTGTCCTGTGCATGGGACTGGTAATGTTTCAAATCCAAATACCGGGAAAAATCTTCTTTCAGCATTTGCCGCAGGTCTTTGGCGATACCCTCTATTCCCCCTTCGTGGGTAAAAACGATGGCAGGCTTCCCGTAAGGGTCGGTGTCCGTTTTGGAATGTGTCTGCACCACCCTTGAAAAATCCCGGAACAGGTTATTGACGGAAATCCCGTTCGATAGCTTACGGGATTCAATAAAGTCCTTTTGCCGTTGCGACAGTACCGTCTTTTTTTCATTTCGCTGGAGGATAACCAGGTCGCTGCCGACCTCGGTGCCGGCATATTCTGAAAAAAGATTGTTTGGAAGCCGGATAATGGAAACAGGCTCGCAACTAGACATCAGGGATTCCCGCACCGGGCGGTTTGCCGGGGAATTCAGTACTCCCTGCGAGGTAATGAAGGCCACCAGTCCTCCCGGTCGTACCATATCCACCGATTTCAGGAAAAAGTAATTGTGAATGGAGCGTGAGGATAGCTTTCTTGCTCGGTCGTTGTCAGAGAAGAAAGCTGGGTCGAACACTGCTACATCCCCGAAAGGGATATTGCTTGTCGTGATGTCATAGTAACCTGCATATTTCTTTTCGATGTTTTCAAAACCCTCTACTCTTACTTTGTCTTCCTGATGAAGATATTTAAGTATCATTCCGGTAATTGGGTCTTTCTCGAAACAGGTTACTTCCATGTCGGGAGAAAGCGGTTTAAAAGCCTGGGCAAATACACCTGCTCCTGCGCTCGGGTCTAGCAGGCGGGATGGTTTGATTCCGCTGTCATAGAATGCACCGGCCAGTGCATTTACTACTTCCGGTGGTGTGTAAAATGCCGTCAGGATGGAGTTTTTCAGACCATCGAAAAAACGTTTGTATTCCTTTTCATCTCGGGTGTTTTCCCTTAAAACATCGTGTAGTTCATTTACCAGGGGATTGGCTGAACCGTTGGCCGGAAGTGGTTCGAGTATTTCCTTAATGGCACCGAAACCGGAATAACCGGCGAGTATTTCCCTTTCTGCGGATGTTGCCAGCCTATTCTCCCGTTCAAGGATAAACGCCGTTTTTATCGCATCGATATTTGCCCTAAGGTGTTTCTTTTTATTGTAAGCCATCTTCGAGCAGTATTGCGACGGTTCCCGTCAGTTCAGCATATAATTCATCGTATTGTGAAGTACCGGCAAAATCATCCGAAAGGGGGTATTTATCCAGCACTTCACTGCAAAGAGGTAAGATTTGAAGGACAATCTCTTTTGCCTTGTCTTCAGGGATTTCATCTGAAAACTCGTTCCAAAGGATATGAACGAGGGTGTTGTAAGAGGAAAAGTGCAGGCCCTGAAAAAGCACCTCCGAGGCCAGTTCTTCCGCCTCAATATGTGTCTGCCCGTATTTAACAGCATTGCTGTACGTTTCTACTGCGGCATCAGCACGTTCCCCGATAAAAGCCGTGTCCCTGGCACGGTCGGGATGGTTTTCCCTGAGGTAAGAAAGAAGTGAAAGCCCGTAATAGGACAATTCCTTACCTGTTTTATTTTTTGCATTTCTCATGATAACGGATATTTAGTGGTTGAAAAAGGGAAGGCTATACCAAGCAAAAGCGCCCCGGGTTCCCACCCGGAGCGCACCACTAAAATATCCGTCACTGACAAACAATAAACAAAGAAATGTTATGCCTATTGAAGAAAGCAGCGGTATATTCAGTGGTAAATATAACCATTCCCGGTTGAACTTATCTCCTTTTGGTTTTAGCCCGAACCGTTTAAAACAGAACTTAGATTTTGATACCGTTTTTCTTTGCGGCAGGCCAGCGTGCTTCTTGCTTAAACTGGTTTTCCGTAGGATTTTGTTGTCCCTGTTTTAATGGCTCTTTCACGTTTTTAGTCGCTTCATTGGTTTTGCCATCGTTGTTGACGGCAACCTGCGTTTTGCTTTCTTCTGCAGGTTTCACTTCTGCTCCCTGCTTTTTGGCTTTGTCGGGGTTCCACCTGAAAAAATCGAATTTCATTTTTTCAGGGTTCGGTTTCACCCAGGCGTTGAAAGGTTCACCTTTATCGTCTTTCATCATCCCTTTTATATAGGTAGCCTGGCCGGCTTTGAGAGATTCCTGTTGTTTTTCTGTCAACTCAACGCCAAGCAGTTTTTTGGGAATGAAGAGTTGTTTTTGTTTTTCTGATTCACCTTCCGGTATGTTTTCTTTCTGCTGGCGGCGGACTTCCTTGTTCTCTTGTGAATAGCGGTTACGGTCGAGTCCTTCATAGGTGAAATCAAACTTTTTGTCCGAAGCATTGATTTGAATATACCCGTCAAAGAACCGGCCAGTACGTGAAACCATTTTCTCTACCAGCACTTTTCCCCCTGCACCGAGCCTGTTTTGCTGGTCTTCAGAAAGGTCTGCCCCCTTGATTTTATTGGGAATAGAGATGCTCTCCACGGGCAGGGCTTCAAGTTTATTGGTGAGCCGGTCCAGTGAAACAAAAGCCGGGATTTTCTGTCCGGTGGTAGGTTCCAGTTCAATTACCCGGCCTGCGTTCAATGATTGCCTCAGGTTTTCTTTATCCTGTTCATTGAGAAGTACACCGTGAAAAGGGGCATCCAGGTTCGGCTTTTCCTGCCAGTAATGCGGGATGATTTTGAGCGAACCATCGGCCTGTTCTTCCAGTGATACACGCCCTTTGCTAGGGACGCGGATACCTGGTTCCAGTTCAGGGTTCATGGGTATCATTTGCGGGGATTTGTGCCCGTAGGACATGGCTTTGAGGTGAGGTTCCAAATCGGCGGCATTGATTCCGTACTTTTGGAGTTCCTGCCGGTCTATTTTGCTGACATCCATCGGCTGGAATGTACTTTGTGCGGTTTCGTCTTCGTCACCTTGTGTTTTCTGCGGATTCTGTTGCTGTACCTTTTCAAGGTACTCCGCCGGATTAACACGGTGCAGTTCCAGTTCGTGGGAGTCGAGGTCGGTTTTAACAAGCTTATCCAGCATTTTCTCTGTCATCAGGAAAAATCCCGTGTGTGTAGGTTGCTGCGCCTGTTCCACCATTTTTTTGAAGAACGTCTCCAGCATGGCCTCGTTCGTGTTAACGGCAAAAAGGTTGTTCTGGTTTTTTGCTGTCGGTTCATCAGTTTGGATGTTGCCTTTTTCATCCATACCGGTGACGGCTTTTACTTTGCCGTCATTTGCGTCTTTGACGAGTAATACTTTTTTGTCGTCGTTACTGATTTTTTCGTCCATTTTACGAATGTTTTAGTTGTTGCACCACTATTGATGCATGAACGAATTTATGCGTAACTACATGACAAATAAAGGGATGTGCGGATGGTGGCAGCTAAAGGAAGTGTGGTGGTTGTTTGTGGCGTTTCTGAGTGCTTTACGAAAAACCCACATAGCCCATTTCAATTTTTTTTGATTAGTTCAACCCGTCAATTACTTTCATCATGTTCAACATCCATCCTTCCGGAGAGATGTCTCCTTCAGCATAACTGCTCAATTCACCGATAAGCGATTCTGGAGTAAAAACAGTTTTAATTTCTCCGCTAAAAGAGAATTCATCTTTCCCTTTTTGGTTGAAAAAACTGGTCATCGTTTCGACAAATTTATCAGCAGTCTCCTGATTGTCAAAAATAAGGCTGGTTAAACGTTGACGTTTATAAAAAACGGTTAATTCTGCTACGGTTTCTCTTGTTGACATGTTTGTGTTGAATGTAATTTATGAAATTATAGTGTTAAACAAATTGGATTATGTTGGAGTTTTAATTGTCATTTATAATCTCCGGGGGAGGTAGCATTTCCATCCAATTTAAACTATTTCCCTGCAAACGAAGACTTTCATTAATGGATAATAAATTGATTCGGCCATTGGGGAGAAAGTTCACTTTTTTCAAATCGTTGCCAACTGCCCAAACAAAGTTTTCAAATGCGTCCTTATTCTTAGACTTGGATTTGCTTAATCCTTCTTCATAAATAAGCGCAAGGTTATGTTCGAATTCAATTCTATTATTTGGTGGAGGAAATCCGTATTTACTCTTCCTTCTCATAATGCTCTTCTTTTGGTAAATTATCCATTCCTGACATCATGTGCATCATTGACCTAACGGATTCATCGATAGTTAATAAGTTAATTCGGCCATTAGGAAGGCTTCTCACCTCTGTTAATCCCTTTAATGTATGCCGCATGGATTTATTAAAACGAATGGTTCCTGCATGAATTCTTTCTCCGAGGAATAATGCATTTCTCTCAAAACTAATTCGACAATCGTATGAAGATGATTTAGGTTCAAACATTGTAATCGTCATTTAAGTATTCATAAACCTCATCTATATTTCTCTCGTCAATCCTGCACATGATAGCATGATTTAATGCGTGATTCAGCAATTCCGGATATCTGCCCTCATAATATTCGTCATTATAAAAACTTCGTTTGACGTATTTATCTGATTTCAGAATATCATATGGTAGCAATGGTTGGCAATACTCATGAACTTTATTCTTTAATCGTTCACAGAACTCTTTATTTAAAATTTGCATTTCGTTAAAACAATCAATTTCATAACGGATTGGTGATAAGTAATCTTCATCTAAAATGACTTCACCAGTTATTATTTTTGTCTTTGGGATTTTCCGGGTCAATGTATCATATAAAACCTTGTAATTTACTTTGATTAAGTTAATAGATATATCTAAATAATTTTTGAAGATTGTAAAATGTTCAATTTGATTTATTCTTTCAACAAAGTCATCTGACATTAAGATTGATTTTAATAACTCGATGTTTGTTTGAGATATTTCTTTCAGTATAAAGGAGCATTGTAAGCATGAATTAAGAGGTTTACCATCTAGTGTTTCTCCAATAATCAGTTTTACAACCAAATCTGAATGAATAGTGGAGGTCAGATACATCAATGCTTCTTTCGAGCGTTCCCTAATCTTATCATTTGGATGATTTAATAACCAAATAATAAATTGTATAATTTTTGTACCTGCAGAACTTTTTTCTTCTCCCACACACATCCAATTATATTTTTCAGCACTATTGTACTGAGGACGAATAAGCAGTGAAAAGTGTTCTACTACAATAGAATGTAAAACTTCAATTTGATTTGGTATCAGGTTGTTCTCAAGAAACCATAAAAGTTGGCTGGCAATAACCCATTTCTCGTATCCTGAGTTAAGAATCGCATTTCTCAAAATACTCAATGTTTCATGATCAGTCTGAAGGAATTCTTTTAGGTATTTCCTTAACAAGGAATGAGAGTCGGAATAGTTGTTAAACCACACGTCGACTTTACCTTCTTCAAATGCAGATACCATTTTTTTCAGAACAGTATCTCTTGCCTTTTTATTAAAATTTTTCTCATAAAACTCACATGCCTTAGTAAACTTATCTCCCTTATCTCGAAAAGTATTTTTCTGGTCGTTTGAACTTTCACCCGTTACATTCCAGGAATAATTTTGCTTTAATAAGTAACCTTGGAGTTTTACGGAAAAATTATTTGTATCATTTTCACGAAAGTAACTTAAATATTGAATCCTGTCATCTTCAACTAAACCAGGCAGTACAATAAGTTCAGATAGGCGCTCTACCGTAGTTTCAATCAAATCAGGATAAGCTTTTTCAATTTCAGCCAATAGTGATACTTGTACCTTTGCAAATGAATCTACATACCTAAAGTTGTCATCATTTATCATGAATATTTCACAAATAGCCCATTTTATCAATGGAGAAGCGTTCTGTTCTTCTTCCAACAGTTCCAAAATTCCCTTAGCTTCAACTATATTTTTTGCTCCTAATATATAACCATCTCCTTCCCGTGGCATATCAACAGGGTTTGAGTTTGCGTTTTGAATAACCACACTATGAGGAGGTAAGGTTTCAAACTTAAAATATTCAATTGCATCACTTAATAATCCTTGCTTAGTAAGGCTTCCGATAAATTGTTCTTTTTCATACCTTACATACCTTTGGAAGGTCATTTCACCTGATGCTAAATCCAATAGGGATGCAAACTCATGAAAATATTTTGAATTTTGACCTTTCCCTAATTGAACTACACGATTAATTAAGTGAAGCTGATCTTCTTTATACCAACTTGGCCCCATTGAGGTATTAAGCATCTCCTGGAATATTTCCAGCGATTTTTCACTATTGCCAAGTAATGCATAATATTTAACTATTTTAATCAATTCAGGTGTACGCTCCCATCTGTTTTGTACTCCTATTAAAATATGGTGTTCCAGAATATTTAATAAATCAAAAACTTCGTTTTTGAATACCCTATACTTAGCAAATGAAGAGATAATATCAAATAATGATTTTCTATATCCTTCAGTATAAATGCTTAACTGATTTTCCGCTCGAACTTTCAAATGAATAACGAAGTCAGCAATTTTGTCCTGAAAAAAATCGATGTAAAGTTGTGCTATTTGAGAATAAACGTATGGGAATATGCTTTCAGGAATATAATAGCTCCTTTCCCAATGAGATCGCTCATCAAATGAAAAATCGATTTTATTGATTACAAATTTTAACTGGCTGTATATCGCACTAAAGTCGTTTTTTTCTTCAGCTTTAATTCGGCATAGTTTTCCTCTTATATACGCAATACTTTCAACAAGTGTGGCTAGGTAACTTTCCCATTGTTTATGTCTGTATATATCACTGTCTATCTGAGGATAAGAATCATCATTATCAATATATCCACGAAATAAATTAAGATTAAAATAATGGAATACGTTTTTGAATTCAACATCTACCCCGTTTTCTTTACGAAGATTTAGTCTGTCTGTTAAATCTGAGTATTGATTGATTAAGGATGTGAGTAGCTGATAATCCGATGAATCCTCAACAAGAGATAGTATAATCAGGTATATTTCCTCATCAGTATATTCAAAGCTGTATTTATTAACACAGCTTGCCAAATCCTTCACTGCACTCTCAAAACTTTCATTTTTCCCTACATAATTGAATTCATTATTGTGTTCATTATATTTTAATAAAGTAAGTGCCAGCATTTTTAGAGCTAGTTTGTCCACTGACAAATTACGATGCGAAGTCATTTGTTCAATTGAAACAAAGTGGTTGTAATTCCGAAGGAAAAAAGCATTATTATCTGCAACCGCATATTCTCGAACAAATCGTATTCCTTCAAAAAGATCTTGCTCATCCTCTTCTTGTAATGTTTTTTCGAACCGCAAGAGTGCCTTCATCATGTGTTGAAATCTTTCAATACCAACTTCCCCCTCATTGCATAACTGCGTTTGAGTATATAAATTAATTAAGAATATCTGAGCCGAGAATGACTCTTCAGAATTCATAATTTCTCTCAGCCTCACGTGTATATTCTCGTACAGTTTATTTGCTAATTGATTATATCCATTTTCATAAAACAATTGTAAAAAATGAACTGAATCGGATTCTGAAACTAACACTGTATTTTCTCGAACTAAATAATCATATGCTGTTTCAGGTCTGCCAAGAGCAATCATAGCCTCTGCAATTTCAAATGCATTTTCCGCAAAAACAGCGTCGTAACGGAATTCTATTCTTTGGGCAAGAAGTAACAATCGAATCACTTCTACAGTTTGCCTTTCGTCAATAGCAATACTTGTTATATTCTTTATGTCAAGTAGTACAAGTTCCGGATTCACATCGGTTTAGTGCACATTATCACCTTAGGGCATTCTAATACATCGATTTTGAGTTCAGGTGTTTTGCGTAAAATGACATAAACAGTTCCAAATTATGTCCAAATCGTTTGTATTTGGTTAAAGGAAACTATTTATCATTTACCAGAATATAAATGCTGAGCAAGGTAATATTTGAGATAACATATTCTTAAAAGATGGAATAATTATATTTCATATATTCAGTGGGAGTGATTAAGTAAATACATCAGCGACCTTATTTGGAGTATAGAAGGAAAGCAGCAAAAGTATCTTCAACATCAGAATCAAGTCATCTTCATTAACTGCACCGCGTATTTGTATTAACGTTACAACTACGGCTAATCTTGATTCATTTTGGCTAATTTTATCCCTTATTGCTGAATAATAATTTTCAATATTTCCGCTTATTATTGGAATCTTATTTAGCCATTGTAAAATTTGTTCTTCATCATCGAGCGTTGAATATTCATTAAGAACATAGTTAATCAGATAATTTAAATACAGGGGATGTCCTTCTGATTTTTTGTGCTAATTCCTGTGAAAGTGTAAGGAAGCTTTAATTTGTTTGTCTTTTGCTTTATATAGGCTTCACATTTGCTAAATCCAGAGGTTCAATTAATATCTCTGAATCAGAAGGTATGATTTGCTTTAGTTGAGGTGGCAAATGTTTTAGATGTGCAAGAAAGAACAATTTTCAGATTTTCTAATGGCGAAAGAATGACTGATAAAATCATATAAAAGCCGCCTGGGCTTACTGAAAATATCCATCAAACCATCTCAGACGATAATTCGACTTGTCAGTTCGTTCAAATGTCGGGACAGTCGAACCAATTCTTGGTATCATTTTCTTCTTTTCCAATCTGTTTGCTGGAAATGGTTCCCCAGTGGCAATTGTCGTTCCCAATCCATTCTATAAATTTTACTTTTGAACTATTACATTACAGAGAGAATTATTGTATTCTTGAACTTTTAAAAAAATAGCGTCCTGCAACTACATAATTTTCATCATATGGAGTATAAGTAGCCGATATTGTAGTTTTCCCACAACCAGGTGAACCATGTAATAGAATCCAGTTATGGGGTTTTTGTACTACCTCATCTATTTTATCAAATGCGCTGTAATTTGGTACGGAATCTGCAACCTCCCTTTTTAATCCGTCAGGTACTCCAATATTATCGTAAGGTTGAACTACATTTAAGTCATTTGCAACGAGAAACTCTTCTAACTTTTTTATACTTATAACGCCTATTTTATCCGCTTTCTGAATAAGTGTTACGGCGCAAACTTTATCTGACACAACAATTGGCGAACCGGATAATCCACCATAATCGAATTGTACTTGTACTGTATTGCAATCCAATAAATAATCCCATCGTGAATTGGATTCTAGCAGTCTAGTCGAAATTAGAATCCCTGTATTATTTGTTTTATATGGAAAGCCAAATGTTTCCCATTCTTCTCCCTCACTTAACATTTGTGCTTCCACAAAGGAAATATGTCCGACATCTACAGGTGCTCCAATTCGAGCAATACAATATAGGAATTTTCCTCCTTATCTTTTATTACTGCGTTTAGGATATTCCATCTGCACATAAATAGTGATGGGATTTTCAAGTCATTATCCATTACAGTATGATAGGCGAAATCAACATGTTTTGCTCCGACAAAAAGGCGGTACCATTTTCACTTCCACATACTACCTTAACAGTTATTTTTTCTAACGGTGATGACATCTTCGCTACTTTAAAATTGTATTCTTATTGCCTTTCCATTTTCTGGTAAAACAATATCGTAATTATATTTTCTTTTAAGTCCTGATTCAACAGTTTACTGCAAATCTCCAGTGGATAATTGAAATATAATGTTCTTTTTAAAAGGCTCTCCTTTGTAATAATCCAAGCCAATGTTTCTGCATCTGGATGGTTGTATGTTTTGCCATTAGTGGAGATTATATACTTATCGGAATCAATCATTTTTAATAGTTCCGGACTATTGTTTGAGAAACTGCCGTGATGGGATAATTTTATAACATCAAAAAAAACAGGAAATTCATCTTTGGCAAAAAGCCTTTTTAATTGTTCTACAATTAAATCAGGGTGAGAATCACCTAAAAATAACATTCTTCTGCCCAAAATTTGTAAGATAAAAGAAATAGAAATTCCATTCGTCGGTGAAGTATCTTGAAAAAAGGGTGTTTCCTTTAGCTTTTGAAAATCCAAACTTTTCTTATATGAGATATCTTGTTCCGTATATCTTAGTTCCTGTTTCTCCTGAGCTGATAAGAATTCAAATGCATCATCCCAAAACTCGGACGAATGTGAAGTACCTAAATATCCATTTTTGTACAACTCCTTTCTCCAATACTTATATAAATATTTAAGTTTATCGTTATCTGGGGAGAGTAAAATTATCTTTGTGTTTTCATCTATCACAACTTGATTACCATTTTCTATAGAGATTGCTTTTCCGTTAAAATGTGTATTCCAAGGGTATTTATATTTAAGTAACATTGCGCCCAGCGATGAGCCTTGTGACGCACTGATTTTTTTGTCTGGCTCGGTTATACTTTCTTTTTTTATATCCCCAAATGTATAATCTTCTTTTGTTGAAGAAATTTCTTGTTCAATTAGAGGTAAATGACGAAATGCATTATGCCAAATATTCCTGACAGGAATAATATTTGCGTTCTTGTTTTCTTCTATAAATTTTAAAATTCCAGAAATATGATCTGCATCAATATGGGAAACAATGACAAGAGACAATTCTTTGTTTTGAGACGCTAATTTATACAAAGATGACTTCAAATATTCGTTGTATGTATTTACATATCCACCATCAACAAGAATATTTGTTTCCTCAGTATTGATTAGAAAACAGTCGCCATTTAATGCAGGAAAAACATCTATGGTTAAGCTCATTTGTTCATTATCATTAGTACGCTGGACAAAATAATAATTTATAAGCAAATTTTTTTAAATGCTTGGCTAATCATTGACTTTTATGATAGATGTGCTGCTTTTTCTTTAGGAATTAACTTTCATGATGTTCATCATTCCTTTTTTGGCAACAAATAAGAAAGTGCCGGGTTATTTTTTATCCGTTCCAGTTCATCGACTACGATTTGTTTTGTTTCTTCCTTGATGCGATTATAGTTGTCCTGAATCATTTCCTTCATGCGGTTAACGCCGCTCTCGTCCACAAAATTAGTGATTACCGGAATCTGCTTGTATGTCTTGGTTTCGGCAGCAACCTTTGCACTGTCCACCACAATTTCGGCATGAAAAATCTTTTGCTCAATACGTTCATCAAAATTGTCGGCAACTGCTCCGACAAACATGCCCTGAGTAAGCGTGGAAATTTTACTGGCCGGGATAAGGCTGTCCAACTGGGTACTGATAGAAGTTGATTTATCATTGCGGTTAATGGTCATGGACTGGCGTTTTTGCAAAACCTTACCAAAACGTTCCGACAGATTTTTAGCAGTATCGCCCACAACCTGGCCGGAGAAAATATTACCTACGGTATTCATTACTACGGCAGCTTCTTTATCGCCGTAATCACGTTTTAACTGTGAAAAATCCTGAAAGCCGAGCAATACCGCAACTTTGTTACTTCGGGCAGTGGCAATCAGGTTATCCAGCCCTTTGAAATAAATGGTTGGCAACTCGTCGATGATAACCGAACTTTTTAGCTGACCTTTCTTATTGATAAGTTTTACGATACGGCTGTTGTACAAACCCAATGCTGCACCGTAAATATTTTGACGGTCGGGATTGTTCCCCACAACCAATACTTTCGGGTCAGCCGGATTATTGATGTCCAATGTAAATTCGTCGCCTGACATTACCCAATACAATTGCGGTGAAATCATCCTCGAAAGCGGGATTTTAGCCGAAGCAATCTGCCCCTGTAACTGGTCTTGCGCCCCCGACATCCATGCATCCATAAAAGGAGAAAGATAATTCTCCAGTTCGGGGTAGCTGGTTAAAATCGGGAAAATATCTTCATACCGCTTGTTCAAAAACTCGATGGCATGGGGGAACGTGCAATACCGGCCTTCCTTGTATATCCGCAAATACCAAATGATGGCGGCAAACAGGATAATTGGCGATTCCACAAAAAAATCGCCTTGCTTTTGCACCCATGTACGGTTCAGGTTCAGCATGATGGTATAGGCGCTTTCGTATGCATCAGATATATCGCTCATAAACGAAGGATTAATCGGATTACACCGGTGCGAACGTGCCGGGTCATCGAAATTGATTACATAAAACGTCGGTACTTTTTTGTATCCGCGTTGATTTTTCAACAGGTGGTTATATGCAATCGTCGAAAGGTCGGGAAACTTAAAATCGTAGATATACTGCGAATACCCTTTTTCTATCTGCTGCTTTATAAACTGGTTGATTACCGCGTAACTTTTCCCTGAGCCGGGCGTTCCCAATACAATACCTGCGCGAAAAGGATTTACAACATTAATCCAGCCACTGTTCCATTTCTTTTTGTAATAGAAACGGGTTGGCAGGTTCACTGAATATTCATTTTCAACCAGCCGTGTTTCCTGCATAAACGATTCGTTTTCGGTATTGAAAACATCATCCATCATATTGTTTTTCAAAAGACGGCTCATCCAAACTCCACCAGCCAGCAGGCAGAGATAACCGCCAGCCATTGTAAAAATGTAGAAAGCTGTTTTGGCAACTAACGGTATCGGCAAATCCAGCAACCACCAGTTGAGAAAGAAAAGGACAAAGCCAATAAAAAGGGAAGCGATAATTTTGTTCCATGTAATTTTTTCCTTCTTAACTCCTTTTGTTCCGAGGCAGGATAAAGCCAGGAATATTATTGCGAAAAGTTTCGTGTAAAGGATGTTCTCAAAAAGTTTTGCAGTGCGGTTGAAATTCAGAAGTATTTTATCGATTACCCCAATATTAATGCCCCATTCGTCCATCGCTTGATAACAAAACCAATAGATGTTTATAACTACAAATAAAATACTTAAGGCACGCATAAAGTCCATGACCTTTGCCAGTGCCCTTAAATCGTCTTCCTGTTGCATTGTACTTTCACTTTATAATATTTGAAGGGCGAAAGTATGGCGTGTTTTATATCAATGTCCAGATTCTAAACGAGTTGGTAATAAGTGGCACTTTAGTGGCAGCTTGTGGCTGAAAATGTGTTTTCTTATTTTATCTGGATAAAAATGTAGTTTTATTTCATTTTTATCTGGATAAAAATGTATTTTTGCATGCAACTTTAACAGAGAAATATGTACAGGGAGTCTATTATTAACTTAAAAAACTGGAAAGAAGACAAATTCCGTAAGCCACTAATTGTAAGAGGTGCCCGGCAGGTAGGAAAAACATGGCTATTAAAGGAGTTTGGACGTACATCGTATGCAAAACTGGTCTATGTAAATTTTGAAGAGACACCTGCACTGCAAAATATTTTTGCGACAGACTTTGATATTGAGCGAATCATTACCATACTTCAAATTCAAGCCCAAACCACAATAACGGCAGACGATACCCTGATTATTTTTGACGAAATACAGTCGGCCGAACGTGGTGTGACATCGCTAAAATATTTTTGTGAAAACGCTCCGCAATACCACGTAATTGCAGCAGGCTCCCTGCTTGGTATGGGATTGCACAGCCAGGTTTCTTTTCCGGTTGGCAAGGTCGATTTTCTCGATTTACGTCCGCTTTCATTTTATGAATTTCTGTATTCGTTAAATGAATCGGCATTGGTTGACGCACTAAAGGCAAAGAACTGGGGTGTTGTTTCTGTTTTTACTGAAAAGTTAAAAGAATACCTGCGTTATTATTTTTACGTTGGTGGAATGCCCGAAGTTGTGTCGGCTTTTGCTGAAACCCGCGACTGGCAGTTAGTCCGAAGGATTCAAAACAGGATTCTCAATTCTTATGAAGGTGATTTTTCGAAACATGCACCCAATGAAACTGTTCCCCGGATTCGAATGGTTTGGCAAAGTATCCCTTCGCAACTGGCAAAAGAAAATAAAAAATTTGTGTACGGGGTTTTAAGAGAAGGAGCTCGTGCCAAAGATTTTGAGTTGGCCATCCAATGGCTGGTCGATTGCGGCTTACTTTTGAAAAGCCACCGGGTATCAAAACCGGGTATTCCGCTGACAGCTTATCAGGAAATTTCTACGTTCAAATTGTTCCTGCACGACCTTGGCTTACTTGGTGCCATGGCTGGACTGGATGTTAGGACAATTATTGATGGCGATGAGATTTTTACCGAGTTTAAAGGTGCACTTACCGAACAGTTTGTGATGCAGCAACTACGACTGAACAGCGAACGTTATATCGGTTACTGGACTAACGACAAGAGTACTTCTGAAGTTGATTTTGTAATTCAGGAGGAAGGAAAAGTTATTCCGGTTGAAGTAAAATCGGGTGAAAACCTGAGGTCAAAGAGTTTTCGCTTGTTTTGTGAGAAATACAAGCCTTCAAAAGCCATCCGTACATCCTTAACTGATTACAAGGAAGAGGAGTGGATGATAAATATTCCATTGTATGCCATTGGAATGGAGGGTCTGTAAACTCCTCACGGAAAAACAACCGGTTTATATTATTGTGTGAAAATGTACTTAGAGTACAGTTGTACTCTAAAATATAAACCAAAATCAACATTTGATTCTCAAATTCAATTTATGTCTGTCTCCCGTACCTACGTTTCTTTTTCTTTCGTTTTTTGTGAAGTTGTTGCTGATTTTCAACGTATGATTCCGGTTCTGGTGAAAGAATTGAGAACAGGCTGCTGATGGCGGATTCAATATGCCCGGCCTGATTGTTGGCCGCAGAGAACGGTTCAGCCGCAGGCATGAAAGGTTCTTTTTCGCCCTCCTGTTTTGTGTGTCCTTCGACTGCAGGGGACTCTCTAAACAGGCCGTTGAATATATTGGCAGAAAACTCTTTGCCCAGTCGTGAACCGTTCAGTACACAACGGCTTTGATGGTCGATAAAAGTTACCCCGGTAATCCGCCCGGTATTGTTTCGCCGGAGATAAAGGTCAACATCCTTTTCTTTTAATTTTTGACGCAATTCCGTTTCATTTTTGGTTTCTCTGATTACTCCGGCAACCAACAGGCGCAGGCGTTCGCGGTATCCCTTTTCTTTTATCAGGATGGCGGATTTCTCCATCCGCTGTTCGAGAGCAGTGAACCCAACTGTTTTCCCGAAAGCAGATGATTTGATAGGTGTTCCGGCTTTGTTTCCTTCAACGTCCAGTGCCGAATAAAGCAATCCCCGGTAAGGCTTTCCGCTTCGCGTTCCCTGTATTTCGTCCACACCAATGTTATAGAGGGATAACAAGGCACGATATTCTCCCATTGTCTGGAAATGATACATAGCGGCTACCGTTTTGATTACCGAACCAATTTGCTTTTTCAAATCGCCTTTTGCCACATCAACGAGCTTAAATTGCCATTGCTCTAACTGTTTCTGTTCTTTGGCGCGATGCAGTCTGTATTTCTTTTCCAGTTTTTCAGTTGCAGCCACACTTCTTAAATTGCGTTTGCTGTCATTAATTTTTTTACCCTCACTATCCACCTGTAACGAAACGATATGGATATGTTCTCGCTCGATATCCGAGTGTTTAAAAATCAGGTATGGCTGAGTGCCGTAACCCATTTGTTGCAGATATTCGCTTCCGATGTCTGACAGTTGTTCATCCGTCAAATTATCATCCGGGTGCGGGTTGAGCGATATATGGATGACCGGTTTTTCTGTCCGGTAATGCGATGGTAACCAGCGGTTAAAAGCTTCGGTACAGGCTGCCACCCTAAAACGACCATCCTCCGGTTCCGGGATAATATTCGATGCAAGCACCTTTCCCAACCCTTCATTCACCTTCTCCTGGTTGTAGGCTAGTGCGCCGTAAATGTCTTTTCCTGTGGTTATTTTGGCAATCATACCGAACTATTCGCGTAAATATTTTTCTTCAAATTCTTTCGACAGGGCGATAATTTGTTGCCCGGTTACCGCTAATTCGGTGGTTAGTTTTTCCAGTTTAAAGAGCAATGCGAGTGCTTTTTTATGAGAAAAGTTGCTGTGCAGTTCTTTTACAACCTGGTTGTAATTCGTCCCAACAGCACGAAATTGTGCATAAAGAGTGGTCAACTTTGCCACGTATTCGAGCGCCGCCCGGTCGGTTTTAACCACACGGAACGGCTGGCCAAATACCCTTGCTTTGATAAAAACAGCTTTTGCTTTTACCCCCGATTGTTCAAGTAATGTAAGAAAACGGGCATATTCCTTGGCATTAAAGCGTACCATAACGCACTCTGTTGCTGGGTCGCTTTTGGTAGGGCGTCCCCCTTTTCGCCTCCGGCCTTTTGTATTTTCCTGTTTCATCTGTCGGATATTTTAGTGTTTCAAAAATCCAGTACAATAACACAGTCATTATTACTGTCCTTATCAAAAAGCAGCGACTTCGGAGCCTGCTTTTCTCCCCTTGCGGGCAAGCGGTTTTGGGTTACGTGAAATGAAATGAGTAACTCAAAACACAGCTTGCTATTTGCCACATTGCAAATACATCTGTCCGCTATCCGGACAGATAAATTGACGGGCTGCAAAAAATGATGGATAGCAGTCTGACCTGTTACCAGTATCGAACCGGAGGCAAAGTTACCGGTCTTTATAACCGACTGTACAACATGTAACTGTGCCGAATGATGCCACTACTGTGCCACAAAGTGCCACCTGCCATAAGCCTGTTTAATCAGGATTTTATTGGCTTTTATTTGCATGAGGTTTTTTAAATATGACTGATTATGCAAATGATTGATAGGAGATAAATTGGCTGAAAATTTTTATGAATGGTAAGATGAGTGAATGTCCTTTTAATGGGCCGGATATAATGCCGTATAGTTGGATGCCTGATAAATAATTGGATATATGACTGACCAAACATTGTGACATTCATGCATTCAAATTTTAAGACGGCCAATCATTTTTTTAACGGCCATGCAATTGCACAGATATATTGTCCGGTTATCCACCTAATCAGTCGGCAAATCAGATGTATCATCAACTGTATGTATAACCTTATTAAATGATTAAAAATGGAAAAGAGTTTGTGTATTGCCTTCTCCACCCAAAGGGAGGGGCCGGAAAAACAACCCTGACCGTACTGGCAGCTTCATACCTGCACTATGTGAAAGGGTACGATGTGGCAGTAGTGGATTGTGATTATCCGCAGTACAGCATTGCCGAAATGCGGGAGCGCGATTTGAAAATGGCCACGGACGACGATTATTACAAGTCGCTGGCCTACGAACAGTTTACCCGACTGCAAAAGAAAATGTACCCGGTGGTAAAGAGCCTTCCCGAAAAAGCCCCGGAAACAGCCAAAGCGTTAATGTCCAAAGGAAACTATGACATTATCTTTTTTGATTTACCGGGAACAGTCAATAAGGAAGGGGTAATTTATACCCTGTCTCTGATGGATTATGTTTTTCGCCCATCAGCGCCGACAGGGTGGTACTTGAAAGCACGCTCCGTTTTGCTTCCCGCCTGAATGACAACATCATCACCACCGGAAAATCCAGGGTTAAAGGGCTATACTTAATCTGGAACTTAGTGGATGGCCGGGAGAAAACAGAATTATACGAAGTCTATGAACAGGTCATCGCCGAACTTCATCTTCCCCTGCTGAAAACTTTCCTTCCAGACAGCAAGCGTTTTCGCCGAGAGCTTCCGACTTCTCATAAAGCCCTGTTCCGTTCGACCATGTTCCCTGCCAATAAAGCATTGCTGAAAGGGAGCAACCTCGATGCCCTGATGGACGAAATCCTGGAAATCATTAAAATATAACGCAATGGCAAAAACAATCAAAAAAGAGGATATAAATGAAAAGGAGATTATCGCTTCTTTCCTGCAGGACGTACCAGTGGACCATGAATCACTGGTAAGTGAAAATAATGAAAGTCCCGTTGAACCACCTGTCCCCAAAACAGGAACACCGAAAGATGAAGCCCGGCGAAGGCGGGGCAAGGAACAGGACTATGAAACGCTTTTTGTCAGGGAATCCCCCATTACCGCCCGAACGGGCAAAATGGTCTATATCCGCCGGGATTTTCACGACACGCTCCAGACAATATGCCGTGTAATCGGGAGCAACGAGGTATCACTCTCCGGGTACATCGACAACATACTGATCCATCATTTTGAAACTTATGGCGGTGAGATAACCCGTCTTTATAACGAAAAACATAAAGGGATAAACATTATTAAAGACTTGGAAAAATGAAACTGTTCAGTAAAAATCGAGCTGCAGCAAAGCAACCATCAGACAAACGCAATGCGGAAAGCAATCCTCACAACGGGGTAAACTACGGGGCTTTCTTCTTCAAAGAAGCGGAAGTCAAAACACGTAATGGGAAAGTAGTTTATATCCGTAAAGAGTATCATGACCGCATCCTGAAAATAGTCCGGGTAATCGGCGAAAACGAACAGTCCCTATTCAGCTACCTGGACAATGTGCTGGAACATCACTTTGCCATGTTCCAGGATGATATCACCGAACTGTACAGGGAAAAAAATACAGATGTTTTTTAATTCCGGTAACAGATGATAACGATTACACCTTATACAGTACTGGCGTTGTTGGTTGCTTTTGCGGTTCTTTACGCACTCTGGGCAATGCACTTTTTCATTTCGGAAAACCGACGTTTCCGGAAAGAAAACAGCGAGACAATGCTCCTGGAACAGGACAGGAAAAAGAACAAAGGTGACATTCTAGGTAAAAGCCAGTTTGTCCTTAAGGAACGCATCCCTGTGCCACAAACGGCCACAGAACCGGACAATGAAAAAGATAAGGGGAAAGAAAATATATTTGTCCCGTCAGATGTACCAAAAGAACATTCCCGGATAATTTCAGTGAGCGAACTGGATGAAGTTTTCGGCGAAGTTCCTCCCGGCGAAGCCAACCCGCCACTCGACATTGACTGCCCGATGCCGGAAGAACCGGAACCGGCGGATGAAGAGGAAGAATACGAAGCATTGCAGGTTTCAGGGCGTTCACTGGCCGAGGGAATCAGTTTTGAACAAATGGGCGAAGCCTACCGCACCGTGGTACACAATCCGATTATTACCGAGGAGAAGAAAGAAGAAACAGGACGAGTTCTTCTGCACCTGAAACATACCGATATGTTTGAAGCAATGGTTTCAGGTGAACCCGAGAGGGAGGACAGAGTCGGTGGATTAATTAATTCATACCTGAAAGCTTTTCATCAGCGGAAAGCTGGAGAGTCAGGAGAAAATAAGCCTTCTGCGACCTCTGTTCCCAAAGGGTTTGATATCAGAAATTATGTCTAACACATTAAAATGCAAATGAATGAAAAAACACGATTACGGATAGGATGCTTCATTTCATCCGACCACTAAAATATCCGAAACAACAAACATTTTATTTACCCGGTGCGGGGCTTAAATAGTTCCCGCACCATAAACAAAGAAACCAATATGACAAAAAAGAAGATTTTGATGCAGGCAGCTTTCTTAATGGCTGCTGTTTCAACCGCATTTGCGCAGGGCGATGGCACCGCCGGAATTACAGAAGCCACCAATATGGTTACCTCGTACTTCGACCCCGGAACCAAACTGATCTATGCCATTGGCGCTGTAGTTGGGCTTATCGGCGGAATCAAAGTTTATAACAAGTTTTCGAGCGGTGATCCGGATACCAGTAAAACTGCTGCGAGCTGGTTCGGGGCATGTATTTTCCTTATTGTGGCTGCTACCATCCTGCGTTCGTTCTTCCTTTAATAAGTCTCAAAGAGGATCACTATGGAGTACAATATCAATAAAGGAATTGGCAAAAGCGTGGAATTTCGCGGTTTGAAATCACAGTACCTGTTTATTTTCGCCGGCGGGCTGCTTGCCGTGTTTGTGGTGTTTATCATTCTATACATGGCAGGAGTTAGCCAGTTGTTTTGCATTGTCTTTGGCGTGGTTGCAGCCTCGGTGCTTGTCTGGCTGACTTTCAACCTGAACACCCGTTACGGGGAATCAGGACTGATGAAGCTCATGGCAAAAAAACAGCATCCCCGTTACCTGATTAACCGGAAAGTTCCCCGTAGCCTTTTCCAAAAAATAAGAAAGGAGAATGCAGCATG
This sequence comes from Bacteroidales bacterium, assembly GCA_041393255.1. Lineage (GTDB taxonomy): Bacteria > Bacteroidota > Bacteroidia > Bacteroidales > JAADJA01 > JAADJA01. The sequence continues at coordinate 43,293 of JAWKKM010000032.1, read as the reverse complement.
AGGAATACAATGAAAGCAACAACTATTGAAAGTAAATTCCCGCTGTTGAGTGTGGAACATGATTGTATTATCAGTAAGGATGCTGATGTAACGGTAGTTTTCCGTGTAAGCCTGCCGGAACTATTTATGGTAACTTCGCCCGAATACGAAGCCATTCATTCTGCCTGGGCCAAAGCGGTCAAAGTGCTTCCTGATTATAGTGTAGTGCATAAGCAGGATTGGTTTGTCCGGGAAACTTACCAACCTAAATCAGACAACGGAGAAATGAGTTTCCTTTCCCGAAGTTACGAACGTCATTTTAATGAACGTCCGTACCTGAACCATGAATGCTTTCTTTACCTGACCAAAACGACCAAAGAGCGGATGCGGATGCAAAGCAACTTTTCATCCCTCTGTCGGGGCAATATCATCCCCAAAGAAGTCAATAAAGACATTACGGTCAGGTTCCTGGAAGCTGTAGGACAGTTTGAGCGGATTATCAACGACAGCGGTTTTATTAGCCTTGTCCGGCTTAAGACCGATGAGATTGTCGGAACACCGGAAAATGCCGGGTTAATCGAAAAGTATTTTTCGCTTTCACTCGATAATACCACCTGTCTGGAAGACATGGAACTGGGAGCGGACAGCCTACGGATTGGTGAAAAACATGTATGTCTGCATACCTTATCCGATGTGGAAGATTTACCCGGAAAGGTGGGCACTGACATGCGTTATGAAAAACTATCCACCGACCGGAGCGACTGCCTTTTGTCGTTTGCTGCTCCCGTCGGACTTCTGCTAGCCTGTGACCATGTGTACAACCAGTATTTGTTTCTGGATGACAGTGCGGAAAATCTGCGGAAGTTTGAAAAGAGCGCCCGAAATATGCAATCGCTATCACGGTACAGCCGGGGCAATGCCATTAACAAGGAATGGATTGACCTTTACCTGAACGAGGCCCACTCACACGGGCTGACTTCTATCCGGGCACATTTTAATGTGATGGCATGGAGTGAGGATGAGCAGGAACTAAAGCATATCCGTAACGAAGTTGGTTCTCAACTGGCATTAATGGAGTGTAAGCCACGACATAATACGGTGGATGCAGCTACCCTTTATTGGGCAGCCATGCCGGGCAATGCAGGCGACTTTCCTTCGGAAGAAAGCATTTACACTTTTATCGAACAGGCACTTTGTTTCTTTACCGAAGAAACCAATTACCGGTCGTCACCGTCACCTTTTGGCATTAAGATGTGCGACCGCGTAAATGGGAAACCTATCCATCTGGATATTTCTGATTTACCGATGAAAAAAGGGATTATCACCAACCGGAATAAATTCGTGCTGGGGCCAAGCGGAAGCGGAAAGTCATTCTTCATGAACCATCTGGTGAGGCAGTACTATGAACAGGGAACGCATGTCGTGCTGGTGGATACCGGTAACAGCTATCAGGGACTGTGCGAAATGATTCACCGGAAAACCAAGGGGGAAGACGGGGTTTATTTCACTTACACCGAAGAACACCCGATTTCATTCAACCCATTTTTTACCGACGATTATGTGTTTGATGTGGAAAAGAAAGACAGCATCAAAACACTGCTCCTTACACTATGGAAAAGTGAAGACGATAAAGTGTCCAAAACCGAAAGCGGTGAGTTGGGCAGTGCGGTATCGGCTTATATCAACCGGATTCAGAAAAACCGGAATATCACACCCTGCTTTAATACTTTCTATGAGTATATGCGCGATGACTACCGCCGTGAACTGGAAGAACGGGAAATCAAGGTAGGCAGGGACGATTTTAATGTCGACAATATGCTGACCACCCTGAAGCAATATTACCGGGGCGGAAGGTTTGATTTCCTGCTGAACTCGGATAAGAACATCGACCTGCTATCCAAACGCTTTATCGTTTTTGAGATTGATGCCATAAAGGAAAACCGCGAGCTTTTTCCCGTGGTGACCATCATCATTATGGAGGCTTTTATCAATAAAATGCGCCGTCTGAAAGGGGTCAGGAAACAATTGATAGTGGAAGAGGCATGGAAGGCTATAGCCTCAGCTAATATGGCTGAATACCTGCGATATATGTACAAAACCGTCCGTAAATATTTTGGTGAGGCCATTGTGGTTACGCAGGAAGTAGACGACATTATTTCCAGCCCGGTGGTCAAGGAAAGTATCATCAATAATTCGGATTGCAAGATACTGCTTGACCAGCGCAAGTACATGAACAAGTTCGACCAGATACAGGCTTTGCTGGGACTGACAGAAAAGGAGAAATCGCAGATACTTTCCATTAATATGAGTAATGCACCCAGCCGCCGGTACAAAGAGGTCTGGATAGGATTGGGAGGTGTTCAAAGTGCGGTTTATGCCACAGAAGTGTCGGTTTCAGAATACCTGGCTTACACCACCGAAGAATCGGAGAAAATGGAAGTGATGCAGCTTGCCGGAAAATTGGACGGCGACATCGAACTGGCCATTAAACAACTTGCTGAAAGCAAGCAGCAATAACAGGCAGCCCATGTATTCAGAAACTACCGGGACCAATCCATTAGGGGCAAAAACTGAATTTGCCCTGGATGATATAACCGGGCGATGGAAAAGCCGGGAAGGTGCGCCGGATATCCGGATTTACAGAAACAGTGAAAGGAAAAATGGCTGCTTCTTTATGGAGTTTGCCTTTAGAGCCGGAGAACTATTCCGGTGTCCTGTCAAAAGGCGTCAGGGTATCCGGTATGTCAACCTTTACGGAGTGATGAGCCTGTCCTACAATACGGACAACGACGTACTTCAACTTTCGGCATACGGAAAATATTACAGGGTTGAGGATTAGTGACTTTGGGGAACTAATCCCGCCCTTCAACCCAAAGTATCAATCAATAAAAACAAAAAATATGAAACGAATTTTTATAATTGCGTGCATTGCACTGATTGGCTTTTCTTATCAGTCCAGAGCACAATGGGCGGTAATCGACCCGTCCAATCTCGTACAGAATATCCAGCAGGTGGTCAAATCTTCGTCCACCCTGACGAATATGGTAAAGAATGTACAGGAAACTGTCAAAATCTATGAACAAAGTAAACAATATTATGATGCCCTTAAATCAGTAAACAACCTGATTAAAGATGCCCGCAAGGTGAAGCTTACCATTGAAATGATTAGCGAAATCAGCGATATATACATCACGGGGTTTAATAAGATGGTTGCCGACCCCAATTTTACGGTGGACGAACTGGCGGCTATTTCATTAGGATATGCCCGGTTAATGGAAGAAGGGGGCGCATTGATTACGGAACTGAAAAACATCGTAACCAGTAGTAACGGGCTTTCCATGACGGACAAGGAGCGCATGGAAGTGATTGACCAGATTTATAACCGGATGCTCGGATACCTTAATCTGACAAGGTATTACACGCAGAAAAGCATCTCCGTTTCGTTTATCCGGGCCAAAGCAAAAGCCGATACTGACAGGGTGCTGGCGCTTTATGGCAGCCCTTCGGAAAGATACTGGTAACAGGTAAAGCTTGTAAATTATGGATTTTGATAACCTGCACCAGGTTCTGAGGAACCTCTACGAAGATATGATACCTCTTTGCGGTGACATGATTGGCGTGGCAAAGGGATTGGCCGGACTGGGAGCTTTGTTTTATGTAGCATACCGGGTTTGGCAGGCACTGGCAAGGGCTGAACCCATAGATGTGTTCCCCTTGCTCCGCCCATTTGCCATCGGGCTGTGCATCCTTTTTTTTCCAACCATTGTTTTGGGGACAATCAATGCGGTAATGAGCCCGATTGTAATAGGAACGCATAATATTTTGGAAACCCAGACTTTTGATATGGAGGCTTATCAGTTGCAAAAAGAAGAACTGGAATACGAAGCGCGTGTCCGGGAAGGGAAAGCATGGCTGGTGGACGATGAAGCCTACGACCAGAAACTGAAAGACCTTGGAATCTGGGACACTCCTGAAATCATCGGGATGTGGAGGAAAGGTTCTGGTACGACATTAAAATGTGGTTCCGTCAGGTGGTAAGGGATTTACTGGAACTGCTGTTCAATGCCGCGGCACTGATCATTGACACTTTACGTACCTTCTTTTAGTGGTGTTGTCCATTTTGGGGCCTATTGCGTTTGCCTTTTCCGTTTACGACGGATTTCAGGCAACGCTTACCCAGTGGCTTGCCCGCTACATCAGCGTTTACCTGTGGCTGCCGGTTTCCGACCTTTTTTCGGCAGTACTGGCGCGAATTCAGGTACTGATGCTGGAAGCGGATATCAAGCTACTGGAAGACCCCAATTATATCCCTGACGGTTCTAACGGGATTTACATTGTGTTTATGCTCATTGGTATCATCGGGTACTTTACGGTTCCGACTGTGTCCAACTGGATTATCCAGTCGGGCGGCATGGGCAGTGCCAACCACGCCATTAACAAGACCGCAGGAAAAGCAGGAAGCTATGCCGCTGGCATGGCCGGGGGTGCTGCCGGGAATATAGGCGGACGTCTTGTCGGGCGGTAATCATAACAATCAAAAAAAACAAAAGAATTATGGAGTTTAAAAGTTTGAAAAACATAGAGACATCATTCCGCCAAATCCGGTTTTTCGCCCTGGTATTTCTTTGTCTTTGTGCCGGGATAACCGTTTATTCGGTATGGAATGCTTTCAGTTATGCAGAGGCGCAGCGGCAGAAAATATATGTGCTTGACCAGGGAAAATCACTTATGCTGGCGCTCTCCCAGGACATGGGCCAGAACCGGCCGGTGGAGGCGCGTGACCATGTGACCCGCTTTCATGAACTATTCTTTACCCTTTCGCCCGACCGGGAAGCTATTGAAACCAATATCACCCGTGCACTCTTCCTTGCCGACAAAAGTGCTTATAACTATTATCAGGACATGCAGGAAAAAGGGTACTTCAACCGGGTGGTCGCAGGGAATATCCAGCAGGTAATACAGGTAGACAGCGTGTCATGCAACTTCGTAAGTTATCCATACACGGCTGTTACTTATGCCCGCCAAAGGATTATCCGGTCGAGCAATGTAACCGAACGTTCGTTGGTTACCCGTTGCGACCTGATAAACTCAGTGCGTAGCGATAACAATCCTCATGGGTTTACCATTGAGAAATTCGAGATACTTGAAAACAAAGACATCCGGGTTTTGGACCGGTAAAGTGTTATGGAAAAAAAACGGAAAAGAATCACTGTCTTTGGAGAACAGTTGGAAAACCGTCTCCGGCTGTGGTGCGGGAGGATTCCTCCCGGTAAAAGGTTTACCGTAATACTTACCCTTCTTTTCCTTTTTGCAGGGCTATCGCTTTACATCACATTTTCGTCCCTGTTCAATTTCGGACATGATGAAAAAGAGAAGTTGAACTTCAAACATATCGAAGGCCTGCAACTGGAATTAAGGGACAGACGGAACAAAGTGGATAGTTTAAAACCATCAAATGAAATTTATTATGAAAGAAAAAGAGAATAACAACGGGGAAAAGCTTGCGGCGAAAGAAAAAAAGCCGCTTTCGCCCCAGCAGTTACAAAAAAGGAAGAAAATGGTGATTTTTCCCCTTTTTTTCCTGCTGTTTGTTGTCAGTATGTGGTTCATTTTTGCACCGTCAGGCGACAAAAGTGAAGAAACCGGCGATACATTTAACACCAACCTGCCCACACCAAAGGAAAGCGGTATTATCGCCGACAAGCGGGATGCCTACCGGCAGGAAGCAATGAGGGAAAAGGAGCAGGAAAAGATGCGCTCCTTGGAGGATTTTGCTTTTATGTTAGGCGATGAAACGCCGGAAGAAAAAGTATCATCAGGGAAAACAGGACTTCATGAAGTCCCTGAACTTACTGAAAACAGTACCAAATCTTCACGTATAAAAAACAGTTCGGAAACCAACCGGACCAGCGCGTTCCACTCATCAGCTAGTCAGTATCAAAATATCGACAGGCAATTGGGGAGTTTCTATAAAGAAACTGAACCTGAAAAAAATGGTCAGGAACAGGCTGAGTTGGAAGAACGCATCGGGGAACTGGAGCGACAGCTTCAGGAGAAAAACGAAGCGGAGCAGCAACTTGCCCTGGTAGAAAAATCCTATGAGATTGCTGCCAGGTACATGCCAGCAGATAAAACTAAGTCGGAAACGATAGTTGCATCTGTAGCAAATTCTTCGGAAACAGAAAAGGAAACTGCGTCTATTCCGGTATCTCAGGTGTCCGTCAAAGTGGTTTCACTTCTGACTGCTCCAGTACCTGATTCTGTATTTATGAGAGAATATGCAAAACCCCGCAACCTGGGTTTTCATACGGTTGCCGGGGAGGAGACAGAATCGACAAAGAACACTATTAGTGCCTGCGTTGATAAAACGGTAACTATTACTAATGGTCAGGAAGTTCAGGTACGCATCCTGGAGCCAATACATGCTGGAAAAATACTGGTCCCGGAAAATACGCTTGTGTCCGGTTCATCCAGGATTTCGGGAGAACGGATGAACATCTCGATAACCCATATCCAGTATGCCGGGAACATTATTCCGGTTAAAATGGAGGTTTTCGATACGGATGGTAATCCGGGAATTTCTGTGCCGGGTTCGGAAGAACTCAATGCAGTAAAGGAAGTAGCTGCCAATATGGGCACATCAATGGGGAGCAGTATTACCATTACCGACGATGCCGGTTCACAACTGCTGGCAGATTTGGGACGGAGTGTCGTTCAGGGAGCCTCACAATATGCCGGTAAAAAGATGCGGGCAGTAAGGGTTACCCTTAAAGCCGGGCACCGGGTATTGCTGCTCCCATCCGTGCAGTAAACAAGATTTTCACCACTAAAATATCCAAAACAAACAAGTTCAATTAAAACAATCAGAGTATGAAGAAAATTATTTTGATGCTTGCTTTTGCAGCAATGCTATTTGCGGTTAACGCACAGGAAAAACCCACAACCGGGGACTATTACAACGGACTGACACGTCCGTTGACTTTCGACCGGATGATTCCGCCTTATGCGCTGGAAGTAACTTTCAACAAAACAGTACATATTATTTTCCCGTCGGCTATCCGATATGTGGACTTAGGCTCATCAGATTTACTGGCTGCCAAAGCTGACGGTGCAGAAAACGTACTGAGGGTGAAAGCTGCTGTCCGTGACTTTTCAAGAGAAAGCAACCTTGCAGTGATTACCGAAGACGGGGCATATTATACGTTCAATGTAAAATATGCCGATGAGCCAGGGAAATTGTCCGTAGAAATGGCCGATTTTATTCACGACGGTGAAGCCGTAAACCGGCCCAATAACTCGCTGGATATTTACCTGAAGGAACTGGGGCAGGAATCGCCACTGCTGGTCAGGCTGATTATGAAATCGGTTTACAAAAACGATAAACGGGAAATCAAACACATCGGTTCCAAACGTTTTGGGATACAATATACGCTCAAAGGATTATATGCCCATAACGAGCTATTATACTTCCATACGCAACTGAAAAACACTTCACACGTGCCTTTTTCAGTGGATTATATCACCTTTAAAATTGTGGATAAAAAGGTAGCCAAACGCACCGCCATTCAGGAACAGGTGATATATCCCCTCCGTGCTTACAACAATGTTCAGGAGCTAGGGGGTAAAACTACCGAACGCACGGTTTTTACGCTTCCCAAATTTACCATTCCCGATGATAAACATTTATTGGTGGAATTGCACGAAAAGCAGGGCGGTCGGCACCAGTCATTTTTTGTGGAGAATGCAGATTTGGTTCGTGCCAAAGTGATTAACGAATTGAAAGTAAAATGATGAAAGCGGCAGTAATTATAATAGCAGTGGCGTTGTGCTTTGTCCTCGCTGACAAAGCATACGCCCAGCGTGCCCTGCCGGGGATGCAGGGTTTACAAATAACCGGAGGAATGGTTGACGGGATTTATTCAAAAGATAACCGCAATGAATCAGGGTATTACTTTGGTGCAGCGATGGCTACCTACAGTAAAAACGCCAACAAATGGGTCTTTGGGGCGGAGTATTTAAGACGAAATTACGCTTATGAAAACGGTTGTATCCCGGTGGAACAGTTTACCGGCGAAGGTGGTTTTTACTATAATTTTCTGTCAAGCCCCGGCAAAACAGTTTGCTTTTTTATTGGAGCTTCTGCATTGGCAGGATATGAAACCTTAAATCGTGGAGAAAAACTACTCAACGACGGGGCTACTCTGCAAAATGAAGATGGGTTTGTATCTGGTGGGGCGGTTACGCTGGAAATGGAGAGTTACCTTACTGACCGGATTGTATTGCTGCTGAGGGTTCGCGAGAGGGCAATGTTTGGTTCTTCCATCAGTCGTTTTCGGGTTCAGGCAGGGGCAGGTATTAAAATAATGATTAAATAAAACGAGAATCAAATGAGAAAGATTTTAAAAATTGCTTTATACACGTTATCGCTAATTGCAATAACAGGTGCCTGCAACGAAGATATTGATATTAGGCAGGATTATGAATTCGAAGTTAATCATCTTCCTGTACAGAAAAGTATAAAAGAGGGTGAAACTGCTGAAATCCGTTTAGAGCTGGTTAGGTCAGGTCGTTGGAAAGGCGCTGAATACTACATGCGGTATTTTCAGCCTGACGGAACGGGTGAGTTGAAAACAGAAGACGGTTTGATATTCAAGCCGAATGACCTGTACGAAATCTCAAAAGAAACTTTCAGGCTGTATTATACTTCGCAGTCTGAAGACCAGCAGGTCATTGACTTGTATTTCCTTGATAATTTTGGGAATATGGTCACCCTGACTTTTAGTTTTAACAATGAACCTGGTGAAGAAGAATAGTAATTTTTCTTTTAAGTGTAAGCACCCGGCCACCACCCGGGTGTTTATTTTTTAATGTTAATGAATCATCTTACAACTTACTATCAAAATTGTGAAAGTTTTTGTAGTTATGTTGTTAACCCAATATAGTTTGAGAGGAATTAACAGTTTTATCAGGCGAAATTATTCCAACAAATCCTTATACAGTTATTATGTCTTTAGAAAATCCGATTAATGGTTATGGCGGTTATAATGCCATTGAAATCGACAAAGGAGTTTTGCTGTTTTCAAGAACAAGTGAAGGCTTTAAGCTTTTTCACGATTATATGGGTTTATTTATGGATAATCTTTATAACCCGTTGTGCAACAACACCTGTTTTAATCTTCATTATATCGAGTCGGGTGACCCTGAGTTACGGGAGAAATGTGATATTGCCCTGAAGTATCCCGAAAAACATTTGCCACTGAAAATCCCTGTAAAAGACGAATGTTTTACCGACACAAATATTTTGTCTGATAGTTTAACTGTGAAGAAAAATGGATGGGAGCCTACCCCTGAACAGATACAGAAAATAACAGATTATGTAGTTGGCGTTCATATACCAGTCAGGGGAGATACCTTTAATATAAGTACCTTGCAGGAGATAGCCGGAGGTGAATCCTACAACAGCCTTTTACTTGACGGTAGCATGGCGGACTTTAAATACGAAAAGGAGTTTGTTGAGCTGGCCGGAAAAATGGAAAAATGTTCTGACAGTATAAAAATTCAAACTCTTGCCCAGGCGATGAAAGATATGGCCTCAGAAATATTAAAACGCGATTATCCGAATATTCGTAAAAAATCTCAACCCAGCTTTAATAATGAAAGGCATAATGCCCGGATACCATTGCAAAAGAAAAAAGGACGTCAGCTGTAAATGGCACCAGTAAAACCACTGGCAGCTTTATAATGAAAGCCTATAACGCTTATCAAGGTATTTATTTTCAGAATTTATGTTGAACAGAGAGATGATTTGGATTATTGGTAATTCAATCACCTCTTTTTATTTCAGCAGGAGAGTGCCGCTCTTTCGGGTAGTTTCCCTTTTTTATGGATAGGTGAAAGATAGTTCACATTTTCCTCTGAAGAAGGTTTATGTCTCACCGATAATACCAGTGATGTCGATGATAAACAAAAAGTAAAAAACAGAAGATACAATTTGTTTATTTTTTAATTTTAAACTCAAAACAATAACTAGTAGTTCCAGAACCGAAAAATTCTAAATATAAAAAAGAAGAGCCTTTAATAAAAATTACATACCGTTTTATAAAAAGGCTTTTCCTTATATTATATTCATTAGTTAGCTGCAAGGTTAATAAACCAATCTGAGAAAAAATCTAATTGATTAATGAAAAATATGAGCAATGGGAAAAACTATTAATAAAAGAAAAACACAATATTCTTACATCTATTTATTGATTGGATTTATTTTCCTTTTCTTTTTTAACGGCAGATGGATTTTACCGATTGCGGCTTTTATAGCACCTATATTTCTAATTCGTTTTTTACGTTTTCAAAAACCATTTAAAGGATTTCTGATAATTGTTCTTGTTGGTTGGGTGTCAAACATTTTTGTATGGAAAGGGATGATGCCCATGTCAGGGTTTTTCTACTACCTGGTTTCTTTTATGATGAGTGTATTTACTTCGCTGACATTTTTGTTAGACCGAATTTACACTCAAAAATTTAAGGGAATCGTTTCGTCACTCATATTTCCTTCTGTTTATGTGATAATGGATTACATTACCATATTAACCAATCCTTCAGGTTCATACGGAACTTTGGTTCATACTCAATCATTGTTGTCATTATTACAGCTTGTTACGATAACTGGGATTTGGGGAGTAACATTCCTGATTCTGTGGACTGCATCATTAGTAAATTGGCTTTGGGACAATTATTTTGAGAAAAGAAAAGTTTATTCAGCATTTTGGTGGTTTGGTATTCCTATTCTCTCTATAATTATTTGGGGACAATTCAGACTAATGCATACCATTGATTCTCCAACAGTAAGAATTGCTTCAATAAACAGCACTAAAGCAGAGTACGAACATCGCATGAAAGTGAATTTTGATACTTTGGTTGAACAAGCAAATCAAGGATTCTTAAAGAATTGCGAAATAGCTGCTTCTTCAGGAGCTAAAATTATTTTTGGACGAGAAACCATCATCAGTATGCCCAACGATAAAGAAAATGACTTCATCGAAAAAGCCAAAATGATTGCAATTCGTGACAGTGTTTACATTGGAATTCCCATCAACTTAATACAAGATAAGAACTCCAATAAAAACCCTGAAAACAAAATAACTTGGATTTCTCCGAAAGGAGAAACGCTGTTTACATATCATAAAGCAAAACCTACTTATCCGGGAGAGTGTGACTATGGAGATGGAATTATAAAGTATTTTGATTCTCCATATGGAAGAATTGGTTCAGCTATTTGCTTCGATATGGATTTTCCTTTTTTGATAAATCAAACTGGTAAAATGAATATTGACATTATGTTAGTGCCAGGTAGTGACTGGGATGAGATTTCTCCTTATCATACCTATGTTGCATCAGTAAGGGGGATTGAAAATGGTTTTAACTTGGTTAGGTCAACATTCAAAGGATTTTCTGCTTCCTTTAATTATAAAGGACAACTTTTATCGTCCAATGACTTTTTTAAGACCGATGAAGTAATTTTATATTCTGATGTGCCTGTAAAAGGACAAAAAACGATTTATTCATTTTTAGGAGATTATTTTGCGTGGCTCTGTATTATATTCTTTCTTTCAATGAGTTTTCGTTCCTGCGTTCGCCAAAGAGCAAAATGCCATCGCACAGGAAAGGACTGGCAAACAGATTAATAATTTAAACTTGAAAATAGAAAGCACTGGTTACAACAATGTATAAAAATAATAGCCGAAATAGTAGTAAATTCAAAAGGACACTATAAGCATGAAAAAGTATATTTTAATATTTTTTTTGTCTCTTACATGGTTTACAAATAATCCACTTTATAATTGCACTGTTTTTATGGGAACAAGAGATGGTTTGACTCTTGTTGGCAGTAACGAAGATTATAAAAAAAGTAATTCACAAATTTTTATTGTTCCTGCAAATAATGGAAAATATGGTTATGCTTTGTTCGGATACAACGGCTCGGAACAGTCGGGTGTTAACGAGAAGGGCTTATTTTGGGATGGGTTAAGGGCATATCCATATGTTGCAACTGATAATTCCTGTAAAAAAACCGATATTGGCGGAAATGTACTGTACAAAATACTTGAGGATTGTGCTACGGTTAATGAAGTAATACAACTTTTCGAAGAATACTTTTGGGAAGGATTTCGACTTTCACAACTAATGGTTGTTGACAAAACCGGTGAAAGCGCTATAATTACCTGCAATAAAAAAGGACTGGTCGTTACAAAAAGAGAAAAAACTTATCAGGTTTGCTCAAATTTCAGAATTTCATGTAACGAAGACATCAAAAAAGCGCATTGGTACAGTATCGGTTTTGGAAGATTCAATAAAGCAAAAAAACAACTACAAAACCTGGACTTAACAGAAAATAACTTTCTTTCCATTCTAAAAGCAACCCGGCAAAATAATGTTTTTGCTAAAACCATATATTCCACTGTTTTTAATCTGAATACAGGAGACATTCTTTTATGTGTTAACGGAAACTTTTCCCGGCTTACAAAAATCAACTTGTTCGAAGAATTAAAAAAAGGCAAATACTCCTATTATTTATCGGATTTGGTTACCCTTACAGGCGAAGACAAAAGGCAGATAGAAATTTCAGATGACGACTTCCTGACAAATTCGGATAAAATATTTTTAGACAAAGATTGGCAACAAACTACAAAAAAGCGAAAGGCAAAGTTCTATCGGACTATAGAGAAAGAATCGGGACATTACATTATGAGAGATTTTTACATGAACGGGACTTTGCAAGGAATAGCACATTATTCGAGCTTAAATCCTGAAATTATTGACGGTGAATATTTTGAACATTACGAAAATGGTAAAATTAAAACAGCCGGACACTTTAAGCATCGCCTGAAAGATGGAGAATGGAAGTATTGGTCGAAAGATGGGGTACTGGAAAAGACAATAATTTATTCACACGGAATTAGACAATGAACGACCGCCTAATCGAGTAGAGGGCGGAGATACAAATGGATTTCGTATCTTGTTCTACTCGATTAGCGTTATTAAGACCAAAATATTATGACAAGAAAATTAATAGCACTAAAATCCGTCATTCTAATAATCCTCTTTTCAATGAATGGATGTGCCGATTCAGAGACTGTAACTGGATACTGGACAGGAGTTATAGAAATGAATAATAAAAAAGTGGATTTAGTACTTAACATAAGTTCAGAAAGACAAACATTTTCGAGTTATGATTTAATGCTGATAAATCAACCGATAAGTGATTTGAAAATAACTAACACTAATATCAATTTTTCACTATTGCTCGATGTTGAATTATATTTTAAAGGAGAACTAAAGCATAACCAAATAAAAGGAGCCGTTGAAATGCAAAATGGACCGCCAAATATGAATATGACTTTTGAATTAACAAAACAACCCCAAACTCCAGAAAAGCCATATTCTGTTGAAAATTTGACAATAAAAAGCAAAGATGTTGTTCTGGTAGCTGATTATTACAAACAGAAAGTCAACGGAAAATTCCCTGCAATAGTTTTGTTACATGGGTCTTCAATGAATCTAAAAGGTGATTATTTATTTGATGCCGACTTTTTTGCAAAACAAGGATTTGAAGTTTTAATATTTGATAAAAGGGGAAATGGGAAATCAACGGGTGAATACTTTACTTCAAATTATGAGGATATAATTGAAGATGCTATTGCTTGTTTAGAAATTCTATACAAAAGAGAAAGTGTTGACAAAATGAAAATAGGACTTTGGGGGTATAGCCAAGGGGCAATGCTTTTACCAAGAATTGCATCGAAATCAAATATTCCCAAGTTTCTTATTGCTAAATCGCCTGAAGTAATCAATGTAACAGAAGCAGCAGCATATTCTGATAGTTCAAGAGTAGTTAATTCTGGAAACTCAAATTCCAATGGGCATATTGCTGCAAATAGCCATAGAGAAGTTGAAAAATTGATTAACAATGGAGCAAATTATAAGGAAGTTGAGAACTTTATTCAACAAAACGCACTAAAATACAGTTTTATGAATCAGACTGGATTATATAGCGGTTTAAACATTGACAAGAATGAATTTGATGGTTTCTACTGGAAAGGCAGAACTGAAAACTTTTATTCTTTCTGGAAAGAAATAAGAATACCAACTTTAGTATTATTAGGCGGAAGAGATGATTTGGTCAACACAGAAAAAAATAAATTGCTACTAAATAATTTGAACAATGAATATCTTGAAATTGTGGATTTTCCTTTAGCAAATCACCATTTGAAAAAGACATTTAATCCGACAATGGATAGTGAATTTGATTTTCCACGACTAATTGAGGGATATACCGAAAATGTTGAAGAATGGATTGAAAAAGAAATAACGAAACGTTAACAACGAACTGAGCTTAAAAACAAGTAGAAGCTATTATGTATTCGACCAAAAAAAGGGCTACAAGAGCCCTTCGTCGGCGAAGCTCATGTAACCTTCACTGGTTATAATCAGGTGGTCTAAGAGTAACAGACCAACGGCTTTGCAGCCTTCTTTCAGTTTTTGAGTTATCGAAATATCTGCCTGGCTGGGTTTCCGGCTGCCACTTGGGTGATGGTGAGAAAGCATTACCGACGAGCAGTTCGCTTTTAAGGCTGTTTGCAGGATAATCCGTATATCAACAACAGTACCGTCGAGCCCGCCTTTGCTGATACAGCTTATTCCAATTACCCGGTTGGCACGGTTCAGAAACAATACGTTCACTTCCTCGTGGTGTTCCATACAATCTTTATGCGCTTCGGCAAATATCTGCGAAGCATCTTCCGAACATTTAACAACAAATCGTTCTGAAGCTTTTACATTGTCTTTATACGACACTGTAATTTCCGGAATGGAGAAATAATTAACTTTCATAATGCAAAAATTTTAATGGTTCAACACTAATTTTTTGCTTTCAATGCCACAGAAAATCAGTGACTTCGCGCAAGGTTTTTGCAAAGAATACTACCTGCAAGTGTGGAGATTGTTTGTAAAACCCGGAGGGCATGACCTTGCAGTTTGTCAGTGATTTACCTGTATTTTTGTCGAAAAATTAGAGGAGAAACTACTTTTAAACGTAATATTACAGTACTAATAATATAATGGCTGATTCAGAATTGAAAAACATGTCCAACGGGATTAGACACTTTAATGACCGTTATTATAAAATAGAAAATCATCCTATTTTTATACTCAATATCCCATCATGCTACTAATTAATAATGAGAAAAAGATACAATAACAAGCAAATAGAAGATTGGGCAACGATAGCTGTCAAAGACAGTTTGTCGATGACAGATACCCTTAGTCAATTTATTAAGGAGAATGATAAAACTCCTTCATGGGATGGTGAAGTTTTAATCTATAAAAGCAATAGGACTGATAAAAAGGATATTATCGGTAAAGTCACCGTTCAGGTTAAAGGAGAAATGGCCGATAATATCAATAGAGAAGAATGCTCTTTCTCTGTTGATATGGCTGACCTGGTCAATTATAAGAACGATGGGGGGACTATTTATTTTGTCGTGTTAATAGATAAAAAAAATCCAAGCAAAAGAAAGACCTTTTATGACGCATTAACGCCCTTAAAAATAGGCAATTACATAGAGAGTCATAAAAATCAGAATTCGCGGGTCATAAAACTTAAAAGGCTTCCTGGGGATAAATATTCAATTCAAACTATTTTTTATAATTTTTATCAGGACAGTAATAAACAACATAGCTTTAGTAATATCCCTCCAATTAAATTGAGGACATTGTCATCAAGTAATGACATTGTAGAGATCACATCAAGCTTGACTATTTTCTCACCTAAAAAGAAGCTTCCATTCCCTATAGACGCATTCTTAAACAATGAAGTCTATTGGTATGCAAAGATTGCAAATAGTCCTATTCCTCACCCGATTGAATTGGTTTCTGATATTAAATTGATTTCCAAAGATGGATTTCCTCCAATCTTTGTTAATGGGGATCGATATGACAACTATATGTCCGAAACACAAACAAAAGATGATATTACCATCCAGTTTGGAGAAAGTACGACGCTAGTTTTTATAAAGAATGAAAAGGGAGCCAGACTGGATTACAGACTGACTGGTATGCTGAGAAATAGGATAAAGGATCTTAATTTTATAATAAGCATAATAGAAACTGGAGTAATTGTTTTTGGGGAAAATAAAAAGGTGAATTTAGGACAAATGCACGCTAACACCCCTTTTGACATCATTTCTGCCAAAAAGCAATTAGAGTCATATAAACGCATTGAGCAATTTTGGAAATCATTGCAAGTTAAGGCGGATTTTGATATCGGGAATATTGATTCGAACTCGAGTTTAGAGGAGTTGTTTCTATTAATGAAATCAATTAACGGCAAGCAAGCCATTCACATTAATTTGGATGGAGAACATACCGGGTATTTACTTCATAAAAGTATGTCAAACTTCCAAATTTTACTTTTTTTGGATGCCGTTGACAAAAAGAAATCCTTATACAATGTGTACAATTTTTTTGATTATAAGGGGATTTTTAAAGTTGCGAGAGGTAATACAGAATACTTCGCATCCCACTACTCAGTATTATCTCCAGATGATTATATCGAATTGTTAAATATTGATCTTTCAAAAATGCTTCCGTCATATAAAGACTTGAATGATAAGGATGTCAACATATTTGAAGCTGCAAATTATGATTTACTAAATCTATTATTTGCTTATGACAAACATACTGACCATCCTATTGAGATTCTTAACACAGCCAAGGAGATAGCTTTCTGGCTTCTAAATGAAAGTGCCGATAATTTACATGCTGAAATAAAAATGATTAATTATATACAAACGATAAAACGAGAAAGAGAGCTCTTTGCAGAAGAAAACAAAAGACTATATGAAATTACGGAAAATGAAAATAGTAGTTTAATGTTTAAGTTGGGAGCTAATTTATTGCTTGAAAACCATAAAGTAGCAAGAATACAATTTGAACAGCTTTGCGAGCAAGATAAAGAAGCATTTCGATCTTTCCCCATCTATAAGTTTTGGAAATAATTGTTTTTTTAACCTGAAAAGAATTAACGGGAGAAACCGTCATTAAAGGGCTTTTTGTTACTTTTTCTCCCGCAACGGTTATCGGCTCATGGAAAAAGTAACAGGCGGTTTTTACCGCCTGCCTGTTCACTTCATTTGTTTCATTTTCTCAAGTTGGGATAACATATATCTGTGGTTTTCACCAACCGTTTGTCCCGATGGCATTTTGTACGGACTATCCTTGCAAAGCTCACATTGCTCAATAGCCTTGTTTAAATCCGTTACCTCAATGCTTGCTCCTGTAATATCTGTTATCGTCGTTTTCATTGTCCCAATAATTTTTTAGATACATACCACTTATCCGAATAGTTGTTGCCCAGTAAGGTAAACACGCCACTAAAATTGCTGTTATCCGCAAATTGTTTGGCTTCCAGTATGGAATCAAATTCGCCCAATTTTCTGAACCCGATAAAGAGTTTGTACATTTCATTCCTTTTAACCAGCCATTTATCCCGACGACTCCGGCACTCTCCCAAAGTTGGGGCTGCTGTAGAAAACAGTTCCCCGTCTGTGTGCCGGTAATCGTACTGGTAAAATGTTTGATTTGGGCGGTGCGCCGGACGAAATGTTGTATAATTTTCATTCCCTTGCTCACAGGTTGAACACCCTCTATTACTGATTGAATTATCCGTTTTCATGATTTTAATTTTAGATTAGTTCATCAATTGATTTTACCGGGATATTTTCAACCAGCCACTTTTTAAGGGAACTCATGTCCCCAGTGGTAATAATGGCACACACGTCGTTTATTTGTGTAAAGCGAGAAGATTCGTAGTTGTCAACCCATTCTTTTAGGTTGACCCTTTGCCATTTGGTATAGTCCCTGACAAAATCCCGGTCTATTTCCCGAATGGTTTTCGAAAAAGTTACACCCTGATAGTTTGGTATTTGTCGTCAATAATTTCCAGATATCGTAGTGAGCCAAACCCATCTGACAGACGGGCAAACGACCAGTTGTATTCAAATTGTCATTACCCCAAACGTGCGGTTCATCGAAACGTACTGTACATGCGCTGCGTGTTGGTCTTTTGTAATTTCCTCAATCACTCCGGTAACCATCATGCCTGTAAAAATACACTTACAACGTTTTCCTATTATGCTGTTATTTACTTCTGTCGGTTTCATCTTTATTTTTCTCGTTGTTTCAAAGGAAATTTCCCAACCTTATTAATATTTAAGCTATTAATCTCTTTTGGATGAGAGGCATGTTTTTTTTCGCGCCTTAATATCCTGTTGTGGTATTCTGTATTTTCATTGCATAGCCCCTGCTTTGGAGTACCTGTAATTTTGAGAGGGATAGTTCAATGGTCTCCAATCGCTGCTCATCAATACGTGCTGAAAGGATAAGCGAATCGGTTTTCATGTGGTAATCGTTCGTAAAAACACAGTGGTGCAAGACATCACCTTCCTGTATGACTTCTTCCACGCTTTCAAGTACTCTTACCTGTACCAACCCATCAGTAAAGCAGATACCAAAAAACCGGGATTTCATTTTCAGAAATTCAGCTTCATCTTCCAACGCCTTCTTTTTAGCTTCTTCCCGGCGTTCCCGTTCTATGCGTTCCCTTTTTTTCCTCATATACCTGTCATGTTCCCTTTGCAGGTTGGCAGGGCAAACATATTTGGCGTTGTGCAGGTCTTTGCCGAAGCACCGGAGCAAATCCATGTAATCGCACCACATGGAAGCATCCTCTATTTTATAGTTGCTGCGAATGCAGATGCGGATGGAAGCCCAGTAATTGTTGGCGTTCCGATGGTTATTGAGCGCAAAGAATTTGAAAAGCTCTGTTTGCCCTGCTTTCAGCAAAGTTTCGGCTTTATTTTCTGCGAGCAGGAACTGGAAGAAATCAAATGGGGTCAAGCCAAAAAACTGTTTGGTATAACCACTTCGTTTAGTTTCGGGGATTAGTCTTTGCCGGGAATAAACACAGGTTGGCGTAATGTTGTACAACGGCTTTTCGTGACGAAGTTCGAGCGGACTGTGAAAACTCCAAGTATGTACAAAGAATCCCATTGGCCTCAAGCGAGCAAGTGTGGCAGATTTGCCGTCAGAAGCTATCCAGCTTTGTACCACCTCCGAGTGGAAATACCGTGCTTTTTCCCCGACTTTTGCCCTGTAATCGATATAAATGAACCGTAATACCTGAAACCCTTCGCAAGCTGCAATAATACAGAGATACTGGTAATCATCGAACACACGTTGCCTTGTATCTTTGACAATTAGTTTTGTATTGCATTTCGGACAGGTGCAATGTTTTTTTGCTGCTGTTTCTGTCCATGAATGCCCACATTCGATACAGGTTATGACCCTATTTTTCGTCCTGCGCCCGATGTGTTCTATACAGTTCCGGTAGCCCCATTTAACCTGTGCTTCGGTAACCGGGGGCAGTTTTTTACTTGCCTCCGTTATTGTCTTTTGGAATTTATTTCGTGGTTTCATTTCTTAAAAGTTAAATAGTGATTGTTGATTGACTGTTTCGGGCTGCTTCACCCTTTTTGTCGTCTGTGTGAGTTTGGCATAAGCCTCGTTTTGAACCCTTTGCCGGGCTTCTTTGTGCGCCTGTTGCTTTTCTTCTTCGGTCAGTTCCACCACATGGTTGACTGTTACGTGGCAGTCGCCGATGCTATTATTGTCTTCATCGTAATAGTACTGCCATAGAATAGATTTCTTCATCAGCGAAGCCGTTGCACCCCAATTTTTGAACTGTATTGAGGATGTACGTTAGACAATCGTTTATATTCTTATCAGGTTTGGAATATTGGAGCGAGAACAATACATCGCTCTCTGCCCGTTGGTCTAAATATGCTTTGATGGTGTTTTTGAAATGGTTTGATGCTTTCATATTGTATAGAATTGTGGGCAGGGTTGCTGCTCCCGTTTGAAAAAAATGTGTTAATCCAATCCGAAATAGCAGGCTAAACGCTGCTCTTTTGATTTGGGAAATATCCAGCCTGCGATTTTTTCGCCTTTAAAAGTCAATCGGTTGTTAAACCGTCCGCCCATTGCTTTGAGTTCGTCCTTGATTGGTTTGGTATTTCCGAAAACAGCGACCGCTTTGGCTGAATATTCCACCATCGTACAATTGGCTTTATCTTCCAACTTGGGGGTATCAGACGGTGTTCCATTCGGCTTATTAATGCGTATGTTATCTTCGTCCCCTGCGGTGTATGCAAATTCCTCAATCGTTCTGGAGTAGTCATACACTGGCACTTTTTCAATTATCCACCCGTGATATTTGCTTTCTCCCAGATAGTAACCTGCACCCATGCTGTATTTTTCCCGATGTTCGTAATCCTGATTGAATTCCGAGAGATAAGCAGTTTCTTCGAAATTAGAGGCGTGTTTACGCATCTCCGAAAAGATGTCCCTTTTGTGTGTGGAAAAACCTAAAATGACAGTGCGCTGTGTGCTGCTTGCAAAATAGTCGGTCTGCATATCGCTTTCGTCCTGTTTCAACCTTGCTACAATAACTGCCTGTGCATCTTCGGGGAATATCCCGGCAAAACGTTTGCGGCCGACCTGTTTTACTTCGCTAATCCTTATCCGCTCTTTTTCGGCTTCGTCCTCCTCTATCTTGGCTTTCGCCTGTGCTTCCTGAAGGAGTATAGCCACTTCAAACGCATCCATAAATTCCGGTTTTACATCATCGTAATACCTGCCAATGCCGAACTTTTGGGATAAGGGGTTTATTATGTCGGTCCTGTCCATCGCTTTGGTGTCAGTATTGATAAGGTGGTACATATAACCCCGGTTATTGATGTGTTCCACTTTGTAAACCACATACCTGGATTCATCCATAGCATAACCATAACCGATAACAACCTGATTTTCTTTTACCACCTGTACTTCGGTATCGGTGGTAGTTTTTCCGAATAGTGAATAATACTTTGCCATTGTTTTTACTATTAAAAGATTAATGAAACCAGCAAAGCCAGAATGATTATGAGAACGAGAAGGGAGACAAGACAGGAAGCCAGTTGTTTGATAACTGCCCAACCGAGGTATAAACCCAAGAGCACCCAGATAAACCCTGTTTCCCAAACGTAGAACCCCAATGCTATCAGAGCGATTTTCACAACCAGTTTTATGTTGATTGGAAGGTAGGTAGATCGTTGTTTCCTATTTTTTACTGTGCTTCTCATAATTTCTGACTTTTTTTTTATGCCGTATCGGAGCCGGTGAGGAGTGACCGTGTTTCAGGGGCATGGGAAAGTAGTGTTTAGCCGATGTCAAATTTTTTGCGGGAAATACGCTCATCAGAAAGGGAAGAGGAAGATTTTCCGCAAAACCGTCAGGCCTGAATTTGCGTCGGCGTTAAGAACACGAAAATACTTTCGCTCCTGAACACGGTCGCTCAGGGGCACCAGATACACCGCTAAAGGGGAAGAAATTTCAGGAGAGGAGTACAGTAAAAACTAAACTGTTTCAATTAGTGGTTTAATAATATAACCGCATAAGACAGGTGGAATTTATCCGACTTTTGTTTAAATCAGTATTTTTCAGAAATGAAGATTTCTCCAATTTAGTAATGAACTAATTTTTAGGATATGATAGCGAATAAATCGGAAAACGATGGTGGAAGCAGAATTTCACCTGAACAGGCAGTCAAACTTTTGAAAGAAGATGAAATAGATGTTACCATTGAGCAGGCAAAAGTTATACTTGATTTTATGTACGAAATGGCAGAAACTGTTGTGGAGCACCGATTCCCCATAATAATCTCACGATGAAATAACTGACAGGTTGAAAAATACAACACTCAGCCTGAGAGGACAATAAACTGCCATCGGTGTGACAAATGCTGCCAACTTACTTTAAATCAGCAAGAGTACCTGTTGTTTTGTTTTATTTTGGGGGAAGGAAAAAAAACTTAAAAAAACAATAGCAATGGAAATCGTAAATATAGATGCAGAAACATTTGAAAGAATGCTCACGAAGTTTGAAACCTTCGCCACAAAAATGGAGCAACTTTACCGGCAACATAGTACCCATGATATGGGTGAATGGCTGGACAACCAGGATGTTTGCCTGTTATTGAATATCTCGCCGAGGACACTGCAAACACTCAGGGACAACGGAACGCTTGCTTTCTCGCGTATCAGCCATAAAATCTATTACAAAGCGGAAGACGTGGAAAAGATTCTGCCGATAATAAAGGATAAACGCCAACAGCCTGCTCGTAAACAAAGAATGGCTGTACAAAAAGTCTGATTGTGAATTTTAAAAAATCAGGATTATGGGCAACCAGTTAATTACACAGGAAAATGATGAAAGGGTAAAATCATTCTTTCAAACATTGGAACGTATTTCCCGGCTTATGGGAGATATGTTCGCTTCCCGAAAACCTGAACTAAACGGGGAAAGTTTTTACACTGACGAGGAATTGTCGAAAAAGTTAAAAATCAGCCGCCGAAGTTTACAGGACTACCGTAATGAAGGACGGATTTCTTATATAAAATTGGGTGGGAAAATACTTTACCGGTCTTCTGACGTTGAGAAAATGTTGCATGACGGGTATCGGGAGCGATTAAAAAAATAGAACATATCCGTTCCTGTTCCCCTTTTTTCTTGTGGAAGATGTTCCTATCAATTTGTACCCGGGAGAATGTTGTAACAAAAATGGCAGGCTGTAATTATTACAGCCCGCCATTTTCCATCTCTGAAAGGTTGACCAGGATTTACCGGTCAGTGCTCATTTCCGGCAGTTTCCGCTTTTCCAATTAATTTTCTTCGCGCTATCAGTTTGTCCATATCTTCCGAGATTTTATCATCAGTTACTTTGGCATAAACCTGCGTGGTTGAAATATTGGTATGTCCCATCATTTTGCTGATACTTTCGATAGGAACGCCGGACGAAAGCATTAATGTGGCAAATGAATGCCGTGCCATATGGTAACTAAGATTTTTTGTCCGTCCCATGATAAAGCCTATTTGATGTACTTCGGGCCAAATCATATCACGTTTTGGCAAAGGAAAAACAGGTTGCGTATCATCGCTTGCATTGTAAAGCGCGAGTATTTGCAAAGCTGCCGGGTGCAGCGGTATAAAAGCTTCCACTTTGGTTTTTGCCCTGTTTATGCGGATAAATACCCGTCCTTCTGCTGTTTTCCCGATATGGAGTGGGTACAGATTACGAATATCAACATATGATAGTCCTGTAAATACCGAAAAGATAAATGCCCTTCTTATCAATTCCTTGCGCTGGTCAGGCATGGGGTTTTCCATAAGCCATTGAAGCTCGTTCCGGCTGATATGCCTGAGTTGGGGCGGGGCTTTCGATTCATATTTAACGTCTTCTATGGGGTTTGCCCTTAGTATCCCCTGGTCAACAGCAATGTAGATAAGCCGGTTCAGCCAACGCAGACAATGATTTACGTGGCTTGACTGGTACCCCAAATCCTGTTTAAGAAAGTCTTTGAACGAGTTACCAAACCGTTCTGTAATATCGGCAAACAAAATATCGTCCATCTCCATTGAAGCAACAAAATCGCGAAGGTTCTTGTGGGTAAGCTTCGATTGATGGTAAGAGGACTTAGAATTGATAACCTTGGAACGTATCCTCAGCCGTTCCCGTTCCACTTCTCCTGCCTGTAACAGATTTACTGCTACCATATCCGGTTTTGTGATGGTATTTTTGAGCAATACGGCACTGATAACACCCTGTTCTTTGATGATGTCCTCATAAGTGTGTTCCACACGTTGGCGGAATCCTTTTAGCAGGTTGTTTTCCCGGACAATGCCGATTTCCTGTTTCTTACTGTCCCAATCTTCAGGACGGCAATAAATACCGGTGGTTACCGTACTGTTCTTACCGTCGATACTGATACGGCACATAATGACCGTAGTTCCGTCGGCTTTTACTTTGCTGCGGTTGATATAAAATAGAATTGAAAATGTACTGCGCATAACGATTGTTTTTAATGTTGGGATTAAAGTTTATGATAAATCCTGTGTTGCTTCTATAAAACTGTCCATGTCTTCGAAAAGCTTTTTGGGGTTACACGGGCATAGATTTGTGTCGTTTTTATGTCTTTATGTCCAAGCATCCGGCTGATGGTTTTTATCGGTACACCGGTTTCGAGCGTAATGAGCGAGGCGAACGAGTGTCTGCCCATGTGGTAGGTCAGTTTGTCTTTCATGCCGGTAAGGACACGTAGCCCTTGCAGGTTTTGGCGTAGTGACGTGTAGTTGATATGAGGGAAAAGCGTTTCTCTTGTTTCATCCTTGTACTTTTCTATCAGCTCAATGGCTTCAGGCAATAGTTTTACACGGCTAAGCCTACCGTTCTTTTGGCGGTAATATTTAAGCCACAGGGCGTTGTTATTGTCTGTTTGCAGGTTTTGTTTGGAAACAGAAACAGTGTCAGTATAGGCAGTTCCGGTATAACAGGCAAACAGGAACAGGTCACGTGTTAGAGCATGGGAACATTGGGTGTTAGGGATAGTCAGGTCGCGGATTTTTTCAAAATTTTCTTTGCTGAGCGATTTAGGCGTACTTAATTTGGATTTTGGGATACTGAAATGTGCAAAATAATGTTTGTCCGAATGCCCTTCCTTGTAGGCAATTTTACAAATCTTTTTCAGGATACACAGGTAATGGCGCAGTGTTTCGTTGCCCAGTTTCTTATCCAGGACAATAAAATCCTGATAGTCGCGGATAAACTGTGCGGAAAGTTGCCCAAAGGCAAGGTCGGTTACATTGAATTCTTTTTTGATGAATTCTGCTACGGTTTGACGGGTGTAGAGGTAATGGGCAATTGTTTTTGGAGAGCGGTCAACCCCGATGCGCTTGCGAAACCTTTCGATAAAACAGTCCATGAGTTGCAGCAAAGTCATTTGCGTCCCCATGTTCCCCTGGAACATATTTTTTATGTCTGTGGCATCAAAAAACTGTTTGTTCCCGCAAGTGTATCGTATGCCGAATGGACTACAAGGAGAAGTTTTTTCCAGTTTTGCATTTTTACCGATACGGCCCATGGCTTTTGCCACGTTCAGGCGGTTTTCTTCCGTGGGTTCCACAGTCCTGGGGTTGCATGATAGTTTACAACTGAACTGTGCCATGGAGCGGTTTAGGTGATGCGCCCCATAATGGCTGCTTTGCCCCCTTTGTCGGGGCTGCCCTTTTGGAGGTAGAGCAATACCTTGAATTTTTCAATTTTCATACGCTTGCTTTTTATGGGTAAAATTACCCGTTATATAAGCGCTCTTTGTTATGCAAAAAATACGAATCAGTGAATAATGTTCCGGTTTGCATTTCTGCAACCTGCTATTGGTTACCAATACGGAGTTTGGTAACTGCCGGTTAACGCTTTGGTAACTGAAAGACTGCAATATTCTGCCGAAATCTGTTAATCCACAAAATGCAAAAAGAAGAAAATATACTCATTTTAAACTTGTTACGTTCTATCTGCACTACTCTGTTTTGACTTGCTTTTGCTTTGTTTTTTAACTGCACCCGCAATGTAATTTGCAATTTGTTGTGCATTCGTGTTTTATTTTTTAGTCAATGTATTGCATATAATCACACAATTTAGTTTGGATTTGATCCAAGACATTTGTGTCTGAATAAATTATTTCCAATTTGTCATTATCCCATTTTATTGAGCCACTTTCTGGCGACAGAATTAAAATTTCTAAGGAATATATTACCGAATAATCATCTCCACTTTATCAGAAAAAGAAATGTTTTTAAAGTATTTACTTTTCTTTGATATTTATTAACTCTATTTTCTAAATCAACTGTAAAATCAAGTATTTTAATTTCTGATCTTATGAGGGAGTAAAGAAATCACCAAGGCGTTACTCCGGTCATAGTAAGTTTATTTTCGACAATATTTGCGCTAAAAGCTGAACTGTTAAAAAATTTGAATGGGGGAAATACTTGGCGGAAGAATTTTTCCTCTAATCCCAACTTCTTGTGTTTTGTTTGTAAATCGCCTAAATCATTGCAGTAGTCAATTAAATTAAACTCCAATTCTTCTTCTATGTCTATGGATTTGTCTTCAAGTGATTGAAATAGTTTGAAACATCATGAAACAAATATTCTTTAAGCCATCCGTAAGGCTCAAAAGGATAATAGGTCACATTAAAAATAGAAAAGTTCCAGACGATAAATCGATAAAATAATCGTAACTGTCTTTTTTAATTGGAACCCAATAAGGCTTAAAAATCTTTTTCCAAAGGATGTTCAAATTTCGCTACCAACGACACCCAATCCTGCTGCGATTGTTCAAGTTCATTTTTACTCAGAAAATTAATATCCTTAAAATGATTACTAAATTTTGAATAAGACTTAAATAAATATAAAATATGTGGAATTTGTTGGAACTCATTTTGCCATTTAATGAGAAAAGAGCGGAAAATTGTATGTTCATCTTTTGAAGTCATATTATTCCAAGGTCAACGAATTAAAACTAGTCTACTTTCACAAATTACAAAATAGTTAACATATTCTTTTTCTAATGTTTTCAACGCATTACTTCTGTATGTATTAAGTCCATTTACTTTTATTCTCAAATATTTCTCGTAAGTAGAAGGAACAAATTTATTCTTGTTTCTTATCCTATCATATCTTTTTCTCAATTCTTTCACTATTTGGTTCGAAAATTTTTTCAAATTTTTTGAACCAAAATATCTTTCTTATTTTTTTTTGCAAATAATAATGGAATAGATTTCCATTTCACTTTTTAACGTCCTCACCATATTGTGAAATCCCACTTTTTTTTCCATTGTGGCACAATATCTATCTCCTAAATACCACATTCAATTAGTTGTTTTAAGTCATTAAAAGAAACAATATGCATTCCAACACCCCATCCTAATTCTTCTATATAGGGTCTCCTTAAAAATATTTTTTCTTTATATTTTTTAAATATTCTTTCTTTAGGTTCTTTTTATATGTTTTATCCATGATTTATCACTATTCATTAACGCCGAACCTTTTGTTCCAAAATTGATTAAACTCTTTCATAATATTTTCATTTGATTTCATTTTAAAATTTTTCAAATAAAAATTTTGTTTCCATGGATGACCACCGTATGAGTAAGCGTAAAAAACTTTATCGCCTCCAATATTGTTTCTATTCAAATCATTTTTGTTTTCATCCATAGAATCAAGAACTAATTTTATAAGTACTTTAACTTCAAAAGGTTCATCATTCTCAATTTCAAGTTCCTCTGCTCTTAATTTTTCAAGGCTTTTTAAATTCGCCAATAAATTTTGTTGATGCTCTGTATCAATCCTATTATTAGAACTCCTGCTCACTAAAAATAAATCTCCACTTAATTTTACAGATAGCTTTATAAGCTTCAATATAAACTCTTTGTGAATTTTATGGTCTTTAATCCTAATAACAGATGGGATTTCTTTCAATGGAACGACAAGAATATTTGATTCAAACTCTTTATTTTCTCCTGATATTTTATCACTACTCAAATAATTTGAAAGTTCAAGCCTAAATTTGTTCAAATTCCAGTTTTCATGTTTGAATTTTCCTAATATCAATTTTTCTTTTAAATTGTACAATTCTAGAACCTAATGCTCCAAAAATTCCAAGAGCTAATTCATTTGATGCAAACACTTTTTGAGGACTCCCTTTAGTTTGTATTCCATTCGTTCCTGATATCTTTGAATCCGAAGCAATAATTCGAAAATCGTCAGTTATCCAAGCAGCAATTAAGGTCATAATTGTATTTGGTTTATTTTACACCATGCTTTTTCTTTTAAAGGAATACGACGTTTAGTCGTATTCCTTTTCAGCCATCGACTTTTAATCTATTTGATTATGTTCTTTAAAATGATTGAATTTTACGATAATGATTTGTAAATAAAATTGATTATCTCTTTTTCAAAATCGATTGGACTTTCTCGATGATTGTTATCAAAGAGGCTATTAAAACCTACAATTGTAGCAATAAAAATATTCATAAAATATTTTAAAGAATTCTGTCTTTGACTGGCTTCTGGAACTATTCCAGAAACATCTTTAATTTCTTTATTTCAAATACCACAATTTATAATATTCCTTTTTCCAAAAAGGTATATAATACTTTGTTACCATCAATATTTTGTTTATGATTTGTTCATTTTCTTTTCTTAAACATGATGCACAACGGTCACTTGTATGTGGTCGGGCGGGATTTCTGGAAGAAATCGTCAGACCCGCAGGAAAGTGGGCACGAGGTCTGACTTGTCAGACCGCTAAAACCCCCGCCTGCCATATACAATGGTTCGTGCGTTCGTAATTTTTTTCACAATAATTTCTTTGGTCTTTCAAGGTAGTTCTTCTCAATTCTGATTAAACTGTTTTTTCTGAGTTCTTCCATAAAGTTTGACGTATTTACTTTAAATTCAAAAAGGTACGTAAAACTCAATTTTCTCATTTGTCTCTAAAGATTTATAAATGATTAGAGAATTCCCGTAGAATGCTTTCTCAACGGCTTTTCCTAATGAAGGGTCTGATGCTGATTCTATTTTACAGTAAATTGATAAGTCTCCTCGTGAAACTACTATTTTTGCAATTTACCTGTCCTCCAATACCATTTTCGTAAGCGGGCAGAGGATATTCAATTGAAGCGTAAACACTTGGGAGAGCCTCTTTTTCTATGACTCCTATATTTCAAAATGCTTTTTTCAATTTTATAATTATCACTAATTTTTAATTTTCCTTTTGCATCATACAAATTGTCTCCCTAGAATAAGCTGCAAAGGTTCCATAGAAAATGATAATCGTTGAAATCAAAAGTTTAGTAATTTTCATTTTATGCAGTTTCGTTTTGTTTTTCTTTTATTATGACGCACAACGGTCACTTGTATGTGGTCGGGCGGGATTTCCTGGAAGAAATCGTGTCAGACCTGCAGGAAAGTGGGCACGAGGTCTGACTTGTCAGACCGCTAAAACCCCCTGCCTATTACAGCCAATTTGTTGTGCGTTCGTAATTTTTTTTCACAATAATTTCTTTGGTCTTTCAAGGTAGTTCTTCTCAATTCTGATTAAACTGTTTTTTCTGAGAAATAGCATCTTCAAGCGTATTTGTCAACCCGATATTTTTATTGACCAGAAAATCTTGCCTGTTTTTCCTAATTTCTTTGAAAAAATCATCAGGATTATGTTTTTGTGCAATATCTTCCCGGATGCCGACTAAAATGAAACGTGTTCTTTTCTGAGGTATCCCAAAATCAGAAAAGTCTATTAATTTGCCCTCAACTTTATATCCTAGTGCATTTAACCTTTTTGAACCTCGTCTTAGTGCATTCTTGACATAATCTGAATATATGCGCCCCTTTATTTTATTCTTGTCAAATTTTTGAGTAAATCCTTTTACGTTCTCAAAGAATATAATTTTGGGTTGAACAAGTCTTATGAATTTTATATAGGATTCAATTAGTTTGTTTCTACTGTCACTTTCAATTCTGCGACCCGCTGTCGAAAATCCCTGGCAAGGTGGTCCACCCGCAACCATATCAATCTTGCCCCTCAAAGCTTTTAATTGCCCTGGATATTTCTCAATTATTTCATTAATGTCATGGTTTGTTTGAGGTAACCAGTTAGGCCAATCAAAGTGTTTTACATTCTTTATTAAGTTGTGGCTTAGGGTTTCAAATGCATCTGGACTTTTTTCAATGGCGAAAACACCATGCCATAGACCAGTATAATAAAGTCCGAGTGAAAGTCCGCCACACCCTGCAAATAAATCAATATATGTTTTTGTCTTTTTCAAAAGTCGGCTTTTATTTAGTTGGATTAATAAGTTGTCTTGCATCAACGCCTAAAATATTCGCAATTTCTACAAGCGTTTCAAGCGAAGGTTGTCTTTCATTATTACACCATAATGAAATAGTTGATGGATTTTTTTGCATTTTATCGGCAAGCCAAATGTTTTTCTTGTTTTGTTCGGCCAACACTACTCTGATTCTATTAATTTTCTTACCCATAAACTTCTTTGCGTAAATTACAAAGATATTAACACATTTGTAAATTTCAATTAATTATTTTCTATGTTATTAACAGCGTAGTAATGACAATTTTGAGAAAGTTTACAACCTTCACAATGTGGCAAGTTCTTTTTGCAAATTAAGGAGGCATAATCAAGAATGGCCCAATTTAAAATCTTTGGTTCCTTAACATCTACAATTCTATATGCTAGTGTTTGTAAATATGGGTCATACCTAATATCTGCTAATTTGCGTTTGCCAAAGAATCGTTCCAATAGTCTAGCCATATTGACATCTAATAATGGAGATTTCTTCTTTAAAACATAAAGTTCATAAGCATTTGTAATATATTGTCCCATCATTGGTATTTCTGCAACTTGATTTCTTTCTTTCGGAAAGCGTCCTTCTCTTTGTTTCAATTCCTGGGCAAGTTTATAAAGCCTACTACCTCTTTGTTTGTAAAGTCCTAATGGTTTTGTTATTTCTTGTAATTCAATTTCTGTTGCTTCTCCAAGTTGTTTCCAAGATGGATATTGTTTTAAGAAACTCGGTAGAAATTTTGATACAGTTTCGGCTTTTGTCCTTTGAAGAAATACTTCTGAGATAATTAATTCATAATTTGTTGCTGATTTGTTTCTCCAAAAAAAAGTCCGTCCATTATTTCGATACCAGTCAAGAAGCTTCTCTTGAAAATATTCAATATCAGATTCATATATAAAATCAACTTTCTCCACATTATAAATTTACTCATTCTGTCTGCGCGTTGGCAAAGATTTGGCTCTTTTGCAAGCTGAAGCGTCAGCATGTGTGAAGGAGCTTGCAAATGTGCCAAATGTGCGTTGGCTTTCTTTTTCAGCATGAAACACAACGGTGGTGCATGTTGCGTACCGGTTTGCGGGAGGTTTCCTGCACTGTGTGGCAGGAAAAAACTGCGTGGAACCGGCCTCCTGGGTTTCTCTTACCCAGGTATGCAATATGCACATTGTTATGGTTACGTTTTTTAATTTTTCCTCCTCTCCCATTTAAAAACGGGTGTTTTGAAAACCAGTCCGCTATCCCAAACTGCCACTTTAAAATACAGAATATTAACTTTATACACGTATAAGGATAGTCTACTGTATTGTCGGATTTTTAAGTCGTTAAATGGTTTAAAATTTTTCTTCTGTTTGGTTATTATTATAAATTTTAAATTGTTGCTCCAATTCAAAAAATCTCCTCTAAATCTAACACTTTTTTTGAATTTATGTAAAATGTTTTACTATACTTCTATTGAAATTCAATATGTTCGGAACAAAAAAACTTGACTTTGTCATTTTTTTTCCCGAACTTCCGTTCAGTCGTTGTTGACGTTCGTACACGTCATGAAGCAAGTCTTCAACGGTGACTACCGTTCCAGCGACTGGAAGCCAAAATTACCATTTGGCTTTTTTAATTTCAATCCATTCAAAAGAACATTTTACATCTTAAAAATCCAGTAATCGTGGCTGTTTCCCCCCCTGGGGTTCAAAATGAACCATAACGGTTGGTGTATGAAGCGTTGGGCATTTCGAAGCACTTTCCTGTCAAGCCGCTACAAAGTTGATTAATTGTAACGACCTTAAATACTGCACTAACCGCCCA
Source organism: Bacteroidales bacterium (assembly GCA_041393255.1). Taxonomy (GTDB): domain Bacteria; phylum Bacteroidota; class Bacteroidia; order Bacteroidales; family JAADJA01; genus JAADJA01. The sequence continues at coordinate 11,670 of JAWKKM010000032.1, read as the reverse complement.
ATGATTTATACACGTTGTTGTGTTTTCGTGCTTTATTCTATCTGTCAAACCGTGGTTCGGGGAGACATGCTCTTTAAGCAAATTTGGTTGTGCGGATGATATGTGGGTTTGCTTAATGTGCATGGCTAATTGTGTTGGATAAAATTAGGTGTTGAAGAATCAGGTTCTGTTATTGGTTTGTCAACCTTTAGCATTACAGGCATAGGGAAATCTACTCCCATAAGAATTGCTTCACCAGCTCCAAGTACAGGAAGAAAATCTAATGAACTTTTATTAGCTGAAGAGCTAGCATTAGCTATTGATTCTTTGTCAAAATGATTAATTAGTCTATGAACTATAAAAGTGCCAACTTGGCTTAATGTTCCTGTGGGAATATCTCTTGGCATTTGGGTTGCCAAACATAAAAACAAACCATATTTCCTACACTCCTTAGCAATTGAGTCGAATGAATTTAATTTTGTTAGTTCGAAGTACTCATCTTTGACCTCTTTATTCAAATATTGATGAGCTTCATCCACAAATAATACTAATGGGGATTTTTTAAATATTGATTTTCTTGATTCTTCTAGAAGATATTTTCCAATCGCATTTGCCAAAATCTCTCTTGCTTGAAAATCGAATCCAACATTTTCAAATCCAATTCTCAGAAGATTTTTTTCATTGGATAAGAACTTTTTAATTTGAATAATTAATTCATTGCTATCATTTTTTGTCTTTTTAAATCCAAAAATATTTTCGAATTGTGGATTTGTAACAAGATTTCCTATTCTTAGAATCAAGCTTATACAATTATTCAAATGATTAGCATTTTGATTACCCCACTTATTCGAATTGTTAAAGTCAACGTCATATACACATTCATTAACTATTTGAGTGCTCAATTTTGAAATATCAAAATCAGAATCTAAGCTTTCAATTTCATATATGTATTTATTATAGACTCGATTAAAAGGTCTCATTAATTGACCAGCTTTCAATAACGCTCCATTACTACATTTAATTTGCTCGCTCTTATCCTTAGTAATTTTGATACTAAAAGTATAGTCATCTATTTTAGTTATGAAATCCTTATCCTCCTTTTCATTAAGAACCTTCAGCACTTTAAGAGATTTTATAGCTTCCATTAATTTTGGAGCTTGGACTTGACCAGAAGGACGCAACAGGACGAATATATCACCAACTGTAAGATTTGAATAATGGAAGAACGTTTTTGATGACAAAATTGATGATTCATCTGAGTATTCCTTTGCATCATGTTTGTAATATTCACCAGTAGCATCAATTAAAATTGCTTTACCATTATTTTTAACGAGACCTTCAATTAGTTTGCTAACAGTATAACTTTTCCCTCCTCCAGTTGTGCCAACCACAGCACAATGCCTGCTAAAAATGGCTTGCTGTGAGATTTCGACTTGGGCTGTTTTATCATAAGTTAAACAACCTAATTCAATAACAGGGGCTTTCTCAACCTGGTCTTGCTTTAATCCAAAACCTCTAAAATATCTTTTTATAAATTCAGACGAACAAACAAATACTTTTGCCCCAATCGCAGGTAAAGAGTTTAATCCTTTCTCAATTTTACTTGGTTCAAATAAGTCAAATGATAATAGAATTTCAATTTTCCCAGTTGGATGAAAATCTTTATTATTGAATGATTTCTCGCTTAACTCTAACCTTTCTTTTTCTGGCAAACTTAATTCAAGTATTTTTCCAAGAAATCCAAATTGTTGTCCCTCAATCACAACAAAATTACCAACTAACCCACCTTGTAGTTGCTCTCCCTTATATGTGAACGACTTTAAAAGTACACTAGAAGGGAAATGAACTTGCACAAATTGAGGAGTTACATGATTAATGTATCCAATAAAATAACTGTGTTCAAAAGGATTTCTATTCATCTTGTCCTTCGTTTAAATTGATGACAAGTTTTCTGTGCTCTTCTTGGTTGTATGTTTTTAAATCAGGAAAGAATCTGACAAAATCTTCAAAAATTTCATCAACAAGAACGATATTCGAGTGACTCTGTGCAAGTCTATAAAGTTCTTTTGTAAATTTATTTGAACTATCAATTCCCTTATTAACAACCATTAATTGGAAACTTGGATTTTGTTCAAGCGCTTCATGAATAGCTGTAACAATATGCTTGTCGTTGAAACTAAAGCCAATACAAATCAAAATAACATTATCGTTTCTTAAATTTTGCTGAAATCTTGACATCATCTCAAAATAAGGTTGCTCATATGAATTTTCATATTTGCTATCCTTTGGATAAATCATAAGAGGTTTTACAGCTTTACTTTTTTGCAGAATATTTCCTTTTAAATCTTTTTCCCAATCAATAGAACCGTGCGGCTTATATAGATGAAATACTTTTCTAATAAAATTATCCTCTTCCTTGACTCGACTATTATCTCTTTGAACTATGTCATAATCAAAATTGCGACCACTAAATATCCTAGGAAATGAAAACGAAAATCCATCAATAATTGTAAAGTTGCCTAATCTTCCAGCTTGTTCAAATAAAGTGTCATAATTAAGAGTAAATATTTTAGCTCTAGGTAGAGTAACTTTCCTTTTAGTTATTTTCTCAAGAAATACTTTGTGTGGTGAATCTTGTGGAAGTTCTAATTCACAATTTGATTTTATTAAGCTCTCTATTTTTTCAATTGTTTTTTTAATATCAATATTTTCACTTTTAACATATTCTTTTGCCGAATTAGCACAAGAAAGTAATTTTTCTAAGTTCTTAATAAATTCGCCTTCATTCTTATCGGTATAATGAACGAGTTCACAAAATTCAGATAAAATCTTCTTTGTAAGTTCTTTTTCAACATCATCCCAAAGATGAGATAGAAGTCTACCTTTTTGCTTTCCGTCACCAATATCAACCGATGAACCAGCACCAGTTAAAATCACGAAATTTTCAAACTGATGATTTAGAAATTTCTGATATTTATTTCTTTTAACTTGTAATGCATATTGTCCTTTGTCTTGAAGGTCATCTGGTTCAAATTTATGTTCTTTATTATCTATGAATACTTTTGAAATAATTTCATTTTCAGACTCTATGCTTACTCGACTATTTCCATTAATATAAATATCTTTCATAAAATCGTTTTTATCGTGTGTTGGCAAAAATTTGGCACATTGAAAGCAGAATTTTAAGGCTTGCTAATGTGCTATTGGTGCATCGACTGTTCATTATCTTGTATTTTTTCATCTGTTTATCTATTTCCTTTTGCTCGATTATGAGTTTTACAAAGCATTTCACAATTCTTAATATCCGTTGCTCCACCTTTACTCCAAGCAGCTACATGGTCTGCATCCATATCTTTAATAGCCCATATCTTATTTTTGTTTGCACTGTGACCTATTGCGCAATGAGAACAATTAGAGATTCCTTTAGCCTCTGCTTCTTTTGTTTGATTGGCGTAAACAGTCCTTTTAGTCGATTCTTCAAATACACGGATGTCTAATAATTTAGTGTCAGTTGAACCACCAAGAATATATTCAAAAATTCCTTTACGATTTTTAATAAAAGGGTCTCCATAAAGCTTATGTACTTCATCAGAAACTACTTGGGGATTATAAGGTTGTCTTTTGTAGGTTTCATATAAACGCCCCCATTCTAATCCCCTCATTTCACTTTCAACATCTTTAAAAACAGTAGAAACCCAATCAATTACACTAGCAAAATATTTTTTAAGTTCATTGATGTTGTCATCATATCGATGAAGACTCATATATGGAACTATTTCGCCTTTACTAACCCATTCCAAAGCACGCTCTAAAAAGTCTTGTCTATTTGCACTACCTGAAATATATGCACTCCATTTTTGAATATTTGAATTTTGGCTATTGCTAAATTCTTCTTTTGCGAGTGTTACAAATGGACCAGAAAAAACGGCATTATTTATTTCTTGGTTATTCAGCGGAACACCTACAATGTTAATTGTTCGAAACCAATTTTTAATTTCTGGTTCTGTTCCCTCACACTCATAAATTAACAAAGGAGTATTTAGAATTAAATCTTGTTTGCTACCAGCAATACCACTAAAATATTGCTCCATACCATTTTCGTCCTTAATTGCAAACTTATTAGTAACATAGCGACCAATACTTGTTATTCGCTGTTGACCGTCTAAAACCTCTAAATTGTCACTACTGACTTTATTAAAATAAATTAAGCCGAGTGGATAGCCTTTTAAAATTGAATCAATTACAGCTACATCTTTTTTACCATCTGCATAAATGTAATTTCGTTGATATTCAGGTTGTATAGTTAGCTTGCCTGAAAGACCGAATAATCCTTTCCCTTCGAGTTCGTTGTAAACAAACCCATCGCAAATATCTTTGACTGTAATATCTGTCCTTAATGTAGTTTTCATAACTATGTGTTTCTTCGTTTGATTAAGATTCTACCAAATTTCATTTTCCCATTTACAAGTGCCCCTCCACCTTTATCCTTATGATGTGGCGTATAACCCAATTTCTGCAAAATCTCTTTGGGAGCAGATGCTCTAGTATTACCACTGGCTTGCCAAATAATTTCAAATTGTTCGGGGGAATACTTATCAAGAAAAGTTATTGGAACGCCCATTATGCCATCATAATCACTTGGAATTGAATCTGCAAATGGAACTTCTATTGCATTATAATTATCGTATTTTTCATATTCTTTCCCTTTGATTTCTTTATGACGGCTAAACTTAATATTGTCTGCCATTGTCATTAGTGGAATTGGTTGATGTCTTCTACCATGGTCAAGATTTGTAAACCAACAAATACCAGGGACACGATTTACCTTTACTCCATTTTGCTCTCTTTCAAATTTGTATGAATCAGCATACACAAAATCATCAGGCACTTGGAAATACATTCCTTTATTAAAATTTGAAACACCTAACCATAATTTATCTTCTTGAATCAACGGAAACAATTCCTTGTAAGCTATAGCATTCATATTTCCGATTATTAGAAAACTTTTATTCACTTCAATAATCCACGCTAAAAAATTTCTAAATAATGAAAAAGGTGGATTAGTTATAATAATATCCGCTTCATCTCTTAGTGATTTTATTTCAACACTATGAAAGTCTCCATCGCCTTTTAGATATTCCCATTCTAAATCGTCAATATTAATTTTTCCATCACCCGAAACATCACGAGTTAATGTAAATATTTTTCCATTTAATGTTGTTTTGACTTTATCAAGTCGGGTTGTTACTTTCCGAAAAAGTGTCGGTTGGTAATTGGTTTTGTACAACTTACTATCTGGAGCATAACTTGTACTTATTAGCTTTTTTAATCCAAATCTTTCAAAATTTTGAGCAAAGTATTTAGTAAAGTTACTCCATTCGGGGTCGTCACATGGAAGTAAAATAGTTTTGTTTTTAAATACATCTGGATTATACTCTAGATAAGCGGAAACCTCCTTCTCAATATCGTGAAATTGTGTATAAAACTCATCATTCTTCGCACTCTGTGCGTTTGTCATTATTTGAATTGGCATATTATTTTTCTTTTCTCATTTATTAAATTTTGCAATTTACAATTATCATTCGTTAATCTGTCCATTAAGCGTTTTGGCAAAAATTTGGCTCTTTTGCAAGCTGAAGAATCAACCTGTGGCCAGACTTTACCAAATGTGCAAATGTGCGTTGGCTTTCTTTTTCAGCATGAAACACAACGGTGGTGCATGTTGCGTACCGGTTTGCGGGAGGTTTCCTGCACTGTGTGGCAGGAAAAACTGCGTGGAACCGGCCTCCTGGGTTTCTCTTACCCAGGTATGCAATACACATTATGGTTACGTTTTTTAATTTTCCTCCTCTCCCATTTAAAAACGGGTGTTGAAAACAAGTCCGCTATCCCAAACTGCCACTTTAAAATACAGAATATTAACTTTATACACGTATAAGGGATAGTCTACTGTATTGTCGGATTTTTAAGTCGTTAAATGGTTTAAAATTTTTCTTCTGTTTGGTTATTATTATAAATTTTAAATTGTGCTCCAATTCAAAAATCTCCTCTAAATCTAACACTTTTTGAATTTATGTATAAAATGTTTTACTATACTTCTATTGAAATTCAATATGTTCGGAACAAAAAACTTGACTTTGTCATTTTTTACCGATACGGCCTCATGGCTTTTGCCGTTCAGGCGGCTTTCTCGTGGGTTCCACAGTCTGGGGTTGCAGGATAGTTTACAACTGAACTGTGCCATGGAGCGGTTTAGGGTGATACGCCCCATAATGGCTGCTTTGCCCCCTTTGTCGGGGCTACTCTTTTTAAGGTAGAGCAATACCTTGAATTTTTCAATTTTCATACGCTTATTTTTATGGGTAAAATTACCCGTTATATAAGCGCTCTTTGTTATGCAAAATATTGTGAATCAGTGAATAATGTTCCGGTTTGCATTTCTGCAACCTGCTATTGGTTACCAATACGGAGTTTGGTAACTGCCGGTTAACGCTTTGGTAACTGAAAGACTGCAATATTCTGCCGAAATCTGTTAATCCACAAAATGCAAAAAGAAGAAAATATACTCATTTTAAACTTGTTACGTTCTATCTGCACTACTCTGTTTTGACTTGCTTTTGCTTTGTTTTTTAACTGCACCCGCAATGCAATTTGCAATTTGTTGTGCATTCGTGTTTTATTTTTTCAATTTTCATAAACAATAAGGTATTAGCAAATGTAACGTATATAACTTAAAATCTGCTCTTTATCTAAGTCCCTAAAAAAGATTGGATAAAGGTTGTCATTAAAGTCAACCATGTATTCCCAGTCGTATTCTTCTTCAAATTCAAGCAGTTGTTCCAATGTCCATTCTTTTGAAATGAAAAGCGAAGCACCACCAATTTCGAAAGTAGTGTGTTTGGTTTTAAAATAGCGTCCCCATTCCCAGCGGTTCTCGTACTTTTTTATGAAATCATACGACCACGGCAATCCTTTATTGTTACTCAACGCCGCCCACTGGCTGTCCATGCCAATATCGTCCCAGTTCCAGTATTCTTTATATTTTTCAATCCGTTCTTCTGTCCAAAGAAAATTTTCATTGCCCGACAAGGCAAAAAAGTTCCAGCGGCTGAAATAACGTTTATAAAAACTTTCACTCCATGGCAGGTGTTTATTCCGGCTCATTTCCTCCCAGTCGAGTTTGTCCTTATAGCGTTCAATAAATTCAATTGTCCAGCCTGTTTCTTTTTTACGACTCAGCCACGAATAATCCACTTCGGCATATTTCTCAATAAACTCAACTCTGTCGTAAAGTCCCCTGTTAAATCCCAAACTTTCATAATCCCATTCATCCTTGTATTTTTCAATCAGTTTGTCGGTAAAGGGTACAGCAGGATTGGCAGTTAACTGTTCCCAGTCCCATTTATCTTTGAATTTTTCAATTAGTGCTTCGGTAAAAAGGATTTGTTTTGACCCTGAAAATTCAAGCCAGTAAATATACGGCAACCCGGCCTCAATAATATCAGCGGTTAACGAAACCTTGTCGTTAAAAGCCAAGGCTGTCCATTCAAGCCGCTCCTTATATTTTAGAATCTGTTCGTGGCTCCATGGTTGGCTGTAATTAAAATCAATATTGTGCCAGTTTATCCGGTCGCCAAACTTTTCCAACAGTTCATCTGTCCATTTTACAGCGAGGTTGCCTGAAAGGATTTTCCAGTTGAGTTGCTCCGAAAAAGCAGCCATCAAATCGCCGTCCCACAAAATATTGGTATTGGCAGAAATCAAATTCCAGTTAACCACCGCTTTTACCTCCGAAAGCTCCTGCCGGGTAAACGCATGGTTTTTTGAAAAAACATTGGCAATGAGGTTTTTGTATTTATGGTAGAAGGTGGGTTGAGTGAGCATGGAATAGTTTTTTTTATTTTTTCTAATCTTATTAGTGCTAATTTGCAACTTATGCATTGCCTGTTAAAGGTCAAACATAATTTTAAAATGCGTGTTTTATAAAAGCTTGATTATATTTCCATAAATAATCTTCAAATAATGAATTATTTATAAAAGTGTCGTTAATTAGTATGTGTCCCCAACTCAACTCGTAGTCTATTATTTCGCTTAATCTGAAATCTTTTATTTTATTATCTCTAAGAATTTCAAGAAGATTCTTTTTTACATTTAAATAATATCCATCATGAACAAAATTTCCATGAATCGTTTTAACTTCAACAAAATTGGAATAAAGAAAGTCTATGTTTTTAGGGCTGATAAAAAAATTCGAGTTACAGGCTAAATTTTCCCAACCTGTTCTGTAAATATCTACAATTTCACTTCCAAAATCACTAAACTTATGATATTCCCAATCAACAACTCTGGTTTCATTGAATTCATCACGAAACCTTTCTAATACTTCATAATTAAATGAACCATATAAAGAGATTAACCAGAAATCAATTTTGCTATAATGTTTCTCCAGAATTTCCAAAGTCCATTTAATACCAGTGTTTGCAGATAAACAATTTATCTTGTAAGTGTTTTTATCAATATCTTTAAAATCAGTCCGTTCGGAACTCCATACCCAATATTCTTCAAATTCAGCTATGAACTCTAATGACCAAGGTAAAGAATTATTAGTACTTAAATATTTCCAATTCCATTTAGTTATAAATTTTTTTATTAATGCAGAAGTCCATTTAATACCTGTGTTTTGACTCAAACTATTAAAATCCACTTTATCACTATAGTAATTGATTAAATCAATGTTCCATGGAATGGAGCGATTCATACTCAAGTCTGACCAATCCCACAAATCTATAAAATTATCAATGAGCTGTTTTGACCAATCTACAGTGTGTGACAAACTTAAACTTCCATGGAAATTTTCATTTTTTATTCCTCGCCAATGATTTGTTTTTGTTCTTTCCCTACTAATTATTCCAATTTCATGGAATTTGCCTTTTTATTAGTTTTTTATTTGACGAAAAAATTATATAATCTTCAAATTCTCTTATTCTAGCTATATCCCAATAAAGTGATTCATAGCTGCACACATATGCCCAATTTAATTTATTAATATTTGCTCTTATTAAGTCAAATCCCATTTAATTGATGAGTTTTCATGCAATTCATACCAATGCCAGAAATCATTAAATTGAGTTATTAATGAATTATTCCAATTCAATTCCGTGTTTGTAGAAATATGAGACGAAGTTGAACCTCTATCTTCTTCTAATCTAATAAGATTAGATTCTTTATATTCGTTTAAAAATTTTTCTATTTGTGAATTTATTATGAAAACAACATTCGAATACTTTGATTCTTTTGTTTTATATGTATTTAATATTTTTCTTTTAATTCCATTGTTGAGGAAATAATCGTTACCCGAAAATAACCACTGAAGTGTTCAATGTTCTTTAAATACCAGCGAACACCTAATTTGTCTAATTCATGCTTATACTTCAAAATGAATTCATCCGTCACCAAATTTTTGGTTACGATTTTTTTGCATAATTGGCTTTATATGCCTAATCATAAACGATAATATATCATTACTTTCCTTTATCCATTTGATAATATCTTTTTTAGAGAAACTTTGTAAATTAAGTCCCAATAATTCACCTAAATCATTAGACCTTAAGAATATTATTAACTTATCAGAAATTTTCATTGGGTGTTTTAAATTTAAAGTTCAATAAAGGTTTAAGCTACCATTCTTCCATTGCTTGGTTAAAATAACTTCGATAAATTTGTAAAGCTTGATAAAATTCATTTCCGTTTTTCGATAGATAGTAAAAATTTATTTTTTGTTTATTTCCAGGTTTAGGATTATTTTCTTTCTTTCTTTTTAAAAGACCGTATGAGTGAAGAATTGGACAAACAGAATTATAAAGGAATAAATCTTGGTCTCCGTCCTCAATTTGCAAAAAAAAAGCCTTCTGATAGTCTTCTATTAAAAAGAACAAAACACACCAGTGCTGAGAATTGTATCATTATCATTCTTTTGTAATGATTTCGGTGCAGGGAATGAATGACTTTCTAATGCTGTAATTAATTCTATGAATTTAAAACGACCAAATTGTAAATTGATGATAAAATCTATGGGTAACAACTTTCGTTTTTTATTAGGAAGTTAATCGTGAATACAATAATTATGTATACCACTACAATAAGCAATATCCAATAAAACTTAATATCAGTAAACAACAGATTGTGAATGAACTCCGAAATGGAATGACTTTTTATTAATGAAGAAATGGCTGAATATAAAAATGGATATCCAATAAGTATTGTACCTGCAATTATATTACTAATTACAGGGTCCTTCCATGAGACGTGCAAACCAACTTGGCTTTTTGTCAGTTGGAAATTTACTATTGAAAGAATCCGCATCTAAATTTTCAATTTTAAGCTTCTGTTTCATCTTCTTTTTTTTAAATATAAATAACTATTCATTCCCAAAACCTATCATAATTAAAAATTCTACCGTGATAAAACTCATAAGGAATTGGAAGAATTTCAATTTGTTTCCAAACTGAATTATCAAAACTATAAGCCAAGTAAATTTTTCCTCCTCCAATGGTTTCTTTTTTGATATCACTTTCGTAATAAACTGACGAATAAAATTCTTTAAATAATTCTATTAATGATAACTCATTTGAGTTTGCTACATCGAAGCCGATAAGAGTTTTTATCCGTTCAAAATGTTTAAACAACAAATCATTATAATTATCTTCCATTTGTTCACTGAAAAACATTTCATCTGTTAGTTGGGAATTAATAGCCTTTAAATATTTTTCTAAAGAATTAAAATAAGGTTTAATACCTGCCTGAATGCATAATATTTGAGGTTTATTTGATTTTGGAACAACCAGAATGTGCGTAACATGTTTGCTGGTAAAATCAATTTCTTCACAAGTACTACACAATTCAAAATTGAATTCTTCTATTACAAGTTCTTTAAATTTAGTGGGACTAATATCTTGATTTTGTTTTAAAACAATTTCAAGTTTTTCTCTATTTTTTTGTGTTGAACTTCCGTATAATCCAATTGCAATGCTTTGATTAGCAAGAACTTTTTGACAAACACTTGTTCTTCCACGTTCATCATGACAAAGTGCATCCGAAGCTACAATTCGAAATTCATTTGTTGTCCAGGCAGTGATTAAGGTCATAGTTTGTGCATAGTTTTGTCGGTCTCTAATTAAGAAAGCTACCACAAATGATAATTTACTTTTTATTTAAGATAACATCAGTTTTCAATAATAATAAAATTCGATATAATTGTTTTATACTCATTACTTTAACAGACTAAATGAATTCTTCATACTTTTTCCCTCCACAACGAAAGCAAATTCCTTTTGAAATATGATAATATTCTGGAAAATACCCTGCTGCATTACATCTTTTACATGGAGTTAAGTGCAATTCATTCAACCCATCATTTGTTCGCTCATAGCACGTTACGCTGTTATTCTCATGAAATTCCCAATGGCACCAGTTACAAAGGGTTACTAAGCCATCATCTTCAATTTCCCACGGTAATTCATTTAGGATGTAATATTTATGATGAACGTGCAAATAGAATTGCTTAGGTTTGAATTTTACATCCGGAAAAGTAAATTCCTTTTCGACTCCATTTTGAATTATTGTATCACATTTCATTCCATCCACGAAATAATGAATGCCCCTAAATGAAATAGTTTCCTTTGTACCGCAAAT
>JAWKKM010000031.1:0-75417 GCA_041393255.1 Bacteroidales bacterium | reverse complement strand
ATTTACCAAGTGCCTTCAACCGCTCCAGCAGCGGCGGATGCGAATAATAAAAGAAAACATAAGCAGGGTGGGGGCGGAGGTTGCTCAAATGATTTACCGATAGCTTTTTCAGTGCATCCATTAAAGGTTGGGGTTTGTAATTCTCACCCGCATAACGGTCAGCGGCAAATTCATTCTTACGCGACAACCCGTTCATTGCCAAACCGAGGATTAACGATAACGGACTGTACAACAATCCGAATGCAAGAATGCCCAGATGAAAACTTCCTTGCTCGGCACCCAATGCCTGCGATAGAACCGGGTTTCCAATGAAAAGAGAAAGTATATACAGCATCAACCCCGTTTGTAAAAGGGAAATGATGGTTCCGGTAAGCGTGTGTTTCTTTTTGTAATGCCCGATCTCGTGGGCCAGCACTCCAACAAGTTCTTCATCGGTTTGATCCTTGATCAATGTGTCGAACAGAACGATCCTTTTTTTTGCCCCCAATCCGGTGAAATAAGCATTGGCTTTGGTAGATCTTTTTGAACCATCCATCACAAAGATGTTCTTTAGTTTAAACCCAACTTTCTGAGCAAACTCCTCAATGGCCGACCTTAATGATCCTTCTTCAAGGGGTGTTTGTTTGTTGAACATCGGGACAATGATGTTGGAGTAAAACATGGTCATAAAAATGGTAAAGAAGCCGATAGCCCCCCAGGCAATTACCCAGAACCATTCTCCGGTGGTTTCATAAATCCATACGATCAAAGCCAGCAAGCCACCTCCAATGATGGCAGCCAACAACCATCCTTTGATTTTATCGAAGATGAAGGTTTTGGGAGTGGTTTTGTTAAACCCGAATTTCTCTTCAATAACGAATGTACTGTAAATGGATAGAGGTGTAGAAAGGATATCGGCGGCCAATCCGAGTATGCCGAAAAACAATAACGCCATAAGAATCGGGTTTTCGGTATGGCTTCTTACAAAATTATCAAGCCAGGCAAACCCACCCAGCAATAGCATTAAGAGCATGACGGCCAGGCTCAGGGAACTTGTTAAAATCGAAAACCGCGTTTTCACCTTTTCGTAGTCCTGCGATTTTTTATATTGTTCCGAATCATAAATGCCGGCCAGCTCTTTTGGTATTTCACTGCTCCAATAAGTACTGTTCAGATAATCCAATAATCGTTCGAGCAGGTAGTCGAAAATCAGAATAACAAGGATGATATAAAATATTGTTGATTCCATATTGTTCGCAAAAAACTGCAAAACTATAAAGAAATCATAAGCAATGTTGATTAATATTTGTAAGCCATCGCTTATTGTCCTTCATGTTTTCTATCTTTGTTGCTTCAATTTGAAGTGTATGATAAAGTCAATGACCGGATACGGCAAAGCAGAATGCGAGTGCAGGAACCAGAAACTGGTAGTAGAGGTAAAATCACTCAACAGCAAGCAGTTGGATATCAATGCCCGGATACCAAATGGCTACCGCGAAAAAGAAATAGAACTTCGCGCCCTGATCTCCGAGAAGCTGCAGCGCGGTAAAGTTGACTTTTCCATCAATGTTGAGAATGCCGGTGCGGCGGCCAATTTTTCCATCAACAAAGAATTAGCACGTAAATACTACCGTGAACTGAAAGACCTCTCTTCCGAATTTGACGAAAAGGATTTTAACGATTACCTGTTGCTCATTATGCGCCTGCCCGATGTAATGGTTCCTGAAAAAGAGAACATTACCGAAGAGGATTGGAACCTGGTTTTTGATACAGCCCGCAAAGCCCTTGATAAAGCGAATGAATATAGGATTGAGGAAGGAAAATCGCAGGAAGCAGAACTTAAAAAGCGAACTCAAAACATTGTGGATCTTTTGCTCGAAGTTACCCCCCACGAAAAGCAGCGTCTTGACATGATCAAGCAAAAGATCAAAAAGGATCTTTATGAGTTGGCTAACAAAGAAGACATTGACAAAAACCGTTTTGAACAAGAGATCATCTATTACCTCGACAAACTGGATATCACAGAGGAGAAAGTCCGCCTGAAGAAGCATTGCGAATATTTCACCGAAATCCTGAATGAGCAGGAATCGCAGGGTAAAAAGCTGATCTTTATTTCACAGGAGATGGGCCGTGAGATCAATACCCTCGGTTCGAAGGCCGGGGAGGCCAACATCCAGAAAATAGTGGTTCAAATGAAAGATGAGCTGGAAAAGATCAAAGAGCAGTTGTTTAATATTTTGTAGTTCTACGATTTATTACCCTAAAATCTTATTTCAGAAACTTAGCGCAAGGTTTACCCAAAGTTTGCGCATAGTCTTTTCAAATAATGCTTTTACTCCGGCCAAACTTAGCGCAAGGTTTTAATATGGTATATTTGAAGGTGAAAAAATTGTGAAATAATAATATTTGTATTTATATTTGGTAGATATTTGGTTGGTCGGGATTAAATAATTTTTATATTCAATTGAGATTAATCATAAGGGAGTTGAGAATAAAAATTTTGTTATTAAAGACATCCAATAGGGTAGATTATCATCAATAAAACAACGCTGGGGATTGATAAAAGTGGAGTAAATTTACAAACTACGTTTATGAAGATTGAGAAATACAGAAATTTCACAAATAAACTAAGCACAAAAGCGGATGATAAGAAATACAAAGCTGCGCAATGTACTGCTCATATCCGCCAACGTGTATCAGAAGCTAATTAAAAGGCTCTTACGTGTTTTTAATAAAAAACGGCCCTTTTTAAGTCGATATTAGCCGGTAAATTATTTTCAACAAATATTCAAGCCCGAAAAAAACACCTTGCCTCACAAGCCAATATTTGCTATTTTTGAACAATCAAGAAATCAATTTCATACCAAAACTTTGAATTTTGAACGGAATGATGTTGGTCTTCAGTAGAAAAATAAAATTATTTATATGGAAGAATATAAATTTCAAATAGCAGAAACGATCATTATCCTTATTGTTTTTTTGATTACGAAACTAATAAGCACAAGAATAATTAAGAAAGTAGGAATTCGGTTTAAATATCAAACTGGGAGAGTAAAAATCACCAATAAAATCGCAGGTGTTTTGTTAATGACAATACTTACAGTTTTTTTATTGGCTATATGGGGAGTTGGCCAATCTGAGTTATTGTTATTTCTTTCCACAATACTAACAATTTTGGGCGTTGCGTTTTTTGCTCAGTGGTCAATCATTTCAAATATCACATCTACACTGATCATTTTTTTTAATCATCCTATTAAAATCGGAGATTACTTAACCATAATGGATAAGGAGTTCCCGATAGAAGGGAAATTAAGTGATATTGGTATTTTCTTCATTATTATTAAAACAAAAGACGACAAGAAAATAACCATACCGAGTAATGTTTTTATGCAAAAGATGATTAGAAAGGAAGAAACTATTTAAAATATCATAATGCCATCATAATTATAAATCATTGGGCAGATGGTACTATTTTTAAAGACGCTGCGATTAATAAAATATACAGCAGATTGACAGTTTAGTGCATTGAAATAACCACTGCCTTCCATCCAAAATCGATTCCAAAATAATTATTTAACAGAACTTAATATTTTATTTTGTTTAAATATTGTATATTTAAGTTAAACAAAAACCATTTTTCAAGGTTTATACTGTAAAGAACAATCATTAAAAGAATTCAGGATTAACGGTTATGGATTTAGTAACACAGGTAGTTTTAGGTGCAGCGGTGGGCGAAGTTGTCCTGGGTAAAAAAGCGGGCAACAAAGCCATGATGTGGGGTGCTGTTAGTGGGTTAATTCCCGACCTAGATGTGTTGATTGTCCCTTTTTACAGTGTGGCTGACGGACTTTTTGTACACAGGGGTTTTAGTCACTCACTCATATTTGCATTTCTGCTGGCACCCATACTGGGATGGCTGGCCTATCTCATTCATAAAAAGCAAACAAGTATCTCAAAATTTGAATGGATGAATCTTGTATTCTGGGCGGCTGAAACTTTTACCCACCCCTTTTTGGATTATTTTTACACCATACGGTACCGGTGCATTTTTTGCATTCTCGGACTACAGGGTTGAATTCGGTATCATTGGTATTGTGGTTGTTCACATTGCCCATTGTTGTAGCCCTTGTTGTAATCATGTTTATTAAACGTGCAAGTGTTTTCAGAGAAGATTGATACTAACAGTTGTTATGGCTACCTCTGTTTATCTACTTGGTACACAGCCAATAAGTTATACGTGAATTCAGTATTTGAAAATGCATTTGCCAACTTGAGCATATTGATTATAAAAGATTGAAAACCGCTCCTTTGCTGACTAATTTTTTATGAATTGGGAATTGCTGAAACTGAAGAAGGTTATTATATGGGTTTGTATTCTAATTTTGACAGCACAAAACCGGATGATTTTACCTATCTTCCGCGTAACGAAGAAGCATTGAATTTCTATGCAGATAATGAAGAATTAAAAAAATTGATCAGGTTTACCAAAGGATATTATCATATTGGCCAGGATGAGAATGGAACCTATTTGGCCGACCTCAGGTTTGGTAAGGCTGGAATTGATGAAAGCGCCGATTATATATTTAAATTTTATCTCAGGGAACTGGAGGGCGAATTGGTCATTGAGCAGGCTCAAAGATCAGGAAATATTGATGGGGAAGCATTTTCAGGATTTATTGACCGGATCAAAGGGATTTAAAAAGTGCAAAATAGCCATTGTATTTGGATAAAGAATGATCGAATGGTATTAAGAAAAAGAGGATTGCGCATTTGGTAACAAAAAACATACATATAATTGTATCGTATATTGTTGTATCTTTGATTGGGTGCCACATGATGAAAGAAACCTGTTTTTGTGGGGCAATCGTTTGCGAAACCAGAAATTAAAATGCGCTTATGGAAAGTATAATCTTGATTACCTGCTCACTTTTGGTTTTTGGGGGTAGATATGTTGTGGTTAGGTGTGATTGCTAAAAAATATTTATCAAAAATACTATGGGTGATTTTTATCGGATCGCACGTTAACTGGTTGCGGCGATTTCCATCTTCTATATCTACGTTGTGGGGATTTCTGTTTTTGCTGTCTACCCTGCGGTAAGTAAGGGTTCAGTCAATAATGCCATTTTAATGGGGGCATTATTTGGTTTTTTTATATGCCACCTACGATTTAACAAATTTGGCCACCCTCCAAGGACTGAATTTAATATCGTTATTATTGACATTATCTGGGGGTTCGGTTCTTGGTGCCATTGTTAAAGTTTTCTGGTTTTTACATTGTTAAATGGATTCATTAGTTTTGGATAAAGAAAGTATCAAATACATGTCCCGCAATTAACGGGAAATTTCTTTATTATGCATTTCTTGCAGGAGAAATCAAATACTCTCAAAATCAAAATAGAAATAAACAGAATTAATGTTTTCCCGGTAAATGATAAAGACACCGGTTCAAACCTCGCTTCCACCATTCGTTCAGTAATTGATAATATCAAACCGCATAAATCGTATAAAACTACGGTAAACAATATTGCGGATGCTGCTTTAATGGGTGCCAGAGGTAATTCAGGAGTTATTTTTGCTCAGTTTTTACACGGTTTGAGCAGGGAAACCTTGAACAAACCGATTATTACCCTTCCTGAATTTGCGGAAAGTGTGAATAAATCCATCCCTTACATTTACGAAGCCATTGCCAACCCGGTTGAAGGCACAATGTTAACGGTTATCAAAGAGTGGTCTGAATTTCTAAATACCAAAAAAGAAGCCATTCACGATTTTAAAAATGTGCTAATTGATTCTATTGATGTGCTGGAAAAATCATTGGCAGAAACTACCTTAAAACTCAAAGCACTCAACAAATCGGGTTTTGTTGATGCCGGAGCAAAAGGTTTTGTCTTATTTATTAAAGGCATCATAGATTTTATAAAAGATAGAAATATCCGAAAGCTGGGAGTTGTATCTAATGAAAGCATTTCGCTTATTCATACTGAAGAATTAAGCGATGAAGAAATAACGAATCGTTTTTGTACAGAAGCAATTATTAAGAATGTGAACATCAGCAAAACAGAACTTCAAAATATTTTAAGCGAAAATGGCGATTCTGTTGTTGTGGCTGGCTCAGAAAGCATTTGCCGTATTCATTTGCATACCAACCACCCCGCAGAACTTTTTCATACGTTGAAAGACAAGGGAACCATCACATTTCAGAAAGTGGATGATATGGTACGACAGCAGGAAGCAGCTTTCAATCGAAAATGGAACATAGCTCTTGTTACTGATTCCACTTGCGATTTATCACAGGAGCTAATTGATTTTTATCAGATTCATGTAGTTCCGATTAATTTGAATTTTGGCGATAGTCATTACTTGGATAAAGTAACCATTCATCCCGATCAGTTTTACGATTTGCTTGAAACACATGCCAAATTTCCCAAAACATCTCAAATAAACGAACAAGCATTTACATACTTATATTCACATTTGGCATCGCACTACGATGCCATCATTGCCGTGCATCTTACCAGCCAGTTTAGCGGAACTTATGCCAATAGTCTAAAAGCCGGCAAACGTATTTCAAAAGAGTTTAATAAACCCGTATATGTGATCGACTCAAAAAATTTATCAGGAGCACTGGGATTGCTTGTGCTGAAAACCGCCCAGAATATTGAAGCAGGCAAAGCTTTAGAATCAATAATTGAATCTCTTGAAAAGGATATCATTCAATCCAAAATATTTGTCAGTGTTCGGGATTTAAAATACATGATTAAAGGAGGACGGGTTTCTAAACCCAAAGGGTTGATGGCCACTGCACTTGGAATAAATCCGGTTATTTCAATGGACAAAAATGGAAAGTCACTCCTTTTTGGTAAAACCTTCAGTCAGGAAGCAAGCTTGAATAAAATAGTTAAACATATTAAGAAAATAAGCAGGGGAAAGATCGTTTGGAACTACATTTTGCTGCATGCACACAATCCTGAAGGTGCTCAAAAAGCAAAAGATAAAATGAAACAGATTACTGGGAAAAATCCCGTCTCTGTTGTTAATATTTCTCCTGTAATTGGTATGCATGCTGGTAACGGGGCCATTGCCATTTCTTTATTGTTTAATAATTAATTTGCGTAGCATGACAACTTTATTTTTACAAGCCTCACTTCTCATCTGGATACTGGTAACTTTATTGTGGCTGTGGAGCATTGTTATAAAAAATGTGAGCATCGTTGACATATTCTGGGGTTTGGGTTTTGTGGCAGTGAATGCATTTTATGTTTTCATGTCGGGAGAAATGACCGCCAGAAAAATACTCATTCTCATTTTGGTTACCATTTGGGGGCTAAGGCTTGCCATTTACTTGGCCGCAAGAAACATTGGGAAAGGAGAGGATTTCAGGTACCAGCAGTTCAGACGAAATTATGGTGCAAAGCGATATTGGTGGTTCAGTTATTTTCAAACCTTTTTATTGCAAGGGGCATTGATCATGATTGTTTCGTTACCCTTGCTCGGAATTAGCGCAAGCCAACCATCGGGAAATCTTAATTTTCTCGATACCATGGGAATTCTGGTGTGGATCATTGGATTCATCTTTGAAGCGGGGGGCGATTTTCAAATGGCAGTTTTTAAGAGAGATCCCCGGAACAAAGGCAAGGTACTGAATACGGGTTTTTGGAAATACACAAGGCATCCTAACTATTTCGGTGATTCGGTGGTATGGTGGGCGTTTGCCATTATTAGCATGGCTGCCGGCGCTTACTGGCAAATTGTTGGTTCCCTGGTGATGACTTTTCTGCTGCTGAAAGTTTCAGGTGTTTCCCTGCTCGAAAAAACCCTGAAAGATACCAAACCGGAATACCAGGAATACATTCAAAAGACAAATTCTTTTTTCCCATGGTTTCCAAAAAAATAATAGCAAATGGAATTTTTTATTAAAAATATCTGGTTGATCCTCTTTTTAGCATGGGGTTTGCCTTTGGGTTATTATCGAAGCAAGTTTCGTAAAATAGTCTACCAGACCGATAGCTGGCTCATTAATATCAAGCCTGTTTTTTGGAAAGAAATCAAAGGTCTTTTTGGTAATATTTATCCCGATAACCGGAAATACAAAAGATTCAGAAATTTCTATTTGATTTACCTGGCTATCTATTTAATATTGTTTATTGCTTATTTAGTTTTTGACAAAAATTCAGAAAATATGGAAAGGCTAACTATAGGGAGCACAGTCCCTAAATTTGAATTAAAAGACCAGCATGGAGAGTTATTCTCAATGGATTCCGTTTTGGGTAAAAAGAACCTGGTGATCTTTTTTTATCCCAAGGATGATAGTCCAGGATGCACGAGGCAAGCCTGTTCGTTTCGCGACCAATTCGAAGTTTTTGCTGACGAAGATGCCATGATCATTGGCATCAGCGGGCAATCCGTTAAAAGCCACCTTGAGTTTGCACAAAAGCACCGGCTGAATTATACCTTACTTAGTGACGAAGGAAATAAAGTGCGAAAACAATTTGGTGTACCCGCCAATCTATTTGGATTGATACCAGGTAGGGTTACCTATGTAATCAACAAACAGGGGAAAGTAATCTACATGTTTAATTCACAAACTCAGACTGAGAAGCATGTAACAGAAACCTTGCGTATTCTTAAGGAAATTTCATCGTAGTTGAAATCCCATGGCATTCTATCAATTTAATATATACCATTGAAATGAAAAAAACATTTATAGCATCCACAGTGATAATAATCTTTTTGGGTGTATTTTCTGCTAAAGCTCAGGTTTCAATTGATTTGGAATCAGGTGCTGTTTTTACCGGATATAATGATGTTCGTATTCCGGGCGATCAGGGTACACTCTTTTCACTCAAAGACGATTTGAAATCAAAATCGTCATTTTTCTACAGAGGTAAGACTGAATTATACCATAAAATCCCGCCACACACTCTCTTTATTATTTGCCCCTTTGGAAACAAAATCAGAAGGCAGTTTGGGAAATGATATTGTTTTTGAAGGCGTTGTGTTTCCTGCTAACACAGAGCTTGAAGGCACCTATATGTTCAATTCATACAGGTTGACCTATCGTTACGATATTGTAAAAAAGCTCAGGTTTGAGTTTGGCTTGGGTTTACCGCAAAAATCAGAGATGCAAAAATTGCACTTTCTTCATCCGATCTAATGTCTGAGAAAACCAATGTGGGATTTGTCCCAATAATAAATTTCAGGCTATTCTGGAGCATTGGAGATAATTTCGGGCTTTTGCTTGACGGAGATGCGCTTGCTGCTCCTCAGGGCAGGGCCGAGGATGTGTTGATTGCTGCAACATATACTATATCTGACGAGCTTCAGAATCAGGGCAGGGTACCGGATTCTTGAAGGAGGTGCAGACAATGATGAAGTGTACAATTTTTCTTTATTCAATTATGCATCTGTAAGGATAACCTATACTTTTAATAACACAAAAAAATCCGATTAAAAACTTGTAATTAAGAACAGAACCCAGATACTATACTGCTTGTATCCATAATATTGCCCTTAAGCCCAGGTGCAAAACCCCAGCTCGTCCTTGTTTAGCACAGCGCAAAGAGGATGTAAACTACCTTTAGCATTTGGAATGCGATGAATCAGAATACCAATGCTGGAAGTAAGGACTTGCAAAAGATTAAACTTGAATAAAAAGTCGTGATTATCCATTACCATTGTCTGGATAGAGTGAATTGGGGAGGTGATACCACGAGTCTCTGACATACAATAAACAACATTGAAAGTAAAAAAATGGATAACCCCCTGTTCTCTAATTTTGTAAGCATTCTCTCTCAACCAGCTTTTGAGTTAGTCAATTATCGTTTTTATAATAACAATAATAGAATATTATGGTGAAATATTTTATATTTTTCAGGTCCCAATAATCTTAATCTATCATCAAATTTTGATTGTTTATCTTTATAGCTTCAAACAAAAATATTTTTATCATGAACACATTTTTTATCAATATTCTCCTCAGCACTTCAATCTTTTTTCTTAATGTTCATTCTGTAAGCGAAATAACTCCCCTTGTTCCTGAAAACAAAAAGTGCATCAGAAAACTATCAATTATTTTGTGCCGGTTGTCACGGCGTAAACCTCGACCAGTTCATCGATCGCGAATGGATCTATGGAAAAAATCCGGCCAGGATCGAACAGATCATCGCTGATGGCCTTGAAAATGATGCTATGCCGGGTTATGAGGCTGTCCTCACCAACGACGAAATTAGAGCCCTGGGCGAGTACATCCTGGCTGAAAGCAAATCGCGCCATATTGAAAAAATAGTGGCAACTAATTTTCAAGACGGAGTTTATGGAAATGAATTTAAATACAAAGCCGAAGTGGTTGTTGATGATCTTGAGATTCCATGGGGCATTGAATTTTTACCCAACGGCGATTTGTTGATCGCGGAAAGAAACGGCACTTTGTCGAAGTTTACAACCGATCAGCAACTTATAAAAATTGAGGGTCTGCCCGAAATAAGAGTAGCCGGACAGGGCGGCCTGATGGATTTGCGCTTGCATCCTGATTACGATAAAAATAATTGGATTTATATCACATACAGTTATGTGGATGTCAACGACAAAAGAGCCGGGAATACCCGTTTGATCAGAAGTAAACTTAAAGGAAACCAGCTCACGGATATAGAGATCCTTTACACCGGGTTACCTGCACTAAATTCCAACCATCATTTCGGTTCAAGAATAGCATTTGATAATGAAGGATACGTATACTTTTCAATTGGTGACCGGGGGAGACGGGATGTTTTTCCGCAAAAACTGGATAATTCAAATGGAAAGGTTCACCGTTTGCATGCTGATGGTTCAATTCCTGATGACAATCCGTTTTACGAAACCGGCGGCGCTGAAAGGTCAATCTTCTCCTATGGGCACCGTAATATTCAGGGAATTGCCAAGCATCCGGTAACCGGCGAGATATGGACTCACGAGCACGGACCAAGGGGTGGCGATGAAATTAACATCGTTAAGGCGGGTCTCAATTATGGATGGCCCGAAATTTCGTTTGGCATCAACTACGATGGTACAACATTCACCAACGATACCGCAAGGGTCGGAATGGAGCAGCCCTTAACCTATTATGTGCCATCGATTGCGCCCTGTGGTATGGCTTTCGTTACCAGTAAACGGTATGGTGATTGGGAAAATAGCCTGCTCATCGGATCGCTGCGTTTTCAGTACCTCGAACGCTGTATCATTGAGGATAACAAGGTAGTTGGGCACGAGAGACTATTGGAAGGTATTGGTCGAGTGCGCGAAGTGAAGGTAAGCCCGGATGGATATATATATGTGGGTGTTGAAGGCCCTGGCAGGATACTGAAACTGATTCCGGTAAATGAGTAACAAAGATGTATGAACCGGATTGTCTGGCTATGTATAATGCTGTGCTTTACCCTACCGGTATTTTCACAGATAAAGGGTGTTGTTTTTGATAAAAAAACGCAAGAGCCACTTCCCGATGCCTACATTTTAACCGATTCAGGTTCCTATGTTACAAACCCATCGGGGAGGTTTATGATTCAATCAGCTGTAAAAACTTTGATTGTTAATCATTTGGGATACCTGCCAGATACCCTGATCATTGGTTCTGAGGATACCCTGGTAAATATACAGCTTATAAGTACGACAACTTTGCTCGGGCAAATAACCATCCGGGGAAACCTGCAAAAAACCACGGTTCTGCAAATGCCTTCATCGATAGGTTATATTAGCAATTTGGAGCAACAACTGCCCAACACGATTTCATACATTGAAAGCCTTAACCAGGTTCCCGGTGTATATGCTCAAACCGGTGCATACAATACCAATCGGATTACGATACGGGGCATCGGATCACGAACGCCCTATGCCACTAATCGGATCAAAGCTTATTACAACGAAATACCTTTAACCACAGGTGATGGTACTACCGAGATAGAAGATTTGAACGTATCATCCATCGGGTCGGTTGAAATTTTAAAGGGTTCTAAATCCGCGCTATATGGCTCAGGACTTGGAGGAGTGGTGGTTTTGAATCATCCGAAATATACCGATGGCATTCACGGTTATGCCAGGCTTGATGTTGCCTCCTACCAATCAATAACGCTTGGGGCTGGGTTGCAATACAGGCAAAAGGGTTTTTTCGCAGGTGTTGATTATTCAGATGTTCGGTCAGAAGGCTGGCGGGAAAATAGTGAATACCATCGCCGGAATTTCAATTTAAACACCGGTTTTAGCTGGACTAAAAGTATGCTCGAGCTGACCTTGCTTGCCATTGATACCAGGGCTAACATACCCAGTTCATTGAATGAGGAGCAATTAATAAATACACCTGAAAGTGCCGCTCAAAACTGGTTGGAAGTGAAGGGGTATGAATCTTACACGAAACTGATTGGAGGTATTAAGTTTAAGCACTATTTCAATGACAATCTGCAGAACGCAATTCATCTGTTCGTTCATCGCTACGAAGGTTATGAATCACGGCCTTTTAATATACTGGATGATGACTCTCAAAACTGGGGGTTGCGTAACATTACTTCACTGCAATTGACAAAATTTAAAGTGCAGTTGGGTATAGAAACCTTGTTTGAAAACTATTCATGGGGAATTTATGAAACCCTTTCAGGCATACAAGGCCAACAAAAACAGCAGTTTTCAGAAAGGCGAAATCCCTTGACGATTTTTATAAACGGTCAATATCAGGTGGCAGATCCAGGCATTATTTGAGGCCGGTTTAAGCCTGAATACGCTCAATTATCGACTGGAGGATGATTTCAATGATAATAGCAGCCTGAGTGGAGATTATCATTACGATTAGGTTTTATCGCCATTTGTGGGTGTAAACCTGTCGGTGGTTTCAGGATTGAATTTTTATGGTTCAGTGAGTCATGGATTTTCAGGCTCCTTCGGTAGAAGAAACACTGCTGCCTGAGGTACAGTAAATCCCGATCTAAAACCTGAAACAGGCTGGAATGTCGAAGCAGGACTAAGGTACAATGATGAAAGCAACCGTTTGTTTCTTGATGCATGTGTGTATCAATTGTGGGTGAATAACTTATTGGTAACCAAACGCGAAACCGAAGATCTCTTTTATGGAACCAATGCCGGAAATACCAGTCATACCGGTTTTGAGTTCAATTCATCCATACGATTAAATAACGCAGAGAGCAGGCATTCATTGGTTTTGAATGCAAGCTACAATGCCATCAAAGCTACTTTTACTGATTTTATTGACGATGGTGTTGATTATTCAAGCAATGTTTTACCGGGTATTCCCCGGCATAACGCATGGGTGGAAGTAATCCTGAAGATACCAATGGGTTTGTATTTTTTACCACAGTACCAGTTTACGGGAAGTCAGTTTCTTAATGATGCCAATATTAAGGAGTATGCCGGATTTCATCTTGTTCATTTAAAGACGGGATACATGCATAAAATAAAGCGCATAAAATTGGATGTAAGCATAGGGATAAAGAATGTGTTCGATGAAAGCTATGCTGCAATGATACTGGTCAATGCTCCTTCCTTTGGAGGCAATCACCAGGTACTTTTATCCCGGAATGCCCCGAAATTACTTTTTCTCCCTAAAAATTTGTTACTAGAAAGGATCAATTATTAAACAGTTCGCGTAAAATCAAGTCGCTCAAAAACAATTACCTGGCTGAAGGAATAGGTGCTTAAAGGTTTTCAGGAAAATTAGGAATTATTGAGACTATTAAAGGAGCTCCTATAATTACCGGTGGAAACAATCTTCTTCGTTTTTCAGGTATTGAATTAGTTTATTTCGGTTTTTTGTTTTGTACATGAGAAAATGAAATTTATATTGGAAATCAATTGTACAAATCGGGCAAAACACTTAATATTGTCGATCCTGAATGAGATAGTTTGTATTTTCCTCCGGCTGGTAATATGAAATTATCGACATAAAAATAGAAGGAGAAGTTCAATAAATATATAATAATCATAGCCAGATTAAGAACAATACCTAATTTAAGAGTTTACAGCTAATGGTAAAGAAGCAAATGCGAAAAAAGACAGGCCTATATCATTACGCTTTATTTCTTATTCTTACGGTAGCAGTTGGGGTTAGCAGTGGCTGGAATTTTAATTTTGGAAGAGAAAGTGAGAATATCACTGTTGATTTAGAAATTTTTAATGAGATATTTCCCAAAGCCAACAATTGGGTTGAAACCCGCGAAAATATTTACCTGATATTATCCGGTAATGACACAACTGGCAAGGGCATTTTGGTTACAGAAAATCGAGGCTATGGAGGAAAAGTCCCTTTACTTATAGGATTAAAAGTAGATACCATTCAAAAGATTCATTTACTTCCCAATAACGAAACGACGGAATTTATGGAGTATATTAAGGAAGATAATCTATTGGCCCAATGGGAAGGAATGAATATAAACATGGTTTCTGGCATTGAAGTAGATGCTGTTTCGGGAGCTACTGAATCGAGCAATGCAATTATCCGAGGCATGAGGCAGGGAGCAGCCCAATACTTAAATGAAAAGCAAAACCGTCTAAAAAGTGACTTTATAAGCATTTCAAAAGATTTGCTTTTTCTTATGGTCATCCTGTTATCCTTATTGATAAGCCATGTAAGTTCCATAAAAAAATATCGATGGATTTACCTCATCATTGTAGTGCTGGTTATCGGAATCTATACGGGAAAGGTTCTTTCCATTAAACAGACTCTATGGCTGGTTATCAAATGGAATTGCATGGAGAACAAACTGGCAATCAACAATATTATTATTGTTGGCTGTTACAATGCCGCTTTTAAAAAGGCCCAAATTTTACTGTAATTACCTGTGCCCCATGGGGGCGTTCCAGGAATTAATAAATAAAATATCTCCTGCAAAAAAGCGAAATATCCATGTAAAAAGCAGCCCACTGTCGTTGGGTGAGATATACCTTGCCTTGATATTGATAAGCCTTGTTTTAGGATTTCAAATTGAGCTAAGTTACCTGGAACCTTTTATGGTGTTTATGTATAAAGTGGCAGGAATAGCATTGTTCGTATTTGCCACGGTCATAGCCATCCTGTCATTCTTATTTAATAAACCATGGTGTGCCATTTGCCCAACAGGATGTTTAATAGACAAGGTACACAATAAGTAGTTCGAAGAAAACAAAAACAATATGCAAAAATCAAAAATCTTAAATATTATCCTGGCAAGCATTATTGTGCTTTTGCTATTTATAGGCAGGGATTCAGAAACACCTGCCGATGGCCTCAAACGAATATTTGGTAAAACGGCCCAACCAGATACCAGTAAAATGATATATAACAAACAATCACAGGGAGTGAAAAACCTGGTATTCCCCGAACCGGCCATGGTAATTGGAAGTTATGATTCGGTGGGTACTCCGAACATAATGACAGCAGCATGGTTTGGCGTTGCCTGTTCAAGGCCCTTTAAAGTTTCCGTATCCTTAAGGCCTGCCACCTATTCTTACCATGGTATAACGGCCAACATGGCATTTACCGTAAACGTACCCGATGCTTCCCTTATTAGTTATGTGAAATTTGCAGGAAAGTATTCCGGAAAAGATATGAATAAATTTGATGAGACAGGCCTCACTCCGGTAAAATCGGAATATGTGAACGCACCTTACATAAAGGAATTTCCCATCGTAATGGAGTGTAAAGTAACCGAATACCATGATTTAGGTTCACACCGGCAATTTATAGGGGAGGTTATAGATGCTAAAATTGATGAAAGGCTGCTGGATAAGGAGGGAAAGGTAAACATGGATTTGTTTGATCCGGTGATCTATAGTCAGGGAGAATATTATTCAGGGCTTGATCTTATTCAAAATATAAATGAGATTGTACCTGGAAAGAATAAGTAAAATACCAATTAGAAATTTAATTGTTCTGCTCGAACTTCCCACCTCATTCTAAAAGGATTATTAAACCATCGCCCAACTGGATGCTTTAGAAAACATTAATCCTGAACATCTTGCAGAAGCCATTCAATACCGAAGTATGGCTCGTGAGAATTGGGGTGGGTGAAATTATAACACGAGTCTCACTTTCACTCAGGTCTCGGCTGGAAGACTTGTGCCAATTACTGAAGCCATTCTATACCGGAGTTTGGATCGGGAGAATTGGGGTGGGTCGAATTAAAGTACGAGTCGCGCCAACGCACAATGCCTGTCAGGAAGACTCATGCCAATTGGGGTGTTTGGAACAGTTAAAACTAATCAGTTTAGGGTTAGTTTGTATTTGGACAAATCTTATTGATTATCTTATCCTGATTTGAAAACTGGAACCAAGGGAGACTATTTTTGAGGATATAATATCTCGCCACATTTCTTACATTTAACTTTTTCATTTTTTCTACTCTTCTCAACTATTGTGATCTCAGCACACCTTGGGCATTTCCTTTTTTCACAAGAACTAAAAAAAGCACATGAGTTGATGAATCGGGTTCATAATTTTATGGTATTAAAATTCATTTTTACTACTATGTATTTGAATGTGTCTTTTTTTTTTAGATCAAAGAACAAATCATACTATGATACTTTCTGTTTTTGTTAAATATAAAAAAAAATTAATTCCATGCCGGAATTTAACAGGTTTTTTCTAGTATTCGATTGATTTAGTAATCCTTAAGTGTGCAACAGGTTTCACTCATAGCAAAGGCTAATGGAAAAATGTCGTATTCATCATTTCATAATAATTCGATTAGGGATTTGTAAATCTGTTCTATAGTCAAAAATAAGTTAGCTTCACAAAAAAATATCTATTTTTAAGAAATCATAAGGATTGATTTAATGATATTAAAACTAATAGAAAATATAGCACGTAAACTTAAGGCTTCATTTTTTGATTTATTGCCCATTATATTGGTCGTGTCATTTTTCCAAATTGTGGTATTACAGCAGCCTTTCCCTAACCTGTCTGAAATTCTCATAGGGTTGGTTTTCGTGATTATCGGACTTATGCTTTTTATTGAAGGTCTTGAAATAGGTTTGTTTCCAATTGGAAGAGAATTTATCCTATACCCTGGCTAAAAAAGGAAGTCTGTTTTGGCTTTTATCATTTTCTTTCCTTCTTGGGTTTTCCACAACCATTGCAGAACCTGCGCTGATAGCAGTTTCGGAGGAGGCTGCAGAAATAGCAGTAGAATCAGGTTTGATAAGTGCTGAAATTGAATTAAGCTATGCGTTTGGATTAAGATTATCCGTAGCTATTTCAGTCGGATTGGCAATCTTAATTGGAATTTGGCGGATCATCAAAGGGCTGGCCTGTATATTTTTAATTATCGGTGGATACATAATTGTAATAATTATGACATTATTTGCACCGGAAGAAATCATAGGCATTGCTTATGATGCCGGCGGTGTAACAACTTCTACAATAACAGTACCTCTGGTAACTGCTCTGGGTGTGGGTTTGGCTACTGTCATTGAAGGTAGAAGTCCTTTGACAGATGGTTTTGGATTAATTGCATTTGCATCGCTTTACCCATGATATTTGTAATGGGTTATGGAATGATAATATTTTAAATTTAAAGGTATGATTGTAGAACTTGGAAGTACTTTTTAAACACGATAAGGGATGTAAGCCCTATTGTTGTTTTAATTGCCTTCTTAAGGTTTTAATTATAAAAAAATCTATTCCCAATCTCAAGAAGGTAATTATTGGAGTTTTACTGGTTGTTTTTGGTTTAACATTTTTCTTAATTGGTTTGGAAAAAGCATTATTTCCACTGGGAGAAATAATGGTCCGGCAGCTTTCCATGCCTGAATTTGTGATGAATAATTATTCCGGCTCATTAACCGATTGGCAAGCCTATTACTGGGTTTATATTTTTGCAGCGCTTGTAGGATTTTCTACCACCATTGCTGAACCGGCCCTATATGCGGTAGCCGCAAAAGCAAATGAAGTATCTGGAGGAACTATAGGCATACTATATCTTCGTATAGTTGTAGCCTTAGGTGTGGCCTTTGCCCTTGTTGTGGGTACATATCGCATTGTAGTTGGTGATTCCCTTGCAACTTATATATTGGTGGGTTATATAATAGTAGTGATTCAAACTATATTTGTAAAAAAGACATCGTTGCATTGGCATACGATTCGGGAGGGGTTACTACTTCTACTGTCACAGTCCCCATTGTAGCAGCTTTAGGATTGGGGCTGGCATCAGTTGTACCAGGCCGGAATCCTGCATTGGATGGTTTTGGATTAATCGCCTTCGCCAGTGTTTTCCCGATGATTACAGTTTTAGGCTATACACAAATAAATGACTTAATTAAGTATTTAAATAAATTTAAAAAATTAAAATCATGAGATTTAATTTATTAGTTGGGTTTGTTGACCCAAACATAACAGAAAAAGTTGTCAAGACAGCTAAAAAATCAGGTGCGACCGGTGATGTTATTATACAGGGCAAAGGCACTGGTATAGAACAATCTAATTTTTTAGGATTGTCCATTCAGGACAAAACTGATATTATTCTTTTTGTGGTAGAAGAACACCACACTAAAAAAATAATCGAATCTGTTTCAAAAGAATTCAATATTGAAGAGCCCGGAAATGGGATATTGATTGCACTGAAAATTGATAGGGTTGCAGGTTTATCTAAACAAATCAAGAAAATTAGAGAGAACCTCAATACAGAACATTTATAAATATTAAGGTTATGGAAAATTTTAAAAAGCAAAAGAAATAGCTTCTGAAAAGCTATTCTTTATTGATGGTCTGAAGCGTAAGAGACGCTATTCTTTTAATGAAGGAAAAGAATGTTCAGGCGCTTTTAATTAAGAAGAGAAATAATGCCGATGCCAATGGAATTGTTACGGTGAATGATATCATAAAAGGTGTTATTATCCCAAACAAAACGCTGGATGAAGTCAGTGTGTATGAAATTATGACCAAACCCGTGTTTTCTATTCCAGCTCATTTAAATGTAAAATATGTGCCAAGATTAATGTACAATTACAATATAAGAATTGCACCCGTTGAAGAAAATGGAGAATACATTGGTATTATTGATTATACTCAGTTTCTATTTGCCGAATTTCGAAATGAACACCTCTAAAGCAAATGAATTTGAAATAGTTAAAAACATGTGATAACCTGCCATCCGGCAGTTTGATCTGTAAAATCGGGCGTAGTAGATTCGATTTTCAATTATATGGTAATTTGGAAAAATATTCAAACTACAGAAATAAGCAAACCTCAAGTTAATCCATCAATATAAGGCTAAAGCCATATCTTTGGATCATTCCGTTAAAAAATCCTAAATTGATATAGTATGGCTAAACCGTTAACTATTATGGTTGTTAATCCTATAGTTTCAAATATACAATAAGTCAGCGTTCACAATTTTAAATAATAATATTATGATATTAGCATACATCATTTCAAACACTGCGGAAGAAGCGGAACAAATTGCTGTTGATTTACTTGAAAAAACTGGTTTATAGCGTTAATATCATTTCGGATATCAAATCCATGCATCGTGAGGGAGATAAAATAATCAAAATCAATAGAACCATTGTCCTTGCTAAAACAAAAGGATTGTTATTTAATGAAATTGAAGTTGAAATAAAAAGAGTGCAGACAACGGGGACCACTATCGCTTTCACGATGCCTTTAACCCAGGTTACGAAAGAGCTTTATGATAATATCCAGGCAAATACCCTCAAAGTATAGAATTGTATAAAATGTTTATTCCTGACAACCTTAGGATTTGTCCTTATTGGATTTAGCAATGGAATGGGCCGTAAAGAGCGGTGAGGTATACAAACAGGATAACAAAAAATGCCTTTAAGTATACTTCTCAATATTCATGTAAAAACTTACACCCAGAAGGATGAGCATAATTCCGAATGAAGATGCCTTAGTGGTTACGTGCATCCTGCTGGATATATCCTTAAACCTGAGCAATCCCATGGAGGCAATCAGGATAAACAATGAACCGGCCAATATTAATATATAAATCCACCACATTTTAAGTTTTCTCTTTTAAATAAGTTGATAATGCAATGGTTCCAATAAAGGATACCATGGAAATGATGACCGGGATGTCAAAATAAATGGCCTTGTTTATTAAGACACTGTATACCAGCACAAATCCCATTGTTATAAATCCAACCAGATCGAGCGCTATGATGCGGTCACCGGATGTTGGGCCCTTGATCAGCCTGAATAAAGTTATGGCCAGTGCCACCAATAAAAAACCAAAAGCTATGTATATCACAATGTTCATCATCTCTTTAATTTGAAATTCGAATAATTCTGTCCTGGATTTTGGCTATCTCATTCTGCATGTCCTCTTCGCTTTTATGGTATAATATATGAACCTTCATTTCCTTTTTATCATCACTTAAATCAACACATAAAGAACCGGGTGTCATGGATAATAGATTGCTGAATAGCAGTAAACCGAAGTCAGATTTAATTTCCACCGGGATATTCAGAAACGCAGGTTTGGTAATCATTCTGGGCGTAAGTATATCATAGGCTATAAATAAATTTGCCTGTACCAGTTTTATGAGATAAAAACCAATAAACTCAACGATGTATACGATCTTTTTCAACAATTTCATAACTATTGATTATATAAAACGGTTTCGATGTAAATTGATGGATTAATAAGCTGGTTGGCTGCCTCCATGGTATAGCCAAAAACGGAGGATGCAAAAATTCCCATTCCAAGGCTTATCATACCCAGTAATAATGATGGAAAAACCTCCACAAAAGATAATTCATAGGTATCTTTTTCCTGGGTTGGATCTTCCGGAGGTTTTTTCAAAAATGCTTCATTCCATATTTTAATCATTGAATAAAGTGTTAAAAGTCCGGTAAAAACAGCTACTGAAGTAACAAAATAATGTCCATCCTCAAAACCGGCTTTGATCAAAATAAATTTTGCAAAAAAACCGGATAGTGGCGGAACCCCGGCAAGGGCGAATGCAGGAATAATAAAAAGTACCGCTAACAAAGGACTTTGTTTAACCAGGCCTCCTATATTCTTGAGATGATAATTGCCCTTTAATTTGAATACCATACCCGAGACTAAAAATGCATTGGTTTTTGCAATCATATTGTGCAGTGTAAAAAAGATCCCGCCGGCCAGCCCCAGTGGGGTAAAAATACCCAGGCCCATCACCATATATCCGATCTGGCTTATGATATGATAAGACAAAATCCTTCGTATTTCGTACTGGGCAATGGCAGCAGATCCCCCAATAAACATGGTTAAACCTGCAAGTGTTAATAACAGGGTATGCCAGAAAGGTTGATCCTGCACAAAAAACAAAGTGAAAAATCTAATCATGGTATAAACCCCGACTTTTGTCAACAAACCTGCAAAAAGTGATGTGATGGTAATGTTGGGTGTATGATAAGAGGCGGGTAACCAAAAGAACAATGGGAATATGGCTGCTTTAATCCCAAAGGCAACAAAAAACAGCATTGCAGAAGTATTTAAAAGGATCGCTGAATCGTCCTCTCTTAATATCTCCGCCAGCTGAGCCATATTCAATGTTCCGGTTTTACCAAATAACAATCCAATGCCTGCGAGGAATAAAAGTGATCCGACCAGGTTTAAAGCAAGATATTTTATCCCCCCCGAAAGCTGTTCTTTGGATGAACCCAAAGTGATCAATACAAATGAAGAAATAAGCATCACCTCGAACCATACATAAAGATTAAAAACATCTCCCGTTATAAATGCCCCATTCAAACCAAGAATAAGTGCATAAAATGCGATATAGAACCGCTGTTTCTTACCGGTAGTTTTTAGAAAACTGACCGCATAAATGGAAATGCAAAAAATAATCACAGCAGAAATTACAAGCATCAGGATGCTCAGGTAATCGATCACAAGCGTAATTCCATAAGGGGCCGGCCATCCTCCGACATTTAAGGTTAAAATTCCGTGATTAGTTACCTGGCCAAAAAGATAGAAGGTTGATAAAAGCAGTAGCAGACTTCCTGATATACCAAGCCACTGGGAGAATATTTTCCTCCTGAAAAAGATCTGAATGATCATCAGAACCAATGGGATCAGTATGGGAAGTGCTACACAGTTCATTTTTGATTGTCGGTTGGTTTTAACTGGTCCGGGTCATCTGTACCGGTTACTTTAAAGAATTTGTATTTAAGGCTATCGTAAATACAACGATGCCCAATCCTATGACGACAGCGAGTAAGCACAAGCGCCTGGGCAAAGGATCAAAATTCCTGTTGACTGGAAACCTGATCACTTAAAAATGCAGGGCTCCCCGCGGTTAATCCAGCAGAAAGAAATACCAGGAGGTTTGTCGCATTGCTCAGTAGGATAATTCCGATAATAAACTTTACAATACTTCTTCGAAGTATCATATAAACACCTGCTGCATATAAAAATCCTACCAGTATTGCTATCAGTACTTCCATTACCTTCGTTTTAAGGATAAAAAAAACAAGATTGTAATTCCAATTACAACGAAAAATACACCAATATCGAAAATGAAAGGGGTTCCAGAGCTTTAACTGACCAAGCAAGGGCAGATTAATGGATATCCATATTCCTTTCATTAAAACATCTCCTGAAAGTATTCCGAATATCAGGCTTATGAATATCAGCAATAAACCTGCTCCAATATAACCAACAGGATTGATCTTTTGTTTCTTTGAGATACGTTTATGATCAAAAGCAAATCCGTCGTAAATAAGGGCAAGGCCTGCCAGTAATCCTCCGATAAATCCCCCACCCGGATAATTATGGCCCCTGATCAAAGCAACGAAGGCAAAGATCAGAAGCATCCATCTGACGTATCGGGCAGCTATTTGTAAAATTACCGAGTTCATGTTTTACCGGTTTTTGATTGAAGTAAAAGAGAAACACCAAAAGCTGCAACAGACAAAACAATAACTTCTCCCATGGTATCCAGTGCCCTGAAGTCAACAAGTATTACATTCACAACATTTTTACCGAATGCTTTGATCATACTGTTGTCGATATAGTATTTTGAAATGGGATCTAAAAAATCAATATCAATTGCCCTGAGTGCAATCAAAGTCATAACACTACCAAATATAAGGGCTACAATTATATCCCTGAACTTTGTGATGGAAGACGACAACTTTGCAAAGCGTGGCAACTTTTGCAATATACCGGTCAAACATGGCAATGATGATTGTTTCCACAATGATCTGGGTAATGGACAGATCAATAGCTCCATAATAAAGGTAAATCAATGATATTCCATACCCGATTACGCCAAGAGGGCCGATTGAAGTAATCCGGGTTTTTGCAAATATGCTGAATGCAGTCGCACTTATTATTACAGCAATCAATCCACTTATATAAAAGGGATGAAGAGAAAAAGAAGTATTCAGCTTAAATCCACCTGTGACAAATACCTGGTACCAGATCAACACTGAAGTAAATAAAATAATGGTGAGGATATAATACCGGTGATATCCATGCTGGATTGCCCTGGATTTTCGTGTAGTAAAGTTCACAAATCCTTCCATTGTTTTATCAAACAATTCGGTTAATTTGATTTTAAATATACTTTTGTTTAAAGCCCTCCACCTGGCCATCAGCCTTTCTCTTTTTATCAACAGAAAAAACAAAGCGAATCCAAGGATTACTGTAAAAAGACTTAGAAAAAATACATCATTGAATCCATGCCAAAGTTTTAGTTTTACTACGATATCCTCTTCTCTCACCGTTGAAACAGCTGATTCAACCAATGTGCTTCCAAGGATCGATGGAAAAAGCCCAAAAAACAAACTTAATACAACAAGCACCAATGGCCCCAGCCAAAATCCGGGTCCTTTTTCATTTGGTTTTTTTTCATAAGGTTGTGGATTCCCCAAAAAGATTTTGTAAACAAAAAATAATGAAACGGCTATCATGAGCACATTCGAGGCAACACCAAGGAAAAGTACCAGGTTAGCTATACCCGGGGATTGTATTTTCGCCTCATAAATTAATTCTTTTCCAAGAAAACCCAACATGGGTGGTAAACCTGCCATGGAAAGTGCAGCAAGCAGGGTAATGATAAAGGTGATGGGTAGATATTTCAATAAGCCTCCCAATTTATTTATATCCATTGTACCTGCCTTTTTGTCAATAATTCCGGCAACCATAAATAAAGTAGCTTTATAAAAAGCATGAATAATCAGGAATAACATGGCAGCCTTTATGGAGAGTTTTGTATCGATCCCGATCAACAAAACGAGAACGCCCAGTGCATTTATGGTTGTATAGGCCAGTATGGGTTTAAGGTTGGTTTGAGTAATGGCAAAATAAGAACCGATGAGCATGGTAATTA
This sequence comes from Bacteroidales bacterium, assembly GCA_041393255.1. GTDB lineage: Bacteria > Bacteroidota > Bacteroidia > Bacteroidales > JAADJA01 > JAADJA01. Next base: position 51,144 of record JAWKKM010000031.1, on the reverse strand, counting down.
CCCCGGCTAATGGGATAATATGTGTCCATTCGAATGTGCCTCCAAGGGCCGGGCTCAACCTGGCTAAAAGAAACACTCCCGCTTTCACCATGGTGGCCGAATGAAGATAGGCACTTACCGGTGTGGGTGCCTGCATCGCTCCCGGCAGCCAAAAATGAAAAGGGAACTGGGCTGATTTAGTAAATACTCCGATCAATATCAGGATCAGACCGGGTACATAATGATTACTTGCTTTAATGATGTCAGCGTTCGCTATCCAAACATTGATGGAGTAGCTATTGATATCTGAACCGATAAGAATAATTCCTGATAACAAACTCAGACCACCAAAAACTGTTATAAAAAGCGACTGAAAAGCTGCCCGCCTGGCTTCCGGTTTTTCATGAAAAAAATTGATCAACAGAAAGGATAAAAAACTGGTCAATTCCCAAAAAATAAATAGTTGAATCAGGTTGCCCGACAAGACCAAACCCAGCATGGCTCCACCAAACAGGAAAAGATAAAAATAAAATGGCTTTGTCCCGGAATATCCCTTCATATACCTGTAGGAATAGAAAAATACAAGGGAGCCTATGCCTGTTATGAGTAAAGCAAAAATTGAACTTAATCCATCTAAAACAAATTCAAGATTGAGCCCAATCTCAGGTATCCAGGAAATAAAACTAGTATATTGGATTTGTCCGCTAATAAATGGTATTCCCAGAAAAAAAAAGATAAATGCCCCCAGATTTATCAATCCCAGCAAGATAGCTTTCCGCTCGCTGAGCCATTTAGGCAAGAAAAAAATTGCCAGGGATGAAAATAGATAAATCAGTAAAATCTGAGGCATACAGGAATATTATTGTCGACGTGTAAAATTACTAACTTAAATTATATTTTCAGACCCTTCCTGATATCATGTTCAATTTTTTTGTCCCATAGCCGACGAAGAATTTCATTGGCTTTCTTTTCATAATTTTTTGCCAGTTCATTTTCTCCAAGTTTTAAGTACAATTTACTTAACCGATTTAAAACCGGCAGGTGTAAATCATTAATATGAAGGCAAATCTTTAATTGCTCGATGGCTTCTTCATAATTTCCCAGTTTTTCCAATTGAATAGCCTGATCCAAATGTTTCTCAAGGGTTGAAATATCCGATTCAATTTTTAATTCAAGAATGTTTTCAGCTTTGGTGATTATCATTGAAGAAGGTAACAACCGCAAGACGTTTTCAGTAGTACTTCCGAGCAAAAGACGCTGCATATAAGATTTGCCTGCACTTCCGATAAAAATAATATCAACCGATTTTACTTTGGCAAATTCTGTTATCACTGCATCGGGATTCCCTGTTAAGCTGATAACTTCATGATCCAGTTCTGCAAGATTAAATTTGGCAATGAAACGTTTATATTTCTCCTTATTTTCTTCCTCCAGTTTATTGTTTTCTTTATTAAAGTCAATTTTCAACCGGGTAGCAAAGCACTCCTGCATGGGTTCAAAAACATTGACAATAAAAAGTTTCGAATCGAATGCGCGGGCAATTTTTATGGCATTGAACAAAGCCCTTTCCGAAGATTCCGAATAATCAACAGGACATAAGATTTTTGCAGGCGGTATAACAGTGCCGGATTTAACAATCATAATCGGCTTCAAAGATTTTCGGATCAATTTTTCTGATAGGTTGTCAACTTTGGAGTAATTGTCATTTTTATTCTGCTGGTTAGTATGAATAACTAAATTAACATTTTTCGTTTCAGAGATTGAAATGATCTTATCAGATTCATCACCATACTCCACAAGTTGTTCTATTTTATTTTCATCATAATTCAAAAATTCAAACATTCTATTTAGTTCTGTCTTCACATGAGGTGCCAGAAATTTGTTGATTTTTTCTGATCTGACTTCCAGGGGCAGAACGCAGAGCAAGATTATGTTTGAATTGAATTTTTTGGCAATCGCTGCAGCAGTTTCCAATTGGATATTTGAAAAATTATCAATTTGCACGGAAAGGAATAAAAATATTTATACCAAATAAATTTACATAAAAACACGCAGCCAACTGTATAAAATCGAAATTTGATATTATACTGTTGGCTCTCAAAATTTTTAAAGTGAATATAAGTGAATTTTATAAACCTACTATTTGATCCTTTAATGAATAAGAAATTGTCAACACTTCATTTTTTGAATGCTGGTCAATATTATTTTTATCGAGGGATGCCATTATATCATCAATTACGTGCAAAAACTCAGCTGCACTAATATTCATTCCACGGTGGGCTGTGGGCATATCCTGACCTTCATAAATTTCAGGTCCTCCAGATCCCATTCCAAAAAATTGACGGGTATGTTTTTTTGCCCTTGCCAATTTCTCAGGATCATCTTTCATTGGTAAAAAGCGGTTTTGAATTCCAGGGTTATTCATATGTGCATCTACGATGTCATCAACCAGAACAGCAATTCCATCTGCTCCGCCCAGCCTTTCATAAAGGCTCTTTTGTTGTGTTGTTTCCATTTTGAATAAATTAGTTAATTAAAAGAGTGATTTTATTGTTTTTCTAGTTTTTCTATGCGTTTCATAAGATCTGCAATCAGGTCATTTTGTTCTTCAAGCTTATGCTGTTGTTCCTTCATAACTTTTACCAGTGGCACTAAAAACCCATCATAATCTAAATCCTTGTAAGCATCGACGTTTTTCAGTTTATCAATCAACAGAAAGCTTCAATTCATAATTAATCCTTGATACAACGCACAGAAAAGCCGTAATTCTGATTGTTGAAGTTCCGATTCACTTGCTCCGTATTAAAGCCAAGTCTGCGGTTGATAGAACTTGAACCATTCACACTGGATGTCCAGAAGTATGCATAGTCATTGAGACCACCAAACGAACCTGTTGAATAGCCGCCAGGGAGAGCAGTGAAACCACTTGAATTTGTTGCATTAAAATTTCCATTCCAATGTGAGTTTCCTTCTTCCTGAAGTTTACTGCCCCCATCTATTCCACGCCATCCGTTGGTATTGCAAATAATTGTTGAATCAACCTCTTGCTCAAGCGTACACCATTCTGCATCTGTTGGCAAATGCCAGTTTGGAGGGCAAATGCCCTGGGTCCCTTCGGTGAAAACATATTGCATCATCTCATCCCATTGGTATAATCCACCATAAACATCGCAGTTTGTTGAGCTATTTTGGTAACAATATTTTTCGATTATACCGTTACTACCCTGGTTAGTGCCATTGAAAACCATAATGCCAACATTCAGATTTTCTGCCATCCAGCATTGGTTGCCTATTACAATGGTATTGTATGTGTTGCCATCCAGGTCAGCTACATTGGAAGGACAATTATCGAAGACAACAGTTACATCATCGCTTGTTGTATCGCATATCGTGAAAATCGTCCACCGCAAGGTATAGGCGCTGTCAGCTACACCGGAAAATAAACTTGCTGGATCATTTGGATCGCTAATGATACCTCCTGTACCGTCTATAATTGACCAGACACCTGTACCATTATCGGGGGCATTGGCATCAAGTGTAGTAGGTGAAAAAACATTTAATTGGTCGGAGCCGGCATTTGAGACTGTAGGAGGTGCCAGAAAACTGATGTTTACTTCGTCCTCAGTGAAGCTACAAACATTGGTAATGGTCCATCGTAGAGTATAAGAATTTCCTGCAATCCCTGAAAACTGGCTAAAGGGGTTGGTTGAATCTGCAATATTTCCACCAGTCCCACTCACTATACTCCACGCTCCATTGCCAATTTGAGGTTCGTTTGCTGCAAGTGTAGTTGAACTACAAGTACTGTCTTGCCACGGTCCGGCATCTGCAATGGAGGGCATTGGACTGCACTGGGTGATAAAACTTCCGTTATTATCAACCGTAACTTCATAAAGTCCACCATTAGGCGAAGTTAAAGATAATGAACCCGTATTCATAGCATACGGGACACTTAACAATTCCGAAGTTCCCATTGCCTGATAATTAGTGCCCCCGTTCTCATCCAGTTCCAGTCTTAAAAAATGGGAAGTTTTTCCCCATTTAATATCTTCAAAAATGCCGGTTTCAATTGTCCCTCTCCCAATTTCAAGTACGATTATTCCAAACTGATTGGTTGTGATGTTATGGATTTCGCTGTAAATAAGCATACCGTCAATACTATCTTGTATTATAGCAATCCTTATCGACACCAACTGGTCGGCAATTACCGCACCTGAAGGATCTCTTACAACTGCCTGGTATTTGAAGGCCTGAGGGGCCTGGGCAAAAATACTTGCTACAACTATGAATGAAATGAATAGAGTTGTAATTATTTTTTTCATTTATTTTGTCTTTTTATCCTCCATAGCTTTTGCAAAGGAGGGTTGATGTATTTTATTCGGGAAAACAAAAAGTTAAGAAAGCCTATTGTGCCTTATCCAGTTGCTCAACCGACAGATTCTTAAATTTTTCTAATCCCTGAGGCATCGCACACCAATACCAAAGTTCTTATCATCGGAAAATTTTACTATTTCTCCAGAGTCGTGATTAATCCTAAAGCCATTGCCTTTTTGTATATCAAACTCAGTAGAGTCCCACCAGCCACTGATTTTACCAATTTCGATGAATGATGCTCCATCAAAGTGTCGCCCGCCACCTGGCAGTCCTGCGAATCCATAATCGTCAGTGCCATAATAAGAAGGGTTTTCATCCCACCTGGGATGTTCGATGGTATTGCAATCCCCTCCCAATGGTGAATTAACCTGCCGACAGGATTTTAACTCATTACCATGAGGTTGAGCAGTTCCACCAATAAAACCTGTTAGTATATCCAATTCATTTGTCGAAGGTACATGCCAGCCTGTTGGGCAAAGTCCTTTAATGTTAACAACTGCATACCAGTTGTACAATGCCCCATACAGGTCTTTCCACGAAATATCGTTATCATACCAGGCATATGCACCGATGGTATTACTTGCCCACGCTGTATTGTTATTGCCAGGATATGCAATGTTATCGCCATTGTTGTATTTGGTAGTTTTTAGGTTTTCTGCCATCCAGCATTGATTACCTATTGTTACGGTGTTGTATGTATTGCCTTCTATATCAGTTACAACAGGAGGGCAATTAAAACTGATATTCATATCATCTTCAGTGAAGCCACATGCGTTCGAAATAGTCCAGCGCAATGTATAGGTATTTCCAGGTAACCCTGTAAATTCGGATTCCGGGTCGTCTGGGTTGATAATGATACCACCCGTTCCGCTTATTATTGTCCAAATACCGAAACCGATGACTGGGTTGTTAGCTGCAAGGGTAATAAGCGTATCCGGGAAAAGAATATTTAGTTGGTCGGGGCCGGCATCAGCAATTGAGGGATCAGGAAAACAAACGGCAACCAAATTTCCATTATTATCTACTGGTACTTCATAATTGGTACCATTCGGTGAAGTTAATGTCACAGAGCCTGAATTCAATGAGTAGGGAACACTCAGCAATTCCGAAGTTCCTAAAAACTTATAATTGGAACCACCGGTTTCATCCAGTTCCAGTTTAAGAAAATGGGCAGTTTCTCCCCACTTAATGTCCTCAAAAATGCCGGCTTCAACGTTTCCTCTCCCAATATCAAGTATAACCATTCCGTATTGGGTTGTTGTAACACTATGGATTTCTGAAAATTGAGGAACCATTAATACTATCAACTATAATGCTAATCCTCATAGAAATTGGCAGATTATCAACTATATTTCCTAAGCTATCCCTAACCAATGTTTGGTATTTAAAAGATGCCGGTGTCTGGGCAATTATGCTTGATGCACTAAATAGTGCTATTATAATTGATAAAATGATCTTTTTCATCATATTTGATTTTGATAAAATTTAAGTCGTATAATCATACAATCTCTTTAACAAAATGACTTTATTGTACAGTTTGTTTTTCTAATTCCTCAAGCCGTTTAAGAATTTTTTCATATTTGTCATTCTGTACTTTTATTTCATCTGCTTGTTGTTGGATTATTTGCTGTTGTTCCTGAACAGCATTTGTGAGCAAAGCAATAAAATCGTTGTACCGCAGGCTTAGGTTACCATTATCGCATTTTGTAAGAAAACCCCATTACTATCATATCCCATTTCATTGAGTAAAATTTCAACATCCTGGGCAATAAATCCCATTTCGCGGGTTTTTCTTTCATTGTTTTTTCTGTAATAATCAACCGGTTTGAGTTGCATTAGCATGTCAATTCCATAAGGTAGTTCACGTATTTGCTCTTTCCAGATTTCATCTGAGGTTATGCTCCATCCCACCTGGATTCCAGCATAGAAAATGGATGTGTTTCCTATACGAACCTTATGATCTAAAGTGGAACTCGGCACCTGAGCATCGAACCCGATGCCGATATTGTTACTTCCGTTGGTATTATCAACCAATGCATTTCTGCCGACTGCAGTGTTTTGATTTCCAGAGGTGTTGCAGTATAGTGCACTTCTCCCAATCGCTGTGTTATCATCTCCATTTATTAGTGAAAAGTGCTGTCCTGCCAATTGCAGTGTTATTATCACCTTTCAATATTTTCATTAAGTGCAGTGAAGCCAATGGCAGTATTATCGTTTCCGGTTTCGTTTTTATGAATTGCTCCACTACCGATCGCCGTATTTCTTTGTCCGGAAATGTTTTCGTAAAGGGTATTCCCTCCCAGTGCAGTATTGTGGTTTCCTGTGGTGTTGCTATAAAGTGCCTCAACGCCTACTGCTGTATTTACTACACCTATGGTGTTGCTGTATAGTGCATTATAACCATTTGCGGTGTTATTGCTTTGAGTGTTGTTGTGGAGTGCCTGGTAACCAGTAGCTGTATTGTAAGATCCTGTTACATTGTTATAGAGGGAGGCTCTTCCAATGGCCGTATTATGGTCCCCTGTTTCATTATCACTAAGCGTTATATCGCCAATTGCTGTATTACCAGAACCTGTTGTATTGCCATAGAGTGCTGCCCTGCCTGAAGCAGTATTCCCATCTCCAGTGGTATTGTATGAAAGTGCTGCATGTCCTATTGCGGTATTATAGTTTCCAGTATTATGGGCTAATGCACGACGGCCAAATGCTGTCATAAAGATTCCAAATCCAGAATCTCCTCCTACCCCAAACCCATAAGAAGTATTGTCACCTGTCGGAGATATTTTTCCAGAAAATACATTGTGTACTTTAATTATTAGCGATTGTTCATCAGTGGTACCAATGAAATTATTGGTATCGATAGTCCCTGCATTTCCTGTTGTACTCCAGCTAAAACTGTCAATATCAACCAGACTATCCGCTGTTTTGGCGTGCATAGCATAGGGAACACTGAGTAATTGGTTAGTACCAGTTACTGTGTAGTTTGTCCCTCCGGTCGGATCGGTTTCAACTTGCAGGAAGTAAGGACCATTGGCCCAGTCTATAGTTGAAAAATCCCCTAAAACAGCACTACCTGTTCCAATTTCAGTGGATGTCAATCCCTGGGCATTGCTTGAAAGGGATTGGGTTTCTGTATAAACCACAGTTCCCGGCAGGTCGCCCTGAATGATGCTTATTTGCATACCAATAGCCTGGTTGGTGACTACATGGCCGTTGCTATCGCGAATGACCGCCTGGTATTTCATTTTTTCGGGTGATTGTGCCCAGATACTTGTAGTTAAAATTACCATTGTTAGAAGTGCGAGTAGATTTTTCATTTTTATTGGTTTTAGTGAAATTTTTTCAATCAATATTTTGATGGTATGATTAGAAATCAGGACCTATTCAGGAACTTGTGATGATAAATCCTGGTTTTGGATCATAAGCTCGTTTTTATCCGGATTATTCACGTGTGTATCTAGATTAAAGTCGGAGGATAGATAGCCTTTTGTTCCTGCCTGTCCAACCCACAATGCCTTATCGTCAAAATTAATTGATCCGTCAGTATTTGCATCCCCGGCAGCCATCCCAAAAATTCCTGTGTCAATTAATTTGTATCCGAGTCCTTCTCCAAAAGCCTGCGTAATGTCAGTTGAAAAATCATAGTTGTAAATACCACCTGTTTCAGTTGGAGAATTTGCAGAAAGTACCCCAAGGTGATTACGATGCCAGATCACCACATACGGTTCAATACTCAGGGTAGCTGAAAACTGCAGTAAGGATGCGCCATCGAGGCCAACAACCGAACCATCTTCTAAGAGGAATGCTGCCTGTCTTTCAATGGAAGTAGATGGATTGGCAGCTGCCGCTGAGGTTGCATCCCGAAGATCGACAAGGACCCAATCCACAACATTATCGGGGATGCTGACCACATTTTCAGTACCAGTATAAAACCATGGTGAAATATTGTACGGTTGTTCAAGAGGGATTTCTCCTTCATCTTTTAATATGGTATTCATGGTGCCGCCATTATAAGGTCCTTCAAGGTAAACCAGTACATCCAGGTCGATGCCATGGATCACAATTCCATATGGCTGCTGAAAACCCTGTGTAAGGATAAAATTTCCATCGGTTAATGTTTCCGTAGCAATTTCACCCAGCGTCCAGCTGATAGAACTGTTTGGCCCTTCGAAATAATCACCTGCGCTGGAAAGCACATCTCTGTCAATTGACTGGGCAATGATTAATGTAGTGCATAGTAAGAATAGTAAGGTTGTTGTTATATTTTTCATGTACTTAAATTTTCATTTGATTAATGCTTGTTTACTTCAGCCAAAACAACCAGGGAATTTGTTCTAAGCCAAATAGATTTCGGAATCAGGACAAATTCCGATCAACGTTTCTGATCAATTAAGGCTTAATATTCTGGTTCACACTGAAGAAATTGTTTGGATCATATTTTCGTTTAACCTGAACCAGTCGCTCATAATTGTGCTTATAACTTGCCTTGACCCTATCCTGTCCTTCTTCCATCATAAAATTGATATAGGCACCACCGGAAGAATGGGGGTGTATGGCATCGAAGTAATCTTTGGTCCATTTGGTGATCTTATCATTGTTTGCCGGATCGGGATCTACACCCACAATTACCTGTGACCAATTAGCTTTCCGGTAAGCCCAGGGAGTATCTGTTTCACCCACCTCATGAGCTTTTCCAAATATTGGGTATAGGTGCATGGTAGAATGAGGGGTTGGTAGCGCTTTTCCGAATTCGCCATGCTTTTTAACAGCTTCATCCGGAATTTGATCAATAAAATCAGAGCGCCAGTACCATTGTAATCCTTTCGGATAATATACATCAAACATGCTATTCAAAACGGGGAAAGGCATTGGGCCAACAGCAGGCAAATCGGGTTGTTTCTCCATTACTGGTTTAAAGACTTCTTCGGCCTTCTCCTGAGGACCTGTATAATTCCAAATAATCCCACACATTTTTTTACCATGCATTGCCTCTGGAAACGGATCTCCGGGAATAGTAAGCACTGCAAAAAAGCCATAGAGTTCAGGATCAGTGTTCAGAATAAAATCCCTGTACCATTTCAGAATCTCTTCGGTTTTATCAATCGACCATAATGTTGGACCACCATAAATTGTATGCACAGGATAAGCCTTAAAAAGAAATGACGTAACAATTCCAAAGTTACCACCTCCACCACGAATGGCCCAGAACAGGTCCTGGTATTCATCGGCGCTGGCAGTTACCATACTTCCATCTGCCAATATCATGTCAACCGATAAAATATTATCGATGGTTAATCCATATTTGGGTGTGAGGTATCCAAGACCTCCTCCAAGCGCTAATCCACCAACGCCGGTAGTAGAAATAATCCCTGCTGGAACAGTCAATCCATGGGCATGTCCAGCGTGATCAACATCACCCCATTGGCTGCCACCACCAACGCGAATGGTTTTGGATTTGGGATCTACATGCGTGTATCTGATATTTGAAAGATCAATCACCAGACCACCATCACAAATTCCAAGTCCACCGGCATTATGTCCTCCTCCTCTTACAGAGACAAGTAAATTATTTGATCTTGCAAAATTTACTGCATTGATAACATCCGCATCATCAACACATTTACATATCATACCCGGATGTCGGTCTATCATCCCATTATAAACTTTGCGGGCATCATTATAATTTGGATCTTGTGGTAGAATTACCTCTCCTCTTATTTGATTCGTGAATTCTTCTACCAGCGAATTCTCTAAGGCTGAAATGTTAGTTTTAATAGTTTTCATTAGTTTATGTTTTAGATGTTTTGTTATTAGATTAAGTACCAAGTTTATTTGTTGAAATCCAGGTTAGCCAGGCTTTAAGTATATTTATTGTCATGGCCAGATCCCTTATTTTGATTCCATAATTTTCTTTTTATAAATTCCGCTTTGGAGTTCAATTTTATTTTCTTCAAGGGCTTTCAACAAATTCCCAAATTTTTTCATGATTGTTTTGCCCATGAAAAAATTCAACCGTGGAGGGGAAGAGCCCTGCTTTCTATACTTGTCAATTGTTTCCGATATAAACTGCTTGGCCTTGCGAGTTTGATCGGTTGTTTGCAATTTGATAAAGCCCAGACCATTGAGAAGCGCATCCATCAACTCAATGGATTCTAAATAGTTGATGGATGCATAATTGGCCCAGGGTAGAGGATAGTTTACTTCTTCTTTCCCTTTCTTAAAAATATCGTAATAAACCAGGCCCCTTCATCGTTCAGGACCCTGTGTATTTCAGAATAAAATCTGTTTTGTCTTCAATGTTCATTTGAACATGTTGTGTCCAAACCACATCAAACGAAGATTCTTGAAAAGGTAACTTCAATACATCTGCATGTATAAACTTTGTTTTTTCGGTTAGCCCGACCAGCGCAGAAAGTTTTTGGGCAGTGACGATATAATCCTCAAATATATCAATCCCGGTAACCTTACAATTAAACCTTTCTGCAAGCATTCTGCTTGCACCTCCCAGTCCACAGCCTACATCCAACACCCTGGTATCATTCAGATAAATCTCATTTACAAGTTCATTATATACTTCAGCACCTCTAATATATAATTCATCCACACCAGAAATGTCACTTCTTTTCACATTGTTAAGATCAATTCCCTTTTGTTCGAGTCTTAAACAAATAATCTCGAACAAACCAGCCATGTAATATTGATTTTCAATTTGAGATTTAAATAATTTCATAATCTATATTGTCGCAAATAGAAGGTTCAACCTGCTATCTTAAATCAATTAGCCACAAAATTATTTCGGGAATGTGTAAAGACTTTGCAACATTTATTCAAACTTTAGCAGTAGTCTGTATTCACACGAAAATGCATGTACTATTTTTGCACATAAAGGAGAAAAAGGGAGCTATAAATCACGTTGTCAGTTATTTAGATATTGCACTGGGTGTATACCCAAATTCTTCTTTAAATGCCCGGCTGAACCATGAAGGATCGTTAAATCCAACCTCATATGCAACTTCTGAAACGGTTTTATCTGTTGTTTGAAGCAATTCTTTTGCTTTTTGTAACCTCACCGAACGGATAAAAACAGCAGTTGATTTACCGGTGATCGCTTTAAGCTTGCGATAAATTTGCGATTCGCTTAGGTTCATTTTACGGGCAAGGTGCATGGATGAACCAAATGAATGGTTGCCGGTTTCTTCATGAATGATCTTGATGATTTTTTGAAGAAACTTAGTTTCGGGATCATCGTAGCGGGTCTTTAATATTTTGCCCAGTGTATCATCATTAATCTTCTGCAATAATTTTTTTCGGGATAGAACCAATTGGTCAAGGCGTGTTAACAATTCTGCTTTCACAAATGGTTTTGAAAGGTATGCATCCGCACCGCAGGAGAGCCCTGCTAATTTGTCTTTTAATGCTACCTTAGCGGTAAGTATGATGATGGGAATGTGATCGGTTCTTTCGTCTGCTTTTAGCTCCTTACAAACTTCGTATCCATCTTTCACCGGCATCATGATATCACAGATAATGATATCCGGTATTTTTTCAAGCGCCATTGCTATACCCACATCCCCACTTGATGCATGCATGGTTTGGTATTTCCCGTCCAGACAGGTTTTTAAGTAATGGGCCACATCCTTGTTATCTTCAATGATCAGTGCCAGGGGTAATGTAGAATTGTCATCCGGATTCATCTCCGTTTGTTCGGGTTCGTCCGTTTTGGCATAAAGGGTGGGTTCCAATTGCTTGTGTACATGTTTGGTGATCTCAGCCTTGTTTTTTACTGGTACTTGGATCGTAAACTCGCTCCCTTTTTCCGGTTGACTTTTACGGTTATGGTTCCATGCATGAGTTCAACAAATTCTTTGGTCAGGGTCAACCCAATTCCTGTCCCTTCTCCTTTCCTTGATGAATTCGTATCTGCCTGGTAAAAACGATTAAAAATATGATCCAGTTCTTCGTCATCAATCCCATGCCCGTTATCTTTTATTTTTAAAAGAAGGTATTTACTGTCAGATTTCTCGTGAATAACTTCATTTATATGAACGATTATTTCTCCTCCATTTGGAGTAAACTTGATTGCATTTGATAAAATATTTGATAGGATGGCTGTTAATTTATTGGCATCAAAGTCCATCATTAGTTCATCTATCTCTGAATACACAGTAAGGTTAATTTGTTTTTCAGAGGCCAGGGAATAAAAACTCTCACTCAGGTATTTGATAAATGGAATAACGTCGGACTGAATTAATTGTAATTCTGATTTTCCACTTTCCAGTTTCGATAGATCTAACATTTCATTAACAAGATGAAGCAATTTTTTCCATTCCGTTCAATCATGTCTAAGGAATGTTCGGCAGCCTTCGTATTTTTTATTTTCAAAAACTGATCTCAAAGAATCAACCATACCCAAAATAACTGTTAGTGGAGTTCGAAATTCATGCGTTATATTGGTATAAAAGCTATTTTTTAATTTATTGATCTCCTTTAATTTAATAGTTTCAGCAATGGCTAACCTTTTCGAAAGCTGAAAACGGTAAAACCGATCGGCCAGCAATACAGCAATTCCGATGTAAATTAAAAATGCCCACCAGCGCACCCACCATGGTGAAGGAATATGAATGATATATTGCGTCGGATCTTTTCTGGAAACGCCGTTGCTGTTAATTGCCTTTAAGGCCAAATTATAGTTCCCATATGAAAGATTTGTCAAATTAATTTCCTGATTACTTCCTACATCTTGCCAATCATCAGTAAGTTTGTATTGATACTTTCTTTGCTCGGAAAAATGGAACCCCAGAGAGCTAATATTGATTTTTAAAAATTCTGTTCCTTGTTTTAAATTAAATTGGCTTTTGGTTAAACTATTACCTTTATAAAGTAGTTTGCCGTTACTTTCTATACTACTAATATAGGGGATGGGTTTTTCTGGATTCGTTGATTGCTTTTTGTTATTATAAATTAAAATACCGTTGTCGCAGCCTATAATAAACTGTTCATTATTGTATTGGAGTACTGGACCGGTAGCTTTAATTATTTTGTTGTTAAAATTCAGGTTTATAGGATGATAAGTAGATGTAATTGTATTGAACCTGCCAAGACCGACGCCAATTAGCCACAATAAGCTGTCATCAAGTGGATAAACCCCTGAAAAATAACCGTCGATCTGATGATTTATTCCATTGGTGAAATTTTCAAAATTAGTATATCCAAAACCATTAGCACCACCTGCCATCCATACTTTACCGCTTTTATCTTCATAAAACTCATCAACATCTTGATATGTTTTAATTTCGGGTGTATTCTCCGGATCAAGGAGATGAAGTTCAAAATTATTTAAATCCAAAACACTCGACGAACCTTTCCCTATCCAAAGTTTATTTTTTGAGTCAATAAACAAATTATTGATCCATCGGGAATTATCATCTCGATATACGCTGAATTCATCTTTAAAAGTCCGGATAGTTTTTTTATCAAAATTTAAAACTGATAATCCTGCCGCTCTGGTACCTATCCAGTATTGATTATTTTTATCTTTTATGACAGTTTGCAGCGAAGGATTCGGATGATTAATTTGCAGAGGTGAATGGAAGACTTTTTGAGTTTTTTCATTATAAATGGCAATTTTTTTGTCAGATATGAGGAGAAATTTTCCATTCCCCATTTCTACCATGTCCATTAAATTGGACCCCATTTCATTATGATAGTTAAATATTGGTATTGTGATAACTTCAATCGATCCATCCGACATATTTATTTTATACAAGCCTGAGCTGAATTGTCCTGCTACATATACAAAGTCATTTGAAAGAATAATTTCCCTGATTAATAATGGATTTTGAATTTTATTTCTTTTTTCGAGTTCAATAAATTTATTGGGGATGTCTAATGAGTCGTATTTAAACAAACCTTTGCTAAACCCAAACCAAATAATTCCTCTTGAATCAATATAGGAGATACCTCTGAAAAGTCCTGATTCTCTGTTATGATCTTTTACCTCTGTTATTGATTTATATTTTAAATTATATTGTATTAATCCATCATCACTGGTTATCCAGATTTGATTTCCCTGTTCTTTAAAAATATGATGGATCAACAAATGTGAATTTGGAAATTTTTCGATCAATGGCTGATTGAACTGCTCTGTTTTTTTATTAAAAATGATCAGGCCTTTTTTCCATGAACCCAAGTAAACTTCACTTTCTGAGGCTTGAACCCGTCGAATGTAATTTTGGGCATTTTCAGGATTGTTTTTATATACAAATACCTTATAATCCTTTGATATGATATTAAATTTGATTAATCCGGCAAGGCTGCCTATCCATAATGTAGTACTATCATTCGGATCAATGTCAACACATTGTAAACTGTTTAGCTTTGAGTCGCTATTTGATTGATCGTCATTAAAAACAAACTGATCATGCGATTTATTCTTCAAATCGTAGCAGTAAAGTCCATTTTTACCATGTAATGCCCAAAGTTTATTTTCGCCATCCGTAAAAAGCTCATGCGTGTTTTTTGCTGACAAGTTTTGTGCTATAAATAACTCATCGATCCTCTGGAATTTTACTGTATCAATTGACGTAAAAAGGATCCCCTCAGCGCAAGCAATCCATAAGCGATCCCCCGATTTGTCCATTATTAAGTCATTTACAAAACCGAGTTTCTGTTTAGGGGAGTTATCCGAATAAAATACAAAGTTGGTAAACTGATTTCCATCATATCTTGAAACCCCATTCGCTGTTCCGATCCATAAAAAGCCGTATTTATCTTCCGCAATGTCTGTAATATAAGTTGAAGGGAGGCCTTTTTCTTCAGTGTAAAATGAAAAACCATCAAAGTGTGAAAGCTCAATTTGAGCCTTAATCTTAGGAAAGGAGAATAAAATAACTACTAATAAGCAATAGCGGAAGAGATGCGCAGGTAAAACATAATATTTAGTTTTAATTGTTATCAAGAATATTTCCTTGTTAAAATAGTATTGCCAGTTACTTTATCGATTTTTTGCTTTAATCAATTAGTTCATGACCCAGTATTCATAAATGTCAGATTACCTGGATATAAGTATTTGAACAAAAGAAAACTGCTACGGTTCAATTCAATTGGAATATTTTTATTGCATAGCAATAGTAAAGTTTTACTTTTTATGCTTATTTCATCCTGTTAAGTTTTTTCAAAAATATTTTTTAGATTACCCCTTTGAAGATTATTCCATTTTTTCCCATTCGTTTTATCATGCATGAGATGGATTGGTTGTTGTGCCGGTATTTGTATATTAGTCTCAATCATTTTTGAAAGTAAGCGCATACGCTGCTCAAAGTATAAGCATACTTTTATCAAAGTAACGGCATACTCTTAATAAAGTAACAGCATACTTTGGCGAAAGTATGCGCACAGTCGGAAAAGAGTATGCCTGTGTTTTATAAAACAACAAATTAGATGGTAAGAAATGTGGAATTGAAGATTAATATTTTTAATTTTGAAACCTATTGGTTGACCAGAATGATTACAAAGTGGTTTATAAATTTTATAGCATTTAAGCTTAGTTGACAGTTTTAGAAAAATGGAACTAATTCATATTCATTTATTAGAAGCACCCTCTGGAATAGGGGTTATTAAAAGACTGTTAAAAAAAGACTTTATTGAGGAATTTGACGACAAGGAAGATAAAAGGGCAAAACGTGTTAGAATAACTGAAAAAGGTAGATTAGAAGCTGAGCGGTTAACACCAAATATGAAGCAAGTTTATTCCAAAATGACTGTAGAAATGTCAATTAAAGAAAAAACTCATGTAATATCATTTCTTAGAGAACTAAACGTTTATCATTCAACCCCAAAAGACAAAAGGAAATAGCTATGAACAATAAGATATGTTTAATTACAGGTTGCAATTCGGGTATTGGAAAAGTTACTGCAATAGAACTTGCTAAAAATGGCTTTGAAATTATCATGTTAGTACGTGATAGTGAAAAGTCAAGAATAGCATTTGAGGAAATTAAAAGTGCTTCGGGAGGAAAAGTAATGCTAAAATATGTTGACCTTGCATCTCTTGATTCTATTAAGAAAATATCGGAAGAAATTAAATCACAGTATGATAGAATTGATATTCTTATTAATAATGCAGGATTGTTTAAAAGAAGTCTTGAGACATCGGTTGATTCTTTTGAAATGACATTAGCAGTAAATTACTTTGCAACTTATGCCCTTTCTATATTAATGATTCCTTTATTGAAAAAAAGTAAAAAAGCGAGGATAATAAATCTAACTTCGGAATTATACAAACGTGGCAAGGTGAATTTGGAGAATGATTTTGGTATTGAAAAGTTTGATGGGAATAAAGCTTATGCAAACTCGAAACTTCTTGTTGTATATTTTACAAAGGAACTTTCAAAACGATTAGAATCAAAAAATATCAGTGTAAATTGTGTTCATCCTGGTGTTGTTGGAACAGATGTTTTTAGAGAGTATCCTAAATGGTTTGCTAAATTATTGAATCTATTAATTTCTAAACCAACAGAAGGTGCTAAACCATCGATTTATCTTGCAAGCTCTGAAGAATTGGATAATATAACAGGTAAATACTTCTACAAGACAAAGCAAAAAGATACAGATAAAATAGCCAATGATTCAGGATTGTCGGAAAAGATTTGGATAAAAACGGAAGAATTAACTAGTATAAACTATGTTGAATAAAGCACTAAAACACAACAATGTGTATAGTGCATAAGGGTTTCAGTGGTTTTCGAGCAGTATCACCCGCATCATTTTTGGGTGGTAACTTGATAGGTTTGAATTCCGCAATCCTTTACGAAACCATAAACTAACCCTGAAAACTATTATGAAAGACTAAACCAACAAAACAAATAATAATTGAAATTATAAAAATGGAGAAAAAAAATTTATCAGAATTAACAGACGAAGAATTATTACAGGAAGCTAGTAAAATGAAATCATCATCCATTGCTCATGCGCTGATAATTGGGATCATGGTTGGAGTTGTAGCCTACAGCGTTATAAAAAACACCTGGGGACTCTTAACACTGATTCCGTTGTTCTTTATATATAAATTATCAAGGAATTCAAATAAAAACAAGGAATTGAAAAGACTCTTAAAGGAAAGAAATTTGAAATAGAAAATAACGGAAGATTGTCAAAACCATTATGAAGTCATTCGTATACTCGTGTGAGTCTGAATCGGAGGCCAATGCGCTGAGGCCCGCACGATGAAAGTAAAAATGTACATTTTGAAGGACGTTTGTTTTTCTCTTTCAGGCCCGCCGGTTGAAATACAAAAGATTTGTGCATTTGTGGTAAAAAAGAACCCGTAAGCCTTTACTGAGAATCATCAGCGTTCCATCATTATTTCCTATTTTTGCCAATCAATATGGAAACTCAACCAAAAGGAAAACTTGTTGTATTTTCAGCGCCGTCCGGTGCTGGGAAAACTACCATTGTCAGGCATCTGCTTGAATGCGGATTGAACCTTGAATTTTCTGTTTCGGCAGCAAGCCGGAAAATGCGCCCAAATGAAATCCATGGTAAGGATTATTATTTCATAACTGCCGAAGACTTCAAACAAAAGATAGCAAACAATGAATTTCTTGAATGGGAAGAGGTATACCACGATCATTTTTATGGAACCCTGAAATCGGAAGTCCAGCGGATATGGGGCAAGGGAAACCATGTGATATTTGATGTGGATGTCGTGGGTGGATTGAATATTAAAAAGCATTATGGCGAAAAAGCCCTTGCTGTTTTTGTGATGCCTCCCCATGTAAAAGAGCTTGAAAACCGTCTTCGAGGACGGTCAACCGAGAGTGAGGAAAACCTGAAAAAGCGAATCGAAAAAGCTGAAGATGAGTTGGGTTTTGCAAAAGAATTTGATAAAACAATTGTCAATGATGACTTGCAGACTGCATTGAAAGAAGCCGAAGGGTTGGTCAGGGATTTTTTAAAAGCATGAAAACGATCGGACTGATAGGTGGCCTTAGCTGGGAATCAACGGTAGATTATTACCGCATCATCAATCGTGAGGTAAACCAGCGTTTGGGAGGGGCACACTCTGCACCCATGCTAATGTATTCATTCAATTTTGAAGAGATTGTAAAATTCAACAGCCAGAATGATTTTGACGGTATTGGCCGGCGGCTTATTGAGGAGTCCGTTAAAATTGAAAAGGCAGGCGCCGATTTGCTGCTTCTTTGCGCCAACTCAGCCCACCGTTGGGCAAACGAAGTTCAGCATGCGATTTCCATTCCGATCATCCACATAGCTGATGCTACGGGTAAAGAGATCAATCGTTTGGGGTTGAAAAAAGTGTTGTTGCTGGGAACAAGGTATACCATGGAAGGGGATTTTGTTATTCCAAAGCTGAAGGATAAATTTGGAATTGAGGCTGTAGTTCCTGATTCAACGGATCGTGATTTTATCCATCATATTATTTTTGATGAACTGGTGGTTGGGGACTTCAAAGAATCAACGAAAAGCAGGTTGTCAGAGATCATTAAAAAGGAGCGGGATGTGGAAGGTGTGATCCTTGGCTGCACCGAATTACCGCTGATCATCACTCAAACAGACAGCACTTTACCCTTTATAAATACTACCGAAATTCATGCAAAAGCAGCGGTGGATTTCGCCATAAATTAGTTTCAAGATCAATGAAGAACTTACCAACAAAAACCAGGGCAGTAGTTTTGCCTGAATACAACGGAAACCTGATCAGGGCGATAATTGGATTGAAGGTGGAAGAAAGAGAAATACCGGCCCTGGCCGATGATGAGGTTTTGATAAAGATGGAAGCAGCTCCATGCAATCCTTCCGATATTGCTTTTATCCGTGGTGGTTATAACATCAAGAAAAGCCTGCCGGCTGTTCCCGGGTTTGAGGGTGCTGGCCTTGTAATACATGCGGGAAAATTGGCCAGCCGGTTGTTGAAAAAAAAGGTCAGTAGTTTTGTTCAGGAAGACCGCGATGGAACCTGGGCTGAATATTTTGTTGCCAAAGCCAGAGATTGTATTGAATTAAAAGATGGGCTTGATTTTGAGCAGGGCGCTTGTTTTTCAATCAATCCATTTACTGCGTATGGCTTGGTTGAGTTTGCAGAAGCAGTGAGGGCTCCTGCCATTGTTCAAAATGCTGCCGGTGGACAGGTCGCGGAGTTTGTCAGGAAATTTGCTGAATTGAAAGGCATTCAGGTTATTAATATTGTTCGAAAAGAAGATCATATAGATGAATTGATTGAAAAGGGTGCTAAATATGTACTGAATTCAACCGATGATAATTTTCTTGAAAACCTTACTTCAGCGATTGCTAAACTGGATGCCACGGTTGCTATTGATGCAGTGGGAGGGGAGGCAACAGCCGGTCTGCTGAATGCGATGCCCGCAGGGTCAGCAACGATTTTGTATGGTGCACTGTCAGGAACTACCCTGAACAACATAAATTCTTTTGATGTAATCTTTAAAGAAAATTCCCTTTTGGGGTTCAACCTGAACAATTGGGTGAAAAGTAAAGATCCTGATGAGTTTGCTGCAATATCAGAAGAAATCCAGAACCTTATTATTACAGGGAAAATGCAAACAAAAATACAGGGTAGTTTCCCTTTGGATGATATCGTAAATGGAATCAGGGCTTATATAAAATCCCTTTCAGAAGGTAAAGTGCTGTTTAAACCCTGATATTATTTTTTGATTGTAAGCTTGCTATTCAAAACTTGTGTTTCTGTAAAGATTCGGACAATATACATCCCATCCTGTAACTCATTAATATCAAGATTTGTACTATTCTCATTTTTGAATATTTGATCGGTGTAAACCAACTGGCCGTTTATATTGTAGATATTCATCACAAACTGTTTTGCATCAATAGGGTTGGTGTTTATGGTAAATCTTCCATTGTTTGGATTGGGATAGATTTCGAATTGCTTGTATTCATAAATAGGAGTCTTAATTCCGGTTACTTCAATGTTGATGAATTCCAGGTTATCTGTCAGATAAGTGATCCCGATGAATTTACTTAATGCGTTGTAGCAAATTCCATTGGGTGCATTGTATAGGAGCTCATTTTCTCCATAACCCGAAAAATCCCCGTAGAATTTGTAAATCAGGTTGTTCGAACCATCCGACACCAGATAATAACTTGTATCCACCGGTTCAATGTCCTTCAACTCTGTATTCATAGATGCTAAAGTATCCGTGATTACCCCATTCATATCCGATTTAATAATGTAGGAAATAGTGTTCCCTTCCGAATAGGAAATAAACAGCAAGTCTCCATTTTCTGAATTGTAGGTGATCCCGGAAGGATTCTCAATGTTGGCAATAAAGTCAGAAACTGTTGAAGTGGCAATGCTGTATTTATAAACTTTACCTTTCAACCGGTCTGTAATATAAAGATTGTCATTTTGATCATGAGTAATAAATTCGAGAAAACTTCCGCTGGACTCTATTTGTATTTCTGAGATGAGTTCACCTGTTACAGCATCAATGGCAAGCAGGTTGGATACTGAACCTGCATTTTCTGTTCCTGCATTATCAAGTACATACACTACAGATTTGTGAATTGTCAGTCCGGTAGGATGCATCAGATTATCGTAAAATATCCGTAGTGAGTCTCCCGGATTTTTCATGCGAACAATGTTTCCGTTCGGACTGTCACTCGTCATATAACTGTTGGTGAAAAAGTATTCATAGTTGTTCAAATCCAGGGCAATGTCATAAGGTTTGTTCATTTCCAGAGAGATGGTGTCGGGGTTGATAATGCTGATTGTATTGTCTCCCCAGTTGCAAACCGAAAGCAAAGAGTCTTTTCCAAAGCACATTCCGAAGGGGCGGTTGTGGTCGTTCGAAATTTCCTTTAAATAGCTGAATGAATGGTTAAACATAAAAACCGGCTCATTGCCCCAGTTCGGTCCTGCGGTCTTCCAACTTGAGAGGTAATAATTTCCATCATTTGCCATCGTCAACCCTTCCAGCCAGCCTAGGATGTAACCCTCGGTTTTTAGCTGGGTGCCATTGGTGTTCACTGACATAATGTAAGATATGCTGGCAGTACTTTTTGTAAACATCACCTTATCATCAATATGATTATAACAAATCCCAAGTGGCTTGTTGATATTGGAGGCCAGTGTTGAAACCGAATTTGTTTGCAGGTTGTACTTGTAAATTTTTAGTTTTTCGCTATCACAAATATAAATGAAGCCATTGTTGTCGGTGGCAATCAGATCAAGGTATGTGCCCCCGGTTGAAATCTCCACACTCGAAATTTCAGCCCCATTGTAAATATTAAGGCCGATCAATGAAGAGGGCAGGCTGCCACCATACAAATCCTTATTGTTAACCACATATAAAACATCTCCTATCAAACACATTCCACCTACATAATCCAGTCCGTCATGAAAAGTATTTACAACCTCTCCCTCTGCGTCAAGTTTTAAAATAAAACCGTTACCATCAGCCCAGTTGGAAACAAAATACCATTGAGTTGCTTCATGAAACTTGATGTCAACAGGGTAATTTAGTGTGTCTTGCGAAATTCCAATAAAAGGAACAATAAATAAGAACAGGAGAAATAATTGTTTGATCTTTATCATGATTCTGTTTTTTTGTCAAAATTAATACAATAATACTACTTGTTAAAACATGGGAAGGTTAAATTTCATTGTTTCTTGGTTGAAAAGTGAATTCTTTTGTGGTATTGTATTTGAATAAAATTAATTTTATATCCTCTAAATTGAGCTGTTTGAAGAGAGTCATTAATTAGTTTGGATATTGATGTTCCTTCAGGCAATTAAACAACTAATAATTGAAATATGAGAACAAGTATTATTTCCTCTGTGATTTTTGCCGGAGTGTTTTTATTGATAAGTACATTTCTTTACGGTCAATCCCAACCAAACGAAAGAAAATGGAGCCTGGGAAATCCTCCGCCAATGAATGAAAAGCACGTTGTTGATCAATCCTCTGCATCAAACAGGCCTGGTCACTTATCCAATGATTTTTTCAAAGCTGGCAAAGCCTCAACCTTATCAAAAGATGAAATTGATACGTTAAATTTTCCATTGCCCGGCAACTATCTCTTTTACCTTTCGAATGATGGCGGTTATGTAGCCGGGAATAATTTTTTTGGCGATCTGGCCAAGGTAAATTATTTTGAGAATGAATTGCCGGGACAACTAACCGGTATTTTATTTGAATTTGCCTATGCGAAAGGAGGAGCTGCTGAAATTGAATTTGCAGTGTGGGATAATACGGGGCAGGATGATTCTCCGGGGAATATTATGAGCAGTCATACAATACCTTTAGACGTTATTATTGACCAGGTTAATAACCAGCAGATAACTTATGTTGAGTTTGATCAGCCCATTGATCTGGGAACATCTTTTTATGCCGGAGTGATCCTGCCTCAGAATACAGGTGATACACTCGCTTTATGGACAAATACCGATGGTGACCTGGTTCCGGGAATTGCCTGGGAACAATGGAGTGATGGCGATTGGTATCCGATGAACAGCATGGCTACCTGGGGGCTTGAGCTCTCGTTAGCTGTTTTTCCCATTATCAACAGAGGCGATTTGCCACTATTGGCCAATTTTGTATCGGATGTAAACCAATTGCAGCCGGGTGGCATGGTACAGTTTTCGGATGTTTCGACAGGCAATCCAATTTCCTGGGAATGGGAGTTTGAGGGCGGGCTTCCCTTCACTTCATCCGATCAAAACCCAATGGTTACATACAATCAGATCGGTTCGTACAATGTTACTCTTACGGTTGCGAACGATTCTGCAACGAATACCAAAACTTTGGAGGATTTTATTACGGTTACGGAAAGTACTGTTTTTATTGATACTTTAAATTATCCGTTGGCCGGAACCTGGTCTGTTTATGTTACAGATGAAAATGGTTTTGTAACGGGCAACAATGAGTATGGCGACCTGGCGAAGGCCAACTTCTATAACCATGAACAATCGGGCTATATTACGGGTGTTTTGCTGGAATTTGTATATGCTGCCGGAGGAAACCCGGATATAGAAATTGCACTGTGGGATGACAGCGGAACAGGGGCTTCGCCGGGTTCAAAAATGGGAAGTGCCACTACTTCCTGGAATACGATAACAAATGATATCGTGGAGGGCCAGATGACCTATGTGCCATTTGACCCTCCGATAATGGTTAACGCAAGCTTTTATGCCGGTTTTGAATTGCCCACTACTGTTGGGGATACATTGGTAGTTTGGTCGAATATGGATGGGGATACCAATCCGGGTATTGCTTGGGAGCAGTGGGATGATGGTACCTGGAATCCCTTTTCATGGGCATGGGAGTTGGATATTGCCATGGCTATTTTTCCCATTTATCAAAATACGTTGAGTGTTGATGAGGTGGAAACGAATAAACAACTCAGGGTTTTCCCTAATCCATCCAATGGAGTTATCAGTTTGGTTATTGACAGTCAATTAAGGATGCCAATTATTATTCAGGTTTTGAATATGAATGGAACACTTGTAATGGAGTCAATAATTAATACATGGATTTCTGATTTTAGGTTGGACTTGTCTTCTCAACCAAACGGGATCTATATGCTGAAAACCATTAGTGAGGCCGTTGTTCTTACGCAAAAAATTCTTAAGCAATAGCTTGTAAACCGGCTCAACTTATAAACAATATGGTATCTTTGTGACGGGGTTGATTTCATAATAAATAAGCATGTTAATCAAAATTCAGAACAATTTGAAATTGAATTTACTAAAGAGTATTTAAATCCTAATTGTCATTCTTATGGTATTCGAAAAAATAAAAAAACAGATGAAAAAAGTTTACTTAACCTTTTTGGCTTTATTGGCTGTCATGATTATTTTTGCTCAGGAGTCTGTACCTGATTTTACGAAAAACGGGGAGATTTATTTCAAATTTGAAATTGAATCCTCAAAGTTGATTCCTGACCTAACAAAGATCATATCCATTGACAACCTCATTGAAAACACGATTTATGCCTATGCGAATGAAAATGAGTTCAATCAGTTTATTGAACAGGGATATGCCTATGAACTGCTTCCTCATCCCAATGAAGGCTTTGACCCTGTTATGGCCACATTCGAGCAAATTCAAAACAGCGATGCATTAACCTACTATCCTACTTATGATGCATATATGAGTATGATGTATCAGTTTGAGGCTGACTATCCTGATTTGTGTGATGTGTTCAGCATTGGCCAGTCAGTTAATGGAAGAGAGTTATTGGTTGCAAAAATTTCAGACAATGTAGATACGGATGAGGCTGAGCCTGAGTTTTTTTATACTTCAAGTATGCACGGAGATGAACTGACGGGATTTCCACTGATGTTAAATCTCATTGACTCTTTGTTGTCGCAGTATAACTCAGCATCCCGGATTACAAATTTGGTGAACAGCATTGAAATTTACATTAATCCGCTGGCCAATCCTGATGGTACTTATTATGGTGGTAATAGTACCGTTAGTCAGGCGAGGCGTTACAATGCCAACAATGTTGATCTTAACAGGAATTTTCCGGATGTGGTCACCGGTCAGTTTCCTAATACCCAGCCTGAAACATTTTTGTTTATGAACTTTGCCGAAAGCAGGAATTTCGTGATGTCTGCAAATTTTCACGGGGGGGCTGAAGTTTGCAATTATCCATGGGATCATAAATATGATTTTTGTGCAGATGACCTATGGTGGCAATATGTCTGCCACGAATATGCCGATACCTGCCAGGCTTATTCACCTTCTAACTATATGAATGGTTTTAATGATGGTATTACTAACGGTGCAGCCTGGTATGTTATCGATGGAGGCCGACAGGATTATATGAATTATTATCATCAGTGTCGTGAAGTTACCCTCGAAATATCCGATACGAAGCTGATCCCTGCGTCCCTGCTTGATGACCACTGGGAGTACAACAAACGATCCTTACTGAATTATATGGAGCAGGTCCTTTATGGAGTAACGGGCATCGTAACTGATGCCGTATCCGGTTTACCCATCAAAGCTGAAGTATATGTTCTGAGCCATGAAATTAACGGGGACAGCAGCTGGGTTTATTCAGACCCCATTACGGGCAATTATCATCGTTTATTGAACGCAGGTACTTACGACATTCAATTTTCGGCACCATGCTATGAAACACAGGTCATCCAGAATGTATCGGTTCAAAATAAGGTACCTGCAACACTTCATATTCAATTACAACCAAATTCTGAGGCTGTTGATTTTTCAGCAAATTCAACGTTCGTAGTCACGGGAGGCAATGTCCAGTTTACAGACCAGTCATGCGGAACCCACATTGGTTGGTATTGGACCATTTCAGGCCCCGGCACTCCTTTGTTTGTTGGAGGTTCCAATAGCAACTCTCAAAATCCCATTGTTCAATTCAATGAAGCGGGGACTTATGATGTCTCTCTTACAGCCACTTCAGCAGCGGGTCTCATACAGAAACAAAGGAGAATTATATCACTGTGGCATCCTGCACCTATTGTGATATTTATTATTCCAATACTTCCGATGATTTTGTGAGCCATGTAAGTTTTAATGAAATTGATAATTCCAGCGGTTCAACAACCTATTCTGATTTTACTTCAATTTCAACTGCTGTTGCACCGGATTCATCATATAAACTTGAAAATGATATAACGGTCAATGGAAGTTGGGTTCAACATGACATTGTATGGATTGACTGGAATGGCAATTGTTCTTTTAATGATTCCGGTGAAGCCTACGATCTAGGCCAGACTCCTGGAAGCTCTGGCACATTTACGCTTTCCACAACTGTTACTGTTCCATCCGGCGCCAACTATGGTTCTACCCGAATGCGGGTTGCAGAGCGTTACAATCAAAATCCGGGAGCATGCGATAATTCAACCTACGGCGAAGGTGAAGACTATACCATTGTTGTTGAAAACCCCGTACAGTTTCTCGATTTGAAAGTTATGCTGGAGGGGCCATTCAATGGATTGGAGATGAATACTGATCTGACAGATTTAACCATTTTACCATTAAGTCAACCCTATAACACTGCTCCCTGGAATTATTCCGGAACAGAATCCGTTGCATCCATTCCAAATACGGATGTTGTTGATTGGGTTTTGATTGAACTCAGGGATGCCGCGGATGCCGAATCTGCAAATTCATCCAGTAGTTTTGCCGGCATGGCTGCTTTTGTTTTGAAAGATGGCTCCGTCGTTGATATGGACGGTTCTTCTGCATTTATTATAGATGAACAAATCAATCAAAATTTGTTTGTAGTGATCCGTCATCGGAACCACCTGGACATGATGTCTGCCGATCCATTGTTGGTAGAAAGCGGAACCTATACGTATGACTTCACCACTGCAATTTCAAAGGCCTATTTGAACGGACAAAAGGATCTGGGTAATGGTTTTTTTGGTATGACAGGCGGTGATTGTAATGGAGATGGCCAGATCGACCTCAACGATAAAGTAAATGACTGGTCTTTAGAAGCAGGTAATGTAGGGTACTTTCAGGGAGATGTAAATATGGATACCCAGGTTAACAACCCGGATAAAACAGAAGTTTGGGAGCCAAACCTCAATACCAACACCCAGTTACCAACTGAACCTTTGGAGTGAAGCTATTGAAAACTCAATTCATTAATTGTTAAAGCCTTTTTTGATCAGAGAATAATCCTTAGGTTTGTTTACTCAATGAAAGACATGTTAAATAATAAAATGAACAATACTATCTGATATGAGAATCAAGTTCATCACGTTGCAAATTCTTTTACTGGCTTTCACTTTTTGCCTGAATGCCCAAAATGAAAACCGGAAATATAAGAGCTTTAAAAATTTTGGAGATCGTTTGGAAGTTTATACAAATGAAGGGAATTATACAATAAAGCCTTATACCGATTATATCATTGAAACGACCTTTGTTCCCAAGGGCGAAACCTTCAATCCAGAATCACATGCTGTAATATTAAAACCTGAAGCAGTAGTAACTGAAATCAATGAAGATAATTCTTCCCTGAGTTATTTCACTTTTGGGATGATGGTAAAAATTGAAAAATCACCCTTTCAAATAAGCTATTACTACAAAGACCAATTTTTGATCTCAGAAAAGAACGGATACATAAAAACCGATACAACCGATGAAATTGAATTCAACCTTGAACCGGATGAAGTTTTGTATGGAGGTGGCGCAAGGGTTTTGGGAATGAACAGACGAGGAAAAAGATTGCAGCTTTACAACCGTGCACATTATGGATATGAAACCCATTCCGAATTGATGAATTATACCATGCCGATTGTTATTTCTTCAAAAGTGTATACCATTCATTTTGACAATGCACCCATCGGTTTTCTTGATCTCGACAGCAAAAACAACAATACACTAAAATATGAAACCATTAGCGGGCGAAAAACATACCAGGTAATTGCAGGTGACAGCTGGCCCGACTTAATGGATCAATACACCAAACTCACAGGAAAACAACCCATCCCTCCAAGGTGGGCATTCGGCAATTTTTCAAGCCGGTTTGGTTATCATACTGAGAAGGAGGTCCGTGAGACTGTTTCGAAGTTTAAAGAGGACGGTATTCCGTTGGACGCTGTAGTTATTGACATCTATTGGTTTGGAGCCGATATACAAGGGCATATGGGCAACCTGGAATTTCTCTTGGATTCCTTTCCAACTCCTGATAAAATGATTTCTGATTTTGAGGAGATGGGAGTAAAAACCATCCTTGTAACAGAACCATTTATCCTTACAACCTCCAGTAAGTGGCAGGAAGCAGTGGATAAGAAGTTATTGGGTACAGATAATGCAGGAAATCCTTATACCTATGATTTTTACTTTGGAAATACTGGCCTTATTGATATTTACAAACCGGAAGCGAACGAATGGTTTTGGAATATTTACAAAGCGTTGACAAAAAGAGGTGTTGGCGGTTGGTGGGGCGATCTGGGTGAACCGGAAGTACACCCTTCCGCATTGCAACATGCCACAGGCAGTGCGGATGAAGTTCACAACATTTACGGCCACAACTGGGCGGAATTGATTTATGAAGGATATAAAAAAGATTTTCCTGATCAACGGCCATTCATTTTAATGCGTGCCGGATATTCAGGTTCTCAGCAGTTTGGGATGATCCCCTGGTCGGGAGATGTCAGCCGGAGCTGGGGTGGCTTAAAACCCCAAACAGAGATTGCTTTGCAAATGGGTATGCAGGGGCTTGCCTATATGCACTCCGACCTGGGCGGATTTGCAGGAGGTGAAGTTTTTGAGCCTGAACTCTATAACCGCTGGTTGCAATATGGGATTTTTCAACCGATTTTCCGGCCCCATGCACAGGAACACATTCCAGCTGAACCGGTGTTTCATGACAAAAAAACAAAAGCACTTGCCAAAGAATCAATTGAAATGCGCTACCGTCTGCTGCCATACAATTACACACTGGCTTTTGAAAACAATCAGACGGGGATGCCTTTTATGCGCCCATTGTTTTTCGAGGATCAGAACAACAGGGAATTGTACGAAGTGGCGGAAACTTATTTCTGGGGAGATGATTTTCTTGTGACTCCAATAACTGAAGCCGGCCTGGAAATGAAAGAAATCTATTTTCCGCAGCATAGCAATTGGATTGATTTTTATACAGACAAAACGTATATCGGCGGACAAAGCCATGAAATACCTTTAGTCAACGATCATATACCGGTTTTTGTCCGTGCAGGGGCTTTTATTCCAATGGTGGAACCTGTGCAAAGTACAAAATATTATACAACAGAAAACCTTGAAATTCATTATTATTTCGATCCATCTGTTAAAGAAAGCAAAGGCGAATTATACGATGATGATGGAATGACTGCCGATGCCTTCGCAAAAGGAAAGTATGAACTTCTGAAATTTTCAGGTGAGATTTCTGACAGTCAATTAAAAATTTCACTTAACTCTAAGATTGGAAAACTTTACAATTCAGTAGATCGAAAAATAAAATTTGTCGTTCATAATTTCCCCGCTGAACCAAACGAACTAATAATAGCTAACAATAATGTTCCCTTTTCATGGAGTCAGGGGAAAAAGACATTAGAGATTAATTTCAGTTGGGAAGCAGGACAAGCAAAAGATATTCTCATCAAATTCCAGTTGAAGGAATAATTTCTGTTTTACTTGAACTTTATTTATCCCATTTTAAAAGTCTGCGCTTTTTTTTTAACGTGCCTTCGATTTCTTTCTGCCTTTGTGGCTAAAAACGCTTTTTAATTATTGAGGATGTAAATATCTTGTTTCGGTGATGTCCACCATTTCAAAAATCAATCAAAGCATTTTTGGAATTTAATATTACTAGATAAGGCATTTATGAGACAGTTATGTTATAACCTTCCAAATGTTAAAAAACCTAAAAACCATTGAACCAAATTTGTCCATTTATGTTTTTTATTTAGAACTAATAAAAATAAGAAAATATATAAAATGGAAACAAAATTCAAATTTAACGACTTACCCTATGCGTTTGATGCATTAGAGCCTTACATCGATGCACAAACCATGGAATTACACTATACTAAGCATCACAAAGGATATTATGATAAATTCCTCGCAGCCATTGCCGGGACTGATTTAGAGAACGTTGAATGTGTTACCGACATTTTCAAAACCATCAGCAAACAAAGCACTGCTGTCAGGAATAATGGCGGTGGTTACTACAATCACCAGCTGTTTTGGCAGATCATGTCACCAAATGGCGGTGGAGAGCCAAAAGATAAACTTGCTGAAAAAATTAATCAGGATCTTGGCTCCTTCGAAGCATTTAAAGATATGTTCAGCAATGCGGCTGCAACACGTTTGGTAGCGGATGGGCATGGCTTGTTTTAGGACAGGATGGGAAACTGCATGTAGGATCAACTCCAAATCAGGACAATCCGTGGATGGATGTTGCTGAAATCAAAGGGAAACCATTGTTGGCTCTTGATGTATGGGAACATGCCTATTACCTGAATTACCAAAACAGAAGGCCCGATTATATCAATGCTTTCTGGAATGTGGTGAATTGGGATGCCGTGCAACAAAGACTGGAGAAGTACAGCAAATAATTCTTCATAAACATTTTTTGTTTTGAAACCGGCTCAGGCCGGTTTTTTTTGGCAAGCTATTGATTTTTATAAAAAGTGCATTTTGAAAGTAAATTCTATGAATTGGTAGATGTCGGAATATCCTTCAGTTTCAAAAATTGCTTCAATTCTTCTTTTCTTTCCTTTGACAAACCATGCCAGCGAATTCCCTGTATAGCTCCCTCCAGCGCACACAACATATTGAAACAAGCGGATTCATCAATTGTGCGGATCAGCAACAATGCCTTTTCGCTACCGGTATCTATTAATTCCTGTGGAGTTGTAATCCCGGCTTTAACTAATTTCTCTTCGAGCGTTTTGCCAATGTTGGGTAGATCGGATAATGATGCCATATTTATTGAATAATGAATTTATCTGAAAACAAAATCTTATTGTTCTCCAGAAGGAAATATAAATATATCCCTTTGATAAAATCAGATGAATAAATGTTATAATCCACTAAAGGGAAAATTTTCTGATCATCCATTAGAATACCCATTGAATTATAAATTCTAAGATTAAGGGGCAAAGATGAATTATAATTGACGATAAGGTTGGAAACCCCGCTTACAGGATTAGGGTTAACCGTAACAATTGTTTCATTCTTCTCGATCTCTGAGATACCAACTATTTGATAGAAGCACAATGGATACTGGGTTGTATGAAAAGCAAGAACATCATTTTCATAATAGCAAAGCAAAGTGTAATCATCGCCACCGGTGAGCAGGGTCATGTCATATCCGCTTGCTATCAAGCCGGCAGAGCTACCGATCCCTTCTATCCATGTTTCTTGATATCCAAACTCAGCTGAGAATAATGTCCATCGCTTTCTGTATTCATTGGACGGCAAAACCAATGCGGAATCAACTGAAGTTACTTCAGCATTCACGGGAAAAACACCGAATGGATTGGATATCTCAATCGTATCACCTTCTTCAATATCAAAATCATAAGCCAGTCCTTCCTCTCCAGCCAGGTTCCTTAGATAGTATTTGTTTTCGGACTTCCTTATAAAACCATTTAACTCCCATTCCGATACATTTTCATCAAATGCTCTGTATACTCTCGTGTAACTGTTTGAATTGATAAGGGTATCACCGTGAAGCTTTATATAAAAGGAATATAAAACCCCTCCACAACCAGCTCAAGGCTGGTTGGCGATACTCCAATGCTTGGTAGTGTCAATGATTTCAGTACTGTATTGTCCATTGGCGTAAAACAACAAGGACATAAAAACAGATAAGGTAATTATACTTTTCATAATTGAAGCCATTATACATTCGAGATTCAAATATACGAATTAATTATTTTGGTTAATTTCCAATTTCAATACGATCAAGCAATTCTTTAAATTTCTTATTCTCCCTCAATTGTTCTAAATCCGGATCCTGCTCCAGAAATTTTTTGTTTTTATAGCCCTTATCCACAGCGAGGTTCAATTGCTTTATGGCAATATTATCATTCCCCATTTTAACATACAAGCGGGCTAAGTAATAATTGGGCCAGGGTTTATCAGGATTGGCCAATTCGCATATTTCCATAAACCGTTTGGCCGTGTTGTAGTAATTGTTTGAAAAATAATCTTCATAACGTCCCCAGGCTACCCGCCAGATATAATCGTACAATCGCTTATTCACGTACAGCTTATCCGAATTCATTGGGGTAGCATCCGAAACATACAATATTTCCAATTCTTTTTTCCACCACGATTTGGATTTACTTGCCTGGCCTTCAATAGTTGCTGATTTTGCTATTTTGTTTAATTCTTCCTGATAATCCCGGCGCTTTTCATTTTCAAGGTCAATCATCCTTTTCAAATGATCGGATTCATTTTTATAAGCCTGGGATTCATAAATTTCTGTAGCCCTTATTTCATATTCTGAAACATCCGTTAAATCATGTAAATAGTTTATAAACTTCTGTTCCAGGTGATATTGCCAATAGGTATTGTTAAGAGGGGAGAGAGTTTGCAGATCTTCCTGATAAAAACTTTTGAAAGTATTGATCAGAGTATCATTAACTGGAATCAACTTTTTCCGCATGGCATTCAGTTCCAGCCAGTAGAATGCCCGTTCAAATATTTTTACATCCGGCCAATTGTGCCCATCTTCATAATACTCCATTTGGTGGTTTATTTTCAATTCAGACAGCTCCATATCAAGTTTGAACAATTCCTGGAAATTCATATCAAAACTTCCAACCATACCGAAGAAACTAAATCTCAAACCTGCGACAGGTTTTTTATCGTTTGCGAATCCCGCCCCACAAGCAACAACTGAATTTATTTTCCCTGACAACATGGCCACCAGGCTGGCAACGCGTGCACCACCAGAAAACCCGCATGCATAAAGCCTTCTGTTGTCCAGTGAAAACCGTTCTTGGGTATCCTTTAATAGTGCATCAGCAGCCTCAGGTTTTGGTCCTCTTGGCCCATTCCTTGAATTGTAGGTGCAAACCATAATATATCCGAATTTCCGCCAGTGCAGCATACTTCTCTAACGGCAATTTTGCTCTCGCAGCAGGTTCGAAAAATAGATAATGGGCCATTTCTTCTCTTTCGAATACTTGGTTGGGAGGTATAGGGTGTAGTGTTGGCCTGTATCATGAAGGCATGTTACACTGTCAATTATCTGGTTGTTCAAAACCTCATCTGAAAATGATATTGATGCAATTGATAAAATAGAACCGATAAAGTTGTTTTTATCATAATGTCTAAGGTTCTCTTATTCGTTCAAAATAGATTCGGGAGGAAGTATATCCTCTTCACAATTCAAACATTTTCCTTTCGAACTAAGTGCATTGATTTCAGTATTGTAGCCCCTCCGTTTTATGAGCGTAGACTTGCAATTTTTGCAAAACGTATCCTGTCCTTCAGCAGACGGGACATTTCCCATATAAACATAATTCAATTTCTTTGATGCGATCTCAAAAAATTGCTGAAGTGTTTCAACTGGAGTGGGACCGTTGTCCATTTTATAGGTTGGGAAATAACGTGAAATGTGCATAACGGTATCTGCTCCCAAATTCTTCGCTATCCAATCGATCATATTCCGAAATTCCATCTCATCGTCATTGGATCGGTAACCACAAGGTTTGTAATTTCTAAATGCCGTCCTGATTTTTTTATGGCAATCAAGGTTTCTAAAACAGGTGCCAGGCGCGAGGAAGTCAACTTACGGTAAAAGTCTTCATTAAAGGCTTTCAGGTCAACGCTGAAGGCATCAATAACAGGGATTAATTCGGCAAGTGGCTCAGGATTAATAAAACCGTTTGTAACCATAACATTTTTCAATCCCTCCTTCTGAGCCAGTTTTGCAATATCAAGCATATATTCAAACCAAACAGTAGGCTCATTATAAGTGTATGCAATACCAATATTGTTCTTCCAGTTCTTCGACATGTTTACCAGATCCTCAGGAGAATATTCTTTGAGGGGTTGAAACTCATCAACTCCATTTTGTGAAATCTGCCAGTTCTGGCAAAACTTACAATGAAGGTTACATCCCACACTCCCAACTGAAAATATGGTTGATCCCGGATAAAAGTGATAAAGGGGCTTTTTCTCAATCGGGTCGAAATGAAAGGAGCAGACTTTTTTATAATTTTCCGAAATAAGCCTTCCGTTAATATTTTTCCTAACCCGGCACAATCCTGTCTTTCCTTCTGCCAATTCACAATTGTGCGGACAAAGTGAGCAAGCTACTTTGCCATTTGTTTTCCGGTAAAATAAAGCTTCTTTCATGCAATCGGGCAATTGTAATTTTAGTGAATTGTAAAGTTAACAATTCTATTTCAAAGGCTACTCATTTTGTAGGTTCAAATGCCCTTTTTCGGGTTTCAAATCCAACAAATTGAAATTCAATCAGTAAAAAATGTATTTTTGTTTTGATAAAATTTAGTCATACAGATGGAAAATTTCAATCAAAACATTGTTATTATTGGGGCAGGAAGCATTGGTACAGCCCTGGGAAACACCCTTGTAAAAAAAAGAGAGTGTTCTGTAAACCTTCTTTCCATCGAGCCGGATGTGGTGAAATCCATTAATGAAACCAGATATAATTCCAAATATTTTCCAAAGATCAAGTTGAGCAAGTTCCTGAAAGCCACAACTGATGATTCGATACTTGAACAGGCGGAAATCATTTTCCTGGCAATACCTTCGAATGTTACGGTTGATTATGCCGTCAGCATGAAGAACATTATCAGGCCTGATGCCATTATCCTGAATATGGCCAAGGGGTTCAGCCAGGATCAGAAAACCATAGCTGAAAGTTTAAGTGCTCAACTTCCCAATCCCATTTGTTCTTTTAAGGGCCCTACTTTTGCCCGCGAATTGGTAAACAAATTACCAACCGGCTTTACGGTTGGCTCACCGATCAAAGAACATGAAGCCCTTTTTACTGATCTCTTTCATGGAACACCGGTGCATATTGACTTTACTACCGATGTCAAAGGGGTAGAATTACTAAGTATTTTGAAAAACATTTACGCCATTTCTATGGGAATTGTGGATGCTCATTTTAATTCACCCAACCTGCGATTTTTATTCCTTACCAAGGCATTTAACGAAATGAGGGACATATTATTAAAATATGGAGGAGAGGAAAATACGATGTTTAAGTATTGTGGTTATGGTGATTTTGGCCTGACAGCCCTCAACGACCTGAGCCGAAATAGAACGCTGGGCTTGTTGATCGGAAAAGGTTTTTTTACAGACAATATTTCGGATAAAGTAGTTCTTGAAGGAAAGATAGCAGTGAATGTTTTCTGTGATGATTTTTCGAAAGCCAAATCAAGAACCTGCAATTATCCCATTATGTCGGAATTGTATAAGGTCTTTAACGGGAATTATGATATTTCGACTTTTGTGAATAGGGTGATCAACAATAATTGATAAATACTTTTCCTTAATTTATCTTGATTTATCTATGAGGTTAATAACCTTTTTTGGATTTTCAAACAAAGCGATATTTTTTTTGATTTTTTGATCATCCCAGTTCCACCATTGTATTTTTAATAATTCCTGAATCGTCTTTTCATCGAAGCGAAATCGTTGGTGTTTTGCAGGAGTGCCAACAACTATTGAATAGGGTTCAACATCTTTTGTTACAAGCGAATTAGCACCGACGATAGCACCATCTCCAATTTTTACACCAGCCAAAACAATTGCATTTGCACCTATCCATACATCGTTACCAATAATTGTAGGCTTAGTGGAGTTGTTTTCAAATGCCTTCGACTGTTTGATGAATTTGTATTTAGAGTCATAGGCAAACTGATGAGTACTAACCCAATTAGTTGGATGACTGCCCAACCCGATTTTTACATTATAGGCGATTGAACAGAATCGACCAATGGTGGTATTCTTTTCAATCAGGCTGTATTTATTGATATAAGTGTATTTCCCAATTAATTCGGCCTGGATATGCGATCCGTATTCAACTGTTACACCTTTCTCAAATTTTACATTGCGTGACAAACTAGTTGATCTGATTGTGCATGTGGGATTTTGTAATCTCACCAGGAGTCTGTATAAAAACTGTATGCAGGTCATAGTTGCAAATTTTCAAATATACGAACAATTCTTTCCGCGGTATTTCCATCCCACAATTCCGGTATCTTGCCTTGCTTCCAGTTGCCATCCAATATCTGGTAGGCAAAATCAATTATTTTTTGTTTGTCAGATCCAGCCAATTCATTGGTTCCTACAGAAATAGTAATGGGACGCTCAGTATTCTCTCTTAACGTAATGCACGGCACTTTATACACAGTTGTCTCTTCCTGTATTCCACCACTGTCAGTCAATACGAATTTTGCATCATGAACCAATTTGCCAAAATCAAAATAGCCCAAAGGCTCTGTGAGAATAATATTTTTAAATTGATTCACTTTTTCTAAAAGCCCAAATTCCTCCATTCGTTTTTTCGTTCGTGGATGGATGGGAAAAACAATTTGTATCCTTTTTTGTATGGCTTCAAGTGCATCCATAATTTGTCCAAAGTTTTGGCTGTTATCTACATTTGAGGGCCTGTGCAGGGTGAGCAATGCAAAACCTTTGGGTTCGGTCTGTAGTTTATTCAGAATATCTGAAGCCTGAATCATCGGTTGATTCTTTAGCAATGTATCAATCATGATGTTCCCTACCAGATGGATCTGATCTTTTGTATGGCCTTCCTTATATAGATTCTCCACTGCATCCATCGAAGGGGGTAGGAGCAGGTCTGCAATTGAATCGGTAACAATCCGGTTCACCTCTTCCGGCATACTTCGATCATAGCTTCTGATCCCGGCCTCTATATGTGCCACCTTGATATGCCTCTTGACAGCAACGAGGCTGCATGCCATGGTTGAGTTCACATCGCCAACGACAACAACAAGGTCAGGTTGATGAGCTTCACAGAATGCATCAAACTTTTTCATGATCATAGCCACTTGCTTGCCATGTGGGGCAGAACCAACTTCTAAATATACATCGGGCTTGGGTATGGATAACTCATTGAAAAAACTCTCAGACATGTTGTAGTCATAGTGCTGGCCTGTATGTAATAATATTGGCTCCAGCTCCTTCGATCTCGCCATGGCATGCATCAATGGTGCTATCTTTATAAAGTTTGGCCGGGCACCAACTATGTTTACAACTTTCATAATTATGATTTCTTCAGTATCATTTGATCCAATAAATTTGCAATTTCTTTCGTAAGTATTTTTCGGGAATATCTGTTTCTCGTCTCCATATCTTTAACCCGTGAAGTTGTATTCGCTTCAAATCCAGAAAACAATTGCTTAATCCCTGATTTCATTTTTTGTTTATCCTCGAATCCTGCAACAATACCAGCTGAACAGTCCTTTATGATCCGGGCACTATCCCCGTCTTCAGGTCCGATGCAGAAGATGGGTATTTGCAAGGCAAGATACTCAAATATTTTTCCAGGAATGATACCGTTTACATTCGGTGTATTGTTTAACGGCAATAAAAGAATGCTGGCATTCGCCGCACTGGCCATTAATACATCATGTGGTTGGTAATCTATTTTTTCCAAATACTTTGTTAAGCCGCAATTATCAAGAGATTCAAAAACAGAATAATCAGTCTGCCCAATAAAAGTCAATTTTAATTTTTTTGAGAATGATTCATCCTCCTCGGTCAATTCGCGCAACGATTCCCAAAAAATCACTGGATTGCGATCCTTGTTCATTGATCCAATGTGAACAATTTCGAATTTATCAGTTGGTTTATGATCAATATTTTTAAAATCTTCAAGATCAAAACCATTTGTGATTACATTAAAATGACTGGCACCTAATTCGTGAAAATCTTTAGCCCAGTTCCAACTTACCGTTACCAATTCATCAGCGCCGTTTAAAACATCCTTTTCAAGTTTTTTGTGTTTCTTATCAGCCGATTTAGTCAACATTAGTTTGTTATAAAAATCAATATTTGTCCAGGGGTCGCGAAAATCGGCAAGCCAGGGTATATCAATTTTCTTCTTTACACCCAAAGCAATAAGGTGCATACTGTGGGGTGGCCCGGTTGAAACCATAGCATTAACAGGGCTATCCTTTAGATAATTTGTCAGAAACTTTATGGAGGGTTTGATCCAAAACTTTCGTGCATCGGGAATAAAGAAGTTTCCCCGAATCCAAACTGACAGTTTTTCAGTCAATGACGGTTTTTTCTTGTCGGATAAAAAACCGGCTTTGATGCTGTCCTCCTTTTTTTGGCCAACAAATCGTTTATATGCGGAGTATGGTTCCCAGACTTTGGTTTTAAGGACAGTAATGCCTTTAGGGATATCTTTTTCAAGGGAAAGGTCTACAGCAGGAACTTCCGGGTTCTCAGGTGTATAGATTATGGGCTCCCAACCGTATTCCCGAAGGTATTTTACAAACTTAAGCCAGCGCTGAACACCGGCCCCTCCGCTGGGTGGCCAGTAATATGTTATGATAAGGACTTTATTCATCCTCTTTTTTGAAATAATTTCTTATTTCATAAAAGCCATATCCCAAAACAAGCAAAATCAGCAACAATGAAGATGCAAAGGATATTTTCTCCCCAACACGATAAACTTTGGGCTCAAATTTGAACTCTACTAAATGCTTGCCTGCAGGCACAATCATTGCCCTCAACACATAATTGGTTCTGAAGTGTGGTACTTTCTCTCCGTCAACATATGCGTTCCAACCTTTATCATAATAAATTTCAGAAAAAACAACGATATTATCTCTGCCGGTATTAACCTGGTACTGGAGTTCGTTTGGTTTGTATTCGATCAGCCTGATCATTGCCGCGGAGTCATGAGCAGGCGTAAAATCCCCCAGGATGCTTTTATACCTTACATCAACAATAGCAGTAGTTGATGGATTAAAATCATTAAGAGCAGCCAATTCTTCATCAGCGTTGTTTACATATTCAATTTCATCAACAAACCAGGCATTTCCCAAAGCAGCCATATTCGGTCTGGCCTGCGGTCTGTTGTTCTGGTCAGCCTGAATGATGTATTTGGTATTGAGCATATTCAACACATTCATATTGAACTTCCCCTTGATTTGATGGTCATACAACTCCTGGTACCTTCTCAATTTCGCTCCGTGGTAACCCCCGATTGATTTATGATAATAAGAAGTGCTGGCATCGGCAAACGGATCTACAGTTAAATTGAGCACTCTGTAGTTGGGATCAACATCTTTTAAAATAAATTCATCGGCCGAAGATTTTGTATAGGTCCTTTCCATTTTTGACTTACTGATGAAATTATCACTGTTGAGGTACCTTTTATTAACCGACCACATGTCAGCAAGAACCAATACAGCCACAATGAGAATTGCATATTGTCTTTTCAGTTTACCTTTACCAAAGGCCCAAATAGCAGCCGCACCAAGAAGAATAAAAATAAATGACCGAAATGCATCCACTTTTAAAATAGATCTTCGTGCAATTTCAACATTTGCATAGAATTCTGTTATCTGGTTTGCATATTCGGGGCTCGATTTTTTTTGCTGGGCAATGGAAGCAACCTCCTGATCGCTTAAAAAATTAAAAAACACATCCGGGATGAGTGCAAATAGCAATGAAATACCTGCCGTCATTGCAAAAGCAACATAAATTGGATTTACAGGATAATTAAAGAAGTTTAGCTTCAGATTGAAGCTTTTTGGATCGGATAATACTTTATTTAATGCCAGAATTCCAAACAATGGAATGGTGAGCTCTGCAATGACAAGTGTCATGGATACAGCACGGAATTTATTGTATCCGGGGAAATAATCAAGAAAGAATTCAGTTAAAGGCATGAAGTTCTTTCCCCACGCCAATAAAATGGATAATATCGTACCCGCCAATAGCCACCATTTCATTGGGCCTTTGATCAGAAATAATCCATAAATAAATAAAAATACGATAAAGGCTCCCACATAAACTGGCCCGGAAGTAAAGGGTTGATTTCCGAAATACTGAGAGGTTCCCGCAACATATTCTTTATATTGCGGATCTACATTATCAAGGGCACTTCCTTCAGTACCAATGGGCATGGAACCTCCACCATTAATATTGGGAATCAATAAGGACCATGTTTCAGCTATTCCATAACTCCATTGAGTTGCATAGTCTTTATCAAGCCCTGAAGTTCTGTTATCCTGATCGGTTGTTAACTCCGATTTTCCCCTGATGGTATATTTCCCGTACTCATAAGTCGCCCATAAACTAGTAATGTTTGTTAAAACTGCAAATAACCCGACGATAATAACAATTACCGTTGATTTTAAAAAGGGTATGTAATTTTTTGAGTGTATCGTTTGTATTAATTCAACCAATCCAAAAACCAGCAACAATAATATCAAATAGTAGGAAATCTGAGGGTGGCCTGCCCTGATTTCAAGCGCCAGAAACAGCAGGGTCATTAGCCCACCGGCAATGTATTTTCCTCTGAATGTAAGCAAAACACCGGCAATTACAGGTGCCATGTATCCAATGGCATGTGCTTTTGAATTATGGCCCGCTTCAATTATGATGAAAAAATAGGAAGAAAATCCAAAAGCTATAGCTCCTACAATGCTTAGCCAGGGATCAACTTTTAATACAATCAATAAAATGAAGAACCCAAGCATATATAGAAAAACCAGTCCAGCGGGATGTGGCAATCCAAGCTGAAGAATTTTATCAATATATGACATAAGATTACCACTATATTGAACTGAGATCTGATAAGCAGGCATGCCTCCAAACATTGAATTTGTCCATAATGCTTCTTCGCCAGTAGATTCACGAAAATCAATAATTTCTTTCGACATTCCCTGGTGCCTGACAATATCGTCCTGCTTAATCTTTTTCCCTTCCAATACAGGACTTAGGTAAGCCAACGATATAACTACAAAAATTACAATGGCTCCAATATATGGAATGGCTTTTTTAATTGAAAAATTTCTCATGCTTATGATTTAATTTCCTATTCTTTTATTTCTTCATAATCTACATACTCTCCCAGATTATCATCTGCTTTCTTTTTATCCGGGTTAACTTTTTCTTTCATTTTACCCGGTTTTCTGATCTCTTTTTCATATTGTTTTTGATACTCCCGCTGAGTCCTCCTGATGAAATACCTTGCCAGCACAGGTAATACGTAGCGAGCAAGAAGCTTCACTGCGTAATAAATAATAACAATAATTAATATTGTCCTGAGAAGTTGCATCTTAAAAAGTTAGTAGATATAATAATGAATAAAACTATTTGAATAAATAACATATTTTCTGAAAACAAAAGTATGACAAATCTGTAAATGATTTGAGGGAAGCTGTTAAAAAACGAAAAAGGAGATAAACACATTTATCTCCTTTAGGAATAATCTTTTATATTGAATAATTACAATACAGGCTATCTTTTATCTAACCGTTCGTCAGAAACTGTTAATTTCTTTCTTCCTTTTGCCCTTCTGGCCGCAAGGACTTTACGTCCGTTTTTAGTTGCCATTCTGGCTCTGAAGCCATGCTTATTGGCTCTCTTACGTCTTGATGGTTGAAATGTTCTCTTCATTGTTATCTCAAATTTTCGGAGTGCAAAAATATAGTTTTTTTTACAACTGACAAATTAATTTTTAATTATTTCAAAAAAAAACCGGTGAGGCCCATAAGCCGCACCGGTTTAAAAGTAAGGCAATTTAAGAAAGGAAAAGAATAAACCTAATTATTAACCAAAACCAATTAAGGAAAGACACCTTACTTTTAAGTCTTTAAAGAACGATTCTATTTCTTATATATCAAATTCTGTACCATAATAACGTATTAAAAAATACTTTATTGGCTTAGATTCTAACTATTTCAAATAATACAAGTATATTTCAAAACATGTATATGCCAGTAATTGACACTAAACTGCTTTCAGATATTCTGTTTTAATTTCAAACCCGTCTGGTTTGCTATTTTTTACAACTTTCATATTTTCAAACGGTACCTTTACTCTTTCCTTCATTATTGCCAGAATTCTCTTTCGTAAAATATTCTTGGCTCTGGTAAGCTGAGATTTTGATGTATTATCAGAAATGTTCAGCATTTCTCCAATTTCTCTGTGAGTGTAGCCTTCAATTATATTTAAATTGAAGACTGTTCTGTACCCATTCGGTAATTCTTGTATTAACTTTAACAATTCCTCTCTGGAAAACTTATCA
This sequence comes from Bacteroidales bacterium, assembly GCA_041393255.1. Classification (GTDB taxonomy): domain Bacteria; phylum Bacteroidota; class Bacteroidia; order Bacteroidales; family JAADJA01; genus JAADJA01. Next base: position 9,051 of record JAWKKM010000031.1, on the reverse strand, counting down.
AAGATGTTCTCAGCATTGGCTTCTGGTACTTCCATTCCGTCTATATCACTAAACCTTGAGTTTCTTTGATTTTTTCTGTAGTAATTAATTGCTGTATTAATTATTGTTCTTCTGATCCAACCTTCCAAAGAACCTTCGTTCCTAAAATTTTTAATTTTTGTCAAAATTTTAATAAATCCTTCTTGCAATATGTCATCAGCTTCCATTTCATTCCCTGCAAATCGCAAGCAAATTCCATACATACGGGGAGCAAAATACCGATAGAGCATTTCGTTCGATTTTGCATCTCCTTTTAAGAATATTTCATTATTTAAAGTAACAGTCTGCATATTAAATATTGTCAGGCTTTTTAAATATGGTTATTTAGAGTTGCGTTTTTCTTAGCATTTTCCAATGCTGTTAATAATTTTTTTAACGCCGAGTTTTCGTCTTTTTTTCTTTTTATATAGTACTGAATTTCTTCATCCATGTTTTTGTTGACCAAAACTCTTTTTTCGTTCTTCATAACCAAAAATTTAATTTTGCGCTGCAAAGATTTAACAAAAACTTAATGCATGCAAGTTTTTATATATTACAAAATCACTACAAACTAAATTTGAACCCCATGAAAAGCAATACAAAATTTTATTTTCACCTTACATTTACAATACAATAAAACGCAAATGCTTTTAAAACAGGGAGATAGAGTGGTTATAGCTAGTTCTTAAAATTGACTTAGAAATTCGACCAATTCAATGTTTTTATTTGAAATGGCAAGTTTTTTTCTTAACCTTGACCTGGCGGTTTCGATACTTGATATGGATTGGTCAGTTAGGGATGATATTTCTCGAGAGGACATTTTTAATCGAAGGAAAGCGCAAAGCTTTTGATCGTTTAAAGACAGATGTGGGAACTGCTTCATAAGATTATCGTAAAAATTTCCATGAACTTGCTTGAACCGAACTTCAAATTCTTTCCAAATATCACTATCAATACTTGATTGAAGTTCAAGGATTACTTCATTTACAATTTTTTGATTTTCTTTTCTAAATTTGGGGCTTGCTTCTACCAATCGTTCAGACACATTAGTGATAAGATCGTTTTTCGAAACAAGGTATTTAATATTATCCTGCAAAACTTTGTCTTTTGAATTTAATTCATCCTGAAGTAGTTGATTATCAACAAGGAGTTTCTTTTGCTGTAGTTGATGCTTTTTAGCTTTGGCTTTCTGCCTGCTGTAAAGGATTATGGCTGCGAGGAGGATAATAAATAAAATCGCAGCGAATAAGAGCTGCATTATTTCCCTTTTTTGGTCGGATATTTCTTGCAGGTACAAATCTTTTTGAAATTTATCCTGCATTTCGAGACGGGTGATTTTTTGAAGATTTTCTTCAAAATTTAGTTGATCACTCAATTCTTTATACAATTCATGAAAGTAAAAAGCTTCTTTGTAATTCCCTAATCCAGCATAGCAATTACTTAATTCTCCATAGCTATTAGAAAGATTTAACAGGGCGTTAATGCTATCGGCTAAAACATAGCTTTCCAATAGAAAAGGCAGGGCTTTTTCAAATTCATTTTGAGAATTATAGTATTTACCAACCATAAATTTAAAAACGGCAACTCCATCCAAATCACCTAATTCCTCTTCTATTTTCAAACCTTTCATAATGTATTCAAGGCTTTTGGGATTTCCCATTTCCTGGTACAAACTACCAATGTTTCCATAATTGTTTGCAATCCAATTTAAATTGCTCAGTTCAATATTTGTTTCAAGCGACTTTAAATAATAGTCCAGGGCCTTGCTGTATTCTCCTAACTTTTCATAGATCATTCCAATGTTGTTATAATTTCCGGCGGCCCATTTTTTGTCACTTTGTGCAATATTCAGCTCAAGCGCTTTGGTGTAATACTCCAGGCTTAACTCATAGTTTTTCAGATAGAAATAGATAATGCCAAAAAGATTGTAACACCTAGCGATCCCATCAATATTATTAATTTGTTCCATTATTTTCAGGCTGTTAAAAAAGTAATCAATAGCTTTGTCGTAAATACCTTTCGACCTGTAGTAAATCCCCAAGTTAATATAGGCTTGCCCTATGCCAAATTTATAACCTATCCCTTCACTTAAATTTAGAGCTTCTTGAGCATAATCAATCACAGCATCAGCATTTACATAGAATATTTCATCAGAAATCCGGTTCAATAAATTAATCCGTGCAGTATCATCCAGTCGAAGGTTAAGCCGGTTAATGAGGCTGTCAACAGACGCTTGATCCTGCGAATAAATATTCAAACACAGAATTAGGATGATGAATGTCAAAATTAACTTTCTCATTTTTTTTCTACAGATTAGATAAATAAGTAACCAGGCTAATGTCTTTATTGGCTAAACCTATTTTCTTTCTTAAACGTGTTCTTGCTACTTCAATGCTATTTGGATTCTGATGAGTAATTGCTGCAATATCTTTTGTTGTCATATTCAGCCTCAATAAAGCAGAGAGTTTTTTATCGTTTTCGCTTAGATTGGGAAATTGGTTATTCAGCTGTTCATAAAAATCTTTATGTACTTCACTAAACCGAACCTCAAAATCTTTCCAGATATCTGCATCCATGCTTGATTGCAGGCTTAAGATCAATTCATCAATTATCATCTGGTTCTCTTTTGTAAACTGATTTTTCGCCCTAAAGAGCTTCTCACTAATGAAATTGATCAATTCGTTTTTTTTCACGAGGTACATCACATTTGTCGCCAGCTCCCTGTTCTTTAGGTCAATTTCTTCCGTAAGTTGTTTTCTTTCCAATTGAAGGCTTTCGGCTTCAACTTTTGCATGATTTATTTTAATTCTTGATCTGCCATAGAGTAAGAAAACAATAACCAGCATAAATAGAAGGCCAATGACAACCAGAAAATATTTTATCGTACTATTTTGTCGTTCAATAGTATTTATTTTTTTTTCATGGTCAAAAATAAGGCTCATTTCAAGTCGCGCTATTTTCGCAAGGCTTTGTGAGCTTAAAATACTATCGCTTATCTGTTTGTATTTCCGGTGATAGAACAGGGCTTCTTTAAACTGCTGTTTTTTCTTATAAATATCACTTAAGCCTTTTGAGGCATCTCTCAAAAAAATCAGATGCGCCCCTTTTTGAGAGAACATATCCCCTTTCGAAATACTCCTGTGCAACACTTATTTCATTTTTTTCGAAAACAATTTTCCCAAACTGTTGCTTGCTACTGCGTTCTCTTCTCATCATTAATCTCCTCAGAAATGCTTAAACTTCTTTCCAAATAATGAAAGGCAGAATCATATTCATTTTGATTCATGAATATATTTCCAATATTATCATAATTAACTGCAAGATTAATTTGATTGTTTAACTCCAAATTTAAATCAACAGAAGACCTGTAATAATTAAGGGCTTTTTCATAATCGCCACTTAACCGATAAACTTCACCAATGTTATTATACAAACTTGCTAACCTATTTTTATTGCCAAGTCTTTTCCCAAATAACCAGACTATTTTGAAAATATTCAAAAGCTTTATCATAGTTTTCCTGATCGTAATAAGAGCCCCCAATAAAATTATTGGTTTCGGCAAGTTCCTTGTCTTTTTTTAACTCTTTAAATAGGTCTTTTGCCTGATATAAAACATCCAGGGCTTTTTCATATTCAAATTTCCCCTGATACACTTTGCCAAGTTCAAGATCGGTTTTAGCCAATCCTAAATCATCGCTAATTTTTAAAAATTCTCCTCTGGCCTCCAACAATAAATTTAATGCTTTTTGGGATTCATTATTCTCATTATAAAAAAGGGCCAAGTTGAGTTTCGAATTCGCTTTGCCGGAAATATTATTAATGGACTCGGATAAAAACAATGCCTGTTCGGCATAATTATAGGCCAGCAATGGATCGGATTTTAACTGAGCATTTGCCAACATATTCAGGATAATAATCTGCTCAGAGGGCTGCTTAACTGTATGCAAAACATAGAGCAAGCTATCAGGGTTGTAATTCTTTGCATTGCAAAAGTTGCTGAGAATAAGAAAAGCAAACGTTATATATAAAAATATGAATCGTTGCATTTTCGATTTTGATTTTTGAATTTAACCTTGATTATAATGATTATGCAAATATACGTAAAATGCTCAAATGCCTTGAACAATTATAAATTTTACAATTATAAAAAAAAGGAAATATTGAGGATTAAAATGCGTTAAAGGTCTCTTTTCTTTAGAACCAGATAAGACAAACCAATAAATATCAGTGCATAAAAAATGCACAGTACCACATCTCCATACGAAATGAACTCCTGGAAACTGTAATCAAATTCAGACGTCTTGATCTTAATTAAAGATGTATTTGGCGTTTGCACAATGCTATTGATAGCATTCAGTGGCAAGTAGGGTGTAATGCGATCGCTAAGCTTATAATCAAGAATGGGCTCAATTATTAAGTAAACAAAATGCACTACAAAAGTAATTCCTGTTTTTTTAAAGACAATCCCAAGGAATAGACAGAATAGCAAATAGGCAGTAAGTTCAATAAAATAACCCAGCAAATAATTCATCTTGCCAAAGACATCTCCAACCGACTTGCTGGAAGAATTCATGAAGCCAAGGTACAGCCCGGATAGAAAAATAATAAGTGTAGAGAATATTCCGAGTATAACAATAAGTTCGATCTTGGCAATGAGGAAATCTCCTCGGTTAAAACCACTGATAATATTGGATCGAATGGTAAGAAAATGATATTCATTGGTAATGATGATGATTACAATTATCCCTAAAACAATTTTAATAAAATACCTTGATCCGGCAACAAATGCAATATTTTGCCAAATATCAGGAAAATTGAAAACAATGGCTTTGAAAATCCTGAACTTAGTTGGTTCGCCTGATTTTTCTGCGATGTAATCAATTAAACCCGGAATGCCGAAGATCATGAATGCAAGCAGCAGGGCATAAAACAATATCATCAGCCAAAAAGCCTTGTAGCTTAGAAATTTGTTTAATTCTATTCGTATCAGCCGGATCATTTGCTTTGAGTTAAAATTTCTAAAAATTGCTTTTCAAGGCTTTTCTTTCGGTTTGCCAAGTGGCTTACAATTATTCCTTTTTTTACTAACCAGGTGTTCAAGTCATGGGCAGAAGCACCATCCGAAAGTTTTACTATGATAAGATCAGCATCTTTTGACACTTCATTCACCATATTGCATTCAACCAATGCAATTTCCAATAATTTGATATCGGGTGAGGAAACCTCAACCGTATCAGAAAGGGTAAGCACTTCCTTTACATCACCTGCAAATAATTTTTCACCACTTCGAAGAACAACCACGTGCGTACAAGTTTTTTGAACTTCATCAAGCAAATGGCTGGCAAGAATAATAGTAATTCCCTCTTTTGCAATTTTAATGATCAACTCTCTGATCTCAGCTATTCCTGTTGGATCAAGGCCATTGGTAGGTTCATCAAAAATCAGGACTTCCGGGCTGCCAAGCAAAGCTGCTGCTATGGCAAGCCGCTGCTTCATACCATATGAAAATGTTTTAAATTTTGACTCCTTTCGCTGGTAAAGATCAACGATTTTTAAAACCCTTTGGATATCTTCAAAATCAACTCCTTTTATGTCGGCAATAACCTCAAGATTTTTTTTAGCAGAGAGATAGGGGTAAAAAATTGGTTGTTCTAAAATAGCACCAATCCTTTTTCTGTCTGCTTTTGAATTGGGCTGCCCGAACCAGGAATACGAACCCCCATCGGCATTAATTACATCCAAAATAATTCCCAGGGTAGTTGTTTTACCACTGCCATTGGGTCCCAGTATACCAAAAATACTCCCCTTTTCAATTTCAAGTGAAAGGTTGTTTACAGCATGGATTTTGCCATATTTCTTATGAAGGTTATGTATTGCCAATACTTTTTCCAAGCGCTTGTATTTTATAAATTCTATTTCGGATTTCTCTTTAGCAGCCAATTGTGAAAGTGGAAATCTCTCAAAAGACGATCATTGCATTAAAACATTACAGGATAAAAAAAGAAATATAATGAATGATGTTAGAAGGGATCGTCAGAAGAGTCAAAAGGACTGTGCCACGAGCCCAACCCGCGATGATGATATGGATTTCTTCCATTGGATATTTCTATTTGTCCACGGATGTATACATTTTCCCGCAACTTGTAATCTACGCCCATTATTACTCCATTTATATCTCCATCTAAACGATTGTTTGTGTTTGAGTATTGATTGAATACATCCACTTCCTTGTAGGCTGTACCCGATAAAGTAAGTCGCTCATTTACATGATATGCTCCTTCGATATATACAAAAGAGCGGGGATAAAACGGGGAATAGTAACTATATATACCATTGTTCAATGGCTCCGTGTAGAAATTCCCAGCTCCCTTTGCAACAATGGCCCCACCACTTATTGTAAATTTGGGGCTTAACTTATAGCTTAAATGAGGAGCCACATAGGTTGTCATATAACTGCCTCCACCAAAACCAGTGCCGAAAGAAGTTCCGACTTCCAGTTGAAACCCAACTTTTTTCTCTTCAATAAACTTCTGAATTTCTTCCTCATTAAAGTCTTCGTTTACATATTCCGTTGAATTCTCCAATTTGTTTGTGGTAACTTCATCAGGCTCTTGTCCCCAAAAAACCAAAGAGGTGAAAAGCAGTATGGCCGATGTTAAAACCCTAATCATAAGGCAAAAATAATAAAATGTAAGTATTTCAAAAATAAATTATTTATCCGATATTTTAACAAACGATTAATTTTTCTATTTATTCGATAAGCCTGTAAGATCCATTTTTTTAGCTATTGATTTAACAAGATCCATATTTGATTGTTCACTGGCTTCAATGGATAAAAAGAATCTGTTGCCAATACCCAAAGCCAGTTTAGCTTCCTTATCAATCTTCCGGTATTCTTCCCATCCAACAATTTTTTCTTCCCATTGAACAGACTTTGCAATGGATTCATCATCTTCAAAGCTCATTCCCAAAGCCCACATAGCAGTAGCGGCCTGATAGAGCCCCATGGCGGCTGAATAATCCATAAGTGTTATCCTGATATATTTTCCATCGGAATTTTTAAATTCAATTTCAGCGGTTGAAAACGACATACCACTCATGTTCATTGATTGCCCGTCAATATCTCCGGATTCATAGCCATTGATGCTTGTCGGCAGATAGGCTTGCAAGTCTTTATAGTTCATGGCTGTTTCCTGAGCCTGCATATGGTTTGATAGGCCCCATAATAGAATTGCTAAACAGATTATCTGTAGGTTGTGTGTTTTCATAGTGATCTATTTATGGCGTCAAAAATAGCTATATTATGGGATTATTTATTCTTAAATTAAACCAAATAATAGCCAGCTTATCTAAGTATTATTTATCTGGGTAATTTTGGTGATTCTTAAACAATTGGTTTGGCAGACAACAGCGACAGCAAAATATTAGAATTATTCCGTGACCCTGAATCCAGCCATTATGGATTTAATCTATTGGTCCGCAAATACCAAAAACCGATCTATTGGCTGATTCGGCGCATGGTAATTGATCACAATGATGCTGACGACCTGGTTCAGGAAACCTTTATTAAAGTGTGGAAGAACCTGAAGAATTTCAGAAGCGATGCGCAACTCTATACCTGGATTTATCGAATCGCAACAAACGAAACTTTGGGTTTTCTAAGAACGAAAAAACGTGTGCTTTTTATACCTCTTGTGGATTATGAGAGCAAGCTGGCTGGTAAACTGGAGGATGATAATTTTTTTAATGGGGATGAAATTCAATTGAAACTTCAAAAAGCAATTCTAAAACTTCCGGAAAAACAAAGGTTGGTTTTTAATATGAAATATTTTGATGAACTGAAGTATGATGAGATGTCGAAAATATTGAGCACATCAGTAGGGGCTTTGAAAGCATCCTATCATATAGCCGTAAAGAAAATTGAAAACAGTATAAAAGAATATTAAACCATTTGCTTCGCATTTAATCAAACATGCAATGATGACAAAAAAACACAAATACAATTCCGGGAAGGAAAGCAGTTCGAAAGAAAATACCCCTCAGTTATATGCAATTGATAGGGTAAATCCATTTCATGTTCCGGAGCACTATTTTGAAAGTCTTCCAACGCGTATTCAGGAGAGGGTAGTGGCACCCAAAAGTTCTTTTGTTTCCATCCTTTTTATATGGCTTTCCAGACATCCGAAATATTCTTTATCTTTCATAGTCACTGCTATTGCCATAGTATGGCTGATGGTTTTTATTTCAGAACCAAAACAATTGAATTCTTTTTCTTTCAATGGAATTACCATTGATGACATACTGAATGAATCTCCCGAACTCATTTATGATTTGGATGAATCGCAAATTATCGATGTGATGATGGTTGATAATGATAAAGAGGTAGAATCTTTTTTCAAACTTGATATGGATACAAATGAAGGCCTGACAGATGACGATTTGATCGAATATTTAAACGATGAGAATTTTGAAACAGAAATATTTTATAACCTTTAAAATCAATCGCAATGAATTTAGAAAATAAATCAGTAAAATTGGCCACCTTTTTAATTGCATTAATGATAATCACAAGTTTCGGATATGCTCAAAAAGGGTCCGGAAGGGGCCATTACCAAGAGAATCGGGAAAAGATTAAGATTCAGAAAATAGCATTCATTACAGATAAACTGGATCTGTCGGCGGAAGAAGCGGAAAAGTTTTGGCCGGTTTATAATGCCAATGAAGATAAAATTCATGAAATGCAAAGAAGCTTTCATGATATGTTTGAGGAGAAAGCAATTGATATTGATGGGCTTAGCGAAGATGAATCAAAAGAACTAATAAATGCTAAATTTGAACATGAACAAAGTGTTCTTGATCAACGCAGGCAATTCCACAAAGAATTGGAAAAGGTGATTCCTGAAAAAAAGATTTTACTTTTGATGGAAGCTGAAAAGGAATTCAAGGTTGTGCTCATGCGAAACCTTTCAGGGCCGAGAGGTGAAAAGCCAGGGTCGAGAGGAGACGGTGAAAGATAGGTTTAATTGGACTGTA
>JAWKKM010000030.1:0-75663 GCA_041393255.1 Bacteroidales bacterium | reverse complement strand
AGTGAGTCCGGGTGAAGGCTATTCAATGTATTTTTAAAACCAGGCATATCTTCACGCCAATAGGCTATTCCATCTGCAAAAGGGTCATACCATAAGGTGTCCTGATCAGTGGTCGAATACACCCTGCTCAATCCAAAAGCTACATGCGACATGGTTTCATTGTCCAACAATACAGACATGCCGCCGCCATTGCAGTAAAAGGTATCTGACTCAAAGGTAAAAATATCAAAAAAAGGATAAGGATGCTCCCAGATGATGGTCTTTTGCCAGTTCTCGCCACCGTCAACTGATTTCATTAATACCAAATCGGTTAAATAGTCTCCGGCAACAAATGCCAGGGCATCTCCTTTGGGTTCGGCCCAGCAGTAAGAGCCAATGGTAAAACCATGGTAATTATCCGGTCCTAAACCGGGTATTTGCATATTGATATCCCAGGTCTGCATACCGTCGCTTGAGCGGGCATACCATATAAATCCGCGAAAAGGTTGTGGCGCTGTTGGGATAAAACTTGCATCAGCCACTAAGTATAATAAATGAATGATTCCATTGTCAGTCCCGGCTGTAACGACAACAGGATGTTTCAGGTTGGTACCGGGAAATTGCATTTGTTGCCAGGAACCTGTGCCCTTGTTTTCCCGCCAGTTAATATACAATCCGCTTGAACCTTGTGAAACACAAATTTCTCCATTATCGCCATAATTTGTATAGGAAGGATTTTCAGCCAATCCTGAAGTTATGGATTGAAAAGGCCATGGGCCCCAGGCATTGCCATCGTAATAATTGTAGCCAATTCCCAAATCATTGAATCCAGGAAAGTTCATGCCCATATTCCATACGGCACCCATGGTTCCATCATCGTAATAAAAAATGCGGTTTTGCATGGTACGCCATGTCTGCAGGTCATAATAGGTATTGCCAAGTGTTTCTTCAGCAGGGAGTGGTAAGTCGGTTTGGCACGTAAGAAAATTTGTCAAAAAGACCAATAACAGTAAAAGTGTAAAGTTTTTCATCTCTTTTCGATTTTGGTTAAAGAACAACTTTTCACATTATTCATTTGCTTGCTCTGCATCAACTTATGGCTTATTTCAGAATCTGGTTAGGAAATTGAAACATCAAATGTAAAAAAATGTATTGCATTTGTCAATACCAAATCAGGTATCGGTGGATTAAAATCAGTTTACGGCAAGAAACAGATACCGGGCTTTGACTTTTTTCATAGAAGCCAAAGGTTATGTTCCCTTTTAAAAAGGAAGAGTGTTCTTTTAGCGAAATTGTTCCATCTATTTTAATCATTCTGCATTTTAGTCATTCTAAATTTCCTTTCAAAAAGTTTCCTCTGCAATAAATCTTTAATTTTGTCAAAAAAATTAAGGTTTTAAATTATTCTGTGAAATGCATACAAGCGAATTTAAACAAGCCATCCTGAGAGGCATACCGGATGAATTACCGTCACCAAAACCCATTGATCCCAACATCAGCCATGCACCCGTTCGGAAAGATATTTTATCTCCTGAAGAGAAAAAACTAGCCATTCGAAATGCACTTCGATATTTCGACAAGAAACATCACGCTGTTTTGGCTCCTGAATTTAAGGCAGAGCTTGATGCTTATGGAAGAATATATATGTATCGCTTTCGTCCGGATTATGAAATTCATGCGAGATCGATAAACGCTTATCCACATAAATCAAAACAGGCAGCAGCCATAATGCTGATGTTAAGCAATAACTTGGACAATGCAGTTGCCCAACATCCGAATGAATTGATTACTTATGGCGGAAATGGTGCTGTATTCCAGAATTGGGCGCAATACCTTTTGACGATGAAATACCTGGCTGAGATGACCGATGAACAAACACTTGTTCTGTATTCCGGGCATCCCATGGGGTTGTTCCCTTCTCACAAGGATGCACCACGCGTAGTTGTGACCAATGGAATGGTCATCCCCAATTATTCCTCGCCCGATCACTGGGAGAAATTCAATGCTCTGGGCGTTTCTCAATACGGGCAGATGACAGCCGGTTCATTTATGTACATTGGCCCCCAGGGTATCGTTCATGGAACAACCATCACGGTTTTGAATGCAGGAAGAAAGATAAGCAAACCCGGTGAAGGCCTCGAAGGAAAACTGTTTGTCACCTCCGGATTGGGAGGTATGAGTGGTGCCCAGCCCAAAGCAGGGAACATTGCAGGTGTTGTAAGCATCACCGCCGGAAGTCAATCCCAAAATGCCTATAAACGTTTTGAGCAAGGTTGGGTTGATTGCATCACTGAACAGGTTGACCAGGCCATTGATATGGCATTGGAATACCAAAGAAGAAGGAAGCCCATTCCATCGCCTACCTTGGTAATATTGTAGACCTTTGGGGAAAGGCTCGCTGAAAGAAATATTCATGTTGATATGGGATCGGATCAAACTTCGTTGCACAATCCCTGGGCAGGTGGTTATTATCCGGCAGGCTTGAGTTTTGATGAAGCCAATGAGATGATGGCAAAAAATCCCAGGGAATTTGAAAAGCGTGTTAAAGAATCTTTGCGCAGGCAAGTCGTAGCCATCAACAAATTGACTTCTAATGGCATGTATTTCTTTGATTATGGAAATGCTTTTTTATTGGAGGCAAGCCGGGCGGGAGCAGATATAATAAAAGAGGACGGCAAGTTTAAATATTCCTCCTACGTCCAGGATATCATGGGCCCTATGTGTTTTGATTATGGATTTGGACCTTTCAGATGGGTTTGTACTTCATCTAACCCTGTCGATCTTGATCTGACAGATAACATCGCCATGGAAGTTCTGGAGGAAATTGCAAAAAATTCCCCAAAGGAGATTACACAGCAAATGAAGGATAATATCCGGTGGATCAGGGAAGCTAAAGAGAACAAAATGGTAGTGGGATCGCAAGCACGGATACTTTATGCCGATTGTGAAGGGCGGACAAAAATTGCTGCTGCTTTCAATAAAGCAATTAAAGAAGGCAGGATTTCTGCTCCTGTTGTTTTGGGCCGTGATCATCATGATGTTTCCGGTACCGATTCGCCCTATCGCGAAACTTCCAATATTTATGATGGATCTCAATTTACAGCGGATATGGCTATTCAAAATGTGATTGGTGATTCCTTCAGGGGAGCAACCTGGGTTTCCATTCACAATGGCGGTGGTGTTGGATGGGGCGAAGTGATCAACGGCGGTTTTGGGATGGTGCTTGATGGATCGGAAGATGCTGACCGGCGTTTGCGCCAGATGCTTTACTGGGATGTAAACAATGGCATTTCACGCCGAAACTGGGCGCGAAATGACGGCGCCATGTTTGCCATTAAAAGAGCCATGGAATCAGAACCGGCATTGAAGGTTACCATTCCCAGCCTGGCAGATGACGAATTGATTGATAAATTGTTTTAAAATGATTTTACTCTGAGTTGATGCATCATTATGAAGCTTCTGGATAAAAAACATTTCGAATTTTTAAAAGCTGTTTCAATTTTTAAGAACCTTACTGAAAGTGAACTTAAAAATATCATCCCCTTTCTTTCATCGAGGGAGGTAAAGGAAAAGGAAACTGTTTTTGCCCGGCTTGAGAAGGAACAATTGCTCTATATTGTGAGATATGGAAACCTACGGCTTGTAAGGGCTGGGCAGGAAGATGTGTTTTTTAAAAAGGGCGATGTATTTGGTGAACTTGCAGTAATCAACAACAATTTCAGGACGGGGAGCATTAAGGCCGAAGAAGCCTCATTGCTTTTTGTAATCAATGGCCCTGACTTGTTAAACCCTGAAAAAATACCTGCTCAGATTTCCATTAAAGTCATCATCGAACTGGCAAAGATGATCTCCAGCTATCTGGCCAGTGCCATGAATATATCAAGTTACAAACTGATCGAACAGGGTGAGGGTGACTTCGTTGAATTCAAATCAACATTGCGGTATAACCTTTTTAGTAAAAAATTTGATAAGGAAATTGAACATGCCGTATTAAAAACCATTGCAGCATTTCTAAATTCAGCAGGAGGAACCTTGTTTATTGGAGTTGATGACAATAGGAATATCCTCGGCCTCCAAAATGACAAATTCAAAGATGAAGATCACATTTTGCTGCATCTTACAAAATTGATTCAAGACAGGATCAGTATGCAGCACTCACGGTTTATACTTGCAAATATTGAAAATTCGAATGGATCGCAAATTCTCCGTGTGGATGTAAAACCGGCCAGCGACCCGGCCTATGTTATTCATAACAATGAAGAGGTTTTTTATGTAAGAAGCGGGCCTTTGACAGCACAGCTTAGAGTAAGTGAAATTTACGATTATATCAAATCGAGGTTTTATCAATAAAAAAGTGGCTGTATCATAAGTCCATAATTACAGGTCACATTGAGCTTGTCGAAATGTATATGACACTGTAAATCAGCTATGTTTCGACAGGCTCAACATGACCTCCAAAGCTTAAAAAGACTGATGATACAGCTTCCACTATTTGTTAGTTGATTGTTTACTTAACAATCACAATTTGTTTCGTGTAAACTTTTTCACCTGCATGGAATTCAATTATGTACATTCCTTGCGACAAATTACCCGTTTCCAAAGTCATCGTATGAGAACCGCTGGCAATACTCCGTTGTTCAAACGTAGAAACGATTGTGCCTGTTGAACCATAAACCCGGTAATAAACCTCGCCCGGCTTATCCATCACAAAGTTAATTGTGGCTTTATCTTCGATAGGATTTGGGAAAACTTCAAATCCCTGAGATAATTCTGTTTCATTTGTTGATGTCATTCCTAAACCAAACTGAATGTGATCCTGAAATCCATACGAGTTATTTTGCATAAAAATAGAATTGTTACCATCATACAGTTTATAAACTCCACCTCCTGTAAGGCCGTCACCACCTTCATCATAGATAATAAAAGAATAACAATCCGGATCCGTTAAATTAAATTGCTGAATAACGGAAGGAGGAGAACCCGTATAAGGTCCACCTTCATACAAAACACTTCCCTGTGAATTTTTCACTTCCCAGGTAATTTCCTCAGGATTGGAACCCAGCAGCATGATAAGGGTTACAGGCCCGACAACATTTTGAGCTTCATCCATTGTGTTCTCATACATATTATTTGATGGATAATCATCAGCTTGTCCGTTTGGATTTTCTGCTTCTACTTTCACAACATTTTCGGGTTCGATTAAAAATGAAACCTCAGGGAAAGTCACAACTTCCGATTCAAGATATGCCAGATTACCAGTGGGGCAATGTGCATGTTGCAACATCATTTACATAAACACAAAAACTGACACTTGTCAAATTATCAAGTCCATAGTTGGCAAGTATAATCTGAGGAATCATGGTTTCGATACAAACTGTTTTTGGTGTTATCAAATCAATTACAGTTGCATCATTAGTATTTGATGTTCCAAAGTCTGATAGATTACGTTTGATTCCCTGTAGAACTTCTTTTGTGGAATTGTTTTGCAGGAATATTACCAACTCCATGTTTTCGTTTACCCATTCGGGGTTAACACTGAAGTTAATGGTTATATTCTCCGTGTTTCCAGATGAAAAATCCAATGTAGTTCCACTTGCATTTGGGGCCATTAGCCGTTCTGCATAATTAACTTCAGTGAGTCCACCCCAGCTATCAGGAATATGTGATTCTGTAACTGCAACATGCATCACAGGGCTATCGGTTGAAGCTGTGGCCACTTTTTCAATTGTTATGGTAAATTCATAATCAACCAATCCCGAATTTGACCCTTCCACATCAATGGTGAAAGATGAAGGTATTGTAATCCGGCTGTTGTATTTTTGCAGGTAAGAGGGGTACATGTTCCCACTTGCGCCAACTTGAGAGAGTACTCCGTCAAATTTTACTGTTGGAAAACCTCCAACGGCATAATTATTTAGCCTTTATGTAGAATATTATTTTTGATATTCATCACCAGAATGATAAGCTATAACTGCTACATCCATTCCATTTTCGACCAGAGCGTCAACTCCAACTGCTGCGTCCGGACAATAAGATCACCACGTACCGGTGGCCGATTCAATAATAACTTTATCCCTGTCAACTTGCTGTGCAAAAAGGGATACAGCAACAAGCAACAGTGCCAGAAGTGCTTTTATCGTTTTCATATTTTTATGCTTTATTTGGTAATTATAATTTTTTCAATTGATTTGATTGTACCTGCTTCAACAGAAAGATAATATATTCCGGCATTCATTTCTGAAAGATCAAGATGATATTCTTTTTGTCCGGGAGATTCAAGTCCCATCTCTTTTTCTAAAACAATTCTTCCCATTGGATCAATGACTGAATACCGGACTTGCTCTTGTTGAATGAGGTTAAATTGAACATTAAGCATATCCTTTACTGGATTTGGAAAAATGTTGAGCGATTGTTCTGCCAAGTCTTCATCAATATCTGTAATGGAAATAATGAACTGTCCGGTTGCCATGTCACCAAAAGTATTTCCCTGGGCGATGAGAGAAGTTCCAAATCCTACTGCAAACGAACCTCCGCCGGTTAATCCATCTCCACCTGCATCATAAATTGTAAATGTGTTACAATCTGTTTGATCAAATGAAAGCTGTTCAACCAATTGCTGGCCAGCGGTTGAGTATGGTCCTCCAGAATAAAGAACATCACCCATCGAATTTGTAAACTCCCAGGTGGTTTCTTCCGGGTTGTTATCCAGTTTAAGAATCAGTACTATTGTATTCGGAGCATCATAAGCCTTTGGGATTTCCATCATTTTAATATCATTTGATGGGTATTCATCAGCTTGTCCATTTGGATTGGATAAACTAACATTTAGCGTATTAATGTCAATAACACCGAAATCGATTTCAGGTAATGTAACAATCTCTGATTCCAGGAATCCAAGGTTGCCTGTCCACTGGTAAACTACAGGTTCTTCGTTGCTGATTGTATAAGTAATATCCAATGATGTCAAGTCACTTGACCCGTTATTTCTAATCGTTACAACAGGTTGCATGTTACCAATACAATAACTTTGAGCAATATTGTCTATTTTTAAAATTTCAGCATCCGTTGAAAACAAAGGTGAGAACATAGTAGTGCTGCTTTTAGCTGCCTGATGAACTCCTTTCGAAGTATTATCCTGAACAAAACCAACTGCACCCAATTCATTAATATCATAAACGTTTTGGTATTCCCATGAACCTTGCAATATTACATAATCACCAGCTTCAAATGAAGCCAATTCAGTACCGTTGTGATCCGGTAACATTTTTTTCATGACATCATGAAATAATGATTCTCCATTAGAACCCGGGGGACTTGAGAATTGAATGTGTTTTTCGATTACTGCCATCCTTGCCCTTAAAGCCCCAGTAACGGCTTCCATTGCTTTAATCATCATGGCAACATTGATAAAACCATTATCAATTTCGTGCGACATGCTAATTTCAAATGGTGATGGGACAGCATAGGCGGCATCAATTTTTGCCTGGGTGCAGTTCGCAGGAGCACCGGTATAGCTTGAGCCGGTAAGTGAAACACCATCCAATAATGCATGGGGTACGCCATTAATACCATAATAAGACACTCGGGCATTATTCTCAACCGTATTGTGATTATGCATTGGGTCATAACCCGGAAAATACCAATGGTATTTTATAGCAACAATTTTATCAGGATTATTTTGAAGCAGTGCATCAAAGGCAGGATTTTGAGAAGCACAAGGTCCGCAAGACGCATTTGTGGCTTCTTCAACCAGTACAAGCCGTTGTGTTTGTCCGATGGCCAAAACAGTGACTATGCAAGTTACGAGTAATAAGTACATGTGTTTTTTCATAATGTTGTGTGTTTTTGTTTTAATGAGACAAAGTTATAGATTTAATCCGATACGACCGAAATTTAACAATTAATAAACTAC
The DNA here is from genome assembly GCA_041393255.1 of Bacteroidales bacterium. Taxonomy (GTDB): domain Bacteria; phylum Bacteroidota; class Bacteroidia; order Bacteroidales; family JAADJA01; genus JAADJA01. The sequence goes on along the minus strand of JAWKKM010000030.1, from coordinate 67,772 downwards.
ATATTTGAATTTGAGTATTCTGTAAAATTTTATTTCAAATTATGATCTGATGTTAAAAGGACAGCCAGCACCTGTATTTGGTTGTATTAATAGATGTTAAATGTTAGAATCGAAATGACTTATTAACACTTTTAGCACAGTATTTGATAAGTTTCTTGTAAGTTTTTGACAAATAAAGCAACTATCATTTAAAAATTGCTGTCAATATTAATAAACAAAGTTATTTACATATAAATATAAGCAAGATGAAAAAAATAATACTATTCCTTTTTTGAGCTTCATTGTCAGCTAGTCGATGGGCCAGAGCCTGGTAATGTATTATGAGGGTGTTATGCTTGCAGAAAATGAAGAAATCACTATTTCTGCCCATCCCGATTCAGGATTGATGGTAGCAGAGCACATTGATGTGGAAAATATTTCGAACGATAGCATTTTTGTTTTATGCGTGCGAAATATCATTGAAAATGTTGAGAATACTACCAATACTTTTGCTGGGGACAATGTTATCCGCCCAATATTGATACATCCACATTTGTAGTAATTCATGCCGGCGAAATGACATCCGAATTTGTTGGGGATCATAATCCAAATGGCGAAACCGGGGTTACTAAGGTTGAGTATACTTTTTACGATATGAATAATACGGATGACAAGGTTTCATTCATCGTGAATTATGATGCAACGGAAACAAATGATATTAAAGATATGTTGATGGATTACAGCATCTCAAATGCGTATCCAAATCCGGCCAATACTTATGTATCGATTAATTATGATTTCAAAGGAAATAGAAATGCAAAAATTGCTATTTATAATTTACTGGGTACAGCAGTTAAAGAAATTGAGTTAACCGAATCATTCGGAACTCTAAAGGTAAATACCTCCGATTTGATTGAAGGTATTTATTTCTACTCACTATTGATCAATAATGAGTCAATAAGTACTCATAAACTGATCATCAAACACTAAACAACCTGAAATGAAAAAGCCCCTCCTCGGGGCTTTTTCTAATTCTATGGGTTTTATAACCCAAACTCTTTTCTTATTTTATCCAAATAGTCCAGTTTTTCCCAGGCGAAAAAATCAACCTTTTTCAGGTAAACCGGTTTCCCGTTTGCATTTGTCTTTTTTGATTTAGCGCCTTTTACAGGATAGAAAACTTCAATTTCCTCCGTAAAAGGATCTCTTCCAAAATGGCCGTAAGATGCTGTCGGAAGAAAGATGGGATTCTTTAACCCAAAGCGCTCGATGATGGCATAAGGACGCATATCAAAAATCTTATTGACTTTCTTTGCAATTTCGCCATCGGACAAAATGTTGCCTTTCTTATCTTTCACTTTTGCAGTGCCATGCGTATTTACAAACAATCCAACGGGCTCTGCCACGCCAATGGCATAGGCAACCTGGATCAATACATTGTCACAAACCCCAGCCGCAACCAGGTTTTTGGCAATGTGCCTTGCTGCATAAGCTGCTGACCTGTCAACTTTCGATGGGTCTTTTCCGGAGAATGCACCACCACCATGGGCACCGTGTCCTCCATAGGTATCAACGATGATTTTTCTTCCTGTTAAGCCTGTATCTCCGTGAGGCCCACCGATTACAAACTTGCCGGTTGGGTTCACGTGCAATTTAAAGTCTCCTTTAAAAAGATCTTTTATTCTCTTTGGAAGGCTTTTTACTACACGGGGTATTAAAACTTCCTGAACATCTTTATAAATGGTATCTTGCATGGCTTTGTCGGCGGTAGCAATGGCTTTATCTGTTTTGCCTTTAGCCTCTACAAATTCATCGTGTTGTGTACTTACAACAATGGTATCAATACGGCTCGGAGTTCCGTCATCATTGTATTCAATGGTAACCTGTGATTTACTATCCGGCCGCAGGTATTTCATTTTTTTATTTTCCCTGCGAATTGCAGCAAGTTCCTGTAAAAGGATATGTGACAGCTCTGCCGAAAGGGGCATTAAGTTGTCCATTTCATTAGTTGCATAGCCAAACATCATACCCTGGTCGCCGGCTCCTTGTTCTTCTTTCTTTTTCCTGACAACGCCCTGGTTAATATCAGAGGATTGTTCATGAATGGTAGAAACAACGCCGCACGATTCGCTGTCGAACCGGTATTCGGCTTTGGTATAGCCAATTTTGCGGATAACTTTTCGGGCTGTTTCCTGAACATCAACCCAGCCTTCGGTCCTTACTTCACCTCCACACACAACAAGGCCTGTGGTTACAAAAGTTTCGCATGCAACTTTCGATTCAGGATCCCAGCGCAAAAACTCATCAAGCAAAGCATCGGAAATTTGATCGGCTACTTTGTCGGGATGTCCTTCCGAAACCGATTCTGAAGTGAATAAATAACTCATATTCTTTAATTTAAAGTTGTTAATAAAAATTTTAACTAACAGGGAAAAAGTAAGTTTGTTTTGGCGGAAATTAGCATTGTTTTAGCATTTTTTTCCGTGGTTGCAATCAATCAAATTTTTCCACATGATGCGGCAAAGATACTAATTAAAAATTCTCTGCAAAAAATAATTTATAAAGATTATAAATTATATTGGATTTTTTCCGGTAAGTTGTTGAAATACTTCTTCAAGCCTCTTTTCGGCCTTTTGCATGGATAAAACAGCAACATCATTTTCAACAGCAAGTTTAAAAATGTCCTCACGAATGTCGTTATTGGTATCGGTGTCGATTTCCCAAAGACCATTTTTCAATTGACGACAATTACTTACCCCTTTAAGAGCCATTAACAAGGCTTTATCAATAGATTTATTGAATTCAACTTTGATAACCTGCATTTTTGAGGTTCCTGAAGAAAGGTTCTTTGTTGAATCATCAGCTACGATATGTCCTTTGTCGATAATCACAGCCCGGTCACAGACGGCTTCAACTTCCTGCATAATATGAGTAGAGAGCATGACCGTTTTTTCTTTTCCAATTTTTTTAATCAGGTTTCTGATCTCCAGCAATTGGTTAGGGTCAAGCCCTGAAGTCGGCTCGTCAAGAATCAAAACCGATGGATCGTGGATCATTGCCTGCGCCAATCCCACACGCTGACGGAAACCCTTTGACAGAGCTCCTATCTTTTTGTTCTTTTCAATTTCAAGGCCGGTAATGTCTATCATTTCAGCAACCCGTTCCTTTTTATTTTTGAGTTTGTAAATCCCTGCAACAAATTCAAGGTATTCCTCAACGTAAAGATCAACATAAAGGGGATTGTTTTCAGGAAGATAACCAACGTGTTTCCGAACCTCGAGGGAGTGTTCAAAAATATTAAAACCGTTAACCAAAACATTTCCGGAAGTGGGTGGAATAAAGCAAGTAATGATTTTCATCATGGTCGATTTTCCTGCGCCATTTGGCCCCAACAAACCCACAACTTCCCCTGCACCGATCGTGAAACTAATGTCATCAAGTGCTTTCTGTTTTCCGTAAAGCTTTGTTATATTTTCAACGATGATTGACATAGGCAAAAGAATGTTGAATGAATAGGATGTTGAATGACTAAAATGATAAAATTTATTTTCTATCCAATTTTAGTCATTCTGTATTTAGCTCATTTTCAATTGTTACCTTCCGTGACATTGTTTGTATTTTTTACCGCTTCCACAAGGGCAGGGGTCATTCCGGCCCACCTTTTTCTCCCGCGTTATGGGTTGCGTCTTCTGCTCCTGCTGCGTGTTGCTGTGTGCTTGTGATAATAGGTCGGTCCGCTCGGCCTTGTAATTCGACATATCTGTTCGGCGCCTTGCTTGTGCCTGTCTGACGTCTGCCTGTTGACCCGGCAGGTGGCACTTCACAAGAAATGAATCAATATCACGATTGGTTTTTTGAATCATGCTTTTAAACAATTCAAACGACTCGAATTTGTAGATCAATAAAGGATCTTTCTGTTCGTAGGTTGCTGTTTGAACAGATTGCTTCAAATCATCAAGTTCACGTAGATGTTCTTTCCAGGCATTGTCAATATGACTTAGGGTTACACCCTTTTCAATGGCTAAAATCACCTCCTGGCCTTCATTATTCACGGCTTTTTTAAGGTTGGCAACCACTTGCATCTCTTTGATCCCGTCCGTAATGGGGATGGCAATGTTCTCATACTGTGAAGTCTCAGCCACATCTTTAATAACGGGCATTGCTCTTTCTCTGATCTGGGTATTTTTAAACCTGTAATTTGCTGCGACTTTTTCGAAAATACCGTCAACAATCTCATCCTTATTCTTCGAAAGAAATTCTTTTTCCTGTAATCCTGCTTCCGTGGCAAATACTTTTAGAAGCTCCATTTTAAAGCCTTCGTAATCACCGGAATCCTGAAATCTCCGACAATTTGTTCAATGGCATCGTACATCATATTCGAAATATCAATGGCCAATCGCTCGCCGAACAAGGCATGCCTGCGCTTTTTATAGATCACTTCACGCTGTGCATTCATGACATCATCGTACTCCAAAAGACGCTTACGAATACCAAAGTTGTTTTCTTCCACTTTTTTCTGTGCCCTTTCAATGGACTTCGTAATCATGGAATGCTGAATTACTTCGCCTTCCTTGATCCCCATTCGATCCATGATCTTGGCTATGCGTTCCGACCCAAACATCCGCATCAGGTCATCCTCAAGAGTCACAAAAAACTGGGAGCTACCCGGGTCACCCTGCCTTCCGGCACGTCCCCGTAGCTGCCGGTCAACCCTTCGTGAATCGTGCCGTTCGGTACCTATGATCGCCAAACCTCCTGCCTCTATTACTCCCGGCCCCAATTTAATGTCTGTTCCCCTACCTGCCATATTGGTTGCAATGGTCACTGTTCCCGGTTGTCCGGCTTCCTTTACAATAATGGCTTCCCGCTGGTGCAGCTTCGCATTCAGTACATTGTGTTTAATGTTACTCCGGGTGAGCATTCTGCTTAACAATTCAGAAGTTTCAACTGAAGTTGTACCCACGAGAACCGGCCTTTTTTGTTTTACAAGTTCTCCAATCTCGGCAATGACTGCATTGAATTTTTCACGTTTCGTTTTGTAAACAAGATCTTCCCTGTCGTCCCGGATGATGGGCTTATTGGTCGGAATTACTACGCATTCAAGTTTATAAATATCCCAAAATTCACCTGCTTCTGTTTCTGCTGTTCCGGTCATCCCCGCCAGCTTTTTATACATTCTGAAATAATTTTGAAGAGTGATGGTCGCATAGGTCTGGGTTGCCGCTTCCACCTTCACATTTTCTTTGGCTTCAATGGCCTGGTGCAATCCGTCGGAATATCTGCGGCCTTCCATAATACGGCCGGTTTGCTCATCAACAATTTTAATTTTATTATCCATGATAACATATTCCACATCTTTTTCGAACATGGTATATGCTTTCAGCAATTGGTTAACCGTATGAACTTTTTCAGATTTTACAGAAAAATCCCTTAGTATTTCACTCTTTTTTTCCGCTTTCTTTTTTTCGGGTAAATCCAGCTTTTCCAGTTCGGCAATTTCTGCACCTACATCAGGAAGTACATAAAAATCAGGATCGCCGGCACTATCGTTAATAAAATTAATTCCCTTGTCAGTTGGGTCGACAGAATTGCTTTTTTCTTCAATCACAAAATACAATTCATCGGTAATGATATGCATATTTTTAGCTTGCTCCTGCAAAAAGAAATTCTCTGTTTTCTGCATCAGGGTGCGGTTGCCTTCTTCGCTGAGAAATTTTATTAATGCTTTATTCTTTGGTAATCCTTTATAGGCCCTCAGCAGCAATTCGCCAGCCTTTTTCTCATAATCGGGAAGGGTTTTTTCGGTGAGGATTTTTTTCGCCTCTGCTAAAATCTGCGTTACAAGTGTTTTCTGAACATTATAGAGTTTTTGTACACTGGGTTTAAATTCATCAAATTCCTGGGAATCGCCTTTTGGAGTGGGACCGGAAATAATTAAGGGTGTTCTTGCATCATCAATCAAAACAGAGTCAACTTCATCTACAATGGTGTAATTGTGTTCCCGCTGGACAAGTTCGTCAGGGAAAGCAGTCATGTTATCTCGAAGGTAATCAAAACCAAATTCATTATTGGTTCCATAGGTAATGTCGGCGAGATAAGCAGCCCGGCGTTCGGACGAATTGGGCTGATGTTTGTCAATACAATCTACCTTAAGGCCATGAAACTGGAACAACATACCCATCCATTCCGAGTCACGTTTGGCAAGATAATCATTTACGGTTACCACATGGACCCCCTTTCCGGGTAAGGCATTCAAATATATTGGCAAGGTAGCCACCAGTGTTTTTCCTTCACCGGTGGCCATCTCGGCTATTTTCCCCTTAGTGAAGTACAATGCCCCCGATCAACTGGACATCGTAATGAACCATGTCCCAACGGATAAGGTTTCCTCCAGCCATCCATTCGTTTTTGTAATGTGCCTTATTACCAACAATTTTTATGCTATCGGTAACCGATGCCAGGTTTCGATCAAATTCAGAGGCCACTACTTCAACGACCTCGTTCTCTTTAAATCGCCGGGCCGTCTCTTTCATTACAGAAAACGCTTCCGGGAGGATTTCATTCAGTATCTCCTGAGTCTTCTCATAACGAAGTTTATCCAGGTCATCTACCTTTTTCCACAGCCGCTCTTTTTCTTCAACATCCATATCCAGGCTGTTGTTCAGATTTTCTTTTATTTCAAGTATCTGTGATTCCTCATCAGCGATATATCCTTGAATTTTGGTTTTAAATTCAGCTGTTTTATTGCGCAATTCATCATTCGATAAATCCTTAATGTGCCCGTAGGATTCCAATACCTTGTTCAATAAAGGTTTTATGGCCTTCAAGTCCCTGTCGGATTTATTTCCCAATATTTTTTCCAGAAATTTTACCATTTCTTATATCTTTTTTCTTATGTCCAAATTAAAAATATTCGATATCAACAACTATACCCTGTTCTCAAAAGCTTATCACGAGTGTCACATCGTCACCTAATTTTTTGCAAATTTAATTTAATTATACATAACCCAATCCGAGAACAATTAAATGCAATTGAAATTGCCTGGATGAGCAGTATTTTTGATCATGATTGCTAAAATCATTGCGATACCCCAGCATTGCTATTTAGAATAATCCTAAATTATGAAAGTATTTAGATACGAAATCATTTTATTATATATTTGTCGAAAATCGCTTCAGGTCCAGATAGATAAAATGATCCAATTTTACAATATGAATTCAATCGCTAAGTTATTTATATATTGCATGATACTGGCTGCCTCGTGCTTATCTTTCAATGCCTTGCTTGCACAAAAACCAAAGGATGAATCTGGCAGGAAACTTACCCACCACATGTCGCCGGAGGAGGAAAAGTTAAAACACCTCATCGGAAAAGATTTTGTTGCCACCCCTCCGCCAACAGGCCCTGTCAGAAATGTTGCTGAATTTGATCAAATGCAGGGGGTGCTGATCCGTTATCCATTTGGAATTTCCTATACGGTTATAGCCGAAATGGCTGAAGATATTAATGTTGTAACCATCGTTTCCAGCCAGTCGCAGCAGATAACAGTATTGAATAATTACATAGCCAATGGTGTAAATACAGCCAATTGCAGCTTTCTAATCGCACCTTCTAATTCATATTGGTCGCGCGATTACGGCCCCTGGTATATATTTGATGGGAATGATGAGCCTGGAATTGTTGACTTTCCATACAACAGGCCAAGCCGGCCTGATGATGATAATATTCCTGTGGAAATGGCTGATTATCTTGGGATAAACCTTTTGGAATGAATGTGATCCACACCGGAGGAAACTATATGACGGATGGGTTGGGGATTTCATCATCCTCTGACCTGGTTTGGGATGAAAACCCGGGATTATCTCACGCGCAGATTGACCAGGCCTTTCTTGATTATTTAAATATCCATACTTATCATGTTGTCCCCGATCCCAACAATACCTACATTGACCATATTGACTGTTGGGGGAAATTTTTAGCTGTAAACAAAGTATTGATTCGTGAAGTCCCTGAAACCCATGCTCAATACGATGAAATTGAAGCAACCGCAGCTTACTATGCCAGCCAAACTTCATCGTATGGCACTCCTTTGAGGTTTACCGTGTTTACACACCCAACAATCAACCCTATACCAATTCTTTAATATTAAACAAAAAGTTTTGGTCCCCATTACAGGTTCGTCCTGGGATGATGATGCCCTTCAGGCTTATGAGGCTGCCATGCCCGGCTACGAAGTAGTGGGCTTAACAGGGTCGTGGGAATCAACGGATGCTCTTCATTGCAGAACAAAAGGGATTGCCGACATTGGTATGCTCTATATAAAACACATCCCTTTGTTGGGAAATCAACCTGTGCAAAGTGAATATACCATCGAAGCTGAAATAACAGCCCACAGCGGACAAACTATATATGCTGATTCGGTATTTCTTATTTATTCTGTAAATTCTGCAAATTGGGATTCGGTTTTAATGACCAACACAGGAGGGAAAAATTATAGCGGCGATATACCTGGCCAGGCTTTTGGAAGCCAAATCCAGTACTATTTGTATGTTGCTGATCAGTCGGGAAGAAATGCAACCCACCCTTTTATTGGTTTACCTGACCCACATGTATTTAACGCCGGACAACCATCACTTCCTGAGTTAGTGGTGAGTCCAGCAAGTATTGAAGTGACTTTGCCAATGGATGAAAGTACGGTTGAGCAATTAACTTTGGAAAATCTGGGACAACTGATGCTCGATTATACTATTTCCCGGCAGTATATTTCGAAAAGTGCAAAAGCATATTGTACTTCCAGTGGTGGAGGGGGAGATGAGTTTATTGAAAATGTCAGTATCGGATCCATTAATAATACCAGCAATCAATCTTATTATGCTGACTATACCAGCATTTCCACAATGGTGGAGGTTGGCCAGTCGTATCCCATTGTAATTACCAATGGCGATCCAATCTGGAGTTCCGACCAATGTGGTATTTGGGTAGACTGGAATCAGAACGAAGATTTTACAGACGATGAACCCATTATTGTATCCGGTTCGCCGGGAGTTGGGCCTTATACCGCTACTATTCTTCCACCAGCTGATGCTCTGCAAGGATCAGCACGTATGCGGGTACAGATCATTTATGCGGCTTCGCCCGATCCTTGTGTTTCTTCATTCTCCTATGGAGAAGTGGAAGATTACACCCTTGAAGTTAATAACAATTTTGTAGATTGGCTTACCCTCAACCCTTTAACTGGTAGTGTGCCGGGCGAGGGTATTTCGACAATTGATCTTTCATTCAATTCAACAGGGCTTGAAGAAGGTGATTACTATGCAAATGTCTTTATCAATAGCAACGACCCTAACCAACCGGAAATTATTGTTCCTGTTCATCTCAATGTTTCGGGAGCCAGGTTTATTGATTTACATGTGTTTTTAGAAGGCCCGTTTAATGGCTTTGAAATGAATTCCCAAATAAGCGGGTTAAGTGAATTTCCTTTGTTACAGCCTTATTCAGGTATCCCATGGAATTACAATGGATTGGAAAGTCTTGCTGTTGTGCCCGTTGATGTTGTGGATTGGGTTTTGGTAGAATACCGTGATGCTTCGGATGCGGGATCAGCCACATCAGCCACTGCAATTGGTCGACAGGCATTGTTGCTCCTGATGGATGGCAGTGTAGTAGACCTGGATGGGGCCTCACTTCCTTCGTTTGATTACAGTATTTCAAATCAGCTATATGCCATTGTCCATCATAGAAATCATTTAAGCATTATGTCGGCCAACCCTCTTGAATTAGCAAGTAGTGTTTACACGTTTGACTTTTCAACCGGCGGCGGGCAAGCTTATGGTACAAATTCACAAAATGAAATCACTACAGGCATCTGGGGAATGATCGCCGGGGATATGATTCCTGATGGTCAAATTAACAACCTTGACAAAACAACTGCCTGGGAATTACACGCAGGTTTAAAAGGCTATCATCCTGCAGACAATAATCTGGATGGGGAGGTAAACAATAATGATAAAAATGAATATTGGCTGCCCAATGATGGAAAGGGTTCCCAAATACCTTAACAAGAACAATATCAATAATTAATTATAAAAAAATCATTATGAAACACCTTACAATTTTATTTCTTAGTTTGCTGATCACATGTTGGTCGGTAGCTGACGAGTGGGTTAGTATTAATACCTCGGCCCCGGCACCAGCTGAAATTAGTTTAATCAGTTCCAATGTCACAAGCACGGTGGTAAGTATTGAAGTTAGCGGCTTTTATACAAAATCCGTCATAACTCCACAGGGGGATGCCTTCATTGTCAGGCTTGATGAGTCCAGTCCCATTTTGGAGGCCGGATCACCTGACCTCCCAAAACTCACAACCTCCTTGCTAATTCCTGACCTGGCTAATATGGAAATTGAGGTCCTTAGTAAATCCTATACTGATATTGAGGGCTACGACATTGCTCCTTCAAAGGGTAATTTTACACGAGATATCAATCCTGACGAAGTTCCTTATGTTTATGGTAATGTATATCAACAGGATCAATTCTTCCCAGGCGAAATGTGTGATTTGCGCACGCCTCATATTGTGCGTGATTACAGGGGGCAAACTGTTATTTTTTATCCTTTTCAATACAATCCCGTTTCAAAAACCTTACGGGTGTATCACGAAATGACGATCAGGATTTTTGAAGAAAATAAGAATGGTATTAATCCTCTGGTCAGAACTCAAAAACTTGAGAAAATTGATGAGCAGTTCAGTAAAATCTATTCAGGACATTTTTTGAATTATAATAATGCTGACTATACGCCGGTTGAAGAACAAGGCAGCATGCTGATTATTTCTTATGGTTCCTTCATGACAGACATGCAACCCTTTGTTGAATGGAAAAATACCATCGGTATTCCGACAGAGATGGTGAATGTTTCAACTGTAGGATCTACAAGCAGTGCCATTAAGTCTTATATCGCCAATTACTATAATACCCACAATCTGACCTATGTGTTGCTTGTTGGCGATGCTGCGCAAGTTCCATCAAGCTATTCGAGCGGTGATTCAGACAATGATTACAGTTATATTGTCGGGAGTGATCATTATCCCGACCTTTTCGATGGGTAGGTTCTCTGCTGAGAATGCAGCCCATGTTCAAACACAGGTTCAAAGGACTATTGAATATGAACAAAACCCTACTACTGGGTATGACTGGTATACAAAAAATATTGGTATTGCATCAAGTGAGGGCCCGGGAGATGATAATGAATATGATTATCAGCATATACGCAACATGCAAACAGACCTTATGAATTATACCTATTCTTACAGTTATGAATTGTTTGACGGTTCACAGGGAGGGAATGATGCTTCCGGAAACCCACTCCTGCCATGGTTGGTGCGAATATTAATTCAGGGGCAAGTTTAATTTTGTATACCGGTCATGGAAGCAATACCTCATGGAGTTCTTCGGGTTTTTCAAGTACAAATGTTAATACGTTAACCAACAATGGCAAACTTCCTTTTATCTGGTCGGTAGCCTGTGTTAATGGTAATTTTGTTGGTACTACTTGTTTTGCTGAAGCGTGGTTAAGAGCAACTAACAACAATGAACCTTCTGGTGCCATAGCTACCTTGATGAGTACCATTAATCAAAGTTGGAGCCCACCTATGGAAGGGCAGGATGAAATGGTGGATATTTTGGTGGAAAGCTATGCCAACAACATTAAAAGAACTTTTGGTGGTCTATCCATGAATGGGTGTATGAAGATGAACGATACTTACGGTTCGGGTGGAAATGAAATGACAGACACCTGGACCTGTTTTGGCGATCCTTCAGTAGTAGTCCGGACTGCAGTTCCCCAAACCATGATTGTGTCTCATAATCCTGTAATATTAATGGGATCCGGTCAGTTTACCGTAAATTGTAATGTTGCAGATGCTCTGGTATGTTTAACCATAGATAACCAAATAATTGGTACAGCTACCGTTAGTGGCGGAAGTGCAACGATAACATTTGCCCCTTTAATGAATATTGCTACAGCTACCATTGCTGTTACGGCATACAACTACATTCCATATTTAGGAACTGCAGATATTGTTCCTGCCAGTGGCCCTTTTATTAACTTTTCGGGATATGATATAAATGACCCAGCTGGAAATAATAATGGTGAAGCAGATTATGGTGAGGATTTGACCTTGGATGTCACCCTGGAAAACGCAGGAAGCGATCCGGCATACAACGTTTCCGGAACGCTCACGTCAAGTGATATCTATGTTTCGATTACAGATGACACACAGTCATGGGGTACCATCATGGATGGAATTTCTTCAACTCAGTCCGATGCATTTGCTATTACCATCGCCGATAACATCCCGGATCAGTACGCAATAACTTTCGACCTTGAAATCACCGATGGAACCGACACATGGAATTCATCCTTCCAGTTAACCGTCAACGCCCCCTATTTGGAGTTCGGTAATTTATCCATCGACGACAATGCCGGAGGAGATGGAAACGGACGCCTTGACCCGGGAGAGACAGCCGATGTTATAATCCCCGTTTTGAACAACGGGAACAGCAACTCACCCCTGACTTCTGCCCTGCTCTCTTCAGCTAGCGGATGGATAAGCATCAACAGCGGTTCAACCAACCTCGGTGTGATCAATGCCGGTGCTGGATCCGATGCGGTGTTCAACATCAGCTGTGATCCCTTAACACCCGTTGGTACACCCGTTGACCTGATGGTGGATGTGGGAGCCGGAAACTACGGGATCAGCAACACTTTCTACACCCCTGTCGGACTGGTTCTCGAAGATTGGGAAACCGGCAACTTTGCCAGCTATCCCTGGAGCTTTGCCGGCAGTGCCAACTGGACCATCACCAATGTTGATCCTTACGAAGGTGTGTATTGTGCTAAGTCCGGAACCATTACCCACAACCAGACCTCCGAGCTGGTGGTTGAGCTTTATGTTTCGGCAGCCGATGATATTTCATTCTACCGGAAGGTTTCTTCCGAAGCCTCATACGATTACCTGAGGTTTTATATAGATGGTACCCTGCAAGAACAATGGGCAGGTGAAGTGGCCTGGGGACAGGTTTCTTATCCGGTTACCACCGGGGCTCACACCTTCAAATGGGTTTATTACAAGGATGGATCGGTAAGTACCGGATCGGATTGTGCCTGGGTCGACTACATCATCTTCCCACCCATTGTTCCTCCGCCTGACCCGGCAGAGATTGCCCTGAGCCCTATGAGCTTCGAGGTAACACTGGCTCCGGATGGCACTACCGTTGAACAACTCAACATTGCCAATACCGGTGAAGAAGATTTGAGTTTCTCGCTTCAGCGGTTATACCTGACCGATGATAACAAAAGCAAAGCCTATTGTACATCCGTTGGGGGTGGAAGTGATGAATTTATTCAAAACGTTACCATCGGAACGATCAACAACACAACTTCGCAATCCTATTATGCTGATTACACCAGCATTTCTACCTCAGTGAATGTGGGAGAATCCTACCCCATCAGCATTACCAATGGCGATCCCATCTGGAGTTCCGACCAGTGTGGTATCTGGGTCGACTGGAACCAGAATGAAGACTTCTCGGATGATACCCCCATTGTTGTTTCAGGAACACCAGGCGTTGGGCCATATACGGCTACCATCGTTCCTCCTGTGGATGCTTTGGGTGGGCCAACCCGGATGCGGGTACAGATCATTTATGCGGCTACCCCCAATCCTTGTCAGGCTTCTTTCTCATACGGTGAAGTTGAAGATTATACCCTTATTGTGAACAGCAACTTCTCCGACTGGCTGACACTGGATCCTACTTCAGGAACAGTAAATGGTTCTGGCAATACAAACATCAACCTGACCTTCGATGCTACCGGCCTGGAACTGGGTGATTATTATGCCAATGTGATTGTCAACAGCAACGACCCTGTCAACACACAGTTAATCGTACCTTGTACGTTGCATGTGGCCGAAGGTGTATTGGTGAATGTAAAAGCCATCCTTGAAGGGCCGTTTGCAGGAACAGAAATGACAACCCATTTAAATGGTTATGGAATGATCCCTGATGATCAGCCTTACAATGTGGCTCCCTGGAATTACGAAGGAACAGAAAGTGTAGCCGCTGTTCCCAATGCCGATGTGGTCGACTGGGTATTGGTAGAGTTGAGAGAAACAGCGGGGGATGTGACCACAGCCACTCCGGCTACCATGATCAGCCGGAAAGCAGGCTTTATTTTGAAGGATGGAAGCATTGTTTCGACCGATGGAGCATCGCCTATTATTTTTGATGTATCTGTAACAGAGAATTTATTTACCGTTGTGCATCACCGCAACCACCTGGCCATTATCTCGGCAACAGCAGTGACCATGGTCGATGGCTCTTATACCTACGACTTCAGCAATGGAGAAAACAAGGTATACGGTGGCAGCCTGGCTCACAAAATGATGGCACCGGGTGTCTGGGCCATGTTCTCAGGCGATGGAATGTGCGATGGAGAAGTGGACAACAAAGACAAAAACGACATCTGGGAGCTTCAGAACAATACCAACGGGTATTTCTCCGGCGATATGAACCTGGATGGTTTTGTAGACATGATGGACAATGCCGCAACCTGGAAGGACAATGCCGGTAAGTGTTCGCATGTGATTAAATAATACATTCTGACAAACTAACCACAAAAGCCAATCTGTTGTGGATTGGCTTTTGTGGTTAAAATCAAATTCTAAAATCATTATTTATGCATCGTATTTGTATTTTTATGGCATTTGTTCTGTTTGTTCAATTTGCATATGCACAAGGCTGGAGACCAAATGAAAAGCAAATTTTAATAGAGGTAAAAAGCCAAAACCAAGTCCATCAACTCAATAATTTAGGAATCAATTTCGAATATTATAAAGACGGGCTTTTTCGTGCATATGTCATAAAAAAAGAAATAAATAAGCTAAATGAATCAGGCTTCATATGGCACGAAGAAATTTCGGATCTCAATGAACATTTTCAAAACTTCTGGCAAACCAAAGATGCCTATCACTCCTACCAGGAAATAATAGATCTTGCAGATAGCCTTGAACAAGAATTTCCTAATATTTGTAAAAAATATATTTATGGTAGTTCTTTGGGAGGAAGGCAACTTGCCGCATTAAAAATAAGTGATAACGTGGAAACAGATGAACCGGAAGCAGAGGTAATGTTTGATGGAGGCATACATGGAGATGAAATAGGAGCTGCTGAAAATGTGATACGATTTGCACGGGACCTATGTATCGCTTATAATTCAGATCCCAATATTACCGATTTAATAAATACAAGGGAAATCTGGTTATACCTCATGGTGAACCCTGATGGCCGGGTCGCCATGAGTCGTTACAACAACAACGGTGTCGACTTAAACAGAGATTGGGTTTACATGTGGGATGCATGGGGTGGTAGCGCAGGTCCTTGCTCTCAAATAGAAAGCAAAGCCTTAAGATCATGTATGTATTCCAATCAGTTTGTAATTCACACTTCCTATCATAGCGGAACAGAATATGTGTCATTACCTTGGAGCTATCGGTCAGACCAACCAGTGGATTGGGACCACATCTATCATGCAGGAAGTATTTATTCCAGCGTTTCAGGGTATCCAAGTCTTGATTTTGGGCAAGGTAATTCAGGCATGTATGCTATTAATGGCAGCACCAAAGACTCAAATTATGGAGTAATGGGATCCATCTCTTGGTCAATGGAAATCTCCTACAGTAAACAACCTCCTGCTTCACAGATCATGATGTACTATAATTATAACAAACCTTCGATGGTGGCTATGATAGAGTATGCGGGATATGGGCTACAAGGCACGATTACCGATGCCATAACCGGTGATTCCATTGCAGCAATTGTTTTTGTCAACAATTATTTTCCTACCTATTCCGATCCCATTGTCGGTGATTATCACAAATATGTTTTACCCGGAACTTACAGCATCACCGTGATGGCAAATGGCTATGAAACACAAACAATAGAAAACATTGTCGTAGCTGAAAACTCTGTAACAACTGCAGATTTTCAGTTACAGCCAACAAACGGACAATTTGCTTATAAATTTGCTTCTTCACAAATTCCCGATAACAACGAAGCGGATGAAGGGTGGACACCGGGTGCTTTAGGAGCTCCTGATAACATCAACTATTCCATTGGTAAAAATGGGTGGGTGGTATTAGACATGCAGTATCCTATTTTGGATGGCCCTGGGAATGATTTTATTATCCATGAAGGAGATTCTTCACCAGAAGGTTTTACTTGCTATGTAGGATCAAGCATCGACGGCCCATGGATCAGCATAGGTTCAGGAAATGGAACAACCGAGTTTGATATCGCCATAAGCGAATTATCGGAATCTCAATTTATAAAAATATTGGATGATGGTGATGGAACAGCAAATACTGCAAATGCCGGTTTCGATCTGGATGCGATAGAAGCCCTCGAACATATTCCTTCAATCTCAATAAATCTGCTGGATTACTCTGTTGATGATCAAATGGGAAATAACAATGGTAAAATCGATCCAGGAGAAACAATTAATCTTGTTGTCACGCTTAAGAACTTTGGGGACCTCACCTGCTTCAATACAATGGGAACTATTACTACATCATCACCCTACATGGTCATTAATAGCGAAAATTATATCTTCGGGGATATGGAACAGGGAGAAACAACAACAGGAACTTTTCTGTTTCCTGCGATTCGGAAACACCTATAGGAACAAACAGTGAATTGAACTTAGCCATTATCAATGATGATGGTACTTACACAAAAAACTTCACCCTGTCATTTGCAATAGGCCAAATTCCTGTATTAATACTCGATTTGGATGAGAACAACAATTCTGCCTCCTTGATTCAAACTGCCATTGAGGACAACGGTATCGCCACAGAATACTCTACTATTTGGCCTCCTGATTTGAATGCTTATCAATCGGTATTTGTTTGTCTCGGAATCTATAGTGATAACCATGTATTAAATTCATCAGAAGGGGAAACACTCTCCAACTATTTAAACACCGGTGGAAACCTCTACATGGAAGGCGGAGACACCTGGTATTATGATTCTCAAACGGCTGTTCATTCTATGTTCAATATCAATGGCTCAAGCGATGGTTCAGGAGATTTAGCTACAATTCAGGGCCTCAATGGTTCATTTACCGAAGGGATGAGCTTCAATTACTCAGGAGAAAACAACTGGATAGACCGTATTAATGCAATTTCTCCAGCTTTTACAATCCTTGAAAACCAATCTCCGGAATATGGCACGGCAGTGGCTTTTGATGCAGGAACCTATAAAACCATTGGAACGAGCCATGAATTTGGAGGGTTAGATAATGGCAACAGCCCATCCACAAAAACGGAATTAATGTATCAATATTTGGATTTTTTCGGTTTGATTCCTGAACCAGCTCCCCCAACCCAAATAGAAATAATTGCTCTATTGGAAGGACCCTTTTTTGCATCAGAAATGACATCAAACCTAAATCTCTTTGGTTACATACCCTATGACCAGCCTTATGATCAGGAACCCTGGAATTATAATGGTGGCGAAAATGTCCTAGTGATACCAAACGCAAATATTGTGGACTGGGTGTTAGTCGAATTGAGAGAAACTACTGGTGATGCATCTACTGCAGGAAGCGAAACAATGATAGAGCGAAAGGCAGGATTTATACTAAAAAACGGATCTATTGTAGAAACGGATGGATATTCTCCTCTTGGATTTGAAGCGGAGGCTACAGAAAATATTTATGCCGTGGTTCATCACCGTAACCACGCATGCATTATGTCGGCTAACCCACTCCCCTATTCCGAGGGAACCTATTTCTATGATTTTACGGTTTCTGCAGATCAGGCAATTGGAGGTATAGGGGGTCAAAAGGAGTTGGAGTCAGGCATCTGGGGAATGATGGCTGGTGATGCCAACAACGATGGCGAGATCAACAATATTGATAAGGATGATTTCTGGTTTTTGCAATATGGCAATTCTGGATATTTAAAAAGTGACTTTGACATGAATGGACAGGTTGATGGTACTGATAACGCTATTAAATGGCTAAACAACGCGGGGAAAAGTTCAAAAGTTAACAATTAAAGTTTATTAAATGGGTATCGAAATAGAACGAAAATTTCTGGTTAAAAACGATGACTATAAAAAATCAGCTAAAGGTGTTTTGTATTTACAGGGATTTTTAAACTCCCACCAGGAAAGAGTAGTGAGAGTCAGACAAATTGGAAAGATTGGATTTATAACGATAAAAGGAATTTCAGTTGGCGCAATAAGGGCCGAATTTGAATATGAAATTCCGGGAAAAGATGCTGAATACATTTTAGCTAATCTCTGCGAAAAGCCCCTTATCAGGAAGTACAGATATGCAATAGACCATGATGGACTAAGGTGGGAAGTTGATGAATTTTTGGATGAAAACAAAGGACTAGTGATTGCAGAGGTCGAACTGAAAAATGAAAACCAAATGATTAGGTTGCCACATTGGGTTGGAGAAGAAATCACTTCAGATCCTGCATATTACAACTCAAACCTCATTAGCAATCCATTTTGTAACTGGAAAAAATAGCGATAAACACCCTGTTAAATAATTGTTAAATAGGGTAGGGAAATTTGACAAGAAAATCATTTCCGTTAGTTTCGCGCGTATTGACAAATAACAGGTCATATTTTATGAAATACATTTTTGCAATTGCTTTTAATATGTCGATGCTTTTCTCCTTTGGGCAAAAGTCAAATTCAATTGTCAGTGAAGGAGCATTGTGGAGTACATTGGAAGTGCATTGCATGCCAACTGGTAATAATTATTCTACGTATCATTTGAAATTTGAAGGGGACACTCTAATTGACAGCCATATGTTTAAAAGCATATGGAGATGCGATGAGGAGAGTCAGGAAACCTGGACTTTCTATGGTTTTATCAGGGAAAATGAAGACAATCAGGTATTTTTAAAACCACCTGATTATGTTGAAGGGTTAGTTTATGATTTTGGAGTAGAAATAGGGGATACAGTTGTTGCCCGTAATGTATACTTAAACTCTGATACCTTGCATTTTCTTGTAGCTGAAATTGATTCTATTCTTTTGCTTGATGGCTACCATAAAAGAATTACCCTTTGGGAATATATGAATGAAAAAGAAGAAGTTTGGATTGAAGGATTGGGCAGTCTGTACGGTATATTAAACAGTTGTAATGGTTCTTACGGGGGCGTTTGTGGGAGTTACGAAGCATTGTGTTATACCTCAGATGATCTTTTGATTTACCAGCATTCTGATTATACAACCTGCCACTACAATGTTACAGTTGACATTGGTTTGAGTTCAATTGAACAGATGTCAGTTTACCCAAATCCTGCAAAAGACTTTACAGTTCTTGAATTCAGTAATGATAGAGAACGGCAGGTTGAAATTTTTGATTTATCTGGAAAAAAAATTACAAAAAACTTGCTTTTTGATAAAATATTTTACTTAAATTTGCATCTGGTTGATAAAGGTACCTACATAATTAAAGTGAATGATGGTACAAATTTTTATCTTCCGATTAAATTAATAGTTGATTAATTTTTTCATAATTCGATTGTTTTGGGGTTGGCGGAGACCCCCTTTCTGGGGGCTCCGTTTTTTTTATGGCCTAGGATTTCCTTTTTCGTACTTTTATCAAATCAAATGACGCACTCATGACTACCGAGTTAAAAGAAATATATACAAAGAATATTGAATCAAACCTACTCTTGCTGAGGAAAATTAGCAATACAAACAGGATTATCTCCTTATTGCGACTTACGATCTTTATTTTGGCCCTCATCATGATTTATGTTTTTGCTGATCATAGGAATATAATTGCACTGATATTTACAATCGTACTGGCAATTGCAGCATTCATTTTCCTGATAAAAGTTCACACAAAAACGTTCTCGGCTAAAAAGAAATACGAAGCACTGATCTATATCAATCAGGATGAACTTGAAGCACTATCGAACAACTTTCAGGTATTTGATAAAGGCGAAGAATTTTTGAATCCGGAACACCCCTATACTTTTGATGTTGATGTTTTTGGGGAAGGGTCATTGTTTCAATTTTTAAACCGCACAGCCACCCTGATTGGAAAACAAAGACTTGCAGACCTTTTAAGCACTTCTGTGACAGACAAAGAAGCAATTATTCGCAACCAAATGGCAATTGATGAACTTTCAAAAATGATTAATTGGCGGCAAGATTTTCAGGCTATTGGAATGATCCACAAAGAAAAAAAGGAAGACAATGTTCGGATTTTGGAATGGGCCAGTGAGCCACCTCTTTTCAAAAACCCGATATACAAAGTTTTGATTTACCTGATCCCTGCACTTACTGTTTTTATGATTGTTTTGCTATCTATGGGGATTTTAAGTATAAATCTGTTTTTCCTGTACCTGGTTATTCCATGGGGAATTGCGGGAAGCTTTGCTGCAAAAGTAAATAAGCGGCACACGATGGTTAGTAAAACTTCAGAAATGCTATTGAAATATTCCTTGCTTCTAAATAAAATTGAAACCAATAATTTCAGTTCTCGACGATTAAAAGAACTACAGGAAAAGCTCAAATCTCAAAACAAATCATCAGGAAAAAGCATAAAACAGCTTTATGCTATTCTAAGTGCTCTGGACAATAGGCTGAATTTCGTATCGTGGGCATTATTCAATGGGTTATTGTTATGGGATATTCTGCAAATGATAAGGCTCGAACAATGGCAGGCAAACCATCAAAACAATATGCATAAATGGTTCGATGCAATTGCAGAAGTTGATTCATTGATCAGCCTGTCAAATTACCATTTTAATAATCCGGATACAACTTTTCCGGTTCTTCATTCCAGCGATTACATTATTCAGGCGAATGAACTTGGACACCCATTGATTAACAAAGAATCGCGGGTAGATAACGACATTGCCATTCATCAAAAGGAATTCTTTATCATTACAGGTGCAAATATGGCCGGGAAGAGCACATTTTTAAGAACACTGGTAACCAACATGATCTTGGGAATGTGTGGAGCCCCAGTTTGTGCCAGGCAAATGGAATTCAATCCCATCCGAATTTTTACAAGCATCAGAACCAATGATTCCCTTCTTAAGAATGAATCCTATTTTTATTCTGAGTTGAAAAGGCTTAAAAGGATCATGGATGAATTGAAATCGGGAGAAATGCTATTTGTAGTATTGGATGAAATTTTGAAAGGAACCAATTCGAGGGACAAACATGCAGGTTCCGAAGCATTGTTAAAGCAATTCATTTCGCTTCACACAAGCGGCATTGTAGCAACCCATGATGTAGCATTGGGACGATTGGCCGAAACCTTTCCCGAGAATATCAGAAACAAATGTTTCGAGGTAGAAATTAACGGCAACAATCTCACTTTTGATTATAAACTTCGTGAAGGTATTTCCAAAAATATGAATGCTACAATTCTCATGAAAGAGATGGGAATTACCATTTAAGAAAAGCCCGGTTAGTTTATGTATTCTGGTAATGATATTACAAATGTAGTTCCTTTTCCCTCCTCCGATTCGAATGAAACACTTCCTTTGGCATTTTGTATAATATTCTTAACCATTGCCAGGCCAAGCCCCATTCCTCCAGACTTAGTAGTAAAGTTGGGATAAAAAACTTTTTCAATCTGATCTTCCGGAATCCCCTGGCCATTATCCGAAAATTCAACGATGAGTAAATCCTTTTCTTTGCTAACAGAAATTTTAATAAGCCCCTGATCAGAATTAATAATGGCCTGTATCGAATTTTTAATAAGGTTATTAAAAACTCTTAATAATTGCTCCTTATCAGCCCATGCAAAGCAGGGCATGGAACACTGAAACTCAAATTTGATTTCAGTAGTATTTTTGAATAACCCGATTGAACTATCAATGACTTCGCAAATATCAACTCTTTCAAATTTCGATTTAGGCATTTTTGCAAAATCAGAAAACTCGGAAGCAATTATAGATAGTGACTCAATTTGCTCTATTATGGTTTGAGTAAAACGCTTTAATTGCTGATCCCAATCCGGGGTTTTTTCATCCCATGATTTTTGAAGGTATTGAACACTCAATTTCATTGGGGTTAACGGATTCTTAATCTCATGTGCAATTTGCTTTGCCATTTCCCTCCAAGCACTCTCACGTTCCGATTTAGCCAATAAACTTACACTATTTGCCAATTCATCGACCATTCTGTTATACTCCATTACAAGGCTTCCTATTTCATCATTTCTCGACCAATCAATCTTTTCATTTGTTGTACCAATCTTCAAACGGCTGATTTTCTCTTTGATAATTTGCAATGGTTTTGTAATGTAATTTGAGATGACCAAAGCAATGAATATGGCAAAAGCAATTAGTATAACATAAATATTTATAAATGCTACAAGATACGTTGATATCTCATTTGTCAATTCATCCTGCTTGGCAAAATAAGGCAGGTTCAGGTAAGCAATCAGATTGTTTTGCTCGTTTCTGAAAGGAAGGTATGCCGACAGATAATTATACTGGCCAATGGATTCATGATGAATAAAAAGAGATTTCCTGTAATTACTCATGTAATTAAATGCAGCAGAATTCATTTTCGCAGAGATCAGTCCCTTGTTAAAGATTTCTGATCTGGAGGTGGCCAATAGGTTTCCATCCAAATCATAAAGGTTAATATCCGTAAAGAATACAAGCGAAAATTTATATAATAAATCAGACATGTATTGCTCCATTTCATGTGATAGAGATTCCTCCGCAGCAAGTTTATGCTCCAGTTCAATCAATACGGAATGGGCTTTTTCGCTGAGAATGTCATTGTTTTTGCTATTATTCAATGAAACAATATAAAATAATGAACCCAAACCAATAAAAAGAAAAGAAACTACAATTAAGGCTGTTATGGATAATTGCAGGCGCTTCTTGAAATTCAGATCGCGCAACTTTAAATCAATAGGGCTTCGGAATAAAAGAAAAACCAGAAAGACAAATATCCCATAAAAAATAAAGAAATACGAAAAAGGAGCTACAATTCCTAGGAAACCAGGATTTTTTCGGCTGATAATCAAAGTCGTACCTTCATCTATTTTATTGTATAAATGATTGTAAGAATTCCTGTTAAAAAAAAGCAAATCATCCTCTATTTGTCCATAGCTTGAAAGATTCATAGAATAGAAATATTTTCCAAAATGATAAACCAATTTCGAATCCTCATACCGAGCCCAGGAATATTCAGAAAGCTCATTTGATTTATATTCATTCTGGTCAATTAGCAATTCAGGATAACCCAAACCTTTGGGGACAATCTTGGAATAAACCTCAACAATAATAAGGAACGGGATTTCGCTCAATTCATATTGAATTAATCCGATATAGTTTCTAGCAGAAAACTCATTGCTCAAGTAATATAAATTAGGACAATCAGTATTTGATCCACTTTCTTCTACAATATTTTGAAAATAATCGTAACAATTAATCATATAGTCCTCAGGCTGAATATCAAGAACCCGGGAAGAATCACACAGGGTAATAAGCAAATCATATCTATTCCAATAATTGCTAAAAAATGTTTTACCTAAATAAAAAACAGCCTCGTCAAGATCACCTTCATTTGAAAAAAAATATCGGTCAGCAAGTTCCTTGAATGCTGTATCCTTCTGGATTTCCATTACGACTTTACCAAATAGATACTCCGCTGCTGGATCCCTTTCCTGAGAAAGCCTTTGAACGATAATCTCCCTGATTTGCTTTTCCCTTATGGTGTTTGCTTCATAAAGAATATATGTCGAAAACAAAGAGAAAAGAACGATGAAAAACATGGTTGAAGAGAACCGGATGTTTAAAGCATGTGATTTTAATATGACCCAAAAAGCAGAAAGATAAACGAATAGAAAGACCAAAAGAAAAGAATCACAATTAAAAACATATTTGGCTATGAAATAGAAAAGAAATTGAATTGAAATTAATAAAGGGAAGAACTGGCGATAAGAACTCAATTGTAATGCAACAAAAGAAGCGGCTCTGAATGTTAAAAACACAAAGGAAAAAATCAACATACCAAAGCAAACAAATCCCATTATGCTATAAACATCAATGCCTGTAATATCATTCAAATCATATGAAACACTGGAATTTATTACAATGCTTTTTAGCAGGACAGAAAGGCCTATAAAAACAAAAAAGATAATTAATAATACTCCTACCGATGAAACATACTTTACAGTTTGACTTTTAGAGAAAATCAACCTATGGAAATTAAAGTTTTGAAAAACCACGAAAGAAATTGACAAAAGCATTACGGAGTTAATCAGCAAATCTCCCAAAGAAGGAATGAGATTTGAATTTGCAAACAACAAAGGGCTAAATAGTTTTGATGAATAGACAATTGCAGGTATTTTAAAATAGAAGATTAGAAAACGAATCAAAAGCAAATCAAGAATAAATCCAATGATTAACAATTTACTATTAAAGAAATCAAGGATAACAAATAAGTAAGCATAGTATAGGGCAATAATCAATAAAATAAATGCAATTAGATATAAAGTGGTAAGAAGGAGTATTTGTGATTCATCAATTGTATAAGTATCAGGAAAAACCAGTGAAAACAAATAATCATTTTCCTTGTTAAATATTTTATAGTTCGTTTCTTCCTGTGAAATTAAGACTTCATTTGGCAATTTAAAATCACTTTGAAACTCATTTTTCAAGTATTGATTTTGAATTATGTAATCACTTTTGACTTTAATCAGGCAAACAACTTTGATTGAACCCTGTTCCTTTTTCCGAATGTCAAACCACCCATTTGAAAATAAACTAAAACATTCATTAAAACCATTGGAATTAAATTTTTCAGAAACAGGTATGGAATTATCTGACCAATATCTCAAATAATCATTCCTATAAACAAGAATTAAAAATCCTTCATCATTCAGCAATTTTGTAAAATCTTCAAAAACGAATAAAGAATCTTCATCGAATGTGAAAACTCTGTTTAAAACATGATCAAGATATTTATCAGCACTTTTCTCCTTTTCAATAAGGGTACTTTGTAAATTCTTTGTTAACTGATTTTGATCTGAGGGTAAAATAACAAAATTTGTATAAAAAATGGCAAAAAGAGCAATCAACAAAGATAAACACAAGTAGATGAGAACATTACGCTTGTATCTATCTTTTATCGGCATATTGAACAACCCTATTTATTTGAATTACAACTGGTTACAACCAAGCAAAACGAAGCACCCTCCCGCAAGTTTATCGAATTTGAGACATCTTATACTTTAGAAGCATTTCTTTGCGTTAGAAGTCCTAAAATTAGCGATTATTTCTTGCCAAGTACATATATTACACTTGAATAATTATTTTTATTGAAAAGTGCCGAAAAATTAGATATTAGGCCTTTAAGAAATGCTTTAATCATAGTTAATTTGCCATTCTTATATTTCTCACTCAGCAAGCATATATAAAAAGCATCAAAATAAAGTGGCCGTCGTTCAATAATCTTAAATCCAAACTTTGAAAAAACATTCTGAATTGCAGCAAAATTAAAATGATACAAGTGACGTGGCAAATCAAATGCTGCCCAAAAATTATTATAATGCTTTGCATCCCATGAATCTGGATTTGGAACAGCAACAATTACTACGCCATCCGGAGATAATAATTTTCTAAGTTGGATGATCCTCCTATCCAAATCTTCCACATGCTCTAAAGCATGCCAAAGAGATATTATTTGAAATGACCCTTCGTTCATTTCATCAATCATTTCTTCATTATAAACAGTCAATCCAAAATTCTTTATAGCAATTCCTCTGGCTGTTTCATTAGGCTCAATTCCGGTAACATTAAAGTCTTGTATTTTTAGTTCATTCAAAAATTGACCTGTACCGCAACCGATATCAATGACATTTCCACTTTGTACATACTTTTTAACCAACCTGACTTTGCTTGCAATCGCATATTTTCTAATAATATAATAAATTCTATCGATCAGTGTTTTGGGCGCTTCCGAATGAGAAATGTACTCTTTGGAATTATAATACTTCAAAATTTCTGTCCCTTTTGGCCTTGGATTCGTAAATTTAGCTTCACAACTGAGGCAATTGTCTATAGAAAATTCTTCCATGGTTAAAAAATAATCCTTCGAAGCAAGAAAAAAATCTATCTTAGAACTTCCACATAAAGGACATACATTCAATTTTTCCATCCTAATTGTTTCACGTGAAATATCAATTCCTATCTTCCTAAATAAACTGCCAAGACCGATATATCTGAAGGAGAAACGCCGGAAATCCGAGAGGCCTGGCCAATAGTTTTGGGCCTAATCCTGGATAACTTCTCCCTTGCTTCAAAAGACAATGACTTGAGCATTTCATAGTTAAAATCAGGGCTAAGATGAATATCTTCAAGTCGATTTATTTTATTTGCTATTTCTTCTTCCTTCTCAATATAACTTCCATACTTGACCAAAATCTCAACTTCCTCTATACATTCCTTTATTAAGTCCCTATCAAAGCCTAACAGAAAATTAGAAAACCTGCTTATGTTATCAATCAAATTTTGAATGGATATTTGCGGCCTCAATAAAATTGATTCAATTTTTACATTTTGAGAAATTGGATTGGTTCTTTGCTCCAACAACATATTCTCAACTTCAGCAGGCCTTATGCTTTCCTTTCTTAAGTACGAAATAATATTATCAATTATCCTCTTCTTCCTAATTACGTTTTCCATTCTTTCCTTTGATGCTAATCCAATTTCAAATCCTTTATAAGTAAGACGCAAATCAGCATTATTTTGCCTGAGTAAAATACGGTATTCAGCTCTTGAGGTAAACATTCGATATGGTTCATCAACTCCTTTTGTTATCAAATCGTCAATTAACACCCCAATGTAAGCTTCTGATCGTTTTAAAATAAACGCAGGTTTTCCTTTCAATTTAAGGTGTGCATTAATTCCTGCCATTAATCCCTGCGCAGCAGCTTCTTCATATCCTGTAGTGCCATTAATTTGTCCAGCAAAATACAGGTTCTCGATTAGCTTTGTTTCAAGTGTCAGATTTAATTGCAAGGGGGGAAAATAATCATACTCTATGGCATAACCAGGTCGAAATATTTTAGCATTCTCAAAACCAGGAATCTTCCTTAATGATTCAAATTGAATATGATCAGGAAGCGAAGAAGAAAAACCATTTACATAATATTCAATGGTATCCCAACCCTCAGGCTCAACAAAAAGTTGGTGTCTTGTTTTATCTGCAAAACGGTCAATTTTATCTTCAATTGAAGGACAGTATCTTGGGCCAATACCTTCAATTCTTCCATTAAACATTGGTGATTCATCAAATCCAGTGCGAAGTAAATCATGAACTGAAGCATTTGTATATGCAATATAACAACTTCTTTGTCTGCTAAGCTTCGGAGTATTTAAAAAACTAAATTTACCAGGCTCATTATCACCCTTTTGTTCTTCAAGTTTTGAAAAATCTATGGTTCGACCATCCACTCTAACAGGAGTTCCTGTCTTCATTCTGGATGATTCGAATCCCAATCGGTTCAAATCCTCCGTAAGGCCAGTAGATGCCCTCTCCCCTATTCTACCACCGCCAAAACTCTTTGCACCAATATGTATAACACCATTAAGAAAAGTCCCGTTTGTTAGTATAACTGCTCGGCTTCTTATTTCCTGGCCCATTGCTGTTCGTACTCCCACAACTTTCTTCCCCTCAGTGAGTACACCAATAACCATATCTTGCCAAAAATCAAGATTCTCAGTTTTTTCAAGCATACTTCTCCACTCCTGTGAAAACAACATTCTGTCACTTTGTGCTCGTGGACTCCACATTGCAGGGCCTTTGGATTTATTAAGCATCCTGAATTGGATCATCGTTTTATCCGTAATAATTCCTGAATACCCCCCAAAGCATCTATCTCACGCACAATCTGTCCCTTTGCAATACCGCCCATAGCAGGATTACAAGACATTTGGGCTATATTGGACATATTCATGGTAACCATTAGAACTGAAGATCAAGATTTGCAGCAGCTGCAGCTGCTTCACTCCCCGAATGTCCTGCACCCACAACTATTACGTCGTATTCTTTAAACATTCTAAACTCGTTTCACGTGAAACTTACTGAAAAACTAAAATAAATGTGGGGTCAAAGATAAATAATAATCTTCTTTCTGTCGCATGATTATAGCCTGCTCTTTTGATTTATCAGCATACCCTATAAGATGCAAAACACCATGTATTAAGACACGGTGTAATTCCTTAATAAATGAAGTATTAAAAATCTTAGAATTTTCTTTTACACGTTCAATGCTAATAAATATATCTCCTGATATTTCCGAATCATCTTCAAGAATTGTCAAAAGTAATTATATCTGTAAGGGTGTAATGCTTAAGAAACCTAACATTCAAGTCGTGTAAATATTCATCATCAGCGAAGATATAATTGATATGCCCCAACTCCTTCTTCTCTGAAAGAATGGTTTTTTGTATCCAATCGCGAATTTTTTTCTTGTCTCGCAATAAATACCTTATGCCCTCATTATGAAAGAGAATTAATCCGTTGTTCACATCAATTAAAAAGAAACCTTCTACTTGACTACCTTACTCGTAGAATCTGAATATTCCTTGAACTTCTTGATCCTATCTACCGCAGTTTCATAATTGATACTGGAGATTTTAAATCCAATATCTATGCGATTTCCTTTATCGTTAAAAGATAGATCATCTGATAGTGTTTTTATCAAAAATATTCCTCTCCCTGGAAAAACTTTCTCTTTTCCATCTTCCTTCAAATCAGGGGATGCTTCGATGATCGAAGCCCTCTCCTTCGTCCTCAATTGAAAAGGATAGGCCTGTAGACGTTTTTTGATACGAAATAGTAATAAATTTCTTTTGATCCTGCATGTTTCCATGGATCAATGCATTGCTAAATGCTTCGGTTAAGGCCACACTAATACATCCAAGATAATTGTGATTCAGGTTGTTATGATCACATATTTCTTCGATGAGTCCTTCGAGCTGGTGAATGCTTTCAGGCATCGACTTGAGCCTAAGTGTTTTCTGTTCTTGTCTCATTGTTTTAATAATTCTTCAAAGTTATAAAAGTACTGGTTTACTTTCTGCTTGTAAAATGGTTTCAAACTCGGTGGAACTGTTTTTAACAATTCTACTTCATTTGATAGTTGCCTATTATACTTAAAAACTTCTTCAGGGTTACGATAATTTTCACCATTTGGTTCTTTTGATTCTCTCTTTTCTTCCTTCTCACGCTCCAGCTCAGCCTTTTCAGATTCCAATAAGCGAGTTAGAATATCTTTTTGCCTTAGCAAAGTCTCTTGAGATAATATCTTGTTTACAAGGTCTGTCTCTGTTTTTTCCATTTCTTGCATTATTTTCTTCAATTCCTTGCTTGCCCCAAAATTACCTTCCTTATCTAATTGCTCAGAATACTCATTTAATCTCTTACGCAGTGCCTCCTGTTCGGCAGCCATCCTAGCAAGTTGTTCACACATAGATTGTCCAGATTCATTTCCTGGCATACCGCCATCCTTATCGCCCTTTTCTTTACCCATTTTTAGCCCTTCTATTTGTTTATTCAATTGATCTTGCAATTGCCTCACTGATTTCAAGGAGCCTTTGCCGGCTCCAGGCTTAGGTTGTCCACTTTTGCATGCAGAATTGCAAGAACCTTGTTGCATCATACTCATCATCATCTGGTTTAGGGTTTCAGATAACATAAGTGCCAAGTTATTAATAGATGTCATTACGTATTGTTGATTGCTAGCTGCTTGTGCAGTTCTTCTAATATTTAAAGCCTGTAAAGATTTGTCAATATTCCTATCAATGGCCGCAATCTCCTTTGAAATAAATGGTTCTATCATAATTTGGCGTTTACTCAATGCAACAAGTGAATCTTCAACAATACCCATATCATCCTTAATCTTCTTCTGATCTTGTGCCAGGTTTGTATAATTAGGATCATTTAAATTAATACTTGAAACCTTGTTAATCAATTCTTCCTGACTAAAGGATAATTGTATCAAATTCTCAAGTATGTCCCTTAAAGCATCGATATCCTCAGCCATTCCTTCCTCAATCATCTCTTGCTGCATATTTAACAAAGATTCCGACATTTTCTTCATTTTTTGAGAAGCATTCTTTTGCGATTTTGAAGCCTCTTTTCGCTTGCTCTTATCCAATGATTCAATACTTTGCTCCATATCTTCACTAATTTCATCCTGATCTTGATCCATTTTATCAAACTTGTTTGGATCTTCCAACTCCTTATTCAATTCATCTAATTTCTCCAAATCTTCTTTAACATCCTCAAATTCCTTTTTCAACTCTTCCTGCTCCTCTTTCAATGACTCTTCATCTGCTTTCTTATCCAAAGTTTCATCGCTCAACTCTTCCTGTTTCTTTGCTAACTCTTCAAGTTTATCAATTGTTTCATCTAGCTTTTGCTCAAACTCTAATTGTTTAAATAGCTCAAGATTTCTATCCAACATTTCATCCAACTCTTCTGTACTCATCTTCATTTTCTCAAGCATATCATTTACTTTCTCCTTATCAACCTCATCCAATAACTTTTGCAATTCCTCAAACAGCTTATTAAGTTCTTCATTTTTCATCAACTCATTGAACAATTCTTCTAATTGCTTTTGCTTTTCAATAATTTCTTCATCCAACTCATTAAATTGTTGATCTCTATTGTTTTTTTCAATATTCTCATTCTTTATCTCATCAATCTTTTCCTGCAAGTTTTTCTGCTGCTCTAATAATCCTTCCAATTGCTTCTTATCTTCCCAACCTAATTCCTTTTTCTCAAACAATTTTTTATTCAATTCATCGACATCCTTCTTAAGCTGATCAACCTCATCCAACGCTTCCAATAATTGATCCTTGATGGATTCATTACTCTCCTCTGTCATCTTCTTAACCTCTTCCTTTGTTGGAAGCTTGAATGTCATAACTTGAGTTCTGGAGGATTTACTTCCATGAATGGCATCATTGTCCCAAACCTCAAAAAAGTAAGAAATTCTGTCTCCTGCATTTAAACCCAATTCAGCTAAATCAAATGAATGGTAAAACTGTTGGGGGTTAATATCTTTTGCTAATGAAAGTTGTTCATCTTCTTCTCTCAGATTATTCCGATCCTCATTTTCAATAATAAAACTAAAATTGAGTGCAGTAAACCCATAATCATCTTTGATAACTCCTTTAAAAAACAATCTCGATTATGTTAGAATCATACAATTCTTCAACAAGAATTGAAGGATATAGATCAGGAATAACATTTATATTATAGGATAATGAATCTGCATTGGTTAAATACTCATTGGAAGAAATTACTGTATATGGCTGGCTATCTAAATACACATCCTCATAAGTAAATATATTAGATGTATTTTGATCAATTTCAAACCATTCATTTAAAAAACCCAGTGATATTTTTTCCGTATTTTTTGTATAGAACTTCCATGCAACTCTACTTCCTATTGGCACTATCAGATCTCCATTTTTTGTTATTGTTTCGTCCCTTTTACCTGTGTAAGTTGGGTAATCCAAAAATATTTCAAAATCCAAAATAACCGGCTTTGGTAAGACCTTCAAAGTATATTCGCTTGATGTAAAATCGTCTGCAACCAATTTAAACTTTTGATCCGATTGGATGTTTTGAAAAGTGTGGTTAAAGTTAACAAGATCCTCTTTTAACAGTTTAACCCTATTATTACCCATTTCAATGTAAACATTCTCAGGCACTTCGTCACCAGTTGCCTTGATCTTAAGCTTATAATCATCATATTGAACAACTTCCAAAACATTGTTAACAACCTCCAAGTTAAAAGAAAGAGGTTTTTCAAAATGTTCCGTATGCTTCACCAATCTGTTTGCTGGCTCTGTAATGATCGTTGGAGCCGAAAACAACAATACGATCAGTATCAATAATGGGGGTAAAGCATACTTCAAATACTTTCGGTTCTTTTTCAAATCAACAGCCCTACCAAAAGGAATGGGATTTAATTCTCCAATTCTCTGATCAATACTTGCCTTTATTAAATCAATACTTTGCGAACCCACCTGATGTAATTCTTTCAATTGAAGGGTATTCAACAACTTATCGTTGATTTCTGAAAAATGATTTCCAATTATTTGCGCTGCCTGCTTATGAGATATTATTTTCCCAAATCTCAATAAACGTGAAACAGGAACAAGAATATATTTCCAAAGAATAAATAAATTAACGAGCAGGTAGCTGTAGAAAATTAGGGTTCGGGTAGTCGTTTCAAAATGCCCATAATACTCAAGTAATACGACCAATAGAAAAAACAGAATAAGAAGGGATAAACAATAAATTGCCCCTTTTATCAGTTGATTCTTGTAGAACTTTCTGATAAAAACATCAAGTTTCTGTATTAATATTTCAAATTGATCCGTCAAACTAATACTGATTTTTAGAACTTTGCAATACCTTGCAAACGAAAACAAATGAGATGATATTTTGTTAAACAAGGCAAATGTATAAATTGCACCGGAATAACGTATAACACCTTCAAATTAAATTGTTAATTATTTGAAAAAACTCATTCAATTTTTTTTGCTGATTCTTAGTCTTTCGGCATTGACTCAAGAGCATGATAACCTGACACAATCAGCCTATTGCAGTCATTGGGAATTCTATAAAAACAACTTATCACCCTTTCAAATCTATCAAACCCCCCTTCTAAATGAATACGATGTCAATTACTACTTTCTTGACTTGAATGTAGAAAACAACACGATCTTTTTATCCGGGAATGTGACTATAACAGCAAATGTAATTGCAAATACATTGGACACATTTGCGTTTGAACTGGTAAATCAACTATCAATTGATTCCATTCGATTAGATGGAATAATTCATGACTACTACAGGGAAAATGATGAAGTATTTGTTCCCCTGTCCTTTCCAGTTCAAGAAGGAGCTCAATTTATTTCACAAATATTTTACCACGGTACACCACCGACAGGAGGTTTTTTCTCAGGAATTTCAACAACCTACGATTCAATTTGGAACAAACATGTTACCTGGACCTTATCAGAGCCTTTCAATGCCCGGTAATGGTGGCCAACCAAACAGGTGTTAACCGATAAAGCAGATTCTGTCAGGATTCATATAACCACCAGCTCAGAAAACAAGGCCGGATCAATTGGCATTCTTCAAGCTGCAGTACCTTTACCAAATAACAAAGTACGATACGAATGGAAATCTAATTACCCCATTGCCTATTACCTAATTTCTTTTGCCGTTGCAGAGTATCAGGACTATTCCATTTATTCCAAACCAGATTATCTTTTAGGAGATTCAATTTTGATACAAAATTATATCTACGATTCGCCAGAGTGCTTAAATTATTACAAAACCGGAATAGACAAATCTTCTCTTTTCCTTAAATTATTCAGTGATCTGTTTGCAGCTTATCCTTTTAATAAAGAAAAATATGGCCATTGCCTGGCGGGACTTTCCGGAGGTATGGAACATCAAACTATGACTACCATTGGCCGGTTCGACTTTAGCCTTGTAGCTCACGAACTAGGACATATGTGGTTTTAAATAATGTAACCTGTTCTAACTGGAGTGACATATGGATCAATGAGGGATTTGCAACTTACGCCGATTACCTTGCAACAGACATGATTGCCGAAGGAATATATCCCATGAAGTGGAAGGAAACGCCCATAAATATATTATTTCAGAACCGGGTGGAAGCGTATATGTTCCAAGAAAATGAAGTGACCTACGAAAATGTTGATCGAATATTTGATAGCAGGTTATCCTACTGGAAGAGTGCCATTATTATACACATGATTCGTTTTTGAGTTACAAAATGACAGCACATTTTCCAGGTGCTTCGCAATTTTCAATTGAATTTGCGGATAGTGTGTGGCCTCAGCAATGGACTTTTTAACTATTCTAAATGAAACCTCGGGAAGGATTTTACTAAATTTTTCAATCAATGGTATTATGGCGAAGGGTACCCTATCTATTCATTTTATTGGACATATGAAGCAGGTGTTTTTAGCCTAAATTCAATACAATCATCTTCAATGCCGGGCATCACGCCATTTTTTGATATGCAATTTCCTGTGAAAATCTTTTTTAACAGTGTAGATGATACAACAGTGATTTTCCATCAAACAGAAACACAAAACCTATTTACGATTCCTTTTCCGGTTCTATTGACAGTATTCAAATCGACCCTGAATTATGGAGTCATAAAAGTGAAAGTATAAACGTATCCAAACTGCAAAACTTCAATTGATATAGCTATTTTATCCCAATCCTTTTGCTAGGAAACTCTATATTCAAAGTTACGAGGCGTTCCTATCAGAAATAAACATTTGTGACCTGCAAGGCCGGAAATGATGAAATACAATTTGAGGCAACCATTTTCTACTTTGGATATGTCTATGATCAATGAGTTTATTTGGTCAGTATTAGAAACGAAAGAAAACAGCTGTTTTTAAGTTGATTAAAATTAAATCCATTGTCATTTATTTAAATATTTAGTAATCAAAAATTAATTTACAACGATGAGAAATTTACTTCTTTTTATTTTGCTTGGCCTCTTTGCCGGAGTTAGCTATGCTCAACATCACCATCATGAAAGTGAAATGTATTGCAGCAAAGCCAGATTTGTTGAAGAATATTATAAAAATGTAAAGGACGTGGAACAAACTCCCTACCTTTTCGATTATGATGTTAAGTTCTATTTTCTGGATATTGAAGTGGATAACAGTTCCATATATATATCTGGTGAAGTTACTGTAATGGCTGAGGTTGTGTCCGCCACATTGGATACTTTTGCTCTTGAGTTACTGGATGTATTGACCGTTGAAGAGGTAACCTACAATGGTAATGTTCTGAGTGCTGATCATACCAATGATGAGGTCTTTATAGTACTCCCAGAAACCCTTGTTCAAGGGGATTTGTTTTCGGTATCAGTTAAATATCAGGGAACACCTCCAACCGGTGGCTTTTTTGCCGGTGTTACAAATTCTAACGGCTGGGGCAAAGATGTAACCTGGACCTTATCCGAACCTTTTGCAGCCAGAAGTTGGTTCCCTGTCAAACAGGTTCTGGAAGACAAGGCTGATTCAGCATGGATTTTTTTAACAACTGCGAAACCAACATGGCTGGATCGAATGGTTTGCTTACTAACATTGAGCCTATGCCTGATAATAAACTACGCTACGAATGGAAAACAAATTATCCGATTGCATTTTATTTACTCTCCTTTGCTGTATCTGAATACCAGGAATGCAATATTTATGCTCACCCTGAAGAGCTAAGTAGTGGGTCGATTTTAATTCAAAATTTTATTTACAATTCCTGGATACTGTGGAATCTTTTCAGGATGATATGAACGCTACAAATGAAATGATTGAATTGTTTTCGAACTCTTTAGCGTTTATCCTTTCCATGAAGAAAAAAATACGGACATTGTTTAACTCAACTTGGCAGAGGAATGGAACATCAAACCATGACAACCATTGGTGGATTTAATTTTGGACTAGTAGCCCATGAATTGGGGCACTTATGTGGTTTGGTGACAACATCACGTGTGCAATATAGACGACATTTGGATCAATGAAGGCTTTGCTACATACATGATTACCTGGCTGTTCAATATATTCTGGGCCAATCGGCTGCAAATGCAGAAATGAATGGAATACACAACTTCTGTTATGCAACAATCCGGGGAAGTACTTACATTCACCGGAAGAGATATATTACGAAAACGTTTGGCGTATTTTTGATGGTAGGCTGTCCTACAACAAAGGAGGCGCCATTCTTCATATGATCCGATTGAATTGCAGGATGATGAAATGTTCTTAGAACATTGCACGATACACCGAATTGTTTGCTGACAGTGTGGCAACAGGTATGGATTTCATGAATGTTCTGAATGATGTTTCAGGAATGGATTTTACTGATTACTTTGATCAATGGTATTATGGAGAAGGATATCCAACCTATAGTATCGAATGGTCACAAAATGGAGGTGGCATGTTTATGGAAATTACCCAAACAACTTCCATGCCTGCGGTAACTCCCTTATTTACAAACCTGATGTGGCTTATAAACTTCATTTTATGATGGAGGAGATACCATTGTTTATCTTCAACAAACTGACAACGTAAGGCTCATTTGAACTTGCCACCCTTAAATGAGGTAGGTCTTATTCAAATTGATCCTGATAATTGGGTTGTTAATCAATCAGGGGCCATCACTACCAATGTTGAAGAGCACGATAGCCCACTAAACTTTACTTATAGTCCGAATCCTGTTAGTGACCAATTAAATCTTACATTCAAAAGCACGAGTAACATTGAAAGAGAAATTGGAATCTATACACTCACCGGTGAAGAAGTTAGATCTGTTAAATCATCAAGTAATATCGTTGATATGGATCTAGCAGATTTACCTGCTGCTGCCTACCTGATCCAGGTTTCTGATAAATTTAACAAAACATCCAAAAAATTCATCAAGCTCAATTAAGCAGATTAAAGAGATTTTTTCTATGGCATGGGTAACCTAATTGTTCCCATGCCTTTTTTTATCTTTGCCGCCTAATTTTGAATACAATGGATCAGAAAGAAGTACGTGCGTTTTGCCCCAGAAATCGCAAACAGGGCCGCTCCATATAGGAGGAGTAAGAACAGCCCTGTACAATTATCTATTTGCCAAAAAACAGGGTGGCAAAATGGTATTAAGGATAGAAGATACCGATCAAAAAAGATTTGTGGATGGAGCCGAGGATTATATTCTGGAATCCTTAAACTGGTGTGGTATTGAATTTGACGAGGGAGTGCACAAAGGTGGCCCTTACGGTCCGTATAAACAATCTGATAGAAAAGCACATTATGAAGAGTATGCTAAAAAACTAATTTCATCAGGCCACGCATATTATGCTTTTGATACTCCGGAAGAATTGGAAGCCCTAAGAAAAAAACTGGAAACTGAAAAAGCTCTGAATACCAGTTATGGACCACATTGCCGCAGCGAGATGGACAACTCACTCACACTAAACGAAAAAAAAGTCAATCAGAAGATAAGTTCAGGTGAGCCTTATGTTATTCGGTTCAAAATGCCAGAGAACGAAGATGTGAATTTCACAGATATAATTCGAGGGGATGTCGTTGTTAATACTTCGACACTGGATGATAAAGTTCTTTTCAAATCAGATGGAATGCCTACTTATCATCTTGCCAATATTGTTGATGATTACCTGATGAAAATATCGCATGTGATCAGAGGGGAGGAGTGGTTACCCTCATTACCATTGCATGTTTTATTATACAAAGCTCTTGGATGGGAAAATGAAATGCCGCAGTTTGCACACATGCCACTAACACTTAAGCCCGATGGAAAAGGTAAATTGAGTAAGCGTGATGGCGACAGGCTTGGATTCCCGGTATTTCCTTTGGAATGGAAAAATCCACAAACTGGAGAAATTTCCTCCGGATATAGGGAATCGGGTTACTTCCCTGAAGCATTTATCAATATCCTTGCATTCCTTGGATGGAACCCTGGAACAGAGCAGGAAATTTTTTCGATGGAAGAGTTGATCCAAACATTTTCACTTGAAAGGGTAGGGAAGGCCGGTTCCCGATTCGACCCGGAAAAAGCGAAATGGTATAACCATCAATATTTGATCGAAAAAGACAACCTTGAATTAGCAGAACTTTATCAGCCCATTTTAAAAGAAAAAGGGATTATTAAAAATATTCAATTTGTTGAAAGGGTAGTTGGATTAATCAAGGAAAGGGCAAATTTTGTTCAGGAATTTTGGGATCAATCGTCATTCTTTTTTGAAGCTCCCATGGAATATGATGCTAAAATGATCAGCAAAGGATGGAAGGAAAATACAACTGAAATTCTGAAGGCATTTCTTTCAAAATCAGAAGACTTAGAAGAATATACTTTTGACAATATTGAATTAGCTGTTAAATCCGTTCTTGAAGAAAAAGGGATTGGAATGGGGCAGTTAATGATGCCTTTACGATTGGTCCTGGTCGGTTCTGGAAAAGGGCCCGGAGTAATTGAAATAATGGAGTTTTTGGGAAAAGAGGAAGTGAAAAGACGGATTGAGAAGGCCTGTAATTCGCGTTAAGCCGAGGATTAAGGCGGCGCATAAAACTTTTAACATTTAACGATCAACAGATTATTTATGGGAAATATATCTATTGAAGGAATGACCTTTCGTGCATATCACGGATGTATGGAAGAAGAACAGGTAATTGGGAATACTTTCGTTGTGGATCTGTATTTGGACACAGATACTACAAAAGCTGAACAATCAGACAGCTTAGGTGACACTGCCGATTATGCAGAAGCCTACAAGATTGTACAAAAGGAAATGGAAATTCCCTCCAAGCTGCTTGAACATGTTGGCAGGAGAATTATTGAAGCGATTAAAAACGCATTTCCTGAAATTGAGGCCATTGAGGTGAGGGTAGCAAAAATGAATCCTCCGATCAATGGACAGGCAGAAAGTGTAAGTGTTACTTTATCCGAAGATTATGATCTCGAATCCATCTTTGAAGAATAAACTAACGGAGCCAAACAACTGCCCCAAATGCAGTAAAGAGTTTCATTGCAGCACCTCCTCAAAATGCTGGTGCTATGAAATGGATGTTCCGGCAGAAACCATGGAACAAATACAGCAGGATTATGATGGGTGCTTGTGTCCGGATTGTTTGAAGGAATTCCAACTCCGCTAAGCAGATTATCCCGGCACCCGCTACATCCCAATCCGCTAAGCGCTTTCAATGCGCTAAGCGGATAAAGAGCTTAGCTGCATCAAAAGCGCTCAAGGGGCTCATCCGCTTAGCGGTTTAGAACCGCTTAGCGGGTTAAAGGTGACTTAACTAACTTAACCGAATGGCTACCGCCTTTCTCACTGGTGATGTTGGCAAAGTAAATACCATTAGCCATACCAGAACCATCAACAACTAAGTTGTGAGTTCCAGCTTGCTGTTTACCAGAGTATATTGTTTGAATTTCTCTGCCTTG
The DNA here is from genome assembly GCA_041393255.1 of Bacteroidales bacterium. Taxonomy (GTDB): domain Bacteria; phylum Bacteroidota; class Bacteroidia; order Bacteroidales; family JAADJA01; genus JAADJA01. Next base: position 28,700 of record JAWKKM010000030.1, on the reverse strand, counting down.
CAAATCATATAAAGTAATGTTTACATTATCTGCTTGCTGTAAGCTGTATCTCAGAGTAGTGGTTGAAGTAAAAGGATTGGGTGCGTTACTAGCGTTGTAATCAGGTTTAGCTGGGTTTTGAGTAACATTTACAGGAATGCCTTCAATATCTACTGTAATATTGTAAGTTTGATTCTGGCCCTCAAGAGTTTTAACAGCAAGAGCCACGTCAAAGACAGTGTCATTAACTTGATTTGAAGTAATAGTGTATTCCAAACCATCTGCATTAACAGTAAACTTAGGAATTTCACCAGCTTGAGTGGTTACTTGATAATCATTTACTACTATTGCACCAGGGTAAGTGACTGTCTCAGCGGGCATGAAATGAGTAACAGTAACTGGACCTTTATCAGTCTGAAATACCTTAGTTTCTAAGTCACCATCTCCTTTAGGGTCAGGACCGTTTCCTACTTTTGGAGGCTCTGGATTGTAGCCCTTTTGGGAATGGTCTTCCATGAGCATAGTAAAGTTCTCAGGATTCCATGGACTGCTTAGCCCACCATCACTAACGTTTTCAAGCGTTGTGTTGGTCGCATCACCAGCACCAGTGTAAGGAGAAGTTTCATTCATTTGTTCCATGTAAGTTTTAGGTGTTTGAAATTCTGGCAAGACCATAACATCATGGATGTTGTTTAATACACTCTCAAGTTCTTCAGGATTGGCTGTACTGGAATAACTAGTAACTGGATCAAAAGGAGTTGGTGCAGCAGTATCCCAACCCATGAAATAGTTTGCAAGAATATCTGGAACTTTGAACTCTACTGAAGCAGGCTGACCCGTAACAGTATCAGTGTAAGTTAACGTACCTGTTATTTCATATTTGTTTGCTTTGCCTTGAATTTCGCTACCAACACCGTGCCATCCATCGGGAACATCTGAGACAAAGTATTTGATTGAAATGTTCTGACCCGCGATTGAGTCTGGGAGACCGTCCCACGTGAAACCAACATTTTCAACTATATCAAAATCAAGTGCTTTGAGGTTGTCAGAAATATCATAAGCGTGCCAGTAACCGTCTTGAGTGGAGTTGTTAACATCGTTGAAATTGACTTGTAAACTTTGTCCTACATACGGATCGTTAACATAAGGTGTCTGAACTTTACTGGTGGTCCACTCGGTTTGATTATTTGTTGTTTGAATAGAACCTTGGTCCATGGTTTGAGATTTAATAAGTGAGGGCAGCAATAGGAGCATTACACCCGCTAAGCGGCTCCAAGCCGCTAAGCGGGTAAAGGGAAAGTTCCAAACCGCCAAGCGGGTCAAGGGATGAAGGCAGCTCAAAACTGCTAAGTGGGTTAACGGGCCAACCAACCCGCTAAGCGCTTTAAATTTGCTAAGCAGGTATCCAGGCGAATCATTAATATAACCCTTGTAAATGCTTTTCGTCAATAACAGCATACGACTGCTCATAAAAGCTTTCTTTTTCGAAGTCAATAATTTCATAAGCAAGGTTTTTATTGCACAAAGTTCCTTTTCTAAAACCGGCATAATCAGGAAACGAGGTATAGTCCCAATCCTCCAGTTTTTTTACCAATCCCGCTTTTAGCGGGTTTTGATGAATATAAAAGAAACAGTTTTTAACATATTCATTTCCTTGTAAGGTGAGTTGTTTCGCCTCAGTCGAATGGGCAAACAGGCTTCCTCTTCGCTTACGTTCCTTATTGATTGCCTGTGAATAAGAACTCAGCGCAGTCCCCAAATTTTTTGACAATTGTTGTATTGCCGGCCTGTGTTTTTCCATCGTCAACTTAACTGATTTGTCGTTCGCCTGAATTAAAAAGTGAAAATGATTAGGCATAAGGCACCATGCAAGAATATCACAAAAAGGATAAATATGCTTTCTGATTTTTTTAATGAAGAATAAATAATTTTCCGCTGTATAAAATACCGTTTCATTGGATCGGTTAAAAACATGGTAAATATATGTTTCATCAAAGTGCAAAGTGCTTTGTTTAAATATGCGTGTGCCAAATCTACGAATATTTTGTTTATATACCCGCTTAGCGGTTTCTAACCGCTAAACGGGTACAAAATAATTTTGCATTTTGCATTTTATAATGTAATTTTGCACTTGAAAATTAAAATGGTCTCGTGGCCGAGCGGTTAGGCAGAGGTCTGCAAAACCTTGTACAGCGGTTCGAATCCGCTCGAGACCTCAAAAAACCTGAACAAAGACTGTTCGGGTTTTTTATTGGCAATAGGTAAACACTCCGGACTTAAGCTATTTCTGTCTATTTTTGCCATTTAAAAATGCACTGCTAACTCATGTCGAATACGATTGCCGATAGAATTGAAAACTACTTAAATATCTATGCTACCTCCGATGTAATCAAAAGAGGTAAAATATTATTGGTTGATAAGAAAATTGAAAGTGCAGAAATTAACGAATCAAATGGTACTGCACATTTCAAGATCAGGGGGACATCATTATACAGCGTTTCGGTTACCGGAATAAATCAATATATTCAATCCGATTGCAATTGCCCTTACAACTGGGGCCCTGTTTGTAAACACCAGGTTGCCGCTTTGTTCTTTTTATTTGACAAATTCGGAGGGACAAGAAAGGAAATCAAGGCAATGAAAAGAAGTGAGTTTGAGAACATCGTTCCGGTTAAACCGAATTCAATAAAAAAAACACCTCCGGCTAATCCACCATTGCGAACCACGCTATCTCCATTTATAATAGCCGACTTTAAAATAATTACAAAAGAATTTATTGATCGTTTCAGACCCAAGTATTCAAACGATGAATTCTGGGGCAACCATGAAACGATCCTTTTTGAAGAAAACAAATTGCATTTCCTGCTTAACGATTCCAATTACTATTACAGCCCCGAATTTATTATCAAATTCTGGCATACTCCCGAAGGGCTGAACACTGTATGCAGCTGCGGCAGAAAAGTTAAGGTTTTTTGCAAACATCAGTTATTTTTATTATCCAAAATCGGAAACTCACAACATCCTGATATTTTCAACCTCCTCCTACCGGAAAATCTACTTAATATTAAAAAAGAGATTCTGGAAATCTATGGCTTGAATGGGGGAAAATTTGAAGACTATTTGAAGTTAGCCTATACTAATTTTGAAATTGACTGGATACTAAAGGAAAGTTATAAATTCCTGATCCCAATTAAAGGCAGCGAAACGCACGAAAAGCAATTTGAAGAGGGCCTTAAAAAACTTGATTCTGATTTGTTCAGAATTGAAATACCCAACCCAATATCGCAAAAGGCCGAAAAGAGGTATCCGGGTTTTGCTATACGAGTATATCCAACTTTTGATTTGCTGATGAATGATGAAGTTAAAATTATCGGTATCTGCGGGAAAGAAAATAAACCTAAAACCAAGTTGGTTTCCCATATCAAAAGTATCACCGAACTTGATTTAAATGAACGTCTTGTGCTGAACAACGAGCAAAAAAACCTGTTGGAAAAAATCAGTTTTTTTGAGACAAAAAAAGAAATCATTCGCTTTACTGAAAACGATGAGAATTATATAGAAAAGCAGGTGATGATATTCGGTTTTCTTAAAGAAATACTTCCCTTGCTGGCAAACGAAAAATATGTGTTCATTTATACACAGAACAATGATTATATCCCTATCAGAAAATCCAACCTGGTGCCCATTGAAATCTCTTTCGACAATCCTATACTGGAATTTGACATCACCGAGAATGACCAGCTTCTTCAACTGACCCCACTGATAAAATTGGATGGAAAATGTTTTCCCTTAGAAAACAGTGACAAAACGAATTCCCATTTTCTTTTTAATTGTGTTGACAACACACTCTATTTAAATAAGTCCATCAGCCAGTCAGTATTGATCAGTCAATTTGCCGAAGGAAAGCTGGCCATGGTGAAATCAGAAGCTGACCGGTTTTTTGATAAATACATTAAACCACTTTCGAAACATTGCAAAATCAATTTCAAAACCAATCTTTTCACATACAAAGAAATAGTTCCAAAACCACTCAAAAAACAGGTTTATTTATCCGAACACAACGAATATATTTTGTTTAAACCCATTGTTGAATACGAAAACAATATCCATGTTTACGCCGGGAGTGATGGTGACATTTTAAATAAGGATTCCAAAAACAATATCGTCAGGTACATCAGGAATGAGGATTATGAAAACGAATTTCTTGAATTTATTGTCGGGCTTCATCCCCAATTTGTGATCCAGAAACATTCCGGTATACTAAACCTGGAAGCCGAAAGCCTCCTTGAAGATTTTTGGTTTTTTGATGCTTTCGAAAAGATGGAGAAATCCGGGATCGAGGTATTCGGTCTGAAAGATTTGAAATCGTTCAAATACACACCATACCACGCAAAAGTAAGCGCAGGGCTTAAATCAGGACAGGACTGGTTTGAGGTGGAAATTGATGTAGCTTTTGGGGACAACAGCATTGACCTAAAGAGCATCAAAAAAGCGGTTCTTAATCAAAACAAATACATCCGGCTTGCCGATGGGAGTATCGGTATTTTGCCTGATGAGTGGCTAAAAAAACTGGAATCCTATTTCCGCGCCGGTGAAATTAAAGATGAAAAACTGCAAATTTCAAAATTAAAGTTCTCAATTATTGATGAGCTTTTTCAGGATATTGACGATGCAAAGATCGTGAAGGAAATAGCAGAGAAAAGAAGAAAGCTAAAAAATATTAAGAACATCAGAAATATCAGGAAGCCCAAAGAAATAACCGCAGATTTAAGGAGCTACCAGAAAGAAGGGTTAAACTGGCTAAACCTTTTGCATGAGATGGGTTGGGGCGGAATCCTTGCGGATGATATGGGTTTGGGGAAAACTCTGCAAATCCTGACATTCCTTCAAAACCAGGTAAAAAAAAGCAAAAAAACCAACCTGATTATCGTACCTTCCACACTGCTTTTCAACTGGGAAATTGAATTGAAAAAATTTGCCCCCAGCTTAACCTTTCACTTTTATTATGGTTTAAACCGTGACAAGGAAATTAAATATTTTACGGGTTATGATCTTGTTTTTACAACCTATGGAGTTTTGGTCAGGGATGTAGAGTTTCTTCGTAATTTCCAGTTTAATTATATTGTCCTGGATGAATCACAAGCCATAAAAAATCCAACTTCGCTTCGCTATAAAGCAGCCTTTTTGCTGCAGGCCGAACACAAATTAACCCTTACCGGTACCCCGATTGAAAACAGCACTTTCGACTTGTTTGCCCAAATGAACTTTGTCAATCCCGGATTCCTTGGCTCTTTAAATTCATTCAAAGAAATATATTCAAAAGCCATTGATAAGGAGGGGAACCAGGAAGTTTCAAAAGAACTGAATAAAATGATCAGCCCATTTGTACTGCGAAGGACCAAAGAACAGGTAGCAAAAGACCTTCCAGAGAAAACGGAGAATATTCTTTTCTGTGAAATGGGCAATGAACAGAGAAAGGTTTATGACGCTTACCGAAACAAATACCGTGACAAATTGCTGAACAGGATTAAAAATGACGGATTGGAGAAGTCCAAAATTTTTGTCCTTGAGGGACTGATGAAATTAAGACAGATATGTGATTCCCCGGCATTGCTTTCAGATGAGGAATATTATGGCCATCAATCGGTTAAAATTATTGAGCTGGTAAGGCATATCAGCGAAAAAACTGCCAATCATAAAATCCTTGTTTTTTCCCAGTTTGTAAAAATGCTTAAACTGATTAAAGAAGAGTTGGTTCGTGAAAAGATTTCAATTGAATACCTTGAAGGACAAAGTAGCAAAACACAGCGCGAAGAGAGTGTTAATCACTTTCAGGAGGATGGCGGATGCCGTGTTTTCCTGATCAGCCTGAAAGCAGGTGGGGTAGGGCTAAATCTTACGGCTGCCGACTATGTTTACCTTATGGTCGATCCTGGTGGAACCCGGCGGTGGAAAACCAGGCCATTGACCGTACACACCGGATCGGACAGGAAAAAAAAGTTTTTGCCTACCGTATGATCTGTAAAGATACTGTGGAAGAAAAAATTCTAAACCTCCAGGCAAAGAAAAAGAAACTTGCTAAAGATATTATCGGTACCGATGAAAGCCTTGTAAAAAAACTTACCGAAAAAGATATCAGGGATTTGTTTGGTTAGGAAATCTCTGTACTTTGAATAAATTGAAGTTGTCAAAAGTTAAAACATTGAAACACTTAGTTACTGAAAAATGATTAAATTTTATATTGACACACCCCTGTTTCCCCTCTCTGAGAGGGGAGAATTGGAAATCATTTTTCAGAATTTAGTCATTTACTTTTAACTTTTGACAACTTTATTATGTAAATTCGCTTCCACAATTATAAACAGAAACAAGATGAGAAAATTATTATTTGCAGTTGTTATCGTAGCCTTGTTTATTGGCTGTTCAAAAGACGAAGATGAAGAAACCACAACTCCAACAGTAACTCCTCATAATTGATTTTGGGTGATTGGAATTGCACAAGCTTGACCCAGGAGGGCGCTGAAATTATGCAGTATATTGAATATTATACAATGAAGTATTTTATGGAGTCCTCTGTTCCAACATTTGAATTCGAATACATGACCGACACCGATGGAACGAAATGGCGGGGCACCTACGAATTTGAAGATAATGATACCAAGCTTAAGACTGTATTTACGAATCAGTGGTACTGGAATGGCTCTGACTGGGTGGACAAAACCACTGATCCGGATAAGACCTGGACAATTGAAAGTCTAACGGATGGAACGCTTAAATTGAATTACATAATGAGCGCTCAAGGGTTAGACTATCATTTTGCAATGACTTTGACAAAATAAAAAGTTTACATAGATTCCAAAATTCTTATCAATTCTTCAAGCATATCATCCGTAAAATCAAGGTGAGTGACCAGGCGAATGGTTTGTGGCCCAAAACCAACAGCAAGAATGTTATTCCTTTTCAGTAATTCCAGAAATTCTATATCCTTATAATCATCTGTAAGTTTGAAAACGATTATATTGGTTTCGATAGGAAGTAGCTCCTTTACGAACGTGCAGGCTTCCAAAGTGGACCCAATTACCTGCGCCTTTTGATGATCCTCCTTTAAACGATCAATGTTATTCTCAAGAGCATAAATTCCTGCAGCAGCAATATATCCTGCCTGTCGCATGCCACCGCCAAATACCTTTCTTATTCTTCTTGCTTGCTTTATAAAACCGGTATCTCCAAGGAGCAACGATCCAACAAGCGCACCCAAACCTTTTGAAAGGCAGATGGAAATGGAATCGAAAACAGAACCAATTTGCTGGGTTGTATCGCCGGTAACAGCCAGGGCATTGAAAAGGCGGGCGCCATCCAGGTGAAAACCAAGCTTGTTTTCTTTACAAGCATGGCTAATTTTTTCGAGTTCTGAAAATTCATAACAACTGCCGCCGCCCCGGTTTGAAGTGTTCTCAGCAACTACCAACCGGGAAACAGGATAATGCGGATCATCGGGGTTGATGTTTTGAAGCACTTTTTCTGCCGAGATCCTTCCCCTGTTGCCATGGATCAACTTGACAGATGAACCGGAATTAAAACCTATTCCGCCACCTTCATACCGATACACATGAGCGCTTTCATCACAGATAATTTCGTCACCGGGTTTTGTGTGAACCTTCATGGCAATCTGGTTTGTCATTGTCCCTGACGGGCAAAACAAGGCCGATTCTTTACCAAACAATCCGGCTGACCTTTCTTCCAATTCAGTTACTGTGGGATCGTCACCAAAAACGTCATCGCCCACCTTTGCCGACATCATGGCCTCCAGCATGCCTTTGGATGGTTTGGTAACTGTATCGCTGCGTAAGTCAATTATTTGTTTCATTCTGTTTAATTTTTAGCCATGAATTGATAGATTTGAATTCATCTGCATTCAGAATTGCATACCCGTCCTTAATCTGTTTATGGTGTGTATAAATCCCAAATCATGGATATTTCATTTGTTCTTGCTTCTAAACTTTTCCCACTTTGAGGGGAACAAGGGGTGATATTCTCCTCCTGTTTAATATTTCCAATATAAGATTCAATCTCTCTGATTACATTCTCCGTACCCCGAATGAATTCTTCCTCATAAACCCGGTAAACCCTATATCCATGAATATTTAATTCTTTGTCCCTCTTCAAATCACCTTCATATTTTTAAACCATCAACCTCAATTACGAACTTCAACTCCATACAGAAGAAATCGGTAATGTAATTCAGAATAGGCCTTTGTCGAAGAAATCGGTATCCTTTCATTGCCCTTTTGCTCAAAACCTCAACCCACATTTTATTTCTCCTGGAGTTGAATCTTTCCTGAGCTTGCGTGGAAGATATTTTAATTTTTTATTGCAATTATAATTCGAATTCATAGTTCGCCCTCTTTCACCTCCCTCAAGGGAGGATAATTTCAGGATTGAAAAACATCACACAATAAAACTATGCAATTTTGTCCATACATACTTTTCATTTGCAAGCTAAACGAATGAAACTACTTTGTGTACTGATCAATAACTTTATTGATCGCATCCTGACAAACGGGACAAAACTGTTGTCTGTTTCGGGTAAACATGATGCAATCTGCATACGGCCTGTATAACCCATATTGCATATAACCACCCCCTTCAAAAGCGCCCACTTTTCCGGTATATTCCATATAATCAAGAATGGCAGAAGATTCCCTCTTTTCTTTTTCAAATAGTGCTTCAACTTCAGCTTCCGGCACTTTGGCAGCACGAAGCTCTTTTCTTTCTTTTTGTATTTCATAACTGAATGCATCATATTGGTCCTTGTCCCATGGAGTGGGCAAGGGTGTACTTTCATCAACCAGGTTTGTCCATTTCAAATTGACAGGATCCAATAAAGCAGTAATATTCAATTCCCAGGGTTCAATCGTGACTTCCGGAACTTCGTAGGAAACATCAGAAGTATAATACTCATCAGCAAGGGCGGCAAAATGATGGCCAAATTCATGCACAAATATATATTCCGAAAACTTATTATCTACTGCAACTGTAGAATACAAATTATAAATTCCCCCTCCACCATAGGTTTCTTCATTGATCAAGATGAACATAAACTCATAAGGAACACTGGCGGCAACATCCCTAATGGTTCGATTATCATAAGCCAGGGCATATCGTTCCGAATCAAAAGCACTGTAACTTACAGATAGAGGAGTTCTTTTAAAAACACCCGGATGGGGCCGGTTTACACCGGACACCTCAGAAGGAGTTTCAACAGCCCGTACATTAAAATCATTTTTTCGTGACAAAAATGGCTCTACTGTGAAAAGCTCATCTGTGAGGCGCTTCACATCTTTGTGAAATTTCTCCATTTCCGTTGCAGTATATCCGTCCCCAAGAATGACAATGTCTACCTTATCGCTTGGTGGCCCGTTTTCAATATAGTTAAAGACATTGCATTGAACAGGGTTCTCAGTTGGATTTACCCCCCTTGATCCGGGATCAATTTCGGTTTCCCAGATCGTTACAAAAAGATTACAAACGTCTCTTTTTTTCATAATAAGCTTAATGGGTTGCTTAGGCCAAGGAAACCGCACAGACTCATGAAAAGTTCCCCATTGTATTTGTGCCTCAGCGATGGTTTGCCATTCGCCAAAAATACTGGCAAACCCCCCGCTAAACAGTATGACAGAAGTTTCTTTATCCTGAATTTCAAAATGGTACAATCCCAGGTTCAGGTTGTCAATCAGTTTCATCTTACTACCTGCCCATTCACCATCGTTCAGTATCCGGTCAATTGCAAAATGCTCTTCAACAGAAGTTCCGGAATGGAAATAATCCACCCGCATGGTCTTGTTTTCGAAATACTGTTTGAAATTAACCGTTTGGACAAGCTGGCTATAGCTAATTAAAACAATCAGTTGTGCGAGTATTAAGGTTGTTGTTTTCTTCATTGCGAAAGTTTTTATACCGAAGGCAAATGTAAATAAAAACAAAGATTGTTTGAAATAACCCATCAATTCAATTGACCTTAAAAAAAGAGGACCAACAAATAAAAATTAAAAAAGAATAATAACTTTAACCTTGCGAAATTTCTTTAATTTTACCTAACTAAAAAGACGAATATGCAAAATCTCACAAATACAAAGGTGGCGATCCTGGGATTGTCCATTGGGCTGGGCATATTGTTTGCCGGATTCTTTGTCAGCAATGCACTCTATAAATCCCGTATAGCCGACCGCTATGTTACCGTAAAAGGGCTTGCCGAAAAAGAGGTGGATGCCGATCTGGCCATTTGGCCCATTACCTATAAAGATGCAGGCAATGACCTTCTCGCTTTGCAAAAATCCATTGATGAGAAACGCGGTATCATTACCGAATTTCTTATCGGGAAGGGATTTAAGGAGGAAGACATTAACCATTCTTCTCCAAAAATCACAGATGCCATAGCTGAAGGATATTACGGAAATCAGCAAAACACCGGTCCAAGATACCGAATTCAAAAAACCGTCACCCTGCGCTCCCCGAATGTTGAATTGGTAAAACAAACCATGGAAAAGTCGGGGGAGTTGGTTATTAAAGGGATCGCTTTGTCAGATAGTTGGGAGAACAGGACAGAATTCCTTTTTACAAGCCTCAACGAGATTAAACCGGAAATGATCAGGGAAGCCACTCTGAATGCCCGGGAAGCCGCTGAAACCTTTGCCGGTGATTCAGGAAGCAAGATCGGGAAAATTAAAAATGCTACCCAGGGTTTCTTTAGTATTTCTGACCGGGATGCCAATTCACCGGATAAAAAAGTGGTCAGGGTGGTGACTACAATGGAGTATTACCTGGTTGATAATTGATATTCCTGAAAGAATTCATTGACTATTTCAATTGCATCATCAATACGTTTGTAATTTCTGATTTTAATATCAGGACATCCGCTGATCATTGCCGATAAACGCCGGTCCTGTTGTGGCCTGTAAAGGCATAAAACATTTTTTTTCAATTCAGATGCAGCCCTGACCTCATACCCAACACCCAGGCTGGGAACGGTTACATCAGCAACAATAACATCCGATTGACGGAGCCAGTCCATATCACGGTCATGAATCTCCTGATCTGACAAACCTTGTTCACCCTGGCCTAAAAGTTCAGGATCGGCAACATGTTCGGTTAATACTTCACCATAGGTTTGAAGGTGGCGGATGATCCTTGAGTACAGATCAACATCTTCCCTTCCTCCCCTGATCGAGCCTGCAAAATAGATATTCATGATGGGTTGCCGTTGTTATGGTTATACCGAACGCCAAGGGTTGTATTGATAAACGAAATAATACGATCATCATAATAGGTTCCCTGAAGGTTTTAAACCGAAAGAAAGTTTGATCGTAATTAAAATCAGAATCCAGTACAAGCCCAAAACAGGAGAGATATCGTACCTGAACCCAATACCTGCCTGCCAGGAGAATTTATAATCCCTTGATGAGGTTTTCTCGTAATATGCCGGGCCTGTCATAAAGAATACTGGCTTGAATAATTGATAGGGTGTTTTGCCATATAGCAAGCCACCCAGGAGTTTTCCTGTAAACGAAATCTTTCCTTTTATGGGCAATTGAGTATAGAGTCCTGCCATTGCCGTAAATACCTGGTATGGATCGGAACGAATGGTAACATCCATTAAAAACGGGTCATCCTGCACACTTTCCCAACCCAGCCTGTAAACATCAACGGGATGCATGTTAAAACCAACGGATGCTCCAACCCCAAATTTTGGTTTGAAAAACCAGGCCCCTTCGGCAGAAACGTTAAAACCAGCCAGTGCAAAACTTCCCTTATCAAATGTCGTAGCATGATATTTACCAATTGGAACAGAGACCCCTGAGCGGATACCAATAAAAGAGGGCTTTTCCCTGGCCTGTAACCAGATAGTCCCAACTATTAATGGTATGACTATTAATAAAGATTTTAAACTCATTTAAAAGCATAGATTAGAAAAAGCAAATATAAGAGAATATTTGTGGACAAAACTATTTAAATCCTATTTTCCAGCCCGTGGTATCATATCCAATCCCTTTGATAGCAGAAGTAAAGCCCTCTTTATCTGTTTCTATAAATAAATCTGCTTTGGACTTCAATTTGATTATGTCCTCCTTTTTATTTTGATTGGAATTGGTGTCAACAATGATAAAAAGACCAGGGTTTATATATCTTCTTAAACTGGGTGACTCGCACACCACCGGGCCAGAACCATCAGCCAATTGAAGAAATCTTTCAAAAGCTTCCTCTATTGATTCATCCCTACATTCGATGTAAAAAACTTTGTCGGCTCCTGCTTTTAACATTTTAGAGCTGTCTTTTTGCATACAAATTGAAGTTTCACGATAAATACTAAAATTCTCGTTTTTAAAAAGGGGATGCAAACTTTCCGTGCCGCTATGAAAATGGGAGCTGATCTTTAATCCAGTAACCTTTAGTTCGACTGAGAATTTTTCAATTATTGAACAAGCAAAAGTGGTTTTTCCGGTATTTCGACCGGTACCGGCAACCAAAAGGAGGTGTGGTAAAAATAGCATGTACAAATAAACAATTAATACCGGTCAGCCTGATCAAAAAAATCAATGGCGCAAAAACCTCTGTAAACCTTTGCAGAATGTTTGACCCCGTCGGGAATAAAATAGGTATCACCTTTTTTATAGGTAATTTCCAGTCCACCAATGGTCAAATCAATTCTTCCTTCAACTACAATTCCCCATTGCGCTTTGTGTGAATGTTCAGGAATTGTAACCTCCTCTGTAAATTCAAAAAAAACCAATTGGTTTTCCGGTCCCTGAAGTTTATAGGATTTAACCCCCTTAATTGGAAGATTGACTGATGGTAATTTTTTTATGATTTCCGGATAATTCATAACAATAAAATTTAGAGACTGTTTAAAATTCATATAGAAATTCGATTAACCATTAACCGAATCATTGATAGCTGGATAAAGGCGATACCAGATTCGGTTAATCTTTCATAATCTTTAGACATTCTTCGATGAAAGAAAGCCAGGCAAATGTTCGTTCAACAATCCATCGTTTGGGCAAGACCTTGAAGGTCCTGTTTCATTTCTTTTCACAATTTCCATCGTCCATCCAAATTGAAGCAATGCCCACTCAATCAATTCACCCATATAACCTCCATCTGCAAATATTTTCTGAATACCCGTAAGGTACTTGTCTTTCAAGGACTTCATTACTTCTTTTGCCCCAACACTATCATGGATATTGGCAGCATGGATAACGATTATCATAACCAAGCCGAGCGTATCAACAACAATGTGCCGCTTTCTTCCTTTGGTCTTTTTTCCACCGTCATAACCAACATCTCCTTTACAAAGATTACAAGCCTTTACACTTTGGCTGTCAATAATACCAACCGATGGTGTAGGCTTTTTGCCAATACCAATCCTGACTTTTTCTACAAGGAAATCATGTATCTCTTCGATCAAGCCATCCCTCTTCCATTTACGAAAATAATAATATACAGATTCCCATGGTGCATAATCGTTGGGAAGCATTCGCCACTGTATTCCGCTTTTGGTAATGTAAAGAAGTGCATTCATAATATCCCGAAGGCAATATTTTCTCTTTCTTTGAGTTAGGGTCAATAAGATTTTCTATAACTTGCCACTGGCTTTCGGTCAAATCACTTGGATATGTTTTCATTTTCGTTTGTTTTATTGGTTATTACAAACTGAAGAAATCTATCCGAGGTTGGCCAAAGCCTTTTTAATTATTATTCACATTCGTTTGTTAATCAATATGATCATTAGTTTATCTTAAATTTTTAAACAGTCTCTTAATTCATTATAAAATTAATCATTAAAACTTTTAAAAGCGACAGAACAAGATAGTTTTTCAAGCTAAATAAAGAAAAGCCCATCCTCTCAAAGAATGGGCAATAAAAAATGGATGTCCATTTTTCTATAAATCAAAAGGCCCGATGAACTCATTGGAGCCCGTTCCATAAACATCTCCCGAAACACAGTATTGAGTGCCTGTATGATTAAAAAGCATATAAAAGCGTTTTTCTCCAATATAAAAACCAATTCCGGCTCCTACCTTTTTAACTTCGAAAGGCATTTGCCCGTTAGCCCAGTTTTCTGTCTGCTGAACAGAATTAAAACTACCTCCGTCATTATTGTAATAAAGAGCAAATTGGGTCCGTCTTTATTGACCATATACCTGTTTGATTGACTGTCTGAAGTTTTTTCCCGGAAGATCAATGCCCCAATCCCATTCAAGGCAAAAGGATTGTATCCCTGTGCAAGATTACCTACCGGATTTACATTTGAACTCCATGATGTATCAGGCCTGATATAGGAATACAGACTTCCTGTCATATCCATGATCATAATCCATGATTCATCAAATGGATCGTTTCCATCAATGCTACAAGCAGCACCGATGCCTGGAAATGGAGGCTCAACACCACCACCAAGTTTACTAATGGAAAAAGGGCCCTCCAAAACACCAATATTGCTTTTTAAATAGTGTGTTCCGTCAAGACTAATCAAAATGAACTCCGTTCCATTGGTTGCATATGCTGCCCCAACACCACCAATTTTAGAAATTACATTATCCTTCCAGTGTGCAGTATAGGGAGGGACACTTCCATGGGAAGCAAGCTCACACTCAGTCATGGTGTATTCTGTAGCCACTTTTACAGCAACAACTTTGTGGGTATTTAAGTCGTTGATAATATATGACAATGGAGCACCGGTTTGGATCGAACCGCCTTCGGTAAGAAAAAGTTTGAAGAGCATCAAAACTTCCTGTAACAGTAGATAAAGCAGAAACGCATCACCTCCATAGGCAAAAACTTTTATCTTTGTATTTTCCAGTTCACTGATATGTTCCCCTTCCGCTACAACACCACCCGAAGCAACAGCAGCAGAATAAGTGGCTTCAACCTTTGCCCTCATTTCACTTCTTGATGAAGTACTTTCCACCAATAAATAATACCTTCTTCCATAGGTTACCGAGGCTACATAGCACGCCGGATTACCAGGCTGGATAAATTTTGAAAGATCTGAAGGGGTAACAGAAGGGGCAAAGACATCATCATAATTGGGAGGCATGTCATAACTCATGGTATAATATACCTGGTCAAGCCTGACCAACATCCTGTTGTAAGGTTGATCACTGCTAAAGCTTAAACTGGCATCTACCTGTGTGGTCCAGGTTTCTACATTTACACCCATGGCAAAAGCCATTTGCTCACGCGAATATACATCTTCATAACTGTAGATAAAATTCGCCGGAACCACACCATTGTTGGCTTGAATGATCTGGTTTTGTGCGGTTGTTATTGAGCTTTTGGTTACTGATGGTACAGTATAAGCCGGGTTATTTGAGCCATTGATAACATTGATGGAAATGGTTCCTCCGGCCCGTTCGACAACGATGGGGTTGGGTGTGGCTTGCGTAATTGAGTTTCCTTGAATTAAACTACCGGGCCAGATTACATTCGCATTGGGATCAAAAGTTGCATACTCCCCGGCAGCATCAACCCTGTCAATGGTTTTTGAAGTACATACCCAAAGCTCGCCATTAATATTTTCCTGCGTTTCTGTTGAATCAAGGACTTCGTTTTTTTCAAGGAAAGGTTCAAACTCTCCACCCAATTTAATAACTCCGGAAAAAGTAGATAAATCATTTTCTTCTGGATTTTCTTCTTCATTTTTTGAACATGAAGTAATAATTAAACTGCTAAAGAGGCCAATAAAAATTAGTTTTTTTAATGTTTTCATTTTTGTTAGTTTTTATAGTTAGAAATAATTTAGATCAATGAATAACAAATTGTCTGGCAAAACTAAGCCGGGACAAATTGGTCTCCAAATTTCAGGGGTGGACAATGGGTAGACAGGCAGGAAATAGAGCAAAGCAGGGAGTTTGTCAGAAGAATCCTTACGGAAAAGTTCGAAGTATCAGACCTTCATCATGAAAGAGTGCAGGTCAGCTTCTTCTTCCAGTTTTAGTTTTTTTCGTAAACGATAACGGGCTTTTTTAACGCTTTCGGGAGAAACATTCATGATGGCGGCAACCTCCTTCGAAGTAAGATTCATGCGCAACATTGCAGATAGTCGAAGGTCATTGCTGGTAAGTATTTCATACTCTCCTTTTAACTTGGAATAAAACCCATGATGAACCTGTTCGAAATGGCGGTTAAAATTTTCCCAATCTTTATCAATTTGAACACTGCCGTTGATGATCCTTTTTAGACTCCGGTAGCCTACTGAATTTGTGTTTTGATCTTCCCTTTCCAGCTTGCCGATATTTTCCTTTAAAGTATCCAGTAATTCATTTTTCTGAATCATATGCAAGGCATGTGAAGTTAATTCATTCTTTTTAAACTCAAGTTCTCTCTCGTAATTGTCTCTTTCAAGCTGCGCAATTAATAATTTTTCCTCTTCCAGTTTTCGTTCTTGCTCTCTTATCAGCCGATTCTTTTTCATTCTTTGCCTCAGGCTAATGTAAAGATATATCCCACCAAGGATGGTACATAATAATCCGATAAATAGTCCATTGCGTTTTACTGTTTCGATCTCCAAATCTTTTGACAGCAATTCGATTTCGGCCTTTTGGAGGGCTATGGCTTTCTCCTTTTTTTCATGCTCAAAACGCGCTTCCATTTCTTCAATCTTCCGGGTTTTGTCTTCGTTAAACATGCTGTCTTTAACAACTTCATATAATTTAAAATATTCCAGTGCTGCATTGTAATCATACAAATCCTCATAGGCTTCTGACATGTTCCGGTAAATGGATTGAAGATTATCTTTAGATCCAACTTCTAAAGCCACTTTTTTAGCCTCTTCAAAATTCAATAGAGCTTTCTTGTATTTTTTTTGCAAAGCATATAAAATACCGATGTTATTAAACGAATTGGAAATGCTGACTTTATCGTTAAGCCTTAACGGCAAAGTTCTGAAGTGATTTATTAAAGTATGCAAGCGATGAATCATACTTTTCCTGTGATTTATAAACATTACCCATATTCATATAAGCCAGGTTAAGAATACCACTATTGTTCGATAATTGACATTGTTCAATGGCAAGTCGATAGTAAAATTGTGCAGAGTCTATTGCGCCAAGCTTATTGTGAATAAAACCGATATTGTTATAGGCTTGGGCAAGGTAATAATCATCATTAATCTTTCTGTAAATGGCACTTGCTTTTCGTAAATTTTCCAATCCTTTTTCCGGCTTGTCAAGCGCCTGGTATGTACTTGCAAGGTATACCATTGCATCCGCCAACCTGGCTTCATCATCACCTTTTTCCATTATTTTAATACTTTGAATATGATACTTCAAAGCTTTTCATAATTACCGGAATAAAAATTAATGTTCCCCAATAAACTCAATCCCATAGCTATACCCTCTTCATCATTTACTTCACTTAATTTTTTCAAACTTTCTTCAACATAGGTTAAGGCCTTTCCATAAATTCCCTGGCTGTAATATATAATTCCAATGGCATTCAAAACATTGCCTTCCATTGAAATGTCATTTAGGACCCTCGAAAATTCCAACGATCTTGAATAATAAATGATAGCACTGTCCCATACACCATGATTGTAGTGAAGAATTCCGATACGATGACAGGATTCAGCCAAACCGCGAGGGTAATTTAACTTTTCGGAAAGCTGCTTTGCATCATAAGCAGCTTTCCATGCACTTTCCATATCCGAATAGGCGGTAGCCTCCCAAAGAGCAATAAGTGTTTTAACCCTGGATGTATCTTCTGAAGTTTTTTC
The DNA here is from genome assembly GCA_041393255.1 of Bacteroidales bacterium. GTDB lineage: Bacteria > Bacteroidota > Bacteroidia > Bacteroidales > JAADJA01 > JAADJA01. Next base: position 10,951 of record JAWKKM010000030.1, on the reverse strand, counting down.
CAATACAGCCTGTAAGCTATCGATGCTGGATTTGCCAAAAGAGACCTGGAGAAGGAAGAGGAAGAGTAGGACAGGGGCAATCTGTTTCATAATGCCATGTTAATTGCAGTAATTAATATTTTATAATATCCTGTTGATTGTCCTCTTGAACTATAACAACAAAGATCAAAACAAAATGTTGAATAGATTAAATCCGAAAGTCTACCCTTTGTCCACCCTTAAAACTTGTTCCCTGTAATGAAAACAAATACTTTTGCAGGAAATAAATCAAAACAAACTAAATTTTCTCACTCATGAAAAACTATTTACTCTTAATCGTATTAACATTGATTTCATTATCGATTCATGCACAATCGAATTACTATGTTTCAACATCCGGAAGCGATGCGGGCTCCGGTTCCATTGATGACCCCTGGAAAACCATACAACATGCTATGGACAATGCAAGCCCTGGAAGTACGGTGATGATATCCGGAGGAACTTACAATGAAAAAGTTTACATGAATGTATCCGGAACCCCTGGCAACTGGATCGTTTTTAAAAACAATAACAATGAACAAGTCATAATTGATGGAAGTGGTTGGACTGACCCTGCTATCTGCGAAATTTATGATCAGAGTTACATAAGGCTTGAGGGGCTGCATTTTAAAAACAACGTTCGGGAAGACGCTATGGGTATATTTATTGAAGGACTCTGTCATCACATTGAAATTATCAATTGCAAAATATCAGAAATTCATTTTTCAAACGACCCCAATGCCCCTATAAACGAAACCACCAACAGTCAACCCTTGATTGTATATGGTGTGGAGGATACACCAATTACTGATCTGCTAATTGAAGGCTGCGAAATTTTTGACAGCCGAACAGGCTACAGCGAAGCTTTAGCCATCAACGGTAATGTGAATGGCTTTGAAATTTCAAGCAACACGATTCATCATATAACAAATATCGGTATTGATATTATCGGACATGAGGGTACTTGTTCCAATCCTGCACTTGATCAGGCACGAAATGGTACAATTGGCCGGAATACCGTCTACAATTGTCAATCGCCTTATGCATCTTCGGCAGGAATTTATGTTGATGGAGGAAAAGAACTCATCATTGAAAACAATACGGTTTACAACAACCAATGGGGAATAGAAGTAGGATGTGAAAACATTGGCAAAACAACCTCTGGTGTTATCGTAAGGAACAATGTGATTTACCAAAACACATCAGCCGGTATTCAATTGGGTGGATATGATTTTCCATCCGGAAGCGGAAAAGTAACGAATTCAAAAATCCTTAACAACACCCTATTCGATAACGCCACTATCAATTATTACGATGGCGAGTTAACTTTGACTTATTCCGAAAACTGCGAGGTTGTGAACAATGTATTTTATGCCACCAATCCAGAAGCACAGACCCTGGCCCTGGAAGATGTGGAAACCATTCCTCCCGGACTTGTTCTAAATCATAACCTTTGGTACCATCCTGATGGCAGTAATGAAATATACATTTATTGGTCCGGGATGGATTATGAGTCTTTTGATGATTTTGTAAATAGCACCGGGTTCGAAGTGAACTCCATTTTTGCTGACCCGATATTTGTATCCACCTCATCCACAAACCCTGACCTTCATATCAAAAGTGATTCGCCGGCCAAAAATGCAGCCGATCAGTCCTATATTGCTGATGCAGGAGAAAAAGATATGGACAATGAAGATCGTGTGAATGAAAGTTTGGATTTGGGTGCTGATGAATACCATGTTTCATCAGGAATATTTTCACAACAACCAGCGAAATCTTTATGGTTTATCCAAACCCAGCCAGTGATCTTATTTATTTGGAAAATAGATCCGACAATAACCAAATTACAGGGGTTGAGGTAATTGACATAAATGGAAAAAGCATAAAAGAGGTTTCAGGGGTTTCCAACAGGTGGAATATCAATAAACGATATGCAGCAGGATTATATCTCCTAAAAATAGAAAACGAAAAAGTGACTGGGTATACTAAACTGATCGTCGAATAGGATCATAAGAGATGTATTTCAGGTAACAAAATGAAAAAAGCCTCAAAAGACCTTAAAACGCGAATAAGCAAAAAATTACTTGTCTTTAACGATGATTTCTTATCAAATTCTCTGTGATATAGGTCTTTGTGGCTAAAATGATTATTTTCATATCAATGTGGTAATTCTCTTCTCAACATGAACTTTTTTCAATCGGATTCCATCTCTATGTTCATTATGGATTGAACAAAACATCAGGATAAATTGTTTTTCGCAAATAAAACCAGATGAAAACGATAATCATTCTTTTTCTAGTTTTGGCAATCAGTATTCTTACCCTACGTTCACAGGAGCAACAGTTTCTCTGGGCGCAATCATACGAAGTTTCAAATTGTAACGAAGTAGCTGCAATTGCTACCGATACAAGTGAAAACATCATCCTTGCAGGCGTTCATGAAGGAGGTGTTTTCGTACCTTACAGGGGAAATATTTATATCCTCAAAACCGATCCGGAAGGCAATACACTTTGGACGGCAAACATACTGGGCGACTTGATCATGGGGGATTTAATTGCCGTAAACGAGGAAATAATTTTAGTAGGACAGGCAACAGGAGCGCTTGAATATAATGATATTCAATACGGTTCTTTACAGTATTATCTTTTCGCTTTTAAGTTTGATTCAAACGGAAATGTGATGTGGTTTTTTGAAGATGAATCAAAACTTGGAACTTATGCCAATTTATCTGTTGGAGAAGACAATACGTTTTTATTGCATGCACGAACTCAATCCAATTTGGGAGACTGGATTATGATCATGAATATGGATGGAACCATTGAAAATTCACGTTTGCTATCACCCAGTCATACACTTATCAGAGATGCTGCCTACTACAATGGTAATGTTTACTTGAATGGTCAGTTATCAGGTTTGAGTGGTGTTACAATTGATACTTTATACATTCCACAATCCCCACTGGAAAGTACGGCTTTTGTCCTTGCCCTGGATGAGAATCTTACGGGTGCATGGCTATCAATTGACACCACTTTGAACAATGGCGCCGGTCGAATTGCTGCTGATTTTAAAGGTGTGTTTGCATACCAGGAAACGATGTCGCCACCATTTAATATCGTCCAAAACCTGAAAAAATTTAATTTTAACGGTGAACTGATAAAAGAAACTGAAATACCCACGTATGCACCTACAGCAAACATTCTGCCTGAAATAGCCCTTACGAATGACAGGATTGCACTTTTCAATAAAAACTCCTTCAGTACCAATAATTATATCGTTTTGATCTACGATAAGGAGTTGGAGCTTTTGCAGGAAAAAGTTATTACCGGCCCCAGCGATCCCTATTCAAACCAAATAACTTCTGGCAACCAGAACTTCTACATCAGTCATGTCCATTCAGGTACCTTGAACCTGAATGATGAAATTTCGCTGGCTTACATTGGGTCAGGGCTGCATCCATACATTGCTAAAATTGGTGAAACGACAACAACGAAATTAGACCAGAACAACATAGCCAGTAACGGCTTGTCAATTTATCCCAATCCTGCCCGTGATAAAATTTTAATCAGTTACGATCATTCCACAGCTATTCCAGTCAAAATTGAGATTTTCAATTTATCCGGCAGGTCTGTATTAAAAATCTCTCTGTTTAAAATAGATGAGGCTTTAGATATAAGAAAACTGGACGCTGGAATCTATGTATTAAAATCTACTCTTTCGGATGGAAACGAAGTGCAGCAAAAATTGATCATCCGCTAAATCCTTGAAGGACCTTCTATTACTGAATACAAGAATCTCGCTTAATTACGGCTTCTGTTGCCCGACTTGGATTTCCCGACTTTCAGCGGGATAAACGTCTCATCCTTGTATGCAAAAAAGCTGCTCAAAAAAAGCAGCTTTTGTTGCCCGACAAGGATTCGAACCAAGAATCTTCCAATTCAGAATCAGATGTGTTGCCAGTTACACTATCGGGCAATGATTGGGCAAATGTAACATTTTTTATATTTCAACAAAACAATTCTACTTATTTTGTTTTGCCCACGAGTCCTTTAAAGGCACTGTCCGGTTAAAAACCAGTTTCTCTTCAGTTGAATCCGGATCCACACAATAATATCCCAAACGCTGAAACTGAAATTTATCCAATACTTTGGCATTTTTAACGCTGGGTTCTATTTTACCTGTGATCACTTTTAATGAATCAGGATTCAGGTTGGATTTAAAATCTTTGGTTTCATCATCCACTTCATCCGGAAACTCCGTATTAAACAAGCGGTCGTACAATCTCACCTCAGCATTCACAGCATGTTCAGCAGAAACCCAATGAAGGGTCCCTTTTACTTTTCGCTGGTCTCCCGTGCCACTTTTTGTATCCGGATCGTAAGTACAATACAATTCAGAGATCCGGCCTTTTTCGTCTCTTCTATAATCATCGCACTTAATGATATAGGCTCCTTTTAATCGAACTTCACTTCCAGGCCCCAACCTGAAAAATTTCTTTGGGGGATTTTCCATAAAATCATCTTGTTCTATATAAACCTCGCGCGAAAAAGGAACCATCCTTGAACCCATTGACGGATCTTCCGGATTAATCTCCAGATCAAGGTTTTCAACCTGTCCTTCGGGATAATTGGTAATGATAACTTTCAAGGGATTTAAAACAGCAAAAATCCGGGGAGCAATTTTATTCAAATGCTCTCTTACACTGAACTCAAGCAATCCAACATCAATCACGTTTTCACGTTTTGCTATACCGATACGATCGGCAAAATTGCGGATGGATTCAGGTGTATAACCTCGGCGACGCAAACCCGATACAGTAGGCATTCGTGGATCGTCCCAACCATTGACATACTTTTCGGTTACAAGCTGTAGCAATTTCCGTTTGCTCATCACTGTAAAATTCAGGTTCAAACGAGCAAATTCATATTGTCTTGGCCTGTATTCCGTTTCAATCAAGTTATCCAAAAACCAATCGTACAACGGACGGTGAACAACAAACTCCAACGTACAAATGGAATGGGTAATTCCTTCCAGGTAGTCTGATTGACCATGTGTAAAATCATACATGGGATAAATACACCAATCATCTCCAGTGCGGTGATGGGTTGCATGCATGATCCGATAAATAATGGGATCGCGCATATGCATATTGGGAGAAGCCATATCAACTTTGGCCCTCAACACCCTGGCACCATTTGGAAACTCACCATTTTTCATGCGGGTGAATAAATCCAGGTTTTCCTCCACACTTCTACTTCGAAATGGGCTGTCTGTCCCGGGGCGGGTAGGTACGCCCTTTTGTTCACTGATCAATTCGGAAGTTTGATCATCTACATAGGCCTTTCCTTCTTTAATAAGTTTGATGGCCCATTCATACAGCTGACCAAAATAATCAGATGCATAATACAAACGGTCTTCCCAGTCAAAGCCCAACCATCTCACATCCTCCATGATAGAATTGACATATTCTTCCTCTTCCTTTGTCGGATTTGTATCATCAAACCTTAAATTGCATTTCCCATTGTATTTTTGCGCCAGGCCAAAATTCAAACAAATGGATTTTGCATGCCCGATATGCAGATAGCCGTTAGGTTCAGGAGGAAACCGTGTATGAACTTTACCTCCATGCTTTTCACTCCGTATATCATCTTCAATAATTGTTTCCAGAAAATTCAGGGACTTCGCATTCTCTGATTTAGGTTCTTCAGTATTATTATTGTGTTCCATTTATTTTAATTTAAAAACGTGCAAAAATAACAAAATGAAAGTTCATAAAAACAAAAAAGGCTACCCATGAAACAGGACAGCCTTTCATCGATTTATACAAATGCTTTTATTTCTGTTGTTGAAATACTTTTCTTGAGGCATAGGCTGCTCCCAACACCATCATAACGGTTAACCCTCCATCAATTGGAGCTGCACCACCAACAGGAGTATTTCCTCCTCCCGGGCCACCTCCACCATTTGGATGCGGCGGTGTTTGAGCCAATAAAAACATGGGAGTTACAAAAAAGAATGCAAATAGGGACAATGTAATAATTAACTTTTTCATTTTTCTTCAATTTTGAAGGCAAATATACAAAAAATATTTTCTGATTCTTAATTAAAAAGAAAAATAAATATTTTTTCTAATCTGAAGTTTTCGCACTATTCCATCAGCTAAAAACAAAATTCCAACAACACCAAAAATTATCAGCGTAAACGATGAAACCTGGAAAGACTGGAATAAACCTTTTAAGCTTCCAAAAATTCTTTCAACTACAGGAAGAATTAGCGGATTGAATTTCTCAATTATCCATATTGAGTCATTACCTGTAAAATAATATACCAGGTAAGCTATCGCAGCCAAAAATGCAAGAGAAACCCAAATCCAAAGGGAACCCAATCCTGAATTTACAGTAGCATTGGTAGCATTGGTCGAAAGATATTTGACTTCTCTCATCGCATTCATTGTAAAGTCTTTTGACGGGGATTCAAGGTCAGACTTCTTTACAAGGCCTCCTATTAAATCATCTGTTTGTTCATCAAAATCAATCATATCAATATTTCTTTATTCTGTTTTTCAAGTCGGTTACCAATTTCAATTTGCAACTTTTTTCTTATCCGAAACAACTTTATTTTTACATTTGATCTTGTCAAACTTAAAACCTGGCTCAATTCATCAATTGTTTGGTCCTTAAAATAATACAATGTAATCAGAAACTGTTCATCAGGATTCAATGTACTCAATACTTCATTAATTAGTTTCTTCTGTTCATTGTTATTGAGACGATTCAGGTCTTCTTTCATTTCGTCTTCCGAATAATTTTCAAGCGTATAATTATCAAGCGATTGGGTTTCTACCTTTCGCTTCCTTGTCCTCGAAATTGAAGTATTATATACGATTCGAAAGAGCCAGGTTGAAAACTTTGATTCCTTTTTAAAGGAACCAAGCGATTGATATGCCTTTATGAAAGCATCCTGAGCAATCTCTTCAGCATCTTCCCGATTTTGTACAATTCTATATGCCAATGAATAAACCATTTCTTTGTGTTTCTCAACAAGTCCGGCATATGCATTAACATCACCCTGTAATACTTTGCTGATATAGAAATTATCGTTTTGCTTATTCATTCTTTAATAAGACGATTGAATATCCCATCGGTTACACAAATTATTTAATGCGAATGACAAGAATATTAAAAAACTAAAATTACTGATTTTAAGAATATAACGAATGAAAAGTTAAAAATTGTAACCGCTATTTGATTAGTGCGTCAAAGATTATGAAAACAAATTTAAACGAAAATTTAAAACGAAAAATCATGGACGACTTAATTCCAATTTTTGTATTAGCTATTATCTTCGGATCCATTGTATCAATTGTATACCTTTCTTTGAGAAAAAAGGAACGCATGGCAATGATGGACAAAGGTGTTGATGCCTCAATCTTCTTCACTCCCAGAAAAAACAAGAATGAATATGCCCTTAAATATGGCCTTCTGCTTATCGGGCTGGCCCTGGGAATTCTGATGGGTAATTTTCTCATAACCTTAAATGCATTTATGTATGAAAAAGAGGCAGCTTACTTTTCAATGATCCTATTGTTTGGCGGTTTGGCTCTCATTATATATTACTTCATGGCGAAAACCATGTTTAAGGAAGATGACGGTAGCAAAGACCTGATGAAAAAAGAATAGATAGTGCTAACGATAGCAGAAAAGGGTTGCTTGAAGAGCAGCCCTTTTTTATTTTAAATCAAACGTATGCAATATTTTATATTCAGGACCTGATGGCCTTAATACACTTTCAATTAAATAAAAACTCCGAACAATCTGAACCTGGATATCAAAGTGCCTATATTTATCAATGATGGATTGAAAATGATTCTTATGATCAATTCTTTTAATCCGGCCAAGGGTTAAATGTGGTACGAAATTTTGCCTGTCCCTAACAAAGCCAATTCCATCCATGCATTCCAAGACATCGTTTGCCAATTCTATCAATGAAGAGGCCTTTTGAATACCCATCCAAAGAACCCTGGGATTGTAAGAACTACCAAAGAGCCCGATGTTTTTCAGCTCAAATTCAAAAGGACTGTGGTTCCTTCCGACTTCTTCAAGCACTGTAACTATCTCGGGAATCCTGGATTCATGGGTTTCACCAATGAATTTCAGAGTGACGTGGATATTACGTGAATCCACCCAATTGATTTTATCCCTTTTCAATTCTAGCTTTATCTGGTTGAAAACCTGTATTAACTGTGGAGAGGAGTTAACTTTTACCGCTACAAAAATACGTTTCATAAAAATGACTGATTATATATGTTGTAAATTTATTATTTATTTTTACTTTTGCAGCCGCAGGTGAAAAATCGTAAATTGAAAATCTGCAATCGTAAATTGAAAGGGGGCATTAGCTCAGTTGGCTAGAGCGTTTGACTGGCAGTCAAGAGGTCATCGGTTCGACTCCGATATGCTCCACAAAGAAAATCAAGCAGTTACATTGTTTATTAATGTAGCTGCTTTTTTATTTGATACACGATTTGATACACAACATTAAAATTTATTATTGGCAATCCTTCAAAATTTCGGAAAAGTAATAAGTCCGATAAGAATGCTACGAGACCTATCGGGTCCACTCAAATAAAGTGTTAAAACCTAATAATTTTTGCTCAAAACTCTATTTTAAATGTGTCCGGTATTTTTGGGGGAGGTCACAAGTATCGAAAATTCAGGCGTCGCCATTGGTACAATGCCTACAAATACCTTCGGGGAATAGCTCAAAGCTATCCGAATATGTTTGTGCATTGGCAACATGGCTTCACACCTTGATAGTCTTTGTCATGAAGAGCCGTATGAATCGAGAGGTTCATGTACGGTTCTGTGAGAGGTTTAGGGGTGAAACTCCCCTTTACCTACTCGACGCTTTCTTCAGTCTAATTGGTTAAATATTTTCAATTGTATTATTTTAACATATCTTTTAATTCTTGTCTTAGCTGTTTGATTTTGTCTGTCCTCCAATATTTTAGATAGCCTAAAAATACCTTTATTATGTATGAACCTCTGTCCGCTCCGTAATAGTCATCAACACTTTCTAATTCAAACATTGCATTTAAGTAGTCCCAACCAGAAGTTAGGTCGTAACCTTCTTGCATTGCAAGTGTTTTGATGTCTGCTGCGATGTCAATTATTTTCCTTTTATAATTATCCGGAACCTGTCCACCGCAGTTCATTACGTTTTCTTTTGGATTTCCTACTTTAAACTCAATCCAATTAATTCTGTCATCTTCAAATTCAAATTCTTTGACGATAGCCAGAATGGAGCAATTATTTACTACTGGAAGTGTACCGAGATGTTTTTTTAGTTCAATAATACTTATCTCAACCGGTACTGATGAAGGTAATGCCATTTTTTCATCCAGAATGTTTTTGAATTTATTTTTGAAATCTTTATCCTTTGTAAGTTCGATAGTATCAACAATTGCAAATAGGGTGTCTGGCTTCATTTGAAACCAGGCATCTCCAAATATTTTATCATATTTTGGAGTCATACAAGTTAATTCAATATAACTGTCATGTTTTTCTGAAACAAACCGTACATTAGTGATAATAAGAAAATCAAAGATGTATATTTCATCTAAGTATATGAAAGGTCTTTTCATGCTTCGATTGTTTTGAACGAATTGGATTTGTTGGAGGACAAAAAATCGAAAACTTCATCATAAGTATTTGTAATATCATATTCCCATAACTCAATTAGACTTAATCCTAAGTCATTTTTAATGAAGTCTCTCTTTAATGTATCTCGTTTTACATTGTATTGCTGTGTTTTATTTAATTCAGATTTACTATAGAACCGTGGGTCTGCATGCCAATAAGTACCTTGGACTTCAATTACGGTCTTGTATTTAGGTAAGAAAATATCTGAGACAAAGGGTCCTGTTGGATATTCTTCTGCAAATGTAATTCTTAGAGACTTTAACATTTTACATACGAGTTTATGAGGTATAGTTTTCGTTCTTGGGAATTTACCCTCTTTAAACCGCTGAATCATTTTCAATCTTAAATCATTCTTTGCCTCTGGATGAGTTTTGTAATATTCTGTCCGAGCCTTTGAAATCTTCTGTTTAATAGATTTACCATATTCTTCGTTCTCAACTCTAAACTGAAAGGCACAGCCATAACTACAAAAAATATATTCCCTCCCTTCAATATGGCAAAGGTTCTTCTTTATTTTCTTGCCACACATCGAGCATTCTACTTGAACGGCTGTTATTCTGGCTTGTGCCATGCATTCACGTGAGCAATATTTTCCTATTTTCCCTAATGATTTGTAAAACAATTTACCACAATTTTCGCATTCAATAAAATTACCATTTTTCGATTCTTCTACAGAACATTCATGCGAGCAAAACTTCCTTTTATTTGCAATATAAGGAGTAACATGAATTTCTTTTCCGCAATGTTCACAGGTCATTGCAATTCTCTTTTGTTCATAAATTCCTCTACATATATGACTACAAAAATTTGTTTTTTTTATTCTCGAAGGTCTTTTCCTAAACCTTAAACCACAAACAGTACATTTTACATTTGCTGGTTTTCTTCTTCGTCGTGATGTTTCAATGCCTTCAGAAATTAATATATCTCTGATTTTGTTTTCATTGAATCCAACTTCATTTTTAATTTCAGAGAGTATATAATTCTCCTGCCAAAGTTTTACACATAACTTCTTAATTTTATGACTGACTTTGATGTAATTAGCGGGCTTTTTGCCTTTCTGCCATTCTCCATTTTTTCTTATTTTAATTTTATTTCTAACCAACCTGTCTTTAATAGTTGCAGGATTTACATCAAATTTTTCAGCAATTTGAGCAATTGTCTGTCCACCTTTGTAATCTCTAATGATTTTTTTCAGTTGTTCTGGTGTAAATTTTATTCGGGGCGGACGTTTCATT
>JAWKKM010000029.1:0-79386 GCA_041393255.1 Bacteroidales bacterium | reverse complement strand
TCCGTCATCAGGATTATCTACATTCACATCCCAGTATCCTGGGGTGGCAGTTCCCGGAATAGATAACTGCGCTGAAATTAATGTATCATTAACAGCATAAATAGAGGAAAAATCAATAATCTCCGATCCAAGGCTTAACCAGGTTGTTGTAGCGGGATTTTGAAAATGCGTATTAATTCCAAATATATTTACCGCTATACTTTCACCCTGCTCTCCTTCATTTGGAACAATGCTATTAAGCCCTGCGCCGGGAGGTATTCCTGGAAGAATGGGAATAAAGAAGTCCATACAAACAGTTCCTCCGGGTTCAAAGTCCCGGCCATCGTTATTCCAATCATTACCGTTATTAAAGACTGCACAAATCTGAGTTACCGTGGCACCTGCTGAAAAACCATAAAATTCGTAAGGAATAAACACCATTGAATAGGTTCCATCACCATTGTAATTAAGAATTGGAGATTGTCCATTGGCTCCGGTTCCATCAAATCCGATCACATTTTGCCATGCATTACCATTAACTGTTACTCCTGAATGCAATGCGACATAGGGCAAACCAACAAGACTCCCAGACTGAAAACAAGCTTCCTCCGGGTCAAATGTAAGGGTGATTTCATCATAGACTGTTGCATTGGCAGGCTCAACAGTAATGGCAGCCGGCATTTGAGAATACACAAAAGCATTGGTTAACAACGCAAACATCATTGTCAATACTGACCGGTTAAATTTCATTTTTTTCATAATGGTAAATATTTAAATTTTCATTCTTAAAAACCTATTGTTTAATATAAACCTTGCTCTCCCAAGCTTTTAACACCATTTCTCTTCCTTCTTCAATTTTTTCATTTTCATCCGAAAAAACACACTTATATTCGCCGGAATGTTGATTTCCGCGTAAAAAGATAACTGCTTCTTTTCCTGTCAAGTTAGTTACCACAAATAGTTGGTTTGCATCTTTTTTGCGAAGAAAAGCAAATACATGTTCATCATCCGTAGAATTAATTCTAATCATGTCACCCCCTGCCAATCCATTCCATAGAGCCGGATTGTCTTTTTTAAGGTTGTTTAAAGTCGTATAAAAGTCGGGTAAAGGAGAGCTGAAATCCCAATTGATTTCATCTTTTTCAAAAAACTCCAGTCGTTTATCCAAACCAACTTCCTGACCACTATAAATTAAAGGCATACCCGGCAATGTATAAGATAAAACAGCCATTGTATTGGCGGCATCCCCCATCCTTTCCCTTACGGTTCCATTCCATGAGTTTTCGTCATGATTGGTAATAAACAACATCCTGTATGCATCTTCCGGATAAACCGTATCCTGCTTAAGATAGTATGCTTCAATAGAATTGGCATTTTTCTCTCCTTTACAAATCTGGTTAAAGATATGATGCAATTCCCATCCATACGACATATCGAATGCGCCATTGTGACGATCAGGTTGCTCAGCTTCCGCAAGTTTTTCATAAATATACCGGTTTAATTTCCTTTATCAATAAACCCCCTATTCTGCAGTTTCAAAAATCAGTTGGAACCATTTGCAGCCACTCGCCAGCGTGATGCAACCATCTATATCTTCTCTCAGCACTGCTACCCGTGTAAAACTTCAAAGCATCCAACATCGCAACCCGTAGTCCGTCGGCTCTCGCAATTCAAGGGTAACATCCGACTAATCGAAAGGTGAAATCATATTTCCTAACGAATCTTTCACATACCACTGTGATGGTCGCTAATCCATGCATGCCTTGCTTGCAACCAGCGCCTTAAACTCCTCCATGGTTCCAAACGGATTGACTGCTTTATAATCCTGTCTGAATAATAGCTCAAGAGTCCTTTTTCTTTTTCAATACCAATTGGAAAAATGGGCATCAACCACAAGATCTTCACTCCCATCTGCTGGGGTAAACGCGGTAAATGCTGCTCAAATGCTCAATGTTCCTTCAGGTGTATATTGCCTGATATTCACTATAAATATTGGCATTTTTGCTCCATTCAGGATGGACCACCCGGTGACTTTCAACAACGGTTTCTTCAACAGGCTGCTGATTTTGATTCACACAAGAAAAACCAATAGCTAAACTCATTACCAAAACTGCCACACAACTGCCATTCTGGATTTTAATCTTTTAATAAATACAGTTGATTTCATAATCACATATTAATAATTGCAAATTTTATAACCTCTACTTCCAAAGAATTTGGATGGCCAAAATTACAGAAGATTTCTTTAATTGCCGGTGATCTAAATCATCAAAATTATCGGATTGGCAAATCGGCATCTGATATTTCCATTCGCCGAATGGGTTAGAAGATACTCATTACTTACAGCCGGCTCTTTTAGCAAACCCTGCAATACCATTTAAAGAATCCTCAATGACGATGCAGTTCGTAACCGGAGAATTCAATGCATGAGCCTGCTTTAATAAAGATTTCCGGATCGGGCTTTCCTTTTCACACAGGTGGAATCAAGAATTATTGGAAAGTAAGACATCAGCTTAGTCTGCTCTAAAACAAATTCCACGTTAACCGGTAAGCTTGAAGTTGCCAGAGCTATCGGGAAACCATTTTCCTGAGAGCCTTGAGAAATGGCTCCAATCCCTGAACGGGCTTAATATAGGTTCAAACAATTGCCTGTAAAGGCCTTTCTCCTCCTTTCATACTTCTTCTTCGTCAATAAAGACCTGAACAATTCTTCCAGATGTTCTTTATTGGTACCGCCAAAACTCCTGGATTTAAAATCGTCATCAAATCTAAGATTGTATTTCTCAGCAAACAGTTTCCATGCATGATGATGAAAAAATTGAAATTGTTAATAACAACTTGTCCATGTCGAAAATTATTGCGGGTATACAATTCATTAAACAGCTATTTTTCGGCAATATTATAAAAATCTCTACATTTGTCAATCTTAGGTTGTAAATAAATGAAGAAGTACTGAAGTCGTTGTTTTGTGTGTGGTGCGGTAGTGATGGCATTCGAAATTTTAGGTTCAAGGATGCTGGGTCCCTCGGTTGGGACTTCATTAAGTCAGGTGACAAGTATCATCGGGGTTATCCTGGTGAGTTTGAGCCTTGCACATTAGTAAAATTGCAGATAAACGGCCTAAAGCTAAACCACTGGCTCTTATTATTTTGATAGCGGCCATTTTCATCGCACTTTCAACCATTATTAAGGAACCATTATTAAATTTTCTATCAGGAATTATCTCTACATAAAAACCATCGCAATAATTTCTTCACTATTCTTAGTTTTCAATTCCTGGTTCTTGCTTGGAATGGTTTCACCTTATGCCAGAATAAAGATTAAATCCATCGCGAAAAGCGGAGCCACTGCAGGTTTTTTATATGCAATTTCAACGGTAGCATATTGGGTGTTTTAATAGATTTTTATTTGATTCCCAGTTTCCGTATGGTCGAATTTTGCTTACTTTCATTATTTTGATCATGGTATCGATATTTCTCTTCATTACTCGTGGTATTTAGCAAATAAAAATCACCTTATAGTTAATCAATATTATGAATAAATATTCAACAATCTTTTGCAGCTCTTTCTGCTTGTCCCGATTTCATGTCAACCGGCAGATAAGCATCATATCGTAAAAATAGCGATTCCAAAGCCTGTTCCTCAAGAATCGTATGAAAATTATGTTAAGGATACATTCAGTTGGACACTTCCATAGTTTGTATTGGACATGTATGATTTGGGAATTGATTCGGCCTTATTGCTTGAGGATTGCGATGGACTGCTTCTGACTGGTGGAGAAGATATTTTCCTGAACTATACGGCGAAGTCTATGATTCGGTGAGGTGTCAAAACTAAACTGTTACTGCGACTCCCTGGAAATGGCTTTAACAGCCAGTTTATTCTTTAAAATGCCCATCCAGGGTATTTGCCGGGGGCATCAGATGCTGAATGTTTATTTTGAGGTACTGATTTCGACATTCCAACAGATCTTGACACCATTGCTGGAACATCGCTTACTCAAAAACTTATGATTGTTTTCATGAGATCAGCCTGAATAAAGGTCTTTACTGGAATCGATGTGTGGAATAGAGAACGGAATTTCGAACAGCAACCATCATCAGGGCTTAAAAACTTGCCCTCACCTAATTGCGCAAGGGACATCGCCGGATGGATTGATTGAAGCAGTCGCCATCAAAGAAATGGATTACCCTTTTCTATTGCGTTCAATGGCATCCCGGAAAGGATGATTACCCCTTGCCCTTTCCGGTACTGCAGCATTTGTGGAAGAAGTGAAAACATATTCAACAAAACCGGCCATGAATCCATACAAACTAATTATTTTCGCTCTATTAGCATTTACATTAGTCGTACGTAACAATAACAAGAAGGACAATAAAGAACCATCAGGAGTTTAATCAAAATGGATATTAAAAAAGAAAATTTCGGCAATATTGATGATAGAGCAGTTTATTTGTACACACTTCAAAATAGCAATGGACTGATTGTTAAAATACGAATTATGGAGGAATCGTCACTTCGATACTCATAATCGATAAAAATGGCAATTTTGATGATGTTGTTTTGGGATATACAGATATGAAAGGCTATATGGAAATGCTCCATACTTAACATCATTATTGGGAGGTATGCCAATCGGATTAAAGGTAAATTTACATTGGATGATAAAGACTACAGATCATTGCTATCATCGGGCCAAACTCACTGCATGGAGGCATCCTTGATTCGATAAAGTTATTTGGGATGTTGAAGAAATTAATCCTTCTGATCACGTTGGAATAAATCGGGTGCACTATTATCCTGATGGCGAGGAAGGAAGATCCCGCAACCTTCAGGTGATGGTTCATCACACATTTAACAATAACAATGAATTTACTATTGACTATTCATCTGAAAATAAAGTAGACAGCGACACCTAATAACCTCACCCACCATAGTTATTTCAATTTAGCGGGAACATCCGGGCGAAATATTTGTCCATGAACTTCAGATTGATGCAGATCGTTATACGGTTGTTGACGACACACAGATTCCAACAGGCGAACTCAGGGATGTAAGCAATAGCCTGATGGACTTTAGAAAAGCAATGACTGTTGGGAGCAGGATTAATGCGGTTGAAGGAGTGTCGAAGGATCACAATTATGTGCTTAATAATTCCAGTGGCTTTGCTAAAGTTGCTGAGGTGAGTGATCCTATATCAGGGAGAATGATGGAAGCATATACATCAGAACCGGGCTTGCAGTTTTATACAGGCAATTTTCTTGATGGAAGCATAACCGAAAAATGGAACTCCTTACACAAAACACCTCGGATTGTGCTCTGAAACGCAACACTTCCCCCGACTCACCCAATCATCCTGAATTTCCGAATACTATACTCAGGCCGGGAGAAAAATATGAGCAAAAGACGATTTATAAGTTTGCGACAATAGAATAAGGAAATTTTCACTTCTTTATTTATAACGCTTTTCCTTTTCATAGCACCATATTTATCAAGATACTTTTTGTTAAAACTTCATCATGATAATAATCTCATGCTTTAAGCAGATATCTCTCCGAATAAAAAAAAGATATGCGTGATTTGGGCAAACCATCTACAAAATTACCCCTGCGAATCTTTCCAGATCCATAAAATAATTTAAGATTATAGGTGTGGGAATTTTTTTTAGCAATTTCACCATGCATATCCAGTAGCTTTATCAACATCTAAGTAGTAATATAATTCATAAAAGTGGCTTTGAATTATAAGTTCTATTAGTGCCTGCTTTTATAAACTCACTTAATTTCGTTCGGAATAATGCTTCCTCCTGTATTTCAAATACTTTTAGTTCAATTTGAGAAAAACCTTCTGGTTTATAAATCCGAACAATCAATGTCGCGCCAGTATTTGCACCATTCAATTAGTTTGTGGTCGCTATCATATTTTAGCGACTTTCTTTTGTTTGACCATCTGGATAATAAATAGCCCATTCGCCGCTGGGTATCCATCATCAAAGTAACTGATCTGCAGATTGCACTGTCTTTTTTATTAATATCGCTTCTCACTTTCCATCCCCAGTTCTTTTTCATTTCACCAACTGCAGCATACTCATCATAATTCTCATTTAAATAATGATAAATCCTTAGGCTTTTTTTAAGATAATCATAAACTGATTGGCCAATGCTTTGATTAGCATAAAAACATGAGGTTCAATATAACCAGAGTACATCTGCTCATAATGATGGTTTGATTCAACGTATTCCTTTAATTACAGATAAAATTATAAAAACCATATTTATGTTACAAACTAATTGTTTTTTTCTTAATAATTTTTTAGAATTCAAAAGTAAGGATCATATTTCCTGTTTCCTTTTATTTGCCTAAACAATTGAAAAATGGAAAAGGATTTTGAGAGGAACTAAAACATTTGTTTTAAACTCATTTTTGCGGATTAAAGAATTTGTGTAAATTTATTCAGGATTTAATTATTAAACTGTAAACTTTTTAGACGGGTCAACCAACGCTAACCTGTTAGGTTAGTCGTGGTTCAGGAGGCAAACCTAACAGGTTATTTCAGCATCAACGCTAACCTCAGGGGTTAGTCTTAGCTCGGAGCGTGCAAACCTAACAGGTTATTTCAGCATCAACGCTAACCTTTAGTTAGTCCTGGCTCGGGCGTGTGCAAACTTAACAGGTTATTCCACCAGGTATTTGTTCTCTCTTTACATTATTTTCGTCATGAAACCTGATAAGTTCATCCCAGCCACCAAAGAATGTAAGACCACTTCCGGTTTACATGCAATCCGTTTTTTGATAAAAAAGCATTGTATAGCATATTTCCATTCCTCATGGTGTTGCACCATTCCATGATGAACTTGATTCCGGTGTGAATGTAGTTGATGATGGAGATAAACAGAAAGATCCTCAACTAAAACTTTTGTGGCAAACATAAAAAGTTTACCTTTTTTCTGTTATGTTTCAAATTAAAAGCCTTTGCATACCCGACAAAGAAGTTACTGAATGCCTGGTTTAAACGGTAAAAGACAAGATTTGGATTGATCAATTTCAAATTCTTCTGAATGGATATTTCATCTAACGTTTTGACAAATAAATGAAAATGATTAGATCAAACAATAGGCAATTAAATCACTAACAGGCAAGATAAAATTTTGCAGTTTCTTAAAGAATAAGAGATAATCTGTTTCGTTTTTGAAAAAGAAGTCTATCGCCGATTGCCCGGTTGTAGATGTGATAATACTTGTCCACTTCAAGCCTTTCAGTTTTGTTTGTCATATTTTTCATATTTTTAATCTGTTAGGATGGCATTGGCCGCGCTTGCCAATCAAACAGGGTATTATTGATTGTCTGGATAAAAATAAAGATTTTTAATTAACCGATCACCAACCTGATAGGTTTGCCTGGGCACAGGTAAAGGTTTGGCCCGCGAATGCTAACCTATCAGCGGACAATAACCTAACAGGTTTGCAAGGGTTGTGTTAGCGAACTTGTTAGGTTAGCCAGGGCAACATAGCCAACGCCAACCTAACAGGTTTTATCCCCCCATGATCAGGTTTAAGAGGTAACTTAGCCAACTCCCTCAACCGTCAGGGCTCGAAAGCCAAACTCCTGAGTTATTTCTCCTAAAATCAAGTATAACCCTTTTCCTTAAAAGGGTAATTTTTAAGGAAATTGGAAAATGAACCGTATCAAAAAACTCACCGGTCGAATCAATAAATGTTCCGAAATGCATCCATTCCTTTTTTACCGTTTTAACATATTTAATGGTGACTAAATGCCCAACCATCCGTACCTTCTTTCCAACATGCCTAATCATTTCCTTTGCCTGGACTTCTCCCCTGAATACTGTTTTAAGCATATCGAAATAGGACATGGAAACCGGAAATCCAATATATTCAATCTCATCATAAGCATTTTCCAACCGGCTGTATTCAAGTTGTGGCAACTGATACTTTTTCGGAGGTGTATAAAACAATGAATTGGGATTAACAGGTTTCCCCTTGTTCATGTACATATGTGCCTCCCAAAGCAACTCAGATTTTGTTTTAGACATAAATCGAAACGCATCTGTTCGGATTAGAATGATCAGTTGTTCAATTCCAACCGGGATCCGCTTTATGAAATCTTCCAGATCTCTATAATCTCCATTTTTTAGTCTTTCTATTTCAATTTCCTGAGCAATTTTATATTCCAGATTTGCTAAATGAACAAAGCCCACATAAATGTCTTTACCCATGATACGGGTTTGGTAATTGCTATTGTTTACACAGGGAAGTACAATGTTAGCACCCTGCCGTTTGGCTTCATTGAAATATACCCATGTATAATAAAACCCACCAAAATTATTGATCACTGCAGTAATAAATTCCAACGGGAAATATGCCTTCAGAAACAGGCTTTGAAAACTCTCCACAGCATAAGAAGCCGAATGCGCTTTTGAAAAGGAATAACCGGCAAAGGAATCAATTTGCCGCCATACTTCATTGGTCAGTTCATCAGGATAACCCCTTTCATTACAATTGGAAAAGAATTTGTCAACGATCCGTTGCATTTCTTTATGACCCCGGAACTTACCACTCATCGCCCTGCGCAGCACATCGGCATCGGCAAGGTCCAATCCTGCAAAATGATGACATATTTTCAATACATCCTCCTGGTAAACCATCACACCATAGGTTTCATCCAGTTGTTCCTTCATGATTGGATGCAAATATTCAAAATCATTGGGATGATGAAATCGATGAATGTATTGACGCATCATACCTGACTTAGCCACACCCGGACGAATGATTGAACTGGCTGCTACCAGGCTCAGGTAATTATCACATCGGAGTTTATTCAGTAATCCACGCATGGCCGGGCTTTCAATATAAAAACAACCGATGGTCTCCCCTCTTTTTAATTGTGCTTTAACTCTTGGATCTTTTTTAAATTTGTCCACCTCATGAACATCAATGCTGATCCCTCTGTTCTTCCGGATGATCTCTGTAGCATCTTTAATATGGCCAATACCCCGCTGACTCAGGATATCCAGTTTTTCGAAACCAATATCTTCAGCCACATACATATCCCATTGTGTGGTTGGAAAACCTTTGGGAGGCATATCCAATGCTGTATAATAAGTAATGGGTTCTTCTGAAATAAGGATACCCCCGGCATGGATACTACGAAGATTTGGAAAATCCAAAATCTCTTTTGATAACTCATAAATTTTTTTTGTGATATGGTTTTTATCAACTCCGGTTTCAGGATTGTCAACCAGTTCATCAATTTCCTGCTTGGGTAAGCCATAAACTTTTCCCAGTTCCCGAAAAATTGATTTCCCTTTAAAGGTAGAGGTCGCACCAAGTAAAGCAGTGTGTTTATGTCCATAGCGTTTAAAAATATAATCCTGCACATCTTCCCGTTCACGCCACGAATAGTCAATATCAAAATCGGGAGGGCTGGAGCGTTTTGGATTGATAAAGCGTTCGAAATAAAGGTCAAGGTCAATGGGGTCCACATCGGTAATTTTCAAACAAAAGGCCACCACACTGTTGGCGCCGCTCCCCCGCCCAACATGATAATATCCTCGCGACATGGAATAACGAATGATATCCCAGGTAATCAGAAAATATGAAGCAAATCCCAACTTAAAAATGATTTTCAATTCATGCTCCACCCTTTCTTTTGCAATTTTATTCTTTTTACCATAACGATATTCTAAACCTTCAAAGGCCAGCTTGGTAAGTAATTGCTGATCATCTGTTGGATTTCCAGTAAACGTTTTTTTATTCTTAAAGGATTTGAAATTAAAATCAATCTCACAATCATTGATGAGTCTTTCGGTGTTCTTAATGATCTGGGGATAATCCTTATAAAATTTTAATAAATGATCGATTGGCAATAATATTTCAGATTTATCAGCCAGCATATTTTCCGTCAGTTGACTTAAAAGAATATTATTGTCAATAGCCCGCAAGTTTTTATGAATGATATATCCTTTTTGATCATCAAATGTAACAGGTTGTTGAATTATCAGCTTCGACTGATCTTTGACATAATCAGAAGTGAACAGTTTTAAAACATCTTTGGGTTTAATTCCTATAAATTCATTCTCTTTAAGCTCCATTGTTTTTTTTGATCCTAAAGAGTAGATTATATAAGTATTTTTAAATTCAATAGCAGACAATGGTAATTCTGTTTTATTGAGATTATGATGGGTCAGAAACTCGTTCAGTTCACGTAAACCTTCATTGTTCTTTGCAAGCCCGGTATATAAATAATCATTTCCATTCCTGAATTCAATACCTCCCATCGGACGGATATCATTTTCCCTGCAGGTTTTTACAAAATCAATCATCCCCGAAGTATTGTTGATGTCGGTTAATGCGAGCGTTTGAATATTTTTCGCAATAGCTTCTGCAATCAGGCTATCAATGGAGAATGTCCCATAACGTAAACTGAAATATGAATGAGTGTTCAAATACATTTTTTAAAAATTAACCTGGAACTTTGAAATTCAAACTATGAACTTCCTTCAACGCATGCATCCCTGCAGCCCTTCTTATTGACTTTATCTCCAAACCGAAGCCTGATCTTATCCATCGCCTGGTACAGACTGGTCATCTCTGGTGTATCTTCAAACATGTTCAATTGCTGCGAACCATGAACCAGTGAACTGAACTTCACACCTATCAACCGGATCAACATCCTTCTTGTATACAATTTTTTAAATAGCTCCATGCTTTATCCAGCAATATATGATCGAATGCTGTATAAGGAATATGTTGTTGCAATGTATGGGTATCAAAATTCGAATACCTTATTTTTACTGTAATGCATGAGGTCAGTTTTTGCTCTTTTCGAAGCTGGAAAGCAATTTTTTCAACCATACCGATCAAAATATTTTTGAGCATATATATATCTATGGTATCATTTTCAAAAGTCCGTTCGGTGCTGATGGATTTCCGTTCGGAATATTGCTGAACCGGAGTTTGGTCAATCCCATTGGCTTTTTCCAGATGACAATACCGTTCTGACCCATTACCCGGTCCATCATTTCTATAGGTATATGACGTAACGTATTGATCGTCGAAATCCCCATTGACCGCAGCAAGTGGTAAGTTTTATTCCCGATCATAGGTATTTTACGTATGGATAATGGATCCATAAATGGATGTATTCCCTGATAAGGAACCTGTAACAACCCATTGGGTTTGGCTTCACCCGTAGCAATTTTTGAAACTGTTTTATTAATGGAGATACCAAATGAAATGGGCAGGCCGGTTTCATGAATAATTTTTTCCCTTAACTCCTGCGACCATTTCAGATTTCCAAAAAAACGATCCATCCCGGTAATATCAAGGTAATGTTCATCAATGGATGCCTTTTCGTAAACCGGTGTTCGTTCAGCAATGATCTCAGTCACCATTTTCGAATACTTGCTGTACTGATCCATATCACCCCTCACCACAATAGCATGATCGCAAAGAATCCGGGCCATCTTCATAGGCATCCCTGAATGCACACCAAATTGCCGGGCTTCATAACTACATGATGCAACCACTCCCCTGTCGGAAGTTCCTCCAATAATGACCGGCTTTCTGATCAAATCATTATTGATCAGCCTTTCTACCGATACAAAAAATGTATCCAGGTCTAAATGTACAATGCAGCGATTTGATGAGTTCATAAAGTATCTAAAGTGCATAGAATGCCTATAGTGACTAAAGTTGGGAGTTTTGCCCCCATTTAACAAATTCAACTGATTTAACCATTTTACAATTTTTTTCATTTTTTCTTGACTTTTAAAATATTCATATTATCTTTGATCAGATTTTAATCAATTAAACGATCACAATATAATCATTTATTTTGAGATAATAAAATTTATTTAACAGAAATAACAAATGCGAAAATGCGTCAATGTTACAATGCTTAAATAGAGGAATCAAATATCTATAGTCAAACATTTAAGCATTCTCGCATTTTAGCATTGAAATTTTATTAACGACTAAAAACAACAAACTATGAACACATATAAAAACATCGAAATCTACAATACAGCATTCAACCTGGCTGTTAATGTTTACAAAATGAATGTTATGCTCCCAAACCAGGAACTGATCAGGCACGGCAATAAACTCAGGCGTTTAACGGTGCAAATTAAAGATCTCATCGCTGAAGGATACAGCAGCAGCAAAAGTGAAGATAAATTATCATCCTATCTTATCCAGGCTAAAATTGCATGTGATGAAACCGTACTTTTGTTAAACAAAATTAAAAGAACACATAGCAAAGAAAGGTCTTTAAGTTTTTTGATCATGGAATACATCAAATTGAAAAATTCGATTCATAAAATAATTGTATCCATTGATAAGAACTCACTAATATTGACAATCCCTTACCAGGAAAATAAAGTTTTAGAACCTAATTTTTAAAGTTCCCAACATGTACTTTAACAGCAATATAAAATTCCTTAGAAAAAGAAAAGGCCGCACACAGGATGACGTAGCTTTTGCTCTTGAAATGAAACGGCCAACTTTAAGTGGTTATGAAAACGAAGTAGCAAAACCCAGTGTGGAAGTTCTCATGGCATTTTCGGCCTATTATAAAATAGCCATAGATACATTACTTAAAGTTAACCTTGCTGAATTACCCGAAAGCCAGTTAATCCAATTGGAAAGAGGTTATGATGTTTATATCCGGGGTGGCAATATCAGGATACTGGCTACAACTGTTGACGGAGAAAATGATGAGAACATTGAACTGGTTTCGGAAAAGGCCAGTGCAGGTTATACCAGTGGCTTTGCCGATCCGGAATACATTAAAGTATTACCTACTTTCAAACTCCCCTTTTTATCAAAAGAGAGGAAGTACCGTACATTTCAGATCAGGGGCGATTCCATGTTGCCCATTCCGGATAAGTCGTATGTTACCGGCGAATACGTCGAGAACTGGCAATACATAAAAGATGGTGACCCCTGTATCATATTGACATTGGATGATGGTATTGTTTTTAAAGTGGTGGAGAATAAAATAAATGACAATGGAACCTTTCAGTTGCATTCCTTAAATACCCTTTATGAACCTTATGATATAGATGTAAAAGATGTAAAAGAGATCTGGAAGTTTGTCAACTATATCAGTTCTGAAATGCCGGACAGAAATATTGAAAAAGATGAACTGGTAAGTGAAGTGAGGGCATTGAGAAATGAGGTGAAGGCAATTCAAACGAAGTTAAATATTTAATCCTCTCTCATTTTCCAACTTCCAACATCGAATTCCAAACTTCGAACTGGCATTGTACTCCATCATCGACATAGAAACAACAGGACTCAGCCCAAACCGTGAGAAAATAACAGAGATTGCTATTTATGTTCACGATGGGGAAAAAATAGTTGATGAGTTTACCACATTGTTAAATCCGGAGATTGAAATCCCCTATCGAATTACACAACTTACCGGTATCAATAACAACATGGTTAACGAAGCACCTAAATTTTACGAGGTGGCTAAAAAAATTGTCGAAATGACTGAAGACACCATTTTCGTTGGGCATAATGTAAATTTTGATTATAATTTTGTTCGTAAGGAATTCAGGGAATTTGGTTATGATTATAACCGGAAAAAAATATGCACAGCTAAACTTAGCCGTAAATTGCTTCCCGGACGAAAATCTTACTCCCTCGGCAAATTGTGTACTGAACTGGGAATCGAAAATCCACATCGCCACAGAGCCTTTGGAGACGCTTCTGCCACTGTTAAACTTTTTGAAATATTATTAAAAGTCGAAAAAAATGTTCAGGAGCTTTCTTTGAGTGGTCTGAATACCAGCCTCGACAAAGAATTAATTAAAAAGCTTCCCAAAGAACCCGGAGTATATTATTTCTATAATGCAGAAGGTGAAATCATCTATATCGGCAAAAGTAAAAACATCCATGACCGGGTGATGTCGCACCTAACCAACAATGCATCAAAACGGGCCATAGAAATGCGGAACCAACTGGCCGATATTGGATATGAACTAACCGGTAATGAACTTGTAGCATTGCTGCTCGAATCGAATGAAATTAAAAAACATATTCCAAAATACAACCGTGCGTTAAGAAGAAACACTTTCCAATGGGGACTTTATCTATCAATGGATAAAAATGGGTACCTGAATTTAAAAATTGAGAGGAACGACAAAGATGAGCTCCCACTAACCTCTTTCACATCCCAATTATCAGCAAAAAGCCATTTATTTATGTTAACCGAAGCTTTTACCCTTTGCCAGAAATTGTGTAATTTATTTCAAACCCAGGGAGCTTGTTTCCATTATAACATTAAGCAATGCAATGGGGCATGTATTGGCAAAGAAGAACCAGAAATATACAATGCAAGAGTTTTACAGGCGACCGAACCCTATCGTTTTGACCAAAAAAATTTCCTTGTGATTGACAAAGGCAGGTCGAACGAGGAAAAAGCAATTATAGGTGTTGAGCATGGTAAATTTCTTGGCTATGGTTTTATTGATTCAAATTATAATAGTAACGTTACCACCTCCGAATTAAAAGAATGCATTCAACCTTATCCCGACAACAGGGATATTCAGCAAATCCTCAAAAGTTATTTAAAGCGAAACAAGGTCGAGAAAATAATTACACTGTAATTTTTTTAATTAAAAAGTAAACTTAATTTTGCATTTCTTGTTCAATATAAATTAACTGCAAAAAAGCAACCTAATAAATATGAAGCCTTTTTCAAAAGACATTTTAAAATTAGACAACATTGATGAGATTGTAACAAATCTAGCAGAGAAATTGAGGGTAGATACGTTCAGAAACTATAAAAGAAGAGGTGCCGTTATTGGAATTAGCGGTGGTATTGACTCCTCCGTTACATTGGCCCTGGCCGTTAAAGCATTTGGGCCTGAAAAGGTTTTTGGAGTTATGATGCCGGAAAAAGATTCAAGCCCTGACAGCGAAAGCATGGCTGAAAAATTAGCCAGAAAGTTTGGGGTTGAAGCCGTTTTGGAAAATATCAGGCCCGCATTGGAAGGGTTTAATTGTTATAATCGCAGGGATGATGCCATCCAACGGGTATTCCCAGATTTTAATCCTGTAACAGACACCTCTAAAATTGGTGTGAACCAAACAGGGTTGGATCATAATCTGCCACCGGTATTTTATTTAACGGTTTACGATAAAAATGGTGTTGAGCGTAGCACAGTTATTCCCCTCAATGAATATTTACAAATAGTTGCTGCATCTAACTTCAAGCAGCGTTGCCGCATGTCAATGTTATATTATCATGCCGAGCAAAAACATTATGTTGTATTAGGTACCGCCAATAAACACGAAATCGACCAGGGATTTTTTGTAAAGTACGGTGATGGTGCTTCCGACATTTATCCTCTTGCAGGCTTGTATAAAACACAGGTATATCAATTAGCAGAGCACCTTGGAGTGACCAGAGAAATAATTGAGCGTACACCAACCACAGATACTTATAGTGCCGAACAAACTCAGGAAGAGTTTTTTTACCAGTTACCATTTGATGTTATGGATTTAATGTGGTATGGTTTCGAAAATGGTTACGACCCTAAGGAAGTTGGTGATGTTATGGGAAAATCTGAAAAAGAGGTTGGAATTATTTTTAACAACTTTGCGAGAAAAAAGAAAACCACTGATTATTTAAGAGCGAATCCCATTTTGTATCCCGGGGTTGAATAATTTATTATGAATGTTTTTGATTACTTTTTTGAGAAGACAAGCAACCTTTCAAAAAACCTGGTGTTAGGCCCGGGAGAAACAATTTCCTACAAAAAAATCTACAACGACAGCCTGATTGCATCAAGAGCCTTAAAAGACCTCGTTGGAGATAAAAAAACATTATCCTGTTGAATGAAAACTCTGTTTTTTTATCACTGCCTATCTTGCCATATTAAAATCGGGTAATGTATGTATTCCGTTGAATCCGGGCATTGAACAAGAGAATCTTGAAAACATAATCAAACAGTCGGAACCGGGGCTCATTATTACAGGAAAAAAATACCTAAAAAAATTTGCAGGCATTTTTATAAATACCGTTAACAATATTGAATTTCATAATTGGATTGAGAATTCAAAGTCAACAGCCAAACATTACTCTTATGATTTTGATAAAAACAACCTGGCAGAAATCATTTTCACCTCTGGCTCGACAGGTGAGCAAAAGGGCGTTATGATAACGCACAAAAACATCATTGCCAACACCAACTCCATTATTGAATACTTAAAGTTAACTTCAGAAGACACTATTCAAATTGTCTTGCCCTTTTATTATTGCTATGGGCTTTCGTTGCTTCATACCCATTTAAGGGTAGGCGGATCGGTGGTTTTGAATAACAGCTTTATATTTCTGGGATCTGTTATCAATGATTTAAAGAAATATGAATGCACAGGCTTCTCGGGTGTTCCAAGCCATTTTCAGATTTTATTGAGAAAATCAAAGGATTTTAAGAATATGGATTTCCCACACCTTAAATACGTTACCCAAGCAGGTGGCAAATTGCATAACTCCTTTATTAAAGAATTTACAGAAGCTTTTCCAAAAGTACGGTTTTTTGTTATGTACGGCCAAACTGAAGCCACGGCACGCTTATCTTATTTACCACCCACAAAATTAAAGGACAAATTGGGTTCGATGGGCAAAGGAATTCCTGGGGTTGAGTTAAAGGTTGTCAATGAAAATGGAGATAAGATCAAGCCCGGAGAGACCGGAGAAATCATTGCCAAAGGCGATAACATTATGCCCGGATACTATAAAGACGCCAAAGCCACCAATGCAGCAATTAGAAATGGTTGGCTCTATACCGGCGATATGGCCACCGTTGATGATGAGGGTTTTATTTTTATCCAAAGCAGGAAGAAGGAAATTATCAAAGTAAGAGGAATCCGAATAAGTCCCAAAGAAATCGAAGAGGTGATTGTTGCCTATCCGGGAGTAGTGGATTGCTCCATCGAAGCAGAAACCGACGAAATTACAGGAGAATCTCTGAAAGCAATTGTTTATATTAATGATGCTGATAAGAATATTTTTTCAGAGGATATTATTAAACAACACTGTGCCAACAATCTTACCTCACATAAAATTCCTCAAAAAGTAATTTTTGAAACAAAACTTACTTTCAATGCATCGGGGAAGAAAACAAAAAAATAGGTTTATCAAAATTGGAGATAAACAAAAGTTTCTTCTGCTCCGCTGTAGTAATAGATCAGGAAAATCACAATATAATAAGCCGACCACCTGATAATCCTGGGTTTGTAAAATATCTTGTTCCTTAAATCTATACCTTTCTCTTTTTGGTAATCAATAAGCAGCACCGACAAAAATGAGAACATCGCTATTCCAAAATTCGCTTTCTCAAAAATAAAATCATGTCCTAAAAGTTTTAGCTCTACACCCGAAAACATATGGGTAACATAATACCATGCATCATGTATATTGTGTGAATTAAAAAATATTAACGAAAAACTGAAAAAAATGAATGTTAAAATACGACTTGCAACAACAACAAATTTGGGGTTCAGCTTTGCTGCTATTTG
Source organism: Bacteroidales bacterium (assembly GCA_041393255.1). Classification (GTDB taxonomy): domain Bacteria; phylum Bacteroidota; class Bacteroidia; order Bacteroidales; family JAADJA01; genus JAADJA01. The sequence goes on along the minus strand of JAWKKM010000029.1, from coordinate 61,858 downwards.
CAAACGTTTGCGTTTTGTGTAAAACTCATAACTGATGGCAATGCCTTGTAATATTCCTAAAACCACAAAAGTCCAGTTGGCGCCATGCCAAATACCAATGATAAAGAATGTCAGGAAAATACCAATGATCGCCGCTTTGTTACCCATTTTTCGGTATTTCACAATAAAAGGGGTAAATATAAAATCGTTGCACCAGGAAGATAAAGACATGTGCCAGCGCCTCCAAAGTTCTCCAACATTTTTCGCAAAAAATGGCCTGTTAAAGTTCTGGGCAAGGTCAATTCCAAATAGTTTGGCTGAACCCAAAGCCATATCTGTATAACCCGAAAAATCGCAATACAAATGAATGGTTTGTAAGAACATCACAATTATTAGTGGCACTCCGGAATAATTCTCAACATCATTATAAACGAGCACTACTGGCCCCACTAAGTTGTTGGCAATAACTACTTTTTTAAACAACCCCCATAACACAAGCCTAAGGCCCTCCGTCACTATATCATTATTAAACTTTGCCGGAGCATGCAATTGGGGAAAAAAATGATTGGAACGCTCGACCGGCCCCGACAAAAATTTTGGAAAAAAAATAAGGTAGGTGGCAAAAATTCCAAAGTTTCTCTCCGCCTTCTCTACCCCTCGATTGATTCTGATAATATAACCGATTGCCTGAAAAGTATAATAGGAAATCCCGATCGGCAGAATAAGGTTTAAATATGGGATAGCAGGTTGGTTTGGAACAATAGAAAGCAGAACATTTATATTCTCAAAGAAAAAATTAATGTATTTAAAAAAAGAAAGAGTGCCCACATTAAGGAAAATGGCAAACCAAAAAAATCGCTTTCGGTACTCTCCTTCAAACAAGGCTTGCAATCCAATACCCAAAAAGAAATTTAACACTACAAAAAGAAATGTAAAATAGATCAGGTTGATGGAAACAAAGCCAATAAAAAGGATACTTGCAATGAACAAAATCACCCATTTATACTTATTATTAATTAAATAGTAAAGTATAAATGCAATAGTTATAAATATGAAATAGTTGAATGAATTAAAAAGCATAATTTTATTTAACAACTTTTTCTACGTCAAATTGAATTAAAGTTTCAACATCGTAGAGTAATTTTTTAATTTTGCATGGTCAAAAAATGGAATACCTTAACAGCTAAATACTGGTTTTAACCTCTTTAAATTAAGTAATCTATTAATAATCATGAAAACAAAAATACTGAAATATTGTTTAGTCATAACAGCAACGTTACTAATTTTAGGTTCTTTCACTCAATGCAACAACAAAACAGAAAGGGTGCCAGGCGAGAATGATTATAAAATAATATTGCTTCATCACAGCACCGGAAATAATGTTTGGAAAGGAAATGATGGTTTCCTCCAAAGGATGAACCGAAAGTTCGGTGGGGAATTTGCAGTACCAAAATGGTTTGATGAATATAACAAGACCCATGGCACGGATTATTTTATTCAAGAGCAAACATTTCCTAAATCCGAACCCTATGGTTGGCAAAACTACCCTTATGACTATTATAATATTTGGGTTAAGAATGCCGGAAACAATCCATATAAAGAGGAACCAACACTTGAATTCTTATCACAGGAATATGATTTTATAATTTTCAAACATTGCTTTCCTGTAAGTGATATTATAGAAGATATTGGAGAACCTGATATTAATTCAGCTGAAAAAAGAACAGAAAACTACAAACTGCAATACATGGCCCTCCGAAATAAAATGTTGGAATTTCCTGATACAAAATTCATGGTGTGGACCGGTGCAGCGCAAGTTAAGAACAAAACTAATCCTGATAATGCAAAGCGCGCCAGAGATTTTTTCAATTGGGTGAAATACGAATGGGACCAGCCAAATGATAATATATATTTATGGGACTTTTTTGAGCTTGAAACCGAAGGTGGGTTGTATTTGAAAGATGAAAATGCAAGGAATGCAAACGACTCGCATTTAAATAATGGTTTTGCAGAAAAAGTTGCCCCATTATTTTGTCAAAGAATTGTTGACATTATTGAAACCAATGGCAAAAAAACTACGTTAACAGGAAGTGCCTTATAAAGCTCATTTTACTAATCTTAATTATTAATTAGTCTATTTTTTTGATATATGATTGATACATTGGAAACCAAAGAAAAAGTAAAGAAGTTTATTGTAGAAACTGCATACGTACCCGAAGATAAAGTTCAGTTCGACACACTGATTTTTCAGGATGGCATTTTCGACTCAATGGGTTTTCTCTCTTTAATTAACTATATTGAAGACAATTTCAGTATTAAAGCAGATGACGCCGAACTTTTGGAAGAAAACTTTGAATCAATTGATGCCATCGTTAATTTCATAAACAGAAAGTTAAATTAGCCCGCTAATATGTGCGGCATTGCCGGAATATATAATTTCAACCCGCCCGGTAAACCGGTTTCAGAGGATATAATAAAACACATGCTTACCTCCATCAGGCACAGAGGGCCTGATGAAAGTGGTATGCTTCTTACAAAAAACCTTGGTATTGGTAGTGTCCGGCTAAGTATAATTGACCTTGCTACCGGCCAGCAACCTGTTTCAATTCGGAATAAAAGGTATTGGATTGTCTATAACGGAGAACTGTTTAATTATATTGAGCTTAGGAAAGAACTTGAAAAACGGGGATGCCATTTCGAAACCAGCTCTGATACGGAGGTGGTTGTTCAGGCTTATGCGGAGTATGGCGAAGATTGCTTAAACAAATTCAATGGACAGTTTGCAATATGCATCTGGGATAAAGAGAAAAATGAATTGTTTCTGGCAAGAGACAGGGTGGGTATCAGGCCACTTTTCTATGCGAATCAAAATGATAGTTTTACTTTTTGTTCCGAAATAAAAGGGATATTTCAAAATCCATTCGTCGAAAGAAAGATTTCCCCGAAAAGATTGTCTCAAGTATTTACTTTCTGGACAACCATCACTCCAGACACACCATTTGAAGGAATAAAAGAATTGCCTCCCGGGCATTTTATGAAAGTAAATTCAAATGGCGTAACCCTAAAAAAATACTGGAGCCTTAAATTTCCGGATACCGGTAAAATAAAATCAACAAGCATTGATCAATCCATTGAGGAGCTGCGGGAATTGTTTTATGATGCTGTAAAGATCCGGTTGAGGGCCGACGTAGAAGTTGCAGCCTATTTGAGCGGAGGAATTGATTCGAGCGTTACCACCGCTTTTATCCACGATATTGAGCCATCCGTTTTAAATACTTTTTCCATCGGATTCAAGGATCGGGATTTTGATGAAACCAATTATCAATTGGAAGCAGCCAAATATTTCGGAACAAACCATACTGCCTTTACCTGCACTTCTGAAGAGATCGGTGAAGCATTTTATGACACGGTTAAACATACTGAATTTCCAATTTTAAGGACAGCCCCTACTCCCATGTTTCTTTTATCGAAAAAAGTAAGGGAGAACAATATCAAGGTCGTTATTACCGGCGAAGGAGCTGATGAAATGCTGGCGGGATACAACATTTTCAAAGAGGCCAAGATCAGGCGGTTTTGGGCAAAACAACCGCAATCAAAGTTAAGGCCATTGTTGCTGACAAAGCTCTACCCCTACTTGCCCATGATGAAAAATGCAAAGGCAAATGTGCTGAAGATGTTCTTTGGTTATAAGCTTGAAGATACCGGTAATCCATTTTACTCACATTTGCTTCGCTGGCACAATACATCGCGAATACAGAACTATTTTTCCGAATCTATAAAGGAAAGGATTGAGGGTTATTCACCTTTGGATGATGCCTTAGAAAACCTTGAGGTTGGTTTTGATGAATATGGTGACCTTGCCAAATCACAATCATTGGAATCCAACATTTTTATGTCGGGTTATTTACTATCGTCGCAAGGTGACCGCATGGCTATGGGCAACTCGGTTGAAGGCCGTTATCCTTTTCTCGATTATCGCATCATTGAATATGCTGCCCGATTACCGGAAGATTTTAAATTGAACGGATTGAATGAAAAGTATATCCTCAAAAAGATGATGGCCGGTAAAATCCCTGACAGCATTTTAAATAGGCATAAACAGGCTTACCGGGCTCCTATACATACAAGTTTTCTGGGTGAACAACCACCGGAATGGGTTGGTGAAATGCTTTCGGAAAGTTCGTTGAATGATTATGGGCTTTTCGATTTTGAGAAAGTGGGTAAGCTGATCACAAAATTCAAATCGGGCCAAACCATTTCGGAAGTGGACAACATGGCGCTTGCCGGGATTCTTTCTTCTCAACTTGTTAATCTGTTTTTTATTCAAGGTAAAGCTTTGGATATAAAGGGCCAGGAGCTTTCTAACCTGAGGATTATCAGGAATTAGCTGCTCATATAGTGTTTCCCCTGGCATAATTCACGAATATTTCTTCAGAAAGAGGTCTTTTATTAATATGATTTCACCAACTGATTCACAGATTATACCTACTCATATTAGACAATAGTAGATTGTTTAAGATATCCAACCAATTTTAGGATTATAAGACTTCATTTTGAAACTAAAAGCCAAAGTCTACTTGTAAATAAAAACTATTTTAACTTTGCATAATATTTATAACAACATTTCGGTGAGCAAGCAGCAACGAGAAAAATTTAAAACCAGTGATGTTACCCTGATTTCGGTAACCCATCTGCTGCATGATATCTATTCATCTTTTCTGGCACCCCTTCGCCCGCTGCTTATTGAGAAGTTTGGATTATCGCTGGCCATGGCTTCTTTGTGGGATTTATTCCAACGGATACCCTGGTTCCTGAACCCATTGATTGGTATGATCGCAGAGAAAACTGCTGCCCGTTATTTTGTGATCCTGACGCCGGCGGTTACTGCTATCACCATGAGCTTGCTTGGCCTGGCCCCTTCGTTTATCATAGTCTCCATATTGCTATTTGTGATGGGTATCAGCGGGGCATTGTTTCATGTCCCTTCGCCGGTTATGGTGAAAAAATTATCAGGTGACCAAACAGGCAAAGGAATGAGCTATTATATGTTTGGCGGTGAAATTGCCCGCACTGTTGGGCCACTGATCATTACGGGAGCGGTTTCCCTTTGGGGGCTGGAGGGCACATGGAAACTAATTCCATTTGGCCTGGCAGCTTCGTTTATACTTTTTTTGAGGTTGAGAAAAATTAAAATATCTGCTGATTTCAAAAGCAATAAAACGCCCATTAGTTTTTGGAGTTCATTTAAAAAATTGCTTCCCTTTTTTGTTATCCTCATCGGTATTACATTTTTCAGAGCCATAATGAAATCGGGACTGACGGCTTTTTTGCCGACCTATTACTTTAATGAAAAGGGAGAATCTTTATGGTTTGCCAATTCAGCGCTGGCCATTTTTCAGCTTGCCGGTGCGGCAGGGACACTTTTTGCTGGGACTTTCTCTGATCGGATTGGAAGGAGAAATTCACTGATCATCATTGCGGTGGTCACCCCTTTCCTGATGTACCTGTTTATGGCAGTGAGTGGCATCTGGAGTTTTGTTTTTCTGATCCTACTTGGAATCTTTATATTTGCCCCCGGCCCGGTATTATTGGCTTTGGTTCAGGATAAAGAAAAAGAAAAACCTGTTTTTGCCAACAGCATTTATATGACCATTAGTTTTATGACAGCAGCCATTTCGGTTGTGATTGCCGGGATGTTAGGTGATTGGCTTGGACTCGAACAAACCTATAAACTTTCTGCCTTGATAGCATTTGGGGCCATTCCTTTTGTATTGATGCTGAAGAAGGAGGGGAAGAATAAGAATGACTAAAATTTAGCATGACTGGAATTAACTTTAGCAAATGCGTTTAAACAGTTAATACCGATGATTTTGAATGCATTTCCATGTAAAATTATCGATTATCATCCTCCAATATCTTTATTAATGGAAAACATCTCAGATTAATAAAACGCTTAAAAAATGAGAGTTTAACTGCAGGATTTATGGAATGACCGGAATAATTTTTCAGCCTTGTGTTAACCCAATTTAAACGGGTTGGATAGAATATTTTCCTCAATATCAATACTATTTGAACCTTTTGCAGTAAAGCTGCTTATTTAAATACTTACATATAAAGCATTTTAAACACAAAAAACCAATAGACTCAAAATTCGATAAAAAAATATGTTTTTTTATACCCGAATTATTAATTTTTTATTTTTGACTTGTTCAATTATTAAAATTCATGGATAAAAAAAAAATTGTTACAAGCTATGAAAAAATAACTCCTGAGATCAAACAATTGATCATGGAGAAATATACAGATGGATGGAAAGATCATGTGAAGAGAGTAAACAAACCGGATGGTACTTTTTTTCACGCAATATCGGTTGATACCAAGGAGATTTCCTACTTAATCAAAGTTCAGGTAAAAATTGATTCGAAAAGCGATCTGGAAAAAGAAACGTCAGACGAAAAGATCAACTTCAAAGATGATGATTCTGATGATGGAAATGATTCCACTTCAGATGATGAACCTGATGAAAGTTCGTGGGATTAGCCTAAAACTTTAAAAACTTTTCAATCTTAACCTGGCGGCTGCCGTTGTTGACAAATTTCACAAAATAAGTTCCGCTTTCCAATTCGCCCAAAGGTATTTCAATGTGGTTTGAAATAATGTTATCCACTATCATTACTTCCTTTCCATATACATTCAAAATAGTAATCTGAGCATCGGTTAATTCAATTTCCGAAATTACCTTAACAATCGCCTTTGATTTAACCGGATTAGGATAAACAACAAAAGAAAGTTCTTCAATTTGGGCCTTCAGTTCCGGCTCACCTACCATGTAACCATTCATTTCGCCCGGTGTGCCATTTTCAACCGATCCTATCCAGCTTTCAGGTAATGCATTATCATATTCCCAAAACTTAAGTTCCAGGGTTGGCCCATTGCCATTGGGCTCAATGGGCCATGGCCAGTTAACTTCATAATGAACTGTATCTATCAAGGCGCCCTCATCATTGAATATCCTGACCAACTCACCCGTACTGCTTAACCCAAAATCCATTTCACCAATAAAATTCTCAACATCCGGGAAAACAGCAGCAAAATCCACTGAATCTCTGCACAAGACCAAAAAACCAAAAGGCTCGATCAAAGTTCCCTCCGGGAAAACAAATTCATGCTGGTCGTCCGAATCGCTAAATTTCCAATCAGAGATATCCAGATAATAATTATGGGGGTTGTAAAACTCAACCCAGTCGCCCGGATCAACATCGACTGAAGAATTGTAGTTGATTTCATTAATAACCAGTGAATCGGCAAAATCTTTCAATTTGAACTGGGCACTTACATTATCACTTGATTCCAGATTAAGGATTACTTCCTGAGCAGTATCGTTAGGCAGAACGGTATGATTGTTTAAAATCCATCTGTCAAATTCATACTCAGAATTGGTTTCATAGGCTTTCAAATTGGTTTCAATACCGCCGAAATAGTAACCGCCCCATGGCACATCATCAAGCATAAGGGAGTTTACCTGCATCATACCTGAACCTTCGGGGATCACATTAAAAGTAAGTTCATTAGGGCCCGACAAATCATAGCAATCGTTCAATCCCTCAGGTAAATAACCAAATCGGTTATTAACAAAGTTTCTGATTTTGTTTACGTTGTTTTGCCATTGAGCAACAGAGCCACCCCAGCGATCAACATGAGTAGGCATTTCAGGTGCCATAAAAGCCTCAATGGAATCTAAATAAGGGATCATATAGTCAGGCCGAAATGCCGTATTGTACAGGTCAATATAACGATTCATATAATAATTTGCAAACTCTTCATTGTCGAGTAAATGATTCAGCATGACAATGTGCTGTTCGGGATCCGAAGTAAGTCCTTCCGGGTAACAGGGAGAAGTATATGGACTGATTCCGGGAACTCCGGTATAATTGATATAATGGGCAAAAGTGGCATCTTCATCCCACAAAACATAACCCCATTTCTGGTGACCTCCATCAGGATTTGTTCCGCGCCACCAGCCGACATTCCAGTTTATCCAGTCGGAACAAACAACAAATGAATTGATCAGGATATAATCAACCAGGCTGGTATAATCCAGCCGTGTTTTAACGTATTCATAATTGTCCTGGTTTGCCATGTCGTTATTCTTAATAAAATCATGCAAATCATTCCAATCGTCCCATGCAGCCTGTCCGCCATATTCTGCCCAGCTTCCACCCCACAGCATCAGATAATAAATATCATATTTCCCCTGGTCGTAATAATAATCGGTAAAATCATGATCATTTACTTTTTCACGGAAACCATAAACACCCCAGTAAATACCATTAACGTAGAGTATTCCTTTTTGCCCGGTCCTGACATCCAGGTTTAAACCGGAACGCTTGGCACTGTTTTGAACGAAGAAATCCCTAAGGTGTGCACTTGTATCAATTCCCGGATAATTATCATCTCCTGCTGCCCTGAGAATAATCCGCTGAAACTCGTCACGATCGGTCAAAGGGATCATTTTTTCACGAATGGCATAATTGTAACCGCATTCATCGCGCGAGATATAGTCGATTGAGCGCTGATCGTGCACCCATGAATCTTGCCCATGCTCGTTAAACTCACCATAGCCAATATTGGTTCTTTCGCCCTCCGCATTAAAATATTCAAAAGTCCCGAAGGGACGCAAAGATTGATTTCCATTGAGCAAATTATCAAGCTGGCCAGATGAACAAGACATGATTGCCATGCTATGCTCGTCGTCGATAAAGTAGGTATTGAACTCGATTAAACTATATAAAACTTCAGGGTCGGAGCAGATGGTAACTGCTTTAACAATCGTTGTGGAATTTACAGCAATAGGTTCAGTATAAACAGGTGAAGTTGAAATGGGAAGACTCCCATCGATCGTATAATGAATTTCTGAGTTGGGCTGAGTAGTGGTGATCGTGATTGTCAGTGGCTCATCATAAAAGCCGGCAGCCTCACTCATCTGCGGTTTATCGGCATATTTTGAATAAGCGGTTGAGTTGGTATTTGAATTGCCCGGAGTCGGATCCAAATAAATACCCCACTCCTCTCCACCATTTTCAGACCTGCCTCTTGAATGCTCTTTTCTGGTGATCTCAAGTTGAACCTGATCAACAATTACTCCCTGAGGGTTTGTCAGTACAATGGACTCGGTATTGTCTTTTGTTTGCGTTAATTTAAAACTTGAATGGTAGTTGCTCCCCGAAACTTCATTTCGTCCTGATAGCCATACCACAAGAAAATCATTTGCCGAAATGGTAATTCCATCGGGGAATTGCCATTTGGTTGAGTCTTCAGGATTATCACTTAAATAATAACCGCCAAGAGTTACAGATGTGTTACCTGAATTATAAAGTTCAACCCAGTCTTCATACTGTCCGTAATTGTCAGTAAAACTCTCAAGGTTGCAGGCTGAATACTCATTGATCACAAGCTGGCTAAAAAGCAGATCAGGCGTAAGACAAACAAACAGAAAAAAAGCGAAAGCAATGGTGGATATATTATTTTTCATCTAAAAAAGCTTTATATTTTATAAAAAACGGAGTATAAACCATAAGACAAGCTTTTTGATAAAAAAGTTGTTTCTATACCAATTTATCCATTGCCTGGTTTGTTATCTGTTATAAGGTACTGCTTCAATTTTTATTCAGGGCAATAAAAAAGCCCGGAAATACCGGGCTTATTCATCAATAACTTCAATTATATAAACTTCTTAAGCGATTCTCACGTTTATGGCGTTTAAACCTTTTTTTCCTTCAGTTACCTCAAAAGTTACGTCATCGTCATTTTTGATTTCGTCGATTAATCCAGAAACATGAACAAAAAGTTCTTTTCCATTTTCATCGTCTACAATAAATCCAAAGCCTTTGGATTCATTGAAAAATTTCACTTTACCTGTTTTCATTTTGTGTAATTGTAATAAATTAATTTAAATTTTAATGGGTGCAAAGATAGAATAATAATTTAATTCCCACTGTTTTTTTTGCTTTTTATCAGTGTTAGGCTAATTGAGCGTTTTCCCACGAATTCACGAATGGTATTTTCTACACGATCACCCTTGTAAAAGAAATTTAAACTCTGCGATATAAATCATTTTGAAAACATTATTGATTTGAAGCATTTATTATTTCAATGTGGTGTAGCCCGAATATGAAGTCTAATCCTGTCAACTTTATCAAAAAGCGAAAGCCATTAAAAGCAATCATTTTTCGCTACTACAAAAATTCTACATTTCAGTACACTATTTTTACAGTTCATTGAAATTCGCTATTCTATTTTGATTTCAATCCGGATATTTGCTTTCAATTTATAAGCGATACAATTTGAAATTAAATATTATTTAAATCATGAAAACTATTTTAAAAATATCGTTGAGCACGCTCATCCTAATAGCCATGATGCTTGCTTCAGAAACCTCAGTATCTCAAAACTATGTTTACAATTGCAATAATTCTCTTGGGAAAAAGCAATACAAGTATTCCGATGCCTTTACAAATTTTGATATCCAGGTAAAAGGGGAAATTGAAGTCAATAATGATGATACCGGCATAAAAAGCATTTCGAATGGCGGGTACCTGAAGTTCTCAAAGAAGACTTTTGGTAATAAGCGCTCCATCTTAATTGAAAGCGATTCGCAAGGACGGCTTCATTACGAATATTATGAGGGACGTTCGGAGGTACCGTTTGACCCCGAGGGGCGCAAATGGCTGGCTGAAGTACTGATCGAAATTATCCATATGACCGGTATTGATGCAGAAGGAAGAACCAAGCGCATCTATTCAAAAAGAGGCGTTGACGGAGTTATTGAAGAAATTAATACGATCCCTTCCAATTCAGTTATGGCTTTGTATTTTGAGGCTTTGCTCGACAATTTTAAACTTTCTGATGACGAATTACTTGCTACCAGTTCAGCGATTGCTAATGAAATGAGTTCAAATACAGAGCGAGGCAAATTATTCAGGAATTACAGCGAATTGTTTTTAGCCAGCAACACCACGGCTATCGGTTATTTCAACAGCCTTGGAAAACTTTCTTCAAATACGGAACTGGGTTCAATTTTAGCCAGTATCAGCAAAAAAATAGATTTTGATAACCCTCAGGTTACCGAGGCATATTTCAACAGCATCGACAAAATGACAAGCAATACAGAAAGAGGCAGGGTATTACGGTATACCGAATCCACTCAGGAGCTGTCCGACCATGCCTTAACACGCCTATTGGTTAGTGTAAAAAAACTCACATCCAATACGGAAATGGGTATAGTAATCCGATCAATCAAAAACCTTGATATGAACAACGAGGAAATAAGTGATGCATACTTCAATGCCATTGATAGAATGACCAGCAATACCGAAGCAGGCACTACCTTGCGAAGTTTGAATAAAAACCAAAACCTGAATGATAAGAACTATATCCGGATGTTAGGAAGTATTAAAGAAGAGCTTTCATCCAACACGGAAAAGGGCAGTGTTTTGCGGTCCATCAAAAACCTTAACCTCCAGAATGTGGAAGTGGCAGATGCTTACTTTTAGCGATTAGCAGTATGACCAGTAATACCGAATCGGGTAGCGTTCTGCGATTTTCAATGCGAACCTATGAGCTCAATACCAAATCGTGGGTACAATTGTTAAATACCACTTCAAAGCTATCTTCAAATACAGAAATGGGCTCGGTTTTGAGCAATGCAGCAGAAACAATTCCTTACGACGATGAGGCCGTGATTGATGCATTTTTTGATGCAGCCAACAAGTTTACAAGCAACACTGAACATAGCCGCGTTTTGCGATCCGTAATCTCCAACCCAGGTTTTAATAAATACGTTGCTTATAAAGTTTTGGAAAGCGCCCGAAAAATTAGTTCCAGTACTGAGAAAGCTTCAGTTTTAATTGCAATCAGCAACACAGAAATGATTAAAGACCCCGAAATCAGAAAAGTTTATATGAATACTGCGCAAACCCTAAGTTCAGATTTTGAATACCGAAGGGTAATTGACAGCCTGGTGGAATAGTTGAAGTTGTAGCAAGTTTATTTCAATTGTTGAAACTCTTCATTCATTATTTTAAATAGCGTAATTTTATCCTTTAAAAAAAATTCAACAGTCTGCGACCCCCAAATAAAGTGAACTGGATTATCCGAAATATCATCATAAGCTCAGTGCTTGCAAGCGGGGTTTTCTATTTTGTTTATTTTAGCGAAACCGGTTTATGGCCAGTATTTTCAGAGCATTGGCTTGAGTTTACATTGGTTTTGATATTGGCGAACCTCGGAGGAATTGCCTTGTACTTGACCGGCAAAAAGATGAACCATCTTATCCCGTGGAGTAAAAACCGCTCACTTCGTTTCCTGGTAGATACCATAAGTGGCCTACTGTTATACCTTGCTTTGGGTTGGTTGTTTTTAAATTTTTATGTAAAACAAGTGATACCACCCGATGAATTTACACTTTTTTGGGATGAGTATTGGGATGGTGCCCTTAAGTTTGTGATTCTGATAACCGTGTTGATCTATATTGTTTCCCTTGTCAACTTTTCAATCTTTTCGTACAATCAATACGCCGTTGGTCAAATTGAATCACTTCGCCTGGAAAGGGATCAAAAAAGCTTGCAATTTGAAGCCTTAAAAAGCCAGCTGAGCCCACACTATTTATTCAATTCTCTCAATACAATTTCATCTTTGATGTATAAGGACATTAGGATATCGGAGAACTTTATTCGAAAACTGGCAGGCACCTATCAATACATTTTGAACACAGATAACAGAAGACTTGTATCGCTGGCTGAAGAGGTTAAAATGGTAGAAGCCTATTTTTATATGCAAAAAATAAAATATGGTGATTGCATCCAGTTTGAAGTGGATCTGCCCCCTACCCTTTCTGAAACCCTCATTCCCCCCTTGTCTCTTCAAATGCTGGCCGAAAATGCACTAAAGCACAACCGGATCTGTGATGAATCAGTATTGAAGATTGGGATTTATAATGAGGACGAAAAGTATATTGTTGTGCGGAACAATATTAACCAAAAACCGGAATTGCTTAAAATTGGCAACAACCTTATTGACCGGCCTGATAAAAGTCAATCGCATAAAATCGGTTTAAAAAATATAAGGAAACGTTATTTGTATTTTACCCACAAAGAAATTGAAGTAAAGATAAATGAATATTTTCCGTCAAACTTCCCATAATCAAACAGCCCATTGAAAGATAAGTATTTTTATAACAGCATTGGCTTTCGGGTTGCAGCACCTCCTGTGTTTGGAATTTTGATTTATCTGCTGATCCTGATGTTTTTTGATTCGCTGAACATGCTTTTTGAGAATTTCTTCAGCCGGGAAGTACTGTTTGTAATATTTCTGACCTATTTGTTTTTTGAGGGAAACAGGCTGGTCATCCTCCTAAACAATAAGTTTTTTCCTCTGGGCACGAATATCAAATTCAGGATTATCCTTCAATACCTTATTTCAATTGTTGCAAGCACTTTAATAATTAGCATCACGCTGTATTACTATTTCGTTTCCATCGAAGGTTTTAGCACCATCACAACCGAATTACTGACATTCAATTCAATTTACCTTATTACGGCCATTTTTTACAATCTGTTCTTTTTCAGCCTAATTTACCTAAACCGCAAAAACGAGACAAAAATTGAATTTGAAAAAAGGAAAAGTGATAACCTGAACCTGGAACTGATGGCTTTTAAAAATCAAATCAATCCGGAATTCCTTTTCCGGTCGCTGGAAATTGTTATCAGCGAATTGCATCGTGATAAAAAAAAGGCTGATGTTATAATCGATCAGCTCTCTAAAATTTACCGATACGCTTTAGATAATAAAAGCAACGACTTGATCACAACAAAGGATGAAATTCGAATAATGGGCTATATCATTAATATCTTCAAATATTGGTATAAAAATGATTTGCAGGCAAACATTTCAGTTCCCCAGGAGATGGAAGAACGGTATTTGATTCCCGGCACCCTGCAACTTATTCTGGAATATGCAATCTCCGAGAATCTGATCTCCGATTCTCTGCCCCTGTTGTTCACTGTATCTACTTCAGAAGACTTTTTGATTATCCACTATCCCTTAAGGAAGAAACTCACATCCTGCACCCATATCGAAAATCGAATTGCATTGCTTTCAAAAGCCTATGCTTTTTACCTTCCGGCAAAAAGCCCTATTGACTTTAGAGCCGAAACAGATGACCTGCGGGTTTTTACCATACCCCTGATTGAAATTGAAGAAGAATAAATTATTAAATTGATTTAAAATGAATGTACTCATTATTGAAGATGAAAAACCTGCCGTTGAAAAACTGGAGAAAATGCTCCTGACTTATGATCCAGAGATTAAAATCACAGGAAGGTGCAGTTCGGTGGAACAAGTTATTAACTGGCTTGAAAACGCAAACAATCAGGCAGACCTTCTATTCGTAGATATTCAATTAACCGATGGACTTAGTTTTGAAATTTTTGAACGGACAGAGGTAAACATTCCTGTAATTTTTATTACTGCCTATAACGAATATGCCATAAAGGCATTTAAGCTGAACACGATCGACTATTTATTAAAGCCACTTAATTACGACGATTTATACCGAAGTATGGAAAAAATCAAAGTTCTAAGGGAAAATTTACCGGCGAACAAAGAGCGAATTCAATACGATGAATTGAGCAGGATGCTTTTGCAAATGAATAAGACTTACAAAACCCGTTTTTTGGTAAAAGTGGGCGATCACATTCGTTCTGTTCAAACATCTAATATATCGTTGTTTTATGCTGAGGGGCGAACCGTGTTTCTATTGACCAATAAGCAAAACAAATACATTGTTGACTTCAGAATGGAGGACCTTGAAAACCAGCTTGACCCCGAAATGTTTTTCAGGACAAACCGGTCGTATATCGTAAATATCAATGCTATTAGCGATGTAGTAATTTATTCGAACAGCCGTTTGAAAATCGAATTAAATCAGCCGTTCGAGAAAGAGATTATTGTAAGCCGCGAAAAAGTTAATTTATTAAAGACGTGGTTTGAGGGATCGAGGTAATAAGTGTATCCTTGTTTTTCCCGATGTCAAAGATCTCAATACTCCAGTCATGGTCCAATGTAAAAACACCGCCAATAAACGGATTTAACATATATCCCCAGGCAGGGTTTTCACCAGCATAGCACTCCCAGTATTTGTCTTCGAAATAGAATTTAAACCTGTTGTTATCATATAGTATCCGGCAGCGATAAACCTGATTGGATTGAATGGTATCTATGATGGCCTGCTGTTCTACTCCATCGTTGGGGTGCACGCCATCAACATAACAGTAACCACCGATCAAAAGCAGTGTATCATCCACACATTTATAAACCAGGCGGGCCGAAGCATGATCGTGGTGCATCCCCTTTGAAAACCCCTGATCTTGCTCCAGTCCATTCCGCTCCGGTTCTTCATAATACTAGGAATCATTGGTTTTAAAATAAAATCAATTTCCTTTAAATCGCCCACAAAATGAATAGAAGGATAATAGGAATGACTGCCTTTTTTAATTTTGACTTCACGCCACTCATTCGAATAATCAACAAAAGTATCGTAGCTAACCAAAAAAAGTTCGGACAATGGCAGCAGCACGATCACAACAGTTAATATGCGAATAATCACTCTAAGTCTCACGATCTTTTTTAACGAATTTAAAGCATAAATGTTTAAGAATAGTTGATCATATTTCACTAAAATTTCATCCAACCAAATTTAATGAAAATTATTGAAAGCGATTTACTCGCTGATTTTATTCATTAACATTATTACCTGCTGGTTATCCGGTTCAACAATCATGGCCCTGTTAGTCAGGTCACGGGCTTTCTTCATATCATTTTCAAGGACCATTAGGCCTGCCAGATTGATGAGGGCTTGTAAATTATCGGGATTCAAAGAAAGGGCTGTCTCAAAGAGCTCTTTTGCCTTCGGCCTGTTATTCATGCGCATCAAAGTATAACCTAAGTTTACATACGCTTGCGTATACCGGGGATCTTCCGACAAGATAAATTCAAATACCCTCAGGGCATCTTCCAGTTTATTTGACTTTACAAGCAGGCCCCCATACTTATTTTGAAACTCAAGATTAAAGGGTGCAAGCTTAACTGCGTTCTCATAAAAAAACTTCGCAATTAACAAATTGCCATCTCCCTCAAATGCCTGTCCGATCCGATAGCTGGTCCATCCGTCATAATTGCTGTAATCCTGCGTAGTAAGGTACTTATCCAAAATCTCTTTTACCCCCTCCTTCTCCACATAATTGATAATGCTTCTATAATTTCCTGAAAGAAAGTAAAGGTTGATCCATGCATTGAAATAATAATTGCTGTCAGTTACCCGTGCAATGCTCAGATAATGAAATGCTGAATCAAGGTAATTGGGATCTGCATGATACGATTCATATTCCAGAAGATATCCCCGTGCAATGGTCAAACTATCTGTTTTCAAATTATTCACCGAAACCATCCCCTTAAAAACACGTTCACTCTTAAGCTCTTCTTCTGCAGGAGGAACTGTGATTTTATGATCATGAATTTTAACATGAGGGATATCACGGCTGGTGGTCAATCGCATATGACAGTTTACACATTTATTCTCTTGAACCATCCGATCTTCCATCGACAAAGAACAATGAGAGCCTCCGGAAGAATGACAATCAAGACAAAACCTATCATACCTGTCTTTATTGGTTTCCTTTACAGTAATATGAGGGTTATGGCAATTGGAGCAGCTAAACTGTTCATTCGAGTTTACGTAACAATCGCTTTGTGACTTAAACGTTCGTAAGTGCGTGCCATGATCAGGTCTTCTTCACCTCCTTCGAGCAAGGGCATAAAAATATCCATTGTTTCGGTTAAGAGTTGGCCGGTTTTATAATCGTAAAAATTTTTCTCGGCTTTAAAACCATTGTTCCCTGCAGATGGCATCGGGCACAAACATCAATTTGCAACTTTTTATCAAGGTTCGCCGGATTTACAATACTGTAATCAATATATTTTGCTGTATCAATGATAAATCCAAACTTCTTCAATTTAACGTGGACTTCACCCGGAGCCATGGCATCTTTCGCAGTCAATTCCTTCCGCAATACGATTGTACTTATTCTCCGAGCCCATCACAAAATCAGGATAACCATTGTGACAAGCCATACATTCCAGCCCTACTTTTCGGCTAAACCTTGAATTGTTCCCTTCATCAAATCGGAGGAAAATCAAAGCGGCCATCTTGTGTATAATATGTAAAAAGACCCATGGCAAAGCATAATTCCCTGAAAGATAAATGTGTGAATTGGTATGTTGCCCCGAACCGATGATATAATTTACTTTTTCGGTTCTTGAATAAATTTCAACACCTTTATCAATTCTAAACTCATAACCCGCAACGTATCGCCATCACAAAATGGTTGATAGCCAAAGGTGCTGATGGGATCGTATAAAACAGAATCTTCCCTTATCACTGCAGCGCTCTTTTCACGACTTGCCGTATCGAACGACATGCCCATCCCGGTTCTCCGGAAAGTTGCATAGATATTGTAATGACATTCCTTACAAACAAGCATACCCACATACTTAACTGTATCATTCAGGTTCAGGTAGCCTTTTTTGATCGGTATAAACAATTCCTGAGTCGGGCGGAGAACAATGCTGAAAGAAAAAGCATAGAAATATCAAAAGAAATCGTAAGCCATATGAACGAGGTCGTTTTTGCACCTGCTAAAAATAGAAAAAATAATAGAATATTCACTTTTATTGTTAGATCACGTCAGTTTGTTTACGAGACAATGATTGAAGGCCTTAAATTTTTTTTATAAGGCCAACAATGAATACTATCTAGTTTTCACCAAATTTCAGTTATGATATCAATATTTCAAGTCAACATGTGGCCGCAATTAAAACAGAGGGTTGGAAGTCTCCCTGTTAAAAAAAATATGCTATACAAAAAATCAAAAAATCCATTACCTCGAAACGTCGCACTGCAAAAGATGGTAAATTTTGATCCATCCAATTTTTCTTTAATTCTGGCAATTACATATTGCACCGACAGAGCATAAAGTATAAGCAGAAGGTAAAATTAGTAGGATAGGCTTTTAAGAACTCCGTCAAGAATTCAATCAGAAAGGAAAACAGTAAATATGGAAATATGTAATTGGTGCATATGAACAAAAACAATTATCACATCTTTATTATCCATCCCAAATTAATAAGTATATTTAGGTGAATTAAAACTTGCAAAGTTGATAGGTATATTTAATATTAATATCAGAATTCCCACACACATTTATTATTTCTAAACAATACATTATGAAGAATTTATTACTTTTTTCTCTGTTTTCATTTGCTTTTCAAGTGTCAGGGTCAAATTGAGAATATCCCTGTGGATCACAACGGAAACACCAGTCCGCCCTCAAGCCAATACATGGATTATATGCAATCCAATCAGGATGCCATTGATCACTGGACTGCTATAGGACGTTTGGTGGAGATGTTTTGGATATTGCCATTGACCCACTTAACCCTCAAACGATATTTGCTGCCGCCGGCATTCCTTATATCGGCTATGATGGCGGGGAATCGCAACCCCGGCAATTTATTGAAGGCTTGATGAATCTTGCCCCTTCAGGCATTGGGACCTTTGAAGCAGCTTCCAACGGTGTAATCTATGCATCGGGGCCCTATTCCTATTACAAAATATTCAGGTCGGTAGACGGAGGTACTACATGGGAGCAAAAGTCCATACCTGTGAATGGCGCTGGTTTGGATATAGCCATAGATCCCAACGACCCCAATATTGTTTACATGGGCTTAAGCTCTGTGTTGGGAGGTTCATCCAACAATGTAATTGTAAAATCGGACAACGGTGGCGATAACTGGTCTTATTTCAATATGACCAGCGTTCTACCGGTTGGATGGTCGGTGGTAAATTTAGTGGTAAACCCTGATGATAGCCAGGTTATTTTCGCCATCGGCAACGAAGGATTAAGCAATGCTGCTGCTGTAGCTACTTTTGATGGTGGAACTACATGGGAAATTAAAACAGGGAACCTTCCTTCGGGCAAACCATACAACAGTCTGGCAATTGCTGATCAAAAAGTATACATTGCCGGCGGGCAACTTTTCGGAGGCCAGGTGATGGGTGTTTATGAAACGTCCAACTTCGGCACAAGCTGGCAAAATATATCAGGCACCTTTCCAAACCAAGTGTGCAATGCAGTTCTTATTGACCCGGCAGATCCAAGCAAAATGTATGTTGCCACGGAGGGTGATGGAATTTATTTCACACTTGACGGAGGATCGAACTGGAATTTCAATACATCAGGAGCTGGCGATAATGGAGCCGCCAGAATTATCGTTTTTGAACCCGGAAATACGGATGTAGTTTATGCGGGATTTCTCAGCCTTGCTGTTTGCAAAAGTATTGATGAGGGATCATCGTGGGAATTTTCCAATAAAGGAATTGCCACATTGCTCACCAATGATATTGAAATTGACCCCAACGACCCCATGAATATACTGGTTGGTTTTGAAGCTGAAAATTCCGGAGGATGTTACTTAAGCAATGATGGTGGCAACCTGTGGCAATTCGTTGAAGGACTTCCGGGAACACGTTTTTCCCAGGTTACCTTTGGATCAGATGGAACGCTTTATGCCTGGTCGAATGGCCCCTCATCAATTGCACAGGAAGGACTTTATAAATCAACTGATGGTGGAACAACATGGGAAAACAAAGGGCCCAATATCGGCAGCTATTTTGAAACAGAGATATTTTCTTTAACATCATCAAGCACCTTCCCCAACAGGGTCTATATCGGAGGCAACAATTTTGGGGTGAACGGATGGGAATCAATGATATACCGCTCAACAAATGGTGGAGATGATTGGGAAAACGTTTTCAAAGGCAATGAATATGAGAGTTTTAATTATATTTTTATTGATCCCAATTCAAGTGATGCAACCCTTTATGCCGGCTATAGTTCCCAATCCGATCATGCCGGTTTCATCAAGAGCATTGATGGTGGGACTAATTGGCTTCCAATCAATAACGGAATACCCGGCTCAAACAAATGGGGTGGCGCGATAGTTTGCGAGCCGGGCAATTCAGATATTTTATACGGTGGAGTTGGAGGTTTTGGAAGCCTGCCCGGAAGCATTTATAAATCGGTGGATGGAGGCAACAACTGGGCCATCACATCACTCACACTCTCAACCTACTCCAAAGTTACGGATATCGTCATCAACCCAATTAATAATAATGTTGTTTACACAGCCAGCACCCAGGATGGTGTTTACATTTCTTCCGATGCCGGCGCTGCCTGAGAAGAAGCCAATGGCGGACTTCCTGCTACCAATATCATAGGCTTCTCCAACACTTTTCTGCAAGAAGATAGTTTATATGTTGCCTTTCTTCCTTCTCCAACAGTAGCTTTACCACAAAAGTTTACAATCGGATCAACAGGAATTGAACAGACTTAAAGCTTACGGAGGATAGATACTTCGTTTCCCAAACCCATCGGTGGGACAAAGAAAATATTTATTTAAACGTTTCTGAAGACCATGCCCGAATTAAATTATTGCAAATTTTAAACAACCAGGGTCAACTGATTTCACAGAAGATCTGTGATATCATATAAATAGAATTGGCAGTCAATAAAATTGGCTGATGGCGCGAAACCGGGTTTGTGGATATGGAAAATTCAATCTGAAGCTAAAGAGCGTAAAAGCAGGTAACTTCATTGTGAAATAAACCAATCGTAATTGATAGAGCTGTAGAAACAAACATTATTTTTGTTTCTCTATTTCTGGCTGCTATGGCTGTAAACTAAAAAGAAGACCGTATACAGTAACTCTGGTTCGGATCACAAGGCTTGGATTACAATTGGGGGCGGGATAAACATTAACTGGATTAGATAAGCAGTTGTTTTTTCAAGCAACGAATAGGGTTAACCTTTTTAACTTTACATCTGGTTTTTATCAAGATTGAATAATTTCTGTGGCCTTCGCTATTTTGCTTTCCATCGGCAACTCCCCGTCAATCCAATGAACAGGGAATCCTTGCTTTCCATTCTCCTGAACCAGGTCATTTGCCGTTTGGCAAACTGGTGGATCGCCGTATTCAAGAGCCGAAACATTTCATCATAGCTAATTTCTCCAATAACAAATTGGGTCAGGTATTTATATTCCAAACCATAAAACTTTAATTGATCAGGTGTTAATCCATTTTGAAGGTTCTTCTTAACTTCATCAATCATGCCCAATTCAACCTCTTCTTTAATCTTTCTGTTATTCTTTCTGATGATTTTTCGTTCAAAATGAATAAAAATCACCGAATCAAACTTCGGAAAGGAATGATCCATATCAGGATGATCATTATAGTATTGATGTATTTCGATTGCCCTGATCAATCTTTTTTCATTTAAAATCAGTAACATTATGACACATAAACGATTCCAAAAACCGAAAAAGTTCTTCCTGAGTTTTTCCGCTAAATTAGCCTAAGTTCAATGTTTTCCTGCACCTCTTGAATAAATGATAGCCTTTCAACACCGATTCGATGCTCACATACCTGTTCCACCGCACAAAACCGGAAGATTCCCCCTCGAAGTACATCATCATATGCATTCAAAAAATCAGATTGGAACTCAAACACATTGTACTCATAACCCGGATCAACAATATCAACAAGATGATGGGGTATGGTTTTACCGTCCACAACATAATCCTTAAAATCCTTTCCCGTTGCCAAATCCATTCCCCGATAAACCTGCCTTGAATCTGCACTGATGATTTCGCCATCAAATTTTGAAGCAAGCCGAGCTGCAAAAGAAGTTTTCCCCGTTGCCGTTGGACCGGTTACTACTATTAGATTTGGTTTGTTTTTAGTTGACAATTCTTAAGTTTTTTCCGTTTAAAATTCAGGATTCTACAGAGCATTTTCTTTTTGATATACTTCTTCTAATTCCATAAAGAAATGTCTCAGTTCATTTAGCCGATCAATATTCGTTTCTTGAAATTTGAGGTATCTGAAATTAAAACTCAAAGTTGCTGATTTTAGCGGATACAATTTTCCCAGAAAACGAATTAAATTTCCTTCATCTGAAACTTGATTTTTGGTATTTCTCCATTTCAAATACTGAAAGACTCTGAAAGCATCCACTTTATGATGGCATGCCCGTATAAATTGTTGAGGAGTTTTGAAATTTGCCCGTAAGGGTTTCCAGATATTTTCAAAACCAAACTTTTCCTCAAAAAATGTATCCAATGGTGTTGGAACGTCAGCATCAAACAAATCAGCAAACAAGCGATAGGTTGCTTCAACA
Organism: Bacteroidales bacterium; assembly: GCA_041393255.1. GTDB lineage: Bacteria > Bacteroidota > Bacteroidia > Bacteroidales > JAADJA01 > JAADJA01. The sequence goes on along the minus strand of JAWKKM010000029.1, from coordinate 39,527 downwards.
TCATCAAAATACTCAAAAGGGTAAATGGGATAGCTACTCCAATCACCCTCTTTTCCCTTGATCATAGCCGGGCCTGTTCCAAATCCCACACGGTTGGAATAACGCGCTGCAGGATAAACCCTTTCTTCATTCCAGGTCAGAATTCTTCCAAACTTCCCGAGTTTTTGCAAAAAATAAAAGTCTTCCCCACTTTTATGGGGGGTGATCCCCCCAATTGCCTTGTAAGAAGAAACCGGTAATGCAATGGCTGAGCCGATGGCCGTAAAAGCATATGGGCTTCCAATTCGCATCAAATTAAGGGCAAAATAGCGCATGTATATTTCGTACCTCAGAATGGCCCGGTCTTTTTCTTCATCGCCTGTTAGTTCATGATAATAAGGAACAGAGATGGCTACTGCAGTTGGATTTTGATTTAAATTTTCAACGATCGAACTGACGTAGCCAGTATTAAACTGAGTATCGGCATCCATACTCATGATCACATCAGACACATTTGCCTGATTTACAATTTTATCCATGATGGTTTTTCGAGCCCACCCTACACCCTCTTTTTTTGCCGTCCACCCTTTTCCTTTACTGCTTTTATCGATAATCTCTATCTGTATACCCTCCAAAGATTCAAGATAATCGATACTTACCTGATTGCCAATGCATACAGCCTTTCTTTCAGGATTATCCCACCAGGAATCAGGCTGGTTGATACAAACGACCAATTTTATATAGGGATAGTTTTGGTTTCGAATGCAATCAACGACCTTTGGAAGATATTCAAACTCATCCATAGCAGGCAGGGCGATATAAACGTTAGGTATTTCTGATAACATATCGAAACTTTTCGGGTGTAAAATTAACTTAAATAAATATTAAAGCCTTTTGCAACAATCCTTATCTTTGCCCACTGAAAAAAATTGATATTTGTAGTTAGTCGCTGGTTATTGTGTTACCTGTTTAAAAAGTAACGAAAGTAAGACATAACCACTTTTATAGGTAGAATTCATGGATAGAAATACAATTACAGGCCTTGTTATCATTTTTGCCATTCTGATTGGTTACAGTATTTGGACAGCTCCGACGGAAGAAGAAAAACAAGCCTTTCAACACAGACAAGATTCCATTGCAAGGGTGCAATACAAAAACGATTCAATTGCCGCTATTCGCAATGCTGAAAAACGCATACAGGACTCCATCCGAAATGCTACAACGGATGCAAATCAGGAAGTGTTAACATCCAGCTCTGATGAGCCGGTTCAGATCAACCGGGATAAATTCGGAGTATTTGCCAATTCGGCTGTCGGAGAGGATGAAGTTTATACGTTGGAAAACAAAAAGATCAAACTGAGTATTTCAAATCAGGGCGGTAAGATTATTACAGCCCAATTAAAGGAATTTCAAACCTTTGACTCGCTTCCCTTGATATTGTTTGATGCAGAACAAACTGAGTTTGGGCTTACCTTTTTTGCGAATAACCGGATCATCAATACAGATGGCCTTTATTTCCAACCTAGCTATTCATCGGATAACAAAAGCCTTTCCATGCGATTATACACTGATCAAGGGGAAGCTTCGTTCAATAAGGACAATTACCTTGAATTTCTTTACACTCTTAAGGATGATGATTACATGCTGGATTTCGACATCAATTTTGTCGGGATGAACCAGTTTATTGACCAGGGGACAAACTACATTGACCTAAAATGGAAGACTGATCTTCTCCAGGAAGAAAAAAGCCTTGACCGTTTTAATGGCCCCACAATATATTACAAATATTATCAGGATGATGTGGATTACCTGTCCGAAACCAAGGATGATGAAGAAGAGTTGACTACAAGGGTTCAATGGATTTCTCATAAGCATCGTTTTTTCAGTTCCCTGCTGCTTGCAAAGGACTATTTTCTCAATGCCAGGGTATCGGCCATCACTAAAGAAGAACAAGCCCCGCGTTATTTGCGTACAATGCAGTCGGAAATAGGATTACCGTTTTCCCTGTCCGAAGAGAATACAATTCCCATGTCTTTTTATTTTGGGCCCAATAAATACAAAACCTTAAGAAAATACAAACTTGAATTTGAAAAGCAAATCCCATTGGGTTGGAGTTTCTTTCTGATGCAATGGATCAACCGATTTGCGGTTATTCCCGTGTTTAACTTTCTTGAAGGATTTGGATGGAATTATGGAATTATCATTTTGGTCTTAACCATTCTATTAAAAATAGTTTTGTTTCCTATTGCTTATAAATCTTATGTATCCTCTGCTAAAATGAGGGTTTTAAAACCGGAAATTGAAGAGTTGGGAAAAAAATTCCCCAAGAAAGAGGATGCCATGAAAAAGCAGCAGGCAACCATGTCTTTATATAAACAGGCCGGGGTTAATCCAATGGCTGGATGCATTCCGATGTTGTTGCAGTTTCCGATTCTGATTGCTATGTTCCGATTCTTCCCTTCGGCCTTTGAGCTTCGCCAGCAAGCCTTTCTGTGGGCGAGTGACCTTTCTTCTTTTGACTCCATATATTCCTGGACAACAGAAATTCCCCTGATCAGTACTTTTTATGGAAATCACATTAGTTTATTCACTCTATTGATGACCGTTTCAACTGTTATCTATACAAAAATAAACCAGGATATGATGGGATCAAGCCAGCAACAAATGCCGGGTATGAAAACTATGATGTACATTATGCCTGTTATGTTTATGGGAATATTTAACAACTATGCTGCCGGATTGAGCTACTATTATTTCCTTGCAAACATTATTACTTTTGGTCAAATGTATCTGATCAGAATGACCATTGACGAAGACAAGATAAGAAAGCAGATAGAGTTAAATAAAAAGAAACCGGCAAAGAAAAAATCAGGATGGCAAAAGCGTCTTGAAGATGCCGCAAAACAACGCGGTTATAATCCTAAGAAATAAAACTGTTCCAAGTTCCTGGTTCGAAGTTCTATGATTCCTTGAACTCCGGGCTCCGAACTTTGAACTTCGAACTTTGAGCCTTGAATTTTGAAATTACATCCGAATTTAGACCCACCGGTGATCAGCCGGGAGCTATCAAACAACTCGTTGAGGGTATAAATCGTGGTGACCAGAGCCAGGTATTGCTTGGCGTTACCGGATCAGGAAAAACCTTCACCATTGCTAATGTAATCCAGGAAGTAAAGCGGCCAACTTTGATATTAAGCCACAACAAAACCCTTGCAGCCCAGCTTTACGGCGAATTCAAACAATTTTTCCCAAAGAATAAAGTAGAGTATTTCGTTTCCTATTACGATTATTACCAACCGGAAGCCTATTTACCAACTACCAATACCTATATTGAAAAGGACCTATCCATCAATGATGAGATTGAAAAATTGCGATTGAGCGCTACCTCTTCCCTCCTATCCGGAAGAAGGGATGTGATTGTCGTTTCCAGCGTTTCTTGTATTTATGGTATAGGAAATCCCGATGATTTTACAGAAAATGTAATTCACATTAAAAAAGGAGAATTCATTGCCCGAAATAAATTTCTTCAAACACTGGTAGCTAGTTTATACTCACGAAATGAAATGGAATTCTCTCATGGAAATTTCAGGGTTAAAGGCGATACCATTGATGTATTTCCAGCTTATGCCGACATTGGGTATAGGATCATTTTTTGGGGCGATGAAATTGAATCCATTGAAAGTTTTAATCCCATAACAGGTCAAAGTATTGAGAAATATGACAGTTTGAACATTTATCCTGCCAACATTTTTATCACTTCTCATGAAAAAATGAAAATGGCAGTCAGGGATATTCAGAACGACATGTTCAGGCAGGTTCAGTATTTTAAAGAAATGGAGAAGCACCTCGAAGCCAAAAGGCTTGAAGACCGTGTTACCTATGATATTGAAATGATGAAAGAGCTGGGCTATTGTTCTGGAATTGAAAACTACTCCCGTTATTTTGATGGACGCTCTCCAGGCTCAAGGCCCTATTGCCTGATTGATTATTTCCCGGATGATTTTCTCATTGTCATTGATGAAAGCCATGTTACCATTCCTCAAATAAGAGCTATGTATGGTGGTGACCGGTCGCGTAAGCAAAACCTGGTGGAATACGGTTTTAGGTTACCGGCGGCAATGGATAACCGGCCATTGAAATTTTCTGAATTTGAAGCATTGCAAAACCAGGTGATCTATGTTAGTGCCACCCCTTCGGAATACGAACTACAGATTTCGGAAGGAATCGTTGTTGAACAACTTATTCGTCCGACAGGTTTACTCGATCCGGTAATTGAAGTAAGGCCAAGTTTAAACCAGATTGATGATCTGCTGGATGAGATTGACCAACGCATCAATAAAGGTGAGCGGGTGCTTGTAACAACCCTCACGAAACGGATGGCTGAAGAGCTTACCAAATACATGCTGAAGTTGGATGTAAAATGCCGCTACATCCATTCGGAAGTAGATACACTTGACAGGGTAGAAATTATGCGGGGACTGCGATTGGGGGATTTTGATGTGCTTGTTGGAGTAAACTTGCTCCGTGAAGGATTGGATTTGCCTGAAGTTTCGCTTGTAGCCATTTTAGATGCTGATAAAGAAGGATTCCTGCGTTCGGCAAAATCACTTACCCAAACAGCAGGACGTGCAGCCCGAAACCTCAATGCCAGGGTTATTTTCTACGCCGATAAAATGACCGATTCCATGAAAAAGACAATGGATGAAACAAACAGAAGAAGAGAAAAACAATTGGCCTATAATGAAAAACACAACATCACTCCTACTCAGATTGTAAAATCAACCGAAGCTATTATGGGTCAGACGTCGGTGGCTGATGCAAAAGGAATGGAAGCCAAAGCCTATGTTGAGAAGGAAGGAATCGATATTGCAGCGGATCCACTGGTCAAATACATGAGTAAGGAACAAATCGAAAAAGCCATTTCCAAACTGGAGAGGCAAATGAAGGAAGCTGTAAAAGAACTTGATTTCATAGAAGCTGCGCGATACAGAGACGAGGTATTTGCTCTTCGGGAAAGGTTAAAAATTGAATAGTTTATTTAATCATTGATACCATCTATTATTTAATCATTCTTTTCTTTCTGATTATCAAAAAAATAAACCTACTTTTGCAGCCATTTTTAAAACAACTTCCAGGCAAATAAATTACATTGAGCCCGAGAAACAAATAACACAAGATGAACACTTTTAATGACTTCGGGCTTAGTCCGGAATTGCTCAAGGCAATTGAAAAACTTGGATTCGAAAAACCAACCCCCATACAAGACAAAATTATCCCGGCAATTTTATCTACTCCCAACGACTTAATAGCCCTGGCTCAAACCGGGACCGGCAAAACAGCAGCTTTCGGGCTTCCTGTTCAACAGCAGATTGATTTTCTGGCACCTGATGTACAGGCATTGATCCTATGCCCTACACGTGAATTATGTTTACAGGTTCACAAAGACCTGGAAGCTTATTCAGAACTTTTACCCGATTTAAAGCAAATTGCTATTTACGGTGGTTCTGATATCTCGAAACAAATAAAACAACTAAAAGACAAACCCCAAATTGTTGTAGGCACACCCGGCAGGGTACTTGACCTGATTGGACGAAAAGCTTTAAAAGTGAGCAAAATAAGATGGTTGGTACTGGATGAGGCTGACGAGATGTTGAATATGGGTTTTAAAGATGAATTGGACAACATTCTTGAAACTACCCCGAAAGAAAAAAGGACATTGCTCTTTTCTGCCACGATGCCTGATGCCGTTTTGAAGATTGCTAAGAAATACATGAATAGTCCGAAAGAGATCACCGCAGGCCAGAAAAATGTGGGAGCTGAAAATGTTCGTCATCAATACTTTATGGTCCATGCTCGCGACCGTTATGAAGCCTTGAAAAGAATTGCGGACATCAACCCTTCTATCTATGGCATTGTTTTTTGCCGCACCCGGATGGAGACCAAAGATATTGCTGATAAATTGAAAAACGATGGCTACAATGCCGATGCTCTTCATGGAGACCTTTCGCAGGCACAACGTGAAACTGTAATGAAAGGATTCCGGAATAAACATTTGCAAATGCTTGTGGCTACTGATGTTGCTGCCCGTGGACTGGATGTCAACGACCTTACCCATGTGATCAATTACAACCTGCCCGATGAGCTTGAAACATACATTCATCGCAGCGGAAGAACCGGACGGGCCGGAAAAAGTGGAATTTCAATTTCCATCATCCATACCCGAGAAAACAACAAGATAAAAAGCCTTCAAAAAATCACAGGTAAAACCTTCGAACAGAAACCGGTTCCGCTTGGAAGAGAAATTTGCGAAAAACAACTTTTCAATGTGGTTGACCGGATGGAAAAAATCGAGGTTGATGAAACCCAGATTTCAGAATATATGGATGTGATCTATAAAAAACTGGAATGGTTGAGCCGGGAAGACCTCATCAAACGATTCGTATCGGTTGAATTCAATCGTTTTCTAGATTATTATAAAAATGCTTCTGACCTCAATGTAAGAGCTGAAAAAAGTGACCGGGTAACAAGAGAAAGAGGCCGGGATAGAGACAAAGACAGAGGTAGGGATAGGGATAGAGATAAAGGTAGAAGCAGGGATAGAAATATAGACAGGGACCGGGACGATAACAAAGAAATAATGAGGGCAAAATCGTTTTCACGTTTCTTTATCAATATAGGTTCAAAAGACAACCTGACACCTCCTCGGATAATCGGGTTAATTAATGATTATACAAAAAGAAGAGATCTTGCCATCGGCAAAATTGACATCCTGAAGAACTTCTCCTTCTTTGAAGTTGACGAGCAATTTGAAAAAGGCATTTTAAATTCATTTAAAGATGCCACTTTTGAAGGTGTAAAACTTTCCGTAGAAGTTTCACGGCCCGACACAAAACAAGGGAAAGCCGAATATAAACGTGAAAAATCCAAAGAAAAGAAAAAAGGAAAACCGAGAGGAAAAGATAAAGGCAGACGAAAAGAATCCAGGTCTGGACGTAAATAACGCATTAAAATTTTCATAGGTTTAACTAAACAGTTCATACGCAAACTTGAACTAACGTTTTATACATTCATTTTTTGATAATATTTGGTGACTTCTTATTTTTGAAAAAAATGAAGTCAAATGAAGATTCCAACAACGAAGTCAATTCTCCTTTTTCTTCTTGCTATAGTATTCTCTATTGCTTTAATGTTTGCATTTATTGAGATCCCTTTATGGTTAGATGCTCTTTTAGGAAAGCATATTGGATTTACTGGTTTTGACCATGGGAGTAATGAAACAGAAGGGTTCAAAGCAAAAGTATATATTGATGCTTTATACTTAAGATGGATAGGGTATTTATGTTTAGGGCTTGTTCTGATTTTTATTATACTTGGCTTTACCACCAAAAAAACAGGATGGGCATGGGCCGGAGCATTTACCCTTTTTCTTCCTGTATTTGGGCAGTTTGCCCTGAGCATGTTCTTTTTATCAGGCTTGGGAATTCTTCGGACAGCCTGGTTTCCATTTATGGATATTTCATGGATGGTGCTTGATTTTGGAAAAGTAATTTACATTCCATATTGGATATTAATGTGGTTTTGTGGATTGTTCAATTGGTATGCCCATGATTTTATTTCCTGGTTTTTTATGGCTACAGGGGCTGTTCTATTTAGTTGGGGTGTGGTAGCATGGTTTCAAACCCGCTTTAGTAAACAGCATGTTGCTACCGGATGGATCTATAAATTTTCACGACACCCTCAATATCTGGGTTGGATTATATGGAGTTATGGGCTAATGCTTTTCTCATCAGATATTAATAACATGAAGAAATCCTGGGGGGTTGCTACCAGTTTGCCATGGCTGTTAATGACGATGATCATTATTGCTATTTGCTACCTTGAAGAGAACAAAATGAAAGAGCAATCAAACGAAGAATATGTTCAATATCAAAAAAATACGCCTTTCCTATTTCCAATTCCTAAATGGTTAAAATCAATCATAAAAGCACCGATGAACCTCATCATCAAAAAGAAACAACCAAGCAATACAAGTGAAATCATTAAGGTGACTGGTTTATATACAATCCTATTCATAGTGTTGTCACTCATTTGGATTGATTTTGAAAAATCCGACCAATCCATTGAAAGCAATCTTAGCAAAATGAATTTGCTGGTAACTGAAATTAATCAAACAGAAAGCAGGCGAATACTTGGATGTCAATTTGACCAACTTTGCAACTTCGGCGTAAAAGCAGAAAATGAGTTGATAATATTTTTGAACGATCCCAATCCTGACAAACGCGAATTTGCTGCGCAATCCCTTGGAAAATTTAAATCTCAGGGTGCCATTGAAGTACTGATCCCCCTTCTTAATGACCCTGTTTACAGGGTTAGTAATGAAGCTATCAGAGCTTTAGCTAAAATTGGCTCTCCAAAAGCCATCCCGGAATTAAGAAAAGTACTTACCGACCCAAATCGTGAACATTTACAAGGATACATATTGCAAGCCCTTTCCGATCTTGGAGATAAGGATATTTGGCCATTGCTAATTGAGCGTTTGCAATCCCCTGAATGGTTTATACGAACTGCTGCATTGAACTCTTTGAATAAATTAGACCCTGATAAATCGCTACCTTATGTCTATGAAGCACTAAAAGATGAAGCACAGCAAGTTAAAAGAAGTGCGGTTATTATACTGCTAAAGCAAAAACCTGAAGGAGCAATTGACCCACTCAGTCAATTATATGAGGATAACGATTTTGAAACCCGCTTTTATGCAAAGCAAGCAATTGAAGCGATTAAAAGAGAATATCCAAATTAAACTTTACTCGCCCGTTTCCGTGCATTTTCATCCAGAAGGATCTTCCGCATTCGATAAGTCTTTGGAGTTACTTCCAGGTATTCATCATCCTTAATGTATTCCAATGCCTCTTCCAGGCTAAACTTCACAGGAGGAGCCAGCCTTACCTTATCATCCGTTCCCGAAGCCCGAATGTTTGTCAACTTTTTGGTCTTGGTTACATTAAGCACCAGATCTCCTTCTTTGCTATTTTCTCCAACCACCATACCCGCATATACATCTTCACCCGGATTGACAAAAAAGCGTCCGCGATCCTGAAGTTTATCCAAAGCATAAGCAATGGCCATGCCTGTTTCCATGGCAACCAATGAACCATTTCTACGTGAAACGATATCACCCTTCCAGGGCATATATGCCTTAAATCGATGCGCCATTATAGCTTCTCCTTCGGTAGCCGTCAAAACACGGTTTCTCAGCCTGATGATTCCCCTTACCGGAATATGAAATTCGAGATTTACACGGCCAGACTTGGTATCAATATTGAGCAACTCCCCTTTGCGCATCGTCACCAACTCGATCACCTTCCCTGAAAATTGTTCGGCTACATTCACGGTCAGCAATTCAATGGGCTCATGTTTTTTGCCATCAATATCCTTTAAGATCACTTTGGGTTGACCAAGTGAAGTTCGTAACCTTCACGACGCATGGTTTCGATCAGGATCGAAAGATGCAAAATACCACGTCCGTATACTGTAAATGCATCCGCTGAATTGGTTTCCTCAACGCGCATAGCAAGGTTTTTCTCTGTTTCTTTTAAGAGTCGATCCTTCAAATGCCTTGAAGTAACAAACTGTCCATCTTTTCCAAAAAAGGGGAGTTGTTGATGGTAAACAACATACTCATAGTGGGCTCGTCAATGGCAATACTTTTAAGCCCTTCCGGGTTCTCGTAATCAGAAATGGTATCCCCAATATCAAATCCGTCAATTCCGAAAACAGCTACTATCTCTCCTGAAGAAACAGGTGTTTTTATCTTTTCTTTTCCAAGGCCTTCAAATACATAAAGTTCTTTAACTTTCGATTTTACCAAACTGCCATCCCTTTTTACCAATGTTATATTTTGTCCCCAAACTATCGTTCCTCTGTGAACACGCCCAACGGCTATTCGTCCAACATAAGATGAATAATCAATAGATGAAACCTGCAATTGTAGGTTTCCTTCATTTTTCTTTGGAGAATTTATATGTTTGAGAATAACATCCAATAAGTAAGTCACGTCACTTGTAGGTTCCGACCAATCGGGCCCCATCCAGCCAGCCTTAGCTGAACCAAACACGGTGGGAAAATCAAGTTGGTCTTCTGAGGCATCAAGGTTAAACATCAACTCCATCACGGCATCTTGGGCCCAGATAGGATCGCAGTTGGGTTTATCAACTTTATTAATTACAACTATGGGTTTAAGATTTAATTCAATGGCTTTTTGAAGTACAAATCGGGTTTGAGGCATTGGGCCTTCAAAAGCATCAACCACCAAAAGAACTCCGTCGGCCATGTTCAAAACGCGTTCGACCTCACCACCAAAATCAGCGTGGCCAGGTGTATCAATAATATTGATTTTTGTATTGTGATAACGCACAGAAACATTCTTGGACAAAATAGTAATTCCACGTTCGCGCTCCAAATCATTACTATCCAGAATCAGATCGCCCATGTCCTTATTATCCCTGAAAAGGCTTTACCTGGTGCAGGATGCGGTCAACAAGGGTGGTTTTACCATGGTCAACGTGGGCTATAATTGCTATATTTCGTATCTCAGTCATTTTCATATATTTAAAAGGCCGGCAAAAGTACTCTAAAGAATTGAATAAATTACACGATCGATAAAAAGTTTGATATTAAGAAAGCCAGAATGAATGCTATCAGTTTTTAAATAATATACAGAATGCAAAAAAAAGGGTCAAATAAAATATACATGCCACCTGGCCAACTGCCTCTAAATAAATAATTATAAATTTACTCAAGAAATTGAATGACTGCTTTGCACTTATACCTGCCCCCCTTTCCATTTACCTGATTTCAGATAAAGAAATGAAAAGAATGCCAAAAGAAAAGCATATAAACATTCCGAAGCCCAAACCACTGTAATGTTCCCTTTGTAGACCATTATAATGAACCACGTATAGCTCAGGTAAATAGCCAAAACCAGTACTTCTATCAGAAAGGATACCTGGGTTTTCCCGGAACCTGAAACAGCAGAAAACAAAACAAATGCTGCTGAAAGCAATACGGCTGCAAAATTGATTATATAAAATGCAGGCAGCGCATCCCCAATTATTTTTAAATTGTTGGTATATACCCGTACAGCCACATCCGGAAACAGAAGCCCCAAAACTACCATCAATCCTACCCCGCTTAAACACAACACCACGACCTTCGTAATTAGTGACATCACTTCATCCTGTCTTTTTCCTCCAATCAGAAAACTAACCAGCGTATTGGTAGCTGATGCAAAACCCCACATTGGTATCATCAGAACCATATAAAAACTTCGGATGATATTGGAAATCGCAAGTTCATGCTCACCCATTTTTTCCACCATTAAAAAGAAAGTCAGCCAGCCAGCCAGGGACAGGAAATTTTGAGCCATCATTGGCAGCGAAACACGAATAATCTGAACATAAAGTTTTAGATTGAAATTATTAAAATGAAACAACTTGTACACTCTTGTTGAAAATACAAAGCGGGTATACCAGACAAAGAAAATGGTTGCACAAATCTCGGCAATTACAGAAGCCAGGGCGGCTCCCTTTATACCCATTTCCGGAAAACCGAAGTTTCCAAAGATCAAACAATAATCGAGTCCGATATTAATTATGGCCATTAAACTGGTGGTTATTGTAATTACTTTGGTTCGTCCTATTCCCACATAAAACGCCCTGAACAATATATTGGTAAAGGCAAAGAAAACTCCAAACGAACGAATACTGATATACTCGTGAGTTGCCTGCATTACTTCTTGTGATTGCATTAGTCCACGTAAAATGTCCTCTGATAGAAATTTCATCAATGCAAACATGAGCACAGCCAAGGGTAGAAGAAAAAAGAAACCATGATCAATCGTTCGGCCTATTGCTGGATAATCTGCTTCACCATTTCTTCTTGCAACAATAATCTGGGATCCAATGCCAAAACCCCAGCCCAACATGATGATAACAATATAATAAATGCCTCCTACTGCACTGGCACCCAATTCAATTTCACCGACCCGTCCAAGAAAAGCAGTATCGGTAACGTTAAGTAAGTTTTGGGCAATGCTTCCCAGAATAATCGGGTAGGCTATCTTCCATATCTCACTATATTTTACAGTTGTTTTAAACAAGGTTGATAAAGTATCAAATGATTCAACTGACTAAAATGACTAATGGCAAAGCAAGATTATTATAATTATTATAATTATTTTTTTATTCTTATAATTTGTTATCTGATAAACGATCAACAGTTCTCCTCTGTCGGCGTAAAATTAGTATATGATAACGTCTTGTGCGGTTTAAAATGTTAAAAAGAATGTTAAAAGTATATATTGAAAAAGCTATGCATAATACAGATATTCAATATCTTAGAAGTATAAAGCACTACCTAAACACTTCTATTATGCATAACTTGAAATCAAATTTCGACAAGTTTTTTAACATCACCAAATCCGTATTTATTAATCGTATTAATTCGTACGATAATTTCTTTGTTTATCGCAACATGCCAAAGATGTCTGATTGCCAGATCATTGCTTTGGCTGTTACCGGAGAAACCTTAGGCATCGACAGTGAGAACTACTTCTGGGGTAAACTCAAAAGTGATCATGCCGAAGATTTTCCCAACTTAATTGATCGCAGCAATTTTAATAGACGGCGCAAACGGCTATATCCTTTTATTGAGAAGCTAAATCAAACAATAGCCTCAAGGCTCAATGATGGGGAAAATATCTATGTAGTAGACTCAATCCCCATTCCCGTTTGCAAAAACGCCAGAGAAAAGCAAAGTAAAGTTTGTAAACAAAATTTTGAAACCGCTCCTGACAAAGGATATTCAGCAGTCAACAAAACTTACTTTTATGGTTACAAACTGCATTTGCTTACTTCGGTTAAAGGAATCTTTCACAGCATGGATCTAACTAAAGCCAGCGTACATGATGTTCACTACCTACAAGAAGTAAAGAAATCAGGCTTAGAGGCTTGCACATTACTTGCGGATAAGGGATACTTATCTGCAACTCATCAGTTGGACCTGTTTACTTCATGCCAGGTAAACTTGCAAACACCTTACAGAGCCAATCAGAAAGATTATAAACCATACCCGTCAATCTTTAGAAAAGTCAGAAAACGAATTGAAACACTATTTGCTCAGCTATGTGATCAATTTATGCTCAAACGTAACTATGCAAAAACATTACTTGGATTGTCAGTCCGCATTCTATCTAAGATTACCGCGGTTACTTTGCTGCAATTTATGAATTTAAAGAACGATAAACCATTAAATCATTTAAAATATGCGCTCGCGAATTAAACCGCACAACACGTTATGATAAGAAAAAGAAATTACAGAAAAAGTAAATATCTATGATTTATAATTATGGAATGGCAATGAAAACAAATTAAAAACAGATTTCTGCGGGGGCTGATTTATAAAAACCATCCCCTGTAGGAAATTTCGCAAAATTGAATTGAGTCAATTGTCCGGTTAAATCTACAAAAAGAACTATACGTTCACAGCCTCCACCGATTCAATCTCGGGTATGGCTTTTTTAACGGCTGTTTCAACACCGCTTTTCAGGGTCATCATGCTGTAAGGACATGAACCACAAGCACCCATTAATTGAACATTTACAATGTTGTTATCCGTCAATTCAACAAATTGAATATCGCCGCCATCCTGCTGTAAATAAGGCCTTATCTGCTGTATAACATTTTCTACTTTACCTATGTCTCAACTCTTTTTTCGTCAGTCATATTTATTATTTTTTAAGTATGTTTAATTTCCACAATCCTTGTAGGTTCCATATTGGCATTTCTGATGGCCACCTGTTGGGCCACGTTTTGAGCCAATTCAAAAAATGCCTTTGAAACCGGTGAATTTTCATCAAGTGCGATGGGACTTCCCGAATCTCCCGATTCACGAATTCCCTGAACAATCGGTACCTGTCCCAATAAAACCACATTGGATTCTTCTGCAAGCCTTTTACCACCCTCCTTTCCGAAAATGTAATATTTGTTTTCAGGCAATTCAGCGGGTGAGAACCATGACATATTCTCTACCAAGCCCAGAATAGGTACATTGATCTCCTTTTGATTGAACATACTGAAAGCCTTGCGGGCATCAGCCAATGCTACTTCCTGAGGAGTGCTAACGATAACTGCTCCGGTAACAGGTAAAGCCTGTACCAATGTCAAATGTATATCGCCGGTTCCGGGAGGAAGATCAATGATGAAATAATCCAGATCGCCCCACAAAGCATCACCAATTAACTGGTTCAATGCATTGGTAGCCATAGCCCCCCTCCATATCAATGCCTGCGACGGATCAACAAAAAAGCCGATGGACAATATTTTAATTCCATATTTCTCGATGGGAATTATTTTGGTTTTTCCATCCACATCTTTTCCCAGGGGTTGCTCACCTTCCAGGTCAAACATCAGCGGCATTGAAGGCCCATAAATATCAGCATCAAGTAAACCTACTTTAGCACCAGCCTTTGCAAGCGATACTGCAAGGTTTGCAGCAACGGTCGATTTGCCAACTCCCCCTTTTCCAGAAGCTACCGCAATGATATTTTTTACCCCCTTCAGAACCGCTTCAGTTTCCTTTCTTCGGGTGGAAACGTTGGATTCAAGTTTGATCTTAACTTCGATACCCTTGTCAATACGTTCATGAATAGCTTCAATACAATCCTTCTGCATTAAATCTTTCATTGGGCAAGCTGGTGTCGTGAGTACCAGGTCAAAAATCACCTTTTTTTCTTCGATCTGCACATTACGAATCATGTTTAATGATACGAGGTCTTTCTTAAGATCAGGATCATTCACATGGCTCAATGCATCAAGCACTTGCTGTTTCGTAATTTCCATTTTTTATTTTAATTTAGATTCGGTAAAAATAGATATTTCTATTAATATACAAATAATTTAGATAAGATTTTTCTAATTTAGAACCGAATCTTAATTGTAGAATTAATCAGGAAAACAGGTAAATATAGAATAAGAGTCGGCGAAGGATTTATCATATGAAATGGGGTTATTCCGAAGATAATAACAATTCAGATAAAGTCAATCTTCTTCAACGATTAAAAAAACATCTTCATTATCCCTTTTCATCAAGTATTCCTCGCGGCCAAATTTTTCCAAAGACTCCTATGTCGGTCCTCAACTCATGTAATTTTAAGTTGTCGCGGGTGATCTCTTTCTGAAAAAATTCCTTTTGGTTCTCAAGAGAATTTCTATTGGCAATAAGCTTGATTTGATAAATAAGGCTATAGCGATCGAAAAATAAGATCCATATAAAGAATGCTGCAAAGGCAATGAAATACTTACTTTTAACAAATGAAGGCAGTTTATCAAACATGTACTGGAATTTTAAAGCAAAATTAAACCCACAAACGTTGGGTTGATGTTAAAAATTGTAAAAATTATTAAGAATAATTTGTTTATAAATTCTTCGCCAATTCAACCGGTTTAAAGCCCCAATTGATCACTTATCCCGCACATCGCTATTAAAGAAATTTCAACAAACTCCGTCAATGGAATTCCAATCAGTTCGCACTCCAGAATATTTTCACGCCTGACCGAGGCGGCAAACTTTATTTCCTTCATCCTTTTTAAAACAGATTTTGGTTTCACACTTGCCAGTTTTTTATCGGGATAAACCAAAGCAGTGGCAACAATTAATCCTGTAATCGTTTCACAGGCTGCCAGTGCATGTTGGAATTCTTTTGACCGTTTTTCGCCGGAAGAGGATTCATTGTGCATTCTAATCGCATCAATCACATCCGGTTCAACATTTAATTCAGACAAGATACTTACAGTTTCTTTCCCATGGATATACATGTCTGCATTGGTTATTTCAACATCCAAATCGTGGAGCAAGCCAGCAAGCCCCCATTGATCCACATCCCTGCCAAGCTTTCCGGCCACTGCCCGCATCACAGCTTCAGAAGAAAAACAATGATTAAGCATGTTTGAGGATTTAATATATTCATGCAGCAATGTTATTGCCTGGGTTCTTTCCATATTTCAGCAAACTGTTAATTGTTAACGGTTAAGAGTTATTTAAAAATCGCTTTTCCAATTTTAGTGACTCCAGGCATACAACCCACTGAAGTCACTTCCTAATGAGCATCCAATCCATGAAGCATATAAAACAAATGCCGTAACGTCTTCAAAATTTCTTCCATATATTCATTGACCGCTTTTACACTTCCGGGCAAGGTATAAACCAGGGTTTTGCCCATCACACCGGCCACTCCCCTGCTCAACAATGCATTGGGTTTTTCCATCCCGTATTTCATACGAATGGCCTCCATTATGCCAGGAATTTCCATATCCAGCAATTCCCTTACAACTTCCGGTGTATAATCCCTTGGGCCTATGCCGGTACCTCCTGTTGTAAAAACAACATCAACCTTTTTATCTTCTGCCCTATCAAGTAAAACTCGCAATGCTTCAGGATCATCCGGAATAATCGTGTGCTCAATATTATAAGTGTTTTTTTTCTCCTCAAAAAATTGCCTGGCCAGATCAATTATTCGTGGGCCGCTGCGATCCTCATAATCACCTTTAAAAGCACGATCGCTTAAAGTAATAACATGAATTTTATAAACTTTGGGCTTGTAAACAACATTATCTCCAGCCTTTACAATTCCCTTTTTTAACACTCTTGCAAAAATGCCTTCCTTTGGCATTACACAATTTCCAACTTCATTGTAGATTGCACAACCAGCACCATGGCATTTTTTCCCGATTTGAGTGATTTCCAGTTCCACCTCACCAATTTCAAGACGATCAAGAGGCGTAGTTTCATAGAGCACAATTCCTTCGGTTGTAATATTCTCAGCGAACTCACCATATGCGATTTCACGTTTTGCCTCTTTCGAAAATTTCGCAAAACTCTCTGTCCCCAATAAACTAACTTGCCTGTGCCATGGCCCGGAGTGAGCATCACCGTTCACACCTAATTCATTCAATTCAATTTCAGCAACCGGTTTTTTGATGGTTCCTTTTGCTTCAGAAATATTGACCGATAGTACTTTTATGCTTTGCATATTCATTCTTGTAGTAATTTTTAAAAGATATTGGCTGCCTGCCTTATCTTTGTTTGCCAACACTAAAAAATCTAAAATCGAGGCTCCCTATTGTTTAACTTTTTCAACCAACCTCACTTCCCTCATTACCATTTCCTTATCCATAGCTTTACACATATCATAAATTGTTAATAGTGCTACGTTAACAGCTGTCAATGCTTCCATTTCAATTCCGGTTTTTCCAATACACCTTGCAAAACTCTCTACCAATACGCCGTCCTCCACCAATTTAGCCTTTACATCCAGCTTTGTTATTTGTAAAGGATGACACAGAGGAATTAATTCGCTCGTCTTTTTGCCACCCTGAATTCCTGCTATTTCTGCTATGGTAAGCACATCACCTTTCTTCAATTGGTTTTCCCTTATGAGCTTTATTGTTTCCGGGTTCAGAGTAATTTTGCCTTCAGCACGGGCAGTTCTGATTTGATCAGGCTTGCCGGCTACATCAACCATATTGGCTTTGCCTTTTTCATTCGTATGTGATAATTTTGACATTTTTATTTTTTATAGAGATTTAATACCTGAGGCACAATATGAAAATCTAAAATCTAACCTCTAAAATCTTTGTTAGTCTCACCCCCCTATATTACTGAACTTATTCACTTTATTTTCCAAGCCAGCCTTGGGTTTTAATCCAACCGCTTTCAAAATGGCCCGTTCAACTCCCAACTCCCTGATATCAAATTCAAGTTCGCTAAACAAACAAGGTTTGATTTTTCCATTGGCGGTTAGCCTCAGGCGGTTGCACGATTTACAATGTCCGCCATCACCTCCAATTACTCTTGAAAATGAACCCGACTCAAGATCCATTTCTTTTATGAACCGGACTTCCAGGTCATTTTCTTTGCAAAATGCTGCAACCTGCTGTGCATCCTGCTCCAAGGGTGAGTTCTTGATCACACAATTTATTTTGACAGGATTCAAACCAGCCTCTTTAGCTGCATTGATACCTGACAAAACATTTTGAATATCGCCAACCCGAGTAATTTCCTTATACTTTTTAGTATCCAGCGTATCAAGACTAATATTAATCCGATCCAAACCGGCTTTTTTCAAAGAAACAGCAAATTCTTCAAGCAAGGTTCCATTGGTTGTCATTGCCAGGTCATTGATTCCTTCCACTTCTGATACCATTTTAACCAGGTCAACTACTCCTCTTCTTACCAGTGGTTCTCCCCCTGTTATCCTTACTTTATCAACTCCCAAGCCAACGCTCACTTTAACAACTTCTAAAATCTCTTCAAAGCTCAGGATTTCTTCATGCTTCAATAAAGTTACCCCACATTCGGGCATACAATAAGTGCAACGGAGGTTACACCGATCGGTAATTGAAATTCGCAAATAATTTATTTTTCTTTTAAATCTGTCGTACATCTACCAATTCTCCTTTGTTAATAAGCGATTGCCCGATAGGAACAGATATCAGTCCATCAGCAACCGTTAGTGCATTTATATGAGCTGATCCATGATAATCCAACGGAAATACTTCTCCATTTTCATTTATCCGAACCGGCAACCATGACAAACGGGAAGACCTTTTACGTGTGTAATCTTTGCCCAATGGTAACCTAATCCTTGTTGGATGAAAATCGTATCCTGACAACTTATAAACGAGTGGTTTAACCAAAAGCTCAAACTGCACAAAGGAAGAAACCGGGTTTCCGGGCAATCCGAAAATGTATTGGTTTCCACGAAGGCCAAAAACCGTAGGCCTTCCCGGTTGAACTGCAATGCTCTTAAATTTGGTTGAAACCCCAAGTTCATACAAAACCTGAGGCACATAATCGTAATCACCCATTGAAACACCACCCGTCAATAGTATAATATCATTTTCTTTGAAGGCTTCGGTGATCTTGTCACGAGTAGATTCCTCTGTATCCAATGCAATTCCTATATAACTTGCACTTGCGCCAACAGCTTCTGCCTGGGCTAATAATTGATACGCATTGCTGTTTCTGATTTGAGATATAGCAGGTTTTACATCAGGCTCAACCAACTCATCTCCTGTAGAGATGACAGCAATTTTTATCTTCCGGGAAACCAGCGGTCTAATGCAACCTGCACTTGCCAATACTGCGATGTGTTGGGCTCTGACCAAAGTTCCTTTTCTTAATACTACTTCGTTCTTAAGGATATCCTCCCCCCGGTAACAAATATTATCTTTTACTTTATCCTTTAAATATTTAATTTTATGTTCACCTATTTTCTCAACATCCTCCACCATAATAACCGTGTCTGCTCCTGCCGGGATTGGCGCGCCGGTCATTATCTTTGAACATTGATTTTTACCAACCTCTTTCACAGGTGCCTGTCCGGCAGGGATAATTTCAACAACTTCCAACTCATTGCCAATGTCTTCCTTTTTACAAGCATAGCCATCCACTGCAGATTTATCAAAGGGAGGCATTTCGATATCCGATGTTACATCTTCAGCTAAAATCCTGTTCAACGACATTCCAAAATCAATTCTTTCATTTTCAACCCTCAATGCCGAATTTTCTACTATGCTCAATGCTTCTTCAAATAATATCATGCTTTCTGTTAACAAATTCAGTTGTCAAAATTATAAATTAATACCGCTTGAAAAATCTTTATCAATATATTTACACAAAAAATTCACCCTATATACAGCAAAATAGAATTAATATCGTTGGATTATAATTATTAAACTAAAAACGATGCTTACAAAAGAATATGCCTTTCAAAAAAAAATAGAAGAACTTCGGGAGCGGCAAAAAGAATTAAGATGTCTTTATCGCATTGAAGAATTAATGAACAAAGGAATTCCAGAAAAAAAATTCTTTTATGAATTGATAAAGTTGATACATAACGGCTGGCAATTCCCTGAAGTATGCCAGGCAAAAATCACTTTTGAAAATAAAATTTATAAGGAGCCCGGATGGTCTGAAACAGAGTGGGTACAGCAAGCAGAGATCGTTGTTGACGAAGTTGTTTCGGGCATGATTGAAGTCTATTATACTGAACCGAGAAAAATGATCATTGATTCACCCTTTCTCCCTGAAGAACAAAAATTGCTTAACACAATCTCCAACAGGATTGGAAGCTACATCTTTAATAACCGCCTTGCAAGCACCATCTCAGTTCTGGAAGAAAAAATTGCAGTCTCTGAAAGGGAAGAACAATCTTTATTAACATCAAAAGCAGATTTACATTGGAGCTGGCGAAAGCACATGACAGAAGTACTTGCAGACAAACTTGATTTTGACCGTTTTGAAATCGAAGGACTTTATTTAATTGGAAGTACAAAAAATGCCACTGCCGGGCCCGGCAGCGATATTGATCTATTGATTCATATAAAGCAAATAGACAAATCATTAAAAGAATTAACTTCCTGGATCGAAGGCTGGAGCTTTTGTCTTTCTGAAATTAATTTTCAAAAAACAGGTTTTAAAACCAATGGACTCATTGATTTGCATATCATAACTGATGAGGATATAAAAAACAAAAGCAGTTACGCAGTTATGATTGGTGCGCATACCGATGGTGCCAGACCAGTAAAACTTAAAAAATAGAACAAATGGACAATTGCTTTTTTGTTTCCGATCTTCACGGGCATCCTGAAAGGTACAGGAAACTGTTTCAAAAAATCAAAGAAGAAAAGCCCGATTTTGTTTTTTTTGGCGGGGATTTGCTACCTCACAGTATGAAGGTAATTGAGGGGATTCGCAATTTCACCAGTGATTTCCTATTTAAGAACCTAAGTGCTGGAATCAGAAACCTGAAAAGCGAATACCCCGAAATCTTTATAATTCTTGGAAACGATGATGCCAGGAGTGAAGAGCACTTGTTTATCAAGGCGGATGAAAACGGGTTGTTTCACTATGCCAGTATGAAACGTATTCAAATTGGCGCACATAAGGTATTCGGATATCCATTTATTCCACCTACTCCATTTCAGTTGAAAGATTGGGAAAAATATGATGTCTCAAGGTATGTTGATCCGGGCTGCGTGCATCCGATTGAAGGCTTTCGAACCATTGATCCCAATGAAGACATTGAATATGCGACGATTAAAAATGACCTGGAAATATTAACTGCTGGTGAGGATCTATCCAATTCCATATTTTTATTTCACTCGCCTCCGTACAAAACATATCTCGACAGAGCTGGATTGGATGGAAAAATGGTTGACTATGTTCCAATGGATGTCCATGTTGGAAGTATCGCAATGATGCGGTTTATTGAAGAAAAGCAACCTCTATTAACCCTTCACGGACACATTCATGAATCAACCCGGTTAACCGGTTTTTGGCAGCAGCAATTTGGAAGGACTTTTTCCTTCAATGCCTCACATGATGGCCCGGAACTAAGCCTGATCCGATTCAATCTGAAAAAACTCAATGAGGCAACAAGGGAATTGCTTTAAATAAAAAATGGGAACTGAATCCCATTTATATTTCTTTACGAAGCAGGTAATTCTTTAAATATCTGTCGCTATAATCTCCTTTGCCTGGTTAATTGCCCTGTTGCAATTTTCGTCATCAGGGTTAATCGCTTTAGCTTTCTCCAACATTGGCAATGATTTATTGAACTCCGCTTTCACTTTTTCCATCTCCGTTTTGTACTTTGCCGGGTCGGAAGTAGCAAGTGGCGTTGCCTCAGCTTGCATTTTAGCTGCATCGTTAAAAATATCGAGGCCTGACTTAAGATAATAGCCAAATAACAATTCGTTAAACTTTGACTTGTATTTCGGACAAGCAGTAATACCTGACTCACAAACCTCAATCATAGTATCATAATTATTCAATTTTTTCAATGCATTGGCTTTGTATAATTGTGCATTACACGATTTATAATCCAACTCAATCGAACGGTCGAAATAGGTTACGGACTTTTCATAGTCATTAATTTTCATGGCACAAATAGCTGCATTATAATACAAAGTAGTATCAATATTACCTTCTTGCTCGTAAAGTTTGATCGAACTTTCAAAAGCAGCCAAACCTGTTTTATAATCCTTTGCGTTATAGGCCTCAGCACCCTCAACTTTATAATCCTTAGCAGACTTTTCCTGAGCATTTAGTGCTGTTATTCCAAAAACCAAAACCAATAAAACCAATAAATTTTTCATTTTCATTTTTTAATTTTTTCAATTAATAATTTAAAAATTTGTGCAAAAGTAGAAATAATATTCAGCTTCTGACATATAATTTAACTCTATTTTTCGTTAAATATTATTAAAATCCAAGATGATACATTCATGAAATAAATTGAAAAGACAAATATCAATCAGACTTTTCGGTTATTTTTGCATAAAACTTTATCGGTATTGACAAAGCATCTAAGATATTTGATTTCTGTGTTCATTGTTGTCTTTTTTTGCTTGACAACTGTCGGGCAGGATCGTATAAATTCGCAGCAGCTCAATTATGAAATTTCTCAATCGGATTCCATTGCCCTGACAAATCTACCTGAACTCAAAGCTGATATTTTCAAATTAAAGACCGACCTTCCCGATCATTTAGACAATTCGATCCAGCCCTATTTCAGGGATTTATTTGAACAACAGGCCAGCGAATGTGGCCAATATGCAGCCATCTCCTTTAATTTAACCTATGAACTGGCGTACCGAAGAAATGTGAGTGCGATGATCCCGGACAATCAATTCCCGACGCATTATGCATACAATTTTATGAATGGAGGAAATGGCTGGCACGGTGTAAATTATTTCCACAGCTATGAAATTGCCAGAACAAACGGGCATCCCAATGTAGTTGATTACGGGGGTTTAGCCACGGGTGGGCCCAGCCGGTGGTTGAGTGGCTATGAAAAGTATTACAATGGAATGTTCAACAAAGTGGAAAACGTTTATCAAATCCGGGTTGACACTCCAGAGGGCTTATTAATGTTTAAGAATTGGCTTTTCAATCACCTCGAGGGTGATGCCGTTGGCGGGTTGGGGACTTATTATTCTTCCAGTCCCTGGAATCCAGTATTGCTGCCTGCCGGAACTCCTGAAGGAGGGAAACACGTTATTACAAATTACATTGGCCCCGCAGGCCACTCTGTTACGGTGACTGGCTGGAACGATTCCATCAGATGGGATTACAATAACGATGGGCAATACACCAATGACATTGATATTAATGGAGACGGGGAAGTAACAATGAAAGACTGGGAAATCGGGGGTTTGTTATTTATGGATAGTTTTATTGGTGGGCTGGGATGGGCTGATAGCGCTTACTGCTATGCAATGTATAAAACGCTAGCAGAGAAACCTATAGATGGAGGGATATGGAACCAGGCGGTTCACATTGTAAAAGTGAAAGAGGATTATGCTCCAAAACTTACGATGAAAGTCAAACTGAACCATACTTCAAGGAATAAAATCAAAGTACTGGCAGGAGTGGCCGGTGATCCGGAAAGTTTATCTCCTGAAAAAACCCTTGGATTTCCCATTTTTGACTACCAGGGTGGTAACCAGTTTAT
This sequence comes from Bacteroidales bacterium, assembly GCA_041393255.1. Taxonomy (GTDB): domain Bacteria; phylum Bacteroidota; class Bacteroidia; order Bacteroidales; family JAADJA01; genus JAADJA01. The sequence goes on along the minus strand of JAWKKM010000029.1, from coordinate 15,973 downwards.
GCAGGGAGGCAATACCATTCCTGAAAATAAAATTATTGAATTTGGCCTTGATATAACACCTTTGCTCGGAGAAATTGAAAGTGGTGAAGATGCCAGATTCTTTCTTCAGGTTCACGAAGACGACCCGCAAAATCAGGGTACCGGTGAAATCGAATATTTTTCGGTGATCAGCTATTCCAATGCAATCAACGAATTTATCCATCCCGCTTCAAATGTTCCACTATTTGAAAACGCAGTAACAACTCTGGGTTTAGTTACAAATTTCAATTTCAACCAGCTTCATCTCACAACAAGTGGGCTTCCGGTTGGTATTATTGATGAACCCTATAGCCATCAAATGCAAGTTTACGGCGGAACTCCACCGTATGAATGGAATTTGATAAGGCACTACGAAATAGAGTATTCAACCGGCTCCATGCCCAGTATTGATGAAGCAAAATTATTTCCCTCAGATACTGTTTTGGGAATTGCAATGCAAGCGATTGATTTTCCATTTCCGTTTTATGGTAAAGAATTCGACACCCTTTATATTCACACCGAAGGCTTTATAATGTTCGACAACCAGGATTATCCCTGGCCTTATTTGTTTGATGAACACCTAATGATTAAAAAACTGGAAATGATCGCACCCTATCTCAATTCAAAAATTGTACTGGATACTTTAAACGGGGATGGCGTTTGGTTTGAGGGTGACGAAAATTCGGCTGCTTTCAGGTGGAGATGCACATCTGTATCACCTGTAATGAGTGATATTAATTTCGCAGTGGTTTTATTTCCTTCTGGTAAAATAGAGTATTATTATGGTAATGACGACATGTTTGTTGACCACATGTGGGCATCAGGTATTTCAAGTGGAGATGATATCAACTATCATTATGCAAATCCAGACGAAAACAAGGTCACCTTTAATCCTTCCCTCTTCCCCGAAGAAATGAGCCTTTCATCGGATGGTTTGTTTACTGGTACTCCGTTAAATAAATATTCTGCCACGCCAATAGAGTTTTTGGTGACGGACTATAATACTATTGCAGTTCGCAAAACCCTGCCTTTCAATAGCTGGTATGAAGATGTTGAAGAATGGGAATCGGAATTGAATTCTTCTTTTCAGGTATATCCCAACCCATTTTCCGACCAGATCAAAATGGATTTTGAATTGAAGCACAAGACTCATGTTTCGCTCAGGCTTTATAATCTGCAGGGACAGGAAGTTATATCGTTTTTAGACCAGAAATTACAACAGGGCGATCACCACTTCAATTTTGACCTTGGCCAGACTGCCCAACCACCATTGAATGAGGGGGTTTATTTTTGCACTTTAAAAACGGATCAATCTGTTGTTTCAAAGAAACTGGTACTAATGAATAATGATTAGAATGCACTTGTTTTATAGCCCCGATATTGCTGATAACCTTTATACACTTTCTGAAGAAGAATCGAAACATTGCATCCGGGTACTTAGGCTTAAAACAGGAGATACTATTCATTTAACGGATGGCAGGGGAAACCTGTTTGAAACAAGGATATTAAATGATCATCCTAAAAAATGTGAGCTGGCTGTAATTGATGTTCAGAAGGAAGTCGGGAAAAGAGATTTCCATATTCACATGGCTGTTGCCCCAACAAAAAACATAAACCGTTTTGAATGGTTCCTGGAGAAAGCAACAGAAATTGGCATTGATGAAATCACACCTATTATTTGTGAACATTCAGAAAGAAAAGAAATAAAAATTGAGCGATTAAACAAAGTGATTACGGCTGCAATAAAACAATCGTTGAAAGCATATCACCCGGTATTAAATGAAACTGAAAAATTTAAAAGCTTTATTCAGAAAGATTTCCAGGTTAAAAAGTTCATCGCCTATTGTGATGAAAATTATATGGATCATCTGAAAAATATATACCAAAAGGGTGAAAATACATTAATACTTATTGGGCCGGAAGGCGATTTTAGTCCGCATGAAGTTGAATTGGCAACTAAAAATGGATTTCGTCCAATAAGCTTAGGTATATCTCGTTTACGAACAGAGACTGCCGGAGTAGCAGCATGTCATACGGTGAATTTAATAAATGAATGAAAATTAGTTATTGGTTATTGGTTTTTGAGTTTTAGTTTAAGTAGTTGAGTATGATTAGAATATTTGGATTTGTTATTTCTATGTTAATTAGTTTTACTGCCTTTAATCAATCTTCGGTTCAGATTGCACTTCTTAAATATTCCGGAGGGGGCGACTGGTATGCCAACCCAACATCGTTGCCCAATTTGATAAAATTTTGCAATGATGAACTGGGAACCGAGATTGATCCTGATCCGGGAACTGTGGATGTCGGAAGCCCGGAAATTTTCAATTATGCATTGGTCCATATGACCGGCCATGGGAATGTTGTTTTTTCAAACCAGGATATCAAAAACCTGCAGGAATATTTGAAAGGTGGAGGATTTCTTCATATTTCGGATAATTATGGGATGAATGATTTTATAAGAAGGGAAATGAAAAGGGTTTTCCCGGATGCCGATTTTGTTGAACTTCCATTTGACTTCCCTATCTACCATCAGACTTTTGAGTTTAACTAGGATTGCCAAAAATTCATGAACATGACAATAAAGAACCACAAGGGTTTGGATTGTTTTATGAAGACCGGATGGTTTGTTTTTATGATTATGAATGCGATCTGGGCGATGGCTGGGAAGATCCCGAAGTCCACAAAGACTCTCAGGCAAATCGTTTAAGGGCTTTGCAAATGGGAGCCAATATCGTACAATTTGCATTCACTCAATAAGCCGGCTGATGTTGGGAAAAACAATCTAAAATCTAAAATTTAAAATCTACAATCTAAAATACTAATATCCTCCTGCCCTCTTCGCAAAAACCACTCAATTGAAAGCAATGTAAGGATCAAAACCAACAAAAGGGGAAAATTCAAGATTTCTGAAAAGCGTTTTTGGGTATAAGAAATGGTTTTTATATCCTCCCTCAAATTGAGCATTTCTTTTAACTCGTTCAATTCGCCCGGATAAACCATTCTACCCCCTTTGCGATCGGCCAGATTAAACAAAAGGTTATGATCGGCCTTAACATTCACAGTTTCAACATTCAACGCTGAAACAGTAAATTCTCCGTTATCGGTCAGGATTTTACCATCTATAGTTACCCTGGCTGTATATTTATAATTATCAACCGGCAGGTTTCCGGCATTTAAAAAATAGGCCGAAATTGTTTTACTAAAGGAAAAAGGATAACGGTTGTCTTTGCTATCCACCAGGGTGATGGTCACCTCCGGTTCAGTTATCAACTCGTAACTTTCATTGTAAACTTCAGCATCAAATAGGATATTCTCATTTTCATTAAAATTGTTTTTTGTAAAAACCCTGAAAAAACTCTTGTCTACCCGGAGTGATAAATACTGGACTGTTTTGTTGATAATTTCATTAAATCCCTCATGGTTACCATTTGAAGCAAAGTCCTCCATCCTCCATTTCCAAATTCCATCACCCACAACAACACCTGATTTGGTTTCCAGGGACTGATTAAAAACCAGTAATGGCTCCGCGGTTTTCATCGAGCCGATTTTTTGATAAAACAAACATTCGGCAGAGGGCAACATCGTATTGATGCCGTATGGGCTAACAAGGGGTGGATAGCGATTTGCTCCCTGCCGGCAATCCTCCGACAGGCTGAACAAACTAAATTTGTTATTGAAAAGAGGAGTGGCTTCGTTGTAAATAATTTTGTCACCTTCGATGGACAAACCACTCATTAAGCTGTTAAACTTGTTGAGGTTGGTTTTAGAAGTTAAGATATAGAGAATTGGAATTTTACCGATCCTGCTCTTTTCCAAAACATCTTCTATTCCGTATCTATAGGATGGAAGGCCATGCAATAAGATCAAATTAAAAGCCTCCGGGTTTTTGTCAAAATCCTTGATGATGTAATCCTCAACTTCGTAATTCCTGTTGGACTGAATCGCTTGCTTAATCGCAGTGATGTCAGGGTGGGGTGCATTCGCAAGGATAAGGATTTTTTGCCTGCCCTCCAAAACGTCAATAAATATATCCTGACTGTTGTTGGACACAGAAATCTCATCCTTAACAGTTGTCAAACTTATTCTGTACCGCTGCATTCCAATTTCCTTAGCCTCAATATTGAACTTCAGAGTTTCAAGAAAATTCTCCGAATCAAAATCGATTCGTCTGCGGAACAATTCCTTCCCATCTTTTGAAATGCTAAGATTCGAAGAGAAGCCTTTGCATTTATTTCCCATAACAATAACCTCAATTGGAAAATCATTTCCTAAAAATGCCATCCGGTTATAGTTGATTTTCGAAAGGATGACATCCTTTTGAACATTGGTATCGCCAAGAGCGATTGTGTAAACGGGAAAGCTTAATTCCGCTGATGAGTACAGGGGGTTTCGGCCCTTGTTATAAATTCCGTCCGAAGCCAGTATCAGAGCACCTATATTGCGATGAGAATAACGGCCTGAAATATCATCCAATACGTCCGAAACATCTGTTTGTTTCCCATCGAAATCCAACTCAAACCGATCATCCATCAAACCGCCAAACGTATATTTATTTAATGTATAAGAACCGGACAGATCATTAATAAATTCATTAATCTGTTGTGGGTATTCATTGCGATAAAAGGCGGAATCAGCTCCGGTTACAATTGAGGCCGTATTATCCTGAACAAAAACAATAACCGGCTTTTCCAAACTCCGGCTGGTAATCTTCAACAACGGATTTAACAATAAAAAAGCAATTATTGAAATGGTAATAGTACGAAAAACAGCCATTACCCATTTTAATATCAGGCTGTATTCATTCTTGTTTTCATGATAGTAAAGAATTATTGCATAGGCAACTCCCAACAACAGGCAGATAATAATAAACCAAAGCGAATATTCTGTAACCAGATTAAATTTCAATGCAAAAAGATTTTACGCAAAAATAGAATTTATAAGCCATTAAAACGAATTGCATCAAACCTTATTATTAAAATGTTTTGTTGACATAAAAAAAATCCACCGTAAAACGATGGAAATTTCTTTATGCTAATGATAAAGCTTGCAAGAATTGATGGGCATAATTGTGCTAAGTATTCATACCCCCGCATACACTGATCACTTGTCCGGTAACGTAAGCTGACAAATCAGAGCCAAGAAAAACACAAATATTAGCCACATCTTCAGGAGTGCCACCTCTTTTAAGCGGAATCTTAGCTGCCCATCCCTCTTTCACCTCATCAGGAAGCTTAGCCGTCATTTCAGTGATAATAAACCCGGGAGCAATGGCATTGCAACGGATATTTCGTGATCCCAATTCCAGGGCAATTGATTTTGTGAACCCGATTAAACCGGCTTTGGAGGCAGCATAATTCGATTGGCCGGCATTTCCACTAACACCAACAACAGAACTCATATTGATAATGGAACCGCCACGTTGCTTGATCATTGCACGTTGAACAGCTTTGGTGAGGTTAAACACCGATTTAAGATTGATTTGCATGATTAAATCCCAATCCTGCTCACTCATTCTCAGAAGCAAGTTATCACGTGTAATCCCGGCATTGTTGACAAGGATGTCAATTTGTCCAAAATCATTCAACACATCGTTGATGAACTTTTCGCTGCTTTCAAAGGAGCTGGCATCCGAAGCATATCCTTTACCCTGAACTCCAAGTGCCGAAAGCTCTTTTTCCAGGTTTTGACAATTCTCATCGTAGCGAATATCTGAAAAAGCAACATTGGCACCTTCAGCGGCAAACTTCAATGCAATGGCTTTTCCTATTCCACGCGCAGCTCCTGTGACAACTGCTGTTTTTCCTTCAAGTAATTTCATAACAATAATAATTTGGTTAGCATGACAAAGATAGTAGTAATAATTTAAAATGAGCAGCATGACACAATTGGAAAACCAACTGATCCTAAATTTCCTTGAACGATTTTGACAACTTATAGCGTATTTGTTTCTCTGATATTTCTACAGCAATAATATCAAGTGCTAAAAAATTCGTTAATATATTTTCTGCTCTGTAAGTGGACACGTTTGCAAGCTTTCGAAATTTAGACAAAGAGATGTATTCAGTTGCTTCTAAATACTCAAGCAACAACCTTTCTTTTTCTGAATAGTTAATATATGTACCTTCCGGCCTTGCTTTTCGTTTCCATGCATTGATCAAAACTTTATTGGCCAGAATATTTTGGTCACCCACCCGGATATAAACCTTCCAATGGTCCTCTTCATCAAGCGCATAATAGGGCTTTTCATCGCCTTTGTGTATGGTGATTTCCAATACTTTTTTCCCATCAACAACCCACTCCTTATGATCAAATTTCACATTTGGGCTGCAATACATTTGGGCTGCGGCTTCTGACATGTACTTTTCTTCTTCCGATCTTACTCCGGCAATATTTCCATTGTCCTTAACCCCGATTAACAATTTTCCACCATCTGTATTGGCAAAGGCAACAAATGTTTTGGCAATCTTGCGTGAATCAGATATCTCAAATTTGAAATCAAGCTGATGGTGCTCACCTTGTGCAATCAATTTGTGGATATAATGGGGTTTCATGTCTGCAAAAATTAAAAATTCAAAGCCTTCCGCGAGTAAGCTCGTTCAAGAATGAAAAATATCGGACTATTCAATAAGATGGATATTGTTTTTAAGCATATACTCTTTCAACTTTAACTCATGGTCTTTATCTTCCCGGATGAGTTTCTGAAAAATACGCTCCATATGGCTTTTCGATTCTCCATCTACAAAACGCTGGAAATGGATTTCACCAGCTGAATTCTCCAAGTTATATGCTGTCGTAAATGCCTCTTCCCGGGTAGGGGGATTGTTTTCAAATTTCTCAATTAACTCTTCAAGTTCATTATTGGCAGCCTTTACTTCATTAATGCTTTTGGCCAGCAGGCTTACCGGAAATTTATCCATGGGTAAAAAACTATCCTTACCCGTCTCAAGGAGTGCAGCATGTCCTTTCTCTTCGATCATCAACTTCCACCAAAACTGGGAATCTTCAGGAAAAAGGTTATAGAATAACTGGTATAGACTTGCAGCATTCAATTCCAATCTGATTGATTCATAGATAAGTTGTAGTACCTTTTGTTTATTCATTTCTTATACTCTAAATTTTTTATGATTTACAGAATACATAGTCCAAATAAACCATCAAAATAGTAAACCTGTTAAAACGAAGAATATTTTTATTTGTTCATATAAAGAGCCAAATAGTTACAAACAAGATAATGTTTAAACTTTATACAATACAGCCGGATACTAATAAATTTCCTTTACAAAAGTCTGTTCAGACTTAGGAGGCCTTACATACCCCTTACTCTTTTTTCGTTCAGGAAGTTCAATGGGCTCGTGCGGTAAGTACTCGTATGGGATCATGCTCAACAGGTGGGAAATACAATTGAGGCGTGCCCTTTTTTGTCATCGCCTGAAACGACGTACCAGGGCCTGTTTGGTGTCAGTGTAAGCAAACATTTCATCTTTTGCTTTGGAATAATCTTCCCACATGGTGAATGAACGCAGATCAACATCGCTGAATTTCCACCTTTTGGTTGGATCATTCAGCCTGGCCCGGAAATCGCCTTTCTTGTTCCTTATCACTAACCGAGAACCAATATTTTATTAAAATAATACCCGATCGGATCAGCATCCTTTCGAAATTGGGGCAGGATCGCAAAAATTCCCAATACTCTTCATCGGTGCAAAAATCCATAACTCTTTCCACAACAGGCCTGTTGTACCAGCTTCTATCCAGCAAAACCATTTCACCGGCAGCCGGCAGATGGGAAACATAACGTTGAAAATACCACTGTGTTTTTTCCCGCTCGGTGGGTTTGGCAAGGGCAACAATCCGGCATATCCGGGGGTTCAGCTTTTCGGTGATCCGTTTGATGGTGCCTCCTTTGCCGGCTGCATCACGCCCTTCGAAAATAACAACAACCTTTAAACCTTTATCTTTAATCCATTCCTGGAGTTTAACAAGCTCTATTTGAAGCCTAACCAACTCAGACTCGTAAAACTTTTCTGTGAGTCTAACCTGCTCTTTATCTTTTTTATGATCTGACATAAATCAAATGTATTTCTATCGAAGGCAAATTTAAGTTTTTATTCAAAACAACAATTGTCAAATTGTACTCATCGTTTTTAGTTCCTGAATTCCATTTCCGCTTTCCGCCAGATAAAAATCCGGTTTCAAACCTGTTTTTTCTTTATAAATCCTTGATATCGCCTCCATGTATATTTCCAATTTCTTCTCATCAATCAAAGTAATGGTACATCCTCCAAATCCAGCTCCTGTCATCCTCGATCCGATGACACCCTCTATTTTCGAAGCTTCCTCAACCAAAATATCCAACTCTCGGCACGACACCTCATAAAGATCGCGCAGGGAATAGTGCGATTCAAACATCAGTTGTCCAAAATCCTCCAGATTACCCGATTTAAGCATTTCTACGGATTTCAATACGCGATGGTTTTCACCCACTACATGTTCAGCACGATTTCTTATCAATTTACTTCTGAACTGATCCTTATAATGCTCAAATTCGTCCCAGGTCAATTTACTCAAATCCTTAATCTTCTTTACCCGGTTGATATCCCATAGAGCCATTTCGCATTCAGCCCTTCTCTCATTGTATTTCGAGCCTGCCAGTTCGCGCCTTTTATTGGTATTGGTGATGATCAGCAGATAATTCTTAAAATCAAAAGGAACCAATGAATAATTCAATGTATCGCAATCAAGAAATACGGCATGGCCCTTCTCACCCATTCCAACAGCAAACTGATCCATGATCCCGCACTTCATCCCGACAAAATTGTTCTCCGCATGCTGAGACAGTTTAATCAATTCCGGCATATGCCATCCCAGCCCCAGCATTTTATTCAACGCAAAGGCAGTTACCATTTCAATGGATGCAGAAGAGGATAGGCCTGCTCCACTGGGAATATTTCCGGCAAACATTAATGCCATGCCAGGAATATCAACCCTCCTGTCCTTAAATTCTTTTAATATACCCAGGGGATAATTCACCCATTCGCTGCCCATTGGAGACAAATCATATTTCATACAGACTTCAGCTCCCATTTTGAAATTCAAGGACTTGAATTTTACCATTGGGTCAGAAAGTGGCCTTGCCAGCAGGTAGGTTCCATAGTGCAAACTGAAGGGCAAAACAAAACCGCCATTGTAATCAGTATGTTCACCAATCAAATTTACCCTACCGGGAGCGAAAAAAACAGCTATATCCGATTCATCACCACCGTATCTTTCTATAAACCCATTTTTAAGATCAACAATATCCATATTGACTATTATACACTCCAGTTTATCAATCTATCCCATTGTCCCTTTGTTTGCCCCGCCGTCCATATTAATGGTTTGGCCGGTCATGTAGCCCGACAGGGGAGAAAGTAGAAAAGCAGCCAGCTTCCCGAATTCAACAGGGTTGCCCATACGCCCGACTTTAATTTCCGATTCATAGCGATGCCTTGCAGCTTCAATCGTTATGCCTTCAACTTCACTTCGTTTAATAAACAATCGTTCTGCAGCCGGTGTATTGTGAAATCCTGGCGCAAGAATGTTGAGGGTGACCCCCTGGCTGGCAACTTCCTGCGAAAGGGTTTTAACAAAACCGACAACTCCCAGCCTCAAAGAATTGCTAAGCACCAGATTTTCTACCGGCTGTTTTACGGAAGAACTTTCTATGTAAACAATTCTTCCATATTTCCTGCTAAGAAATTTTGGCAACAGCAATTTTGTCAACTCTACCTTCCAACGAAGAATGTTGTTATAAGCTACATCCCAATCCGATAAATCCGTTTCCATGAACGATTTAGCCGGAGGGCCGCCTGCATTTACAAGCAATCCATCTATACTTCTGTCACCAATTAAGGTAAGCAACTCATGAATTGTATCAGATTTGGTTATATCACCGGCCAGAACTTCAATAGAGCCGGGATATTGGTTTGCAAAAGCAACCAGCTTGGCTTCATCCCTGGCAACAACAATCAAAGAGGCTCCTTCATTTAATAAAGCATCGGCAACACCTTTGCCAAGTCCGCTTGTTGCACCCGTCACAACAAATAATCTGTTATTAATATTCAGTTCCATGGTTTTCGATTTTTCAATTTATAATCCTCTTTGCCATTCGGGCCTTAAGCCAGCTGCCTGAGGATGTTTTATCGCCGTTTCCAATTTCGCTAACATCACATTCTTATCCCTCGACAGAATACCTTTCAAAGATAAATAATTGGAGGCATGATCGCTCCTAAAAACAATATTTTCTGCATCAATGCCAGAAACAAAAAGATGTTGCTCCCTTAAAAGCTCAATGATGTTCATTTCCAAGTAATCACCCCCGAAACGATTTTTATAATGCTCAAGTCCGAAAGGGAAACTCAAAACCAGTGTAGAGAGGTATTCAGGCTGAATTATGTTGATCAGTCGGGCTGAATTCTTTGCATGCTGTTCCATGTAATTCAAGCCTCCCAAACCATTGATGATCATCACAGAGCTTTTAATTCCGCTTTCTCTCAATTTTTCGAAATTTCTGGATGTGGTATCAAAGGTCTCCCCTTTGTTCACCATTTTTAGCACTCGTCATCACCCGATTCAACCCCAATGTACAAAAGCTTCAACCCGGCAGCATTTAGCTCTTGCAATTCTTCTTTTGATTTATCTTTTAGATCTTTGGCTATGGCATATGCAGATACCCTGTTCAGTTTGGAGAATTTTTCTTTACAGTGATTTAGGATTTTTAATAATTTACCGGTTGATAAAACCATGGCATTGCCATCTGCCAGAAAAACCTTTCGGGAGTCCGGGGCATATTCAGCCAACCTATCAATATCAGAAAAAACCTCTGATTCACTCCGTGTGCTGAATTTCTTGGAAGTGTACATTTCACAAAAAGCACATTTGTTCCATGAACAGCCTTTCGTAACCTGAACAATAACCGAGTGGGCTTCGCTGGGTGGCCGAAACAAGGGCTCATCATATTTCACCGGGGAATAGTACATATTCAATAAGCTTAAATGAAGCAAACAGGATACGATACAAAAATAGAAATTTTAAGGCCATTCGCTATAAACAGGAGAATGACTTACCCTATTTATACACATCAAATTGTTTATAAATTCTCAACAACCAAAAGCTTCACAACTTCCAACACGTCCTAATCCGTTAATAATTAACTTTTTACCAAAAAGCATCTAACGATTATCCTTTTTATGCAAAACGTTTAAAACAATTTCAGGTTACTATAGTTGAAAACCTTTTAAACTAAAGATAGTATAATGTATTTACTTCTTTGTTAACTGTAGTTATGAAAATTTCAGGTCTGAAAAATGATCTTTTTTATTCGGTATCCCCGGATGCTATTTGTATTCTTGATAAGTCAGGAGAAATTGCCGCTTGCAACAAAAGCCTTCACGGAGCTCTATGGCTATACTGAGGATTTTTTGGTTGGAAAGAATGCAATATCTATAATTGTTGAAGAATTCCATTCAATTTTCAAAGAAAGAATTGAAAACATTAGCCGGATGCACATTCAGGAGGCAGAAATAAATGAATTTCAGCAAGTGGTGATATCCTTGACATTTGGCGCAAATGCATTCCCTTTGTTGACGATGATGACAACTACAATGGGTTTATCACATTCGACAGGGATATCACTTCTCACAAGAAAATTGAAAAACAACAAAAGCACAACGAAAAAACCCTGCAAAACGAAATACGAAAACATACCAGCAGCCTTGAAAATGCCAACAGCAGGTTCAAAAAGCTTTTAGAGAATTGACCATTGAGCAGGAAAAAAACAAGAGTTTGTTATCTGCTCTTCCCGATTTCCTTTATATCATCAATAAAACGGGCAGAATACTTGACTGCCAGGTTCCAGAGTATAACCCCCTGAATTTTAACAAAGAGGATTTTATCAACAACTATGTAGAAGATATTCTGCCTGCCGAAACAATGAACTTACGTTAAAAAACATTGAGCTAACTTTGAAAAGCCGGCAGCCCAGGGTATTTAATTACTCAACCCGCTACAACGGAAGCACTTTTTTCAGGAAGTACGAATGGTTTACAAAAACCAGGAGGAAGTCCTGGCCATTATCCGTGATGTTACCTTAAGCATTGAGGCAGAACATGCATTGCGTGATTCGGAGGAGATGCTGAAGGCAGTTATCAACGCTACCAAAGATGCCATTGTTGCGATCGATGAGAAAGGCCAGATAACCTTATTTAATCCGGCAGCCGAAAAGATGTTTCTCTATGATAAAAAAGAGATCATTGGAAAAACACTCAATAATATCATTCCAAAAGACTTTCAGAACGACCACCAGGAGAAGGTTGAAAGCTACTTCTTAACGGGCACACCCAACGAAGCCATTGGAAGGATACTGGAATTGCCTGCCCGAAAAAGCGACAATACCATTTTTCAAACCGAAATATCACTTTCATCAGGTTCTTACAAAAACAACAAGTATGTGGTAGCTGTTATTCGTGACATTACGGAACGGAAAAAAATTGAGGAAAGGATCAGAAACTCAGAAGAAAGTTACAAAGGTATATTTAACAATGTAACCGACGCCATTTACATACTAAACAAAGAAGGAAAATTTATTGATGTTAATCCGGGAGCTGAAAACATGTATGGGCATCCCAAATCGTATTTTATTGGCAAAACCCCCGCAGTTCTTTCTGCACCTGGTAAAAATGACCTGGAAAAGGTTGCCCGGTATCTTCAGGAAGCATTTGAGGGAAAATCCCATAAGTTTCTTTTTTGGGGAATCCGAAAAAATGGAGAAGAGTTCCCAAAAGATGTTTGGATAAATAAAGGAAAGTATTTTGAAGAGGATGTCCTCATTGCCGTATCGCGCGATATTACCGACAGGGTAAACCTTGAACAAATTTTACGCAATGCCAAGGATAAAGCGGAAGAAAGCGATCGGTTAAAATCGGCATTCCTGGCAAATATGTCGCACGAAATCAGAACTCCGATGAACAGCATCATAGGGTTTTCCGATTTACTGCTTAAAGATGAGAACCCACAGGATCGAAATAAATACCTTAAAATAATCCAATCCAACGGAAATCACCTATTAAATATCATTAACGATATAATTGATATTTCAAAAATTGAGGCAGGGCTTGTAACCCTATCCAAAACTGATTTTAACATAAACGACGAACTGGATGAAATAAAAGCGTTGTTCTCCTCGAGGAAGTTTTTACTAAACACCAACGTCGACTTTAACATAAATAAAACACTTGATGGCAGCAAGGCTACCATACATAACGACAAAACCAAATTAAGACAGGTATTGATAAACCTTGTTAACAATGCCTTGAAATTTACAAAGAAAGGCTTTGTAGATTATGGTTATACGCTTATCTCACGAAACGATGGTGAGTATCTTTTATTCAGTGTAAGGGATACCGGCATTGGCCTTTCGAAGGACGAACAAGAGATCATTTTCGAACGTTTCAGGCAGGGCGAAACTTCTGACACCGGAGCTTTTGGAGGTACCGGCCTCGGACTTGCTATTTGCAAAGCTTATGTCGAATTGATGGGAGGCACCATTTGGGTAGAATCGAAAAAAGGGGAAGGCTCCACATTTTTCTTTACAATTCCTTACTCCAGGTCAAAGGTAAAAGTGGCAGGCAATGGGATCAAGGCAATTGAAAAGGCCTATCCTGACTGGAGCAACAAAACCATTCTGATCGTGGAGGACAATTCGGCCAACACCTATCTGCTGAAGGCATACCTGCGGAAAACAAAAGTTAAAATACGGGAGGTGGTGGATGGATTGTCGGCTGTTAAATCATGTGAGAACAATGCGGATATCGATCTTGTTCTGATGGACATCAAACTCCCGGGCATGAATGGATATGAAGCAACCAGGCTGATCAAAAAGAGCCGTAAAAACCTTCCGATAATCGCTCAAACAGCCTTTGCTATGGAATCGGATGCCATGGAGGCCCTGGAATCAGGCTGTGACGATTTCCTTTCAAAACCCATCCAACAAGAAGAACTGATTAGTGCAATAGCCGGTTTGCTAAAGTAGAAATTCGATCGGTTACTCTATTACTATTTTCTTGCGGTATAATAAATCTTCTCCTCGAACAATCAGTATATACATTCCTGAATTAAACTCAGTAACATTTATGTGTTGGTTGATTTTTGTTGGATTTAATTCAATAATGCCCTGGTAAACAATCCGGCCATCAAGGCCCTGAAGTTGAATTTCTGCCGGCTCTGCTTCTGCGGATTGAATTTCGATATTTAAAATTTCCTTAGCAGGATTTGGATATACAGCCAATTGATGAACATCCTCTCCCACTTCGGGTGTACTTACCGGAACGGAATAATAAATTGCACTCCACCCATCATAACTGGTTGAACCCGATGTGTTGAAAGTAACAAACATTTTTCCACTGTAGCAAGTTACCGGTTCAGGAAGGCTGGTCAGGTATTGGCCCGAATATTCCGCCAGTAATTCCTGGGTTTCATAATCAAATACTTTCACTTTATCCATGCCAGCTTCGGTATTAAAAGAAGTGAATTCCAGCGTGATACTTTCAGTAAATTCAGGAATGATCTGCCACATGCAAACCTTTGAGTTCTGGTAGTTGAAGGTTCCGCTCCCATCCGAAAAAACATCTGCAGGCTCCGTTAAAACGGTAACGCCTTTGCAAAAATCAGGAACCACGGAAGTAAAGGAAGCCAGCCATCCATTTGCTGTTGCCGCATTGTCGGTATTGAACTGGATCAACATTTTATTTCCGGTTGACATCACTGCCTCCGGAATATCGGAGCCCGTTAATGTGGCAAGAATCTCATCGGAAGTTGTTGATCCGTCATAAATAACAAGCTGGTCGCTAAGGTCAAGATCAAACTTTGAGAACGTAAGCTTTATGCTGCTAATGGAATCTTCTGCTGTTTGCGGATCAATCAGCCAGGTGCAGGCATTGTTGTTTTCATAATCTGCAACCGGCCCGCTGCCATCTTCAATGGTTCCGCTTTTGGCAGTATAAACTTTATCCCCTGCACAAAAATAAGGATAATTTGACCCGGGATAGGTATTAAACACACATCCTTGTCCGTCATGAAATCCATTGACATCGTTGAGCGAATAATAGCCATCGGAACTACCGCCCCATCCGAAATTAAAATGGAAGAAATCGTCCTGGTAGCCATCGCAAACAAAAGCATGGCCGCCGGCTGAGCTATAACCGGAATAATACATGGGCCAGCCATTGTCCAGATTTCCTTTCAGCATTTCAATCCAATCGGCATTGCTATAATCTTCTTTCCACCGGTATACGGCATCGTCAGAATACCCAAAATAATCTTCCAGTGCAGGGGGTACATCCGACGAATAAGCGCCCGAACCATTCGGCCCGTACATCATTTCAACAGCCACGCCACAATGAAACTGAAGCTCGGCAATGGGCCAGGGATTTTCGTGGTTGATACTGTTTTCCATGGCATCCCAATCGTACTCGGTGGCTCCGAAATTGGCTGAGATATTCCCGTATTGTCCATACCAATAAGAATGTGAACCTATTCCCTGCAAAGGGTAACGCCAGTAATACATTACCTGCGACATGGCCGTAGCAACACAGCCTGCATACACATAACCACCGGGCCCTCCAGTGGCGGCAGGACACATTACATTATAAGGATAACCCTGATCCCACTGGCAGGATACCAAAGGGGCAAGCATGTCTTTCATCATGATCATTTCAAACGCCTGAAAATCGTCAGACAGGAAATATTCCCATGCTGCGATTGTTTCATTTGAGGCTGGGATTTGGTTTTCACGCACATAATTAATTTTATCGGCATAGCCCTGAAGGAAACTGATGTAATGCTCCGGCTGGTTATTTTGATTGTATTCGTTTTCGATTGAATACCCTATGATGGGATGAATTTCATCAATGGCGGA